>CAZDGC010000087.1:16083-29938 GCA_964504885.1 uncultured Opitutus sp.
CCGCGGCCGCGCCGCCACTCCGCCCGCAGCCTGAATTCAGCGCCCGCTCGCACCACTCTCGTCATTTCAATCCAACGCACCGCCCCACCCTCGCCTCCGTCTCCTTTCACTCCAGCCATGTCCTCGCTCGTCATCCAAGACCTCCACGCCTCCATCGGCGATAAACCGATCGTCAAGGGCCTCTCGCTCACGATCACCAGCGGCGAAGTCCACGCCATCATGGGGCCCAACGGCACCGGCAAGTCGACCCTCGCCAAGGTGGTCGCCGGGCACCCCGACTACACGATCACGGGCGGCGACATCCTGCTCGACGGCCAGTCGATCCTGGAGCGCGAGGCCGACGAACGCGCCCGTTGCGGGCTGTTCCTCGCCTTCCAGTACCCAAGCGAGATCCCCGGCGTTTCCATCGCCAACTTCCTCCGTGCCGCCGTCCAGGCCCGCCTGCCCGAGGGTGAGGAGATCGACGCCACCGCCTACTACAAGCGTCTCTACTCCAAGATGGACATGCTCAAGATCGACCGGAAGTTCACCTCCCGCGCGGTCAACGAGGGCTTCTCGGGCGGTGAAAAGAAGCGGTGCGAAATCCTCCAGATGGCGATGCTCGAACCCAAGATCGCCGTGATGGACGAAACCGACTCCGGCCTCGACATCGACGCGTTGCGGATCGTCGCGGAAGGTGTGAACGCCCTGCGCGGCCCCGCCCTCGGAGTGCTGCTCATCACTCACTACCAGCGGCTCCTGAACTACATCGTGCCGGATTTCGTCCATGTGATGTACGATGGCCGCATTGTGAAGAGCGGCGACAAGTCCCTCGCCCTCGAACTCGAGGCCAAGGGTTATGATTGGGTAAAGAAGGAACTGGCCGCCAGCGCCGCCTGACACCCCGCCCCCCCACCACGCCGCGCCCGCCATGAAACGAAACTACGACCTCGATTCCCCGCCCGCCGCCTCCGCCGTCGAAGAACTGCCGGAGAACCCCGTCGCTGGCATCGACCAGACCAAGGGCGACTTCAAGTACGACGTCGCTTACGAATTCGACGCCGGGACCGGCCTCAGCGAGCGGACGATCGACTACATCAGCTCGGTCAAGAAGGAGGCCGCCTGGATTCGCGACTTCCGACTCAACGCCCTGAAGGTCTTTCAAGCCAAACCCATGCCCACCCACTGGGCAACCCGCGACCTCGAGAACATCCACTTCGACAAGATCCGCTACTATCTCGCGCAGGGCCAGAAGCCCAAGCGCACTTGGGATGAGGTTCCGGATGACATCAAAAAGACCTTCGAGCGCCTCGGGATTCCGGAGCAGGAGCGCAAGTACCTCGCCGGCGTGGAGGCACAATTCGATTCCGAAGCCGCCTACTCCAACGTGAAGGATCTCGTCGCGAAGCAGGGCGTGATCTTCATGAATTCCACCGAGGGCCTGCGCGAACACCCCGAGCTGTTCCGCAAGTGGTTCGGCAAGGTGATCCCGACCAGCGACAACAAATTTTCCGCCCTGAACAGCGCGGTGTTCTCCGGCGGCTCCTTCATCTACGTACCCAAGGGCGTCAAGGTCGCCCAGCCGCTGCAGGCGTACTTTCGCATCAACGCGGAGAACTTCGGCCAGTTCGAACGCACGCTCATCATCGCCGACGAAGGCGCCGAGGTCACTTACATGGAGGGCTGCACCGCCCCGAAGTTCTCCACGTCCACGCTCCACAGCGCCGTGGTCGAGCTCGTCGCGCTCAAGGGCGCCAAGATCCAGTACATCACCGTCCAGAACTGGGCGAACAATGTCTTCAACCTCGTCACCAAGCGCGGCCTCGCCCACGAGGAGGCTGAGATCAAGTGGATCGACTGCAACATCGGCTCGCGCCTGACCATGAAGTACCCGGGAGTCGTGCTCAAGGGCCGCAAAGCGCGCGGCGAAGTGATTTCCATCGCCCTTGCCAACGACGGCCAGCATCAGGACACCGGCGCCAAGATGATCCACGCGGCCGACGAGACGACCTCCAACGTTGTCTCCAAGTCGATTAGCGTCGGCCAGGGCCGGGCGACCTACCGTGGCCAGATCCACATCCCGAAGCGTCTCAAGGGCTGCAAGAACAACACCGAATGCGACGCGCTGTTGATCAACACCAACAGCCGCACCGACACCTACCCGGCGATCACCGTGCGCGGCGACCGGAACTACGTGCAGCACGAGGCCTCCGTCTCGAAGGTGAACGAGGAAATGATTTTCTACATGCAGCAGCGGGGACTCACCGAGGGCCAGGCCATGAGCCTGGCCGTCAACGGCTTCATCAACGACCTCGCCCGCCAGTTCCCGATGGAATATTCGGTCGAACTCAAGCGCCTCATCGACCTCGAAATGGAGGGCTCGGTGGGTTGAGTCCTGCCCTCTTTCTCTTCCCTCTTTCTCTTTATCTTTCTCCGTCCGGGAGAAAGCACGGGAGGATGAGCGGGAGAGAAAGAGAAAGATTAAGATTAAGAGAAAGAAGAAAGAACTCTGCCGATGTCTGCCACCACTCTCCCCTCCCCCGCCGCCACCAGCTCTGCGCTGGGCGCCTTCACCCGCGACGCCTTCCAGGCCCACCTCGCCGACCTGCCTGACGCTCTCCCGGCCTGGTGGCTCGAACGCAAGCGGGCCGCGTACGAACGCTTCGCCGCACTCCCGCTCCCGTCGCGTAACGACGAGGCCTGGCGTTTCAGCAACCTCGCCGGGCTCACCCTCGGCGGATTCGCCCCCGCCGCGCCGGCCACCCAGGTGCCGCATTCGTCGATCGGCATCCGGAAGACTGCCAAGCTTATCTTCGCCAACAGCCGGCTCCACTCGCGCGAAGTGTTCGCCTCCGAACTCGCGGCCCGCGGCGTTGTCATCGACACCCTCCAACACGCCCTCGTCGAACATCCCGACCTTGTGCGCGAACACCTGCTCGCCCAGCCTGCCAAGCTCGGCTCGGCCAAGTTCTCCGCCCTCCACGAGGCCTTCCTGGCCGACGGCGCCTTCATCCATGTGCCCCGTGGCGTCGAAATCGATGCGCCCATCGGCGTCTTCACCTACGCGCTGGGCACCGATGCCGCCGTCTTCCCGCACACCCTCGTTGTCGCCGGGGAAAACGCCCGCGTCACCGTCATCGACTACTTCGGCTCCGCCGCCGACACCGAACGGCAGCTTTGCGTCGGCGCCAACGACCTCTATGCCGGCCACGGTGCCCAGATCACCTACATCGGCAAACAGGACTGGAGCCACGCCGCCCTTTCACTCCAGTCCAACTCCACCGTGGTCCGCCGCGACGCCCGCGTGCAGTCGCTCAACGTCCACCTCGGCGCCCGCCAGGCTCGCCACGAGTCCCTCTCCCAACTCCAGGCTCCCGGCGCCTTCTCCGAGATGCTCTCCCTCACCGTCGCCCACGACGATCAGGAGTTCGACCAACGCACTCTCCAGATCCACCAGGCCCCGAACACCAAATCGGACCTGCTCTACAAGAATGCCCTCATGGAACGGGCGAAGACGATCTTCTCCGGCCTTATCATCGTCGATCCCGACGCCCAGAAGACCGACGCTTACCAGAGCAACCGCAACCTGATGCTCAGCGACGACGCCGAGGCCAACTCCCTCCCCGGCCTCGAAATTCAGGCCAACGACGTGCGCTGCACCCACGGCGCCACCACCTCGCGCATCGACCCCGAACAGGAATTCTACCTCCAGTCCCGTGGCATCGCCAAGGCCGCCGCCGATGAATTGCTCACCTTCGGTTTCTTCGAGGACGTCCTCAACCGCCTGTCCAGCGACGACCTCCACACCGCCCTGCGCAACCTGATCCAGTCCAAGTTCAAACGCACCAGTTGACTCACGCCGCCATGAACCGCGAACGCAGCCTTTCCCGCGACGTCACCGCCACCCAGATTCCCTCCGGGGACAAGCAGACCCTGCCCGGCGGCACGCGCCTCTTCCTCCACCAGACCCTCGGCGGAAGCTATACGGTGCAGACGGACTTCGGTCTGTTCCGCATCGACGGCCGCGACGGCGACGCGCTCGGCGAACAGGTCGCCAGTTCCACGGTGTCCGCCTCGACCCTCGCCGACGGCGCCCCCGATCCCGAGGCGATTTGGGCGCAGCTCCGGCAGGTCTACGATCCCGAGATCCCGGTCAACATCGTCGACCTCGGCCTCGTCTACTCGATGGACGTCGAAAAGCCTGCCAACCCTGAGGCCGGCTATCGCGTCAACGTCGCCATGACTCTCACCGCGCCCGGCTGCGGCATGGGTCCGGCCATCGCCGAGGACGCCAAGACCAAGATTCTCCTCGTGCCCGGGGTGAGCGATGCCGAGGTGCGCATCACTTGGGAGCCGCCTTGGAATCAGCAGATGATTTCCGAGGAGGGAAAGATGAAGCTCGGGTTGATCTGAACGTCCCGCCCGCTACTCGCGCCAGGTGAACGCGTGGCAAAGCGCGACCCCGGCAGCATCCGCCTCGTCGAGCGCCAGCGGCCGCCCATGGCCGAGCAGGGCCATGACCGTCCTCGCCATCTGCTCCTTGCTGGCGCGCCCGGCACCAACCACCGCCTGTTTCACCCGCAGCGGAGGATATTCGAAAACGGGCAGCGACTGGAGCGCCGCCGCAGCGATCGCCGCCCCCCGGGCCGCGCCCAGGATCTGCGCCGTGCGGATGTTCTGCACGTAGATCGTCTGTTCCAGCGCCACGTGCCGCACGCCACTCCCGCCCAGGAAGTGGCTCACGCGCCGATGGATCTCCGCCAGCGCCTCCGCCATCGTCTGCCGCGCCGGCACGCGCACGGTCTCGCACCGCAGCAGCACCGGCGGGCGGCCGGCCGCAAACTCGATCAATGCCAGGCCCGTGCCCCGCAGCGAGGGGTCGATGCCCAGCACCCGCCCCGCAAAAGGCGATCGCGCCCGGACGCGCAAGGACGACACCGCATCAGTCGCTGCCGCCCGCGGCACGGCCTGCGCCGCCGGCACGGGCCGGCCCGCGAGCTTGGCGGCCCACATCTGGCGGACATTCAAGCGAGGCATCAGGAAGGGGTGGAAACAAAAGCGAACCGGGTGGTGAGTGAGTGCTGCATTGGAGCATCAACCGGCGGCGCACGCTCCCGCGAGTTCACGGGCCAGGGCGGCCACCCGCTCCGCCGCCGGCGACACCGCGGCGGCCACGGCCGGCGTGAGCTCGTTGCCGAGCGTAAAGGGATCCGCCACCTCGATGGCAACCACCCGCACCTGGGCGGGCATCGGCAGGCCAAGCAGGCCGCCTAGGGCGAGCGTCTCGCGCAGACCGAGAAAATGCGGCATCGTGCACAGCCCCCCAGTGAGTGCCGCCGGTTCGAGTTCGCTCACCGCTCCCGGTTCGGCGCGGCCGGTCTGCACGGCATCGACCAACACCAGCCCTTCGCGGCCGGCAATCTCGTCGAGCAGCGCCAGCCCCATTTCGGTGGTGGCGCGAACCTCGACGCGCGGCTCGTCGGCGAGTCGGACCCGCGCCGCGGCGACCACCTCGAGCCCGATCGCATCGTCGGTCAGGATGTCGTTGCCCAACCCGAGCACGAGCACCGGAACCGCGGGAGGAAAGGTCGCCATGCCCGCAGCGTGCGACGCTTTCGCGGGCCGGCCAACCCGAAACCTCCGCCGGAGCCGGTCGCTCACTCCTCGAGTTCGACGTTCCAATAGGCGACGTCGAGGAAGTCCTTCCAATGCTCGTGGTGCTGGTTGCCGAGGACGATCGAAATGACCGGCCGCCACTTCGGGCGGACCGGCTTGCGGATGAGGCGCATGCCGGCCTCGTGCGGAAGGCGGTTGGCCTTGCGCGTGTTGCACTTGATGCACGAGCAGACAATGTTCTCCCAGGTGGTCTTCCCGCCGTAGTCGCGCGGGATCACATGATCGAGATTGAGCTGTTCCCGGGGCAGCACCCGGGCGCAATACTGGCAGGTCGCCTTGTCGCGTTCGAAGACGTTGTTGCGCGTAAGCTTGAGCTCCTTGCAGGGCAGTTTGTCGAAAAACGTCAGCAGAATGACGCGCGGCAGGCGGATGACACGCGTCGGTGTGTGCACCGCCTCGAGCGCGGCCAGGGGCGGGTTGTGGGTCGAAAAATCGATCCAATCCAGCATCGAAAACGTGCGGAAATCGTCTTCGTGATGGTGGACCACCTGCGCATGCCCCCGTGCGAGGAGCCCGAAGGCACGACGCGCGCCGATGACGTTCACCGCCTGCCACAGGCGGTTCAGCACCAGGACCGGTTGGTCGAGCGCAGCTTCCATACGGGGCCACGGCAATAACGAGGGGCGAGCGACAGTGTCAAGGACGTGGGCGGCGGGAATGCCTTCCGCAGGCGGCGCCCGACGAGCCACCCGCTCCTCACTCTGCCTCCGCGGACCCAGCGCGCGACGCCGTGTGCCACGCCGGGCGGGTCGCTCGCTTTGTCGGAGCCGGAGCCGCCGGACCGCCGATGCCAGCCGATCCCCGGCGTCGCGCGGCCGCGACGCTCACAACGCCAGGTGATCGATATAGGCGTCCTCGAATCCCGGCTGCAGGTTGAGTTCGAGCGCCTCGAGCCGGTGGCAGGCCGTCTTCATCTCCTCGAGCAGGCTGCGATCGTTGAGCGCCAGGAAGGCCCCCCCGAGGGAGGTGTTGCCCACCACGCAAATCTGGGACGCGGCGAAGCCGGGCAGCAGCCCGCACCCGAGCGCGTGTTCGATCGACAGGTGCATCCCGAATCCACCCGCGAGGTAAACGGTGCGGACGTCCCGTGGCGCAGCGCCGATCACCCCGAGGAGTGTGGTGATGCCAGCCGCGATCGCCGCCTTGGCCTGAAGGAGGCGGGCAATGTCGACTTCGGAGATCCAGATCGGCCCCGAGGCGCCGTGCGGATGCAGCCGCAGCTTGTATCCCCATTTCCGTTGCACCAGGGCGTCGCCCGCCTGGGCGGCGAGTCCGGGGGTGAACCGCCCCGCAGGTCCGAGGATTCCGGTCCGCCGCCCTTCCCAGAGAAAATCCACGTACGCGGAGCCGCACAGCCCAATCGGCCGCGCCCCGCCGCCGATGACCTCGCACTCGACCGCAAACGGAGCCGCTGCCAGCCGCACTCGCTCGATGGCACCGGTAACGCCGCGGACCCCGCAGGAGAGCCCCGCCCCCTCGAAGGCCGGCCCGGCGGCGGTGGCGCAGCCGACGAGGCGGGCCCCAACTTTGGCGATAATCTCGCCGTTGGTGCCGACGTCGACCAGCAGCACCGGACCCTCGTCGTAAATCATGCCCGTCGCCACGAGTCCCGCGGCCAGATCCGCCCCGACGTACGCCGCCGGCCCCGGCAGCAGGTGCACGGCGGCGCCGGTGCCGCCGAACGCGAGCCCGAGTTGCCGCGGCGCATACCGTCGGTGCTCGAGAAACACCGGTGTGAACGGATGCGTGCCCAAGGGCGTCGGATCCACTCCTGCCAGCAGATGCTGCATGGTGGTGTTGCCGGACACCACCATCGCGCCGATCTCGGCCAGAGCGACGCCGGCCTGAGCGGCGGCGGCGGTGAGCAGCGGCTGCAGGGTCTCCGCGGCGATCGCACGCTGGAGTTGCGCGACCGCCGCCTTGTCGGTGGTACACCGCTGAATCCGCGTCAGTACGTCCTCGCCCTGCGCAATCTGCGCATTGAAGGCCGACTGCTCCGCCAACACCCGGCCATCGGCGAGGTCCACCAGCAGCAGAGCCGCGGTGGTCGTGCCGACATCCACCGCCGCCCCGTAGCGCGCCTCCGGCTCCAGCGGATCGCACGCCCAGGGAATGCGCACCTGGAATTCCGCGACGACCGCCGGTTGATGGCGCAACAGCGAGCGCGGCGGCACCGCAATCGCAACCTCTCCACCCGCCGGCAACCGGACCTGGCAGGCGCGCAGAATCCCCTCCGGCCCCCGCTCCGGCGCAGTGCCGTCCCCCGTCCGGACGAGGCGGCCCGCCCGCAGCTCGATCTCACAACCAGCGCACAATCCCCGCCCGCCGCAGCGCGTGTTGAGGGGCAGGCCCCGTCGCGCCAGCAGTTCCGACAGGGGCAGCGCCGCCTCGGCGCCGTCCACGGACAACTCGCGTGCGCCTCCGGGCCCTTCGATCTGCAGGCGCACCGCACTCACGACCGCAACGGCACGGCGCGGATGATCGTCTCGTCCGCCGTCAGCCGGATGCCGTGATTCGGCGGCACGACGAGGAAACGCGATTCGTCCCAGCGGCCCGCGAGCAGATCCACCAGCAGCCTCGGATCCCCCCGCACCTGGTCGAACGACCAGCCGAGACACCCCGCGCAATGACGCGTGTAAGCTACGTCCCGCGCGGTCTCGCCCACGCCGAGGCCGACGTAGGTGGCCCGATTGTATTTCGCGATCCAGCCGCGCTCGATCTCCATCAGGTACTCCACGTCCTCGGGATCGAACTTCGCCGCGTACTCGCGGCGCAACCGCGCCTCGCGGTCCGGCCCGGGCGGGGCGTGGCTCTTGATCCACCCCGGGCTGTACCAGTAGGTGCCCGGGTGTTCGCTCAGGTAGGCCGCGTAGCGCTCCTTGTCGCCGAGAAAAAGCGTCACGCAGTCATGCGCCCGAGCGATGACGATCGGGCAGCGCGCATGCCGCAGTTCCTCGACGCCCCGGCTGCACAGCCCGTAGACAAGCGCGATCGCCCCGATCCCGGTATCCGCCTCGGCACGGTCGACCGCCACCTGCAGTTCCCGTTGCAGGCGCACCGGCTCGTTGTGCAGCCCCTGCGGCAGGAAATCGAGGCGCCGCACGTGCGGCAGCGGCTCCGCGTAATACCGCACTTCCTCCTCGAGGACATTGCAGGCGATGACGGCAAGTGGAGGGACGGAAAGCACCGCGGCGGACCGTAGGCGCTTCTGGTTTGTCTTGTCCACGCCGGTTTCCATGCTCGCCCACATGGCTTCCTTCCCCGAACTCACCGAGGCTGTCGCCGCCGGCAAACGCACCGACGCCATCCGCCTCACCCAGGAACTCCTCGCCGCCGGGACCCCGCCCGCGGCCGTGGTTGAGCAGGGCCTGGTGCCCGGCATGGCAATCGTCGGCGAGAAATTCCGGCGCAACGAGATCTTCGTCCCCGAGATGCTGATCGCCGCCCGGGCCATGAAGGAGGCGCTCAAGATTCTCGAGCCGCTGCTCGTCGCCGCCGGGATCAAGCCCAAGTACACCGCGGTGATCGGAACCGCGCAGGGCGACCTGCACGACATCGGCAAAAACCTCGTGGCCATGATGTGGCGCGGAGCCAATTTCGCCGTGGTCGACCTCGGCACCAACGTCCCGCCCGATCGCTACGTGGCCGCCGCCCGCGAGCATCAGGCCAACATTGTGGGCATCTCCGCCCTGCTGACCACGACCATGCCCGCGATGAAGGACGCCGTCACCGCCCTGCGCGCCGCCGGCCTGTCCACCACCAAGATCGTGGTCGGCGGCGCCCCGGTCACCCAGGAATTCGCCGACGAGATCGGTGCCGACGGCTACGCGGCCGATGCCGGGTCGGCGGTCGACCTCGTCCGCCGCCTCGTAGGCGCGGCCGCGTGAGCCGCCGGCGGCGGCCGGGCCCGCGGGAACACCTGGGATCGGCCGTCCTGCGCGCATGACCTCCCGCGACAAGGTCCTCCACGCGCTGGCCCACCGCCCCGGACCGGTGCCGGTGGACTTCGGCAGCACGGGCGTGACCGGCCTCCACTGCACCGTCGTAGCCGCCCTGCGCCGGCATTTCGGCCTGGAGGAGCGGCCGGTGCGCGTGTGGGAACCGTATCAGATGCTCGGTGACGTCGAGCCGGACTTGCTGGACGCGCTCGGCGCCGACGTCGAGGGCGTGAGCGGCCGCGGCACGATGTTCGGCTTCCCCCGGGAGGACTGGCGCGAATGGCAGGCGCCCTGGGGCCAGGTGCTGCTCGTGCCCGGCGGCTTTCGGCCGCGCGAGGAACCGACGGGCGATGTCTACCTGTTTCCCGAGGGCGATGCCACCGTGCCGCCCAGCGGCCACCTGCCGGCCGGCGGCTATTTTTTCGACGCCATCGTCCGCCAGCCGCCGCTGGACGAGGCCCGGATCGATCCGGCGGACAACTGCGAGGAATTCCGCCCGCTCGACGCGGGGGACCTCGCGCACTGGGAGCGCGAGTTCGCCCGGGTGCGCGGCAGCCGGCGGGCGGTCCACGCCAGCTTCGGCGGCACCGGCTTCGGCGACATCGCGCTGGTGCCGGCGGTCTTCCTCAAGCATCCACGCGGAATCCGCGACGTGACCGAGTGGTACGTCTCGCTCGTCGAGCGGCCCGACTACATCCACGCCGTCTTCACCCGCCAGTGCGAGGTCGCGCTGGACAATCTCGCCACCCTTGCCCGCCTGGCCGGCGATGCGGTCGACGTGCACTTCGTGTGTGGCACCGACTTTGGCACGCAGACGTCGCAGTTCCTCTCACGCGAGACGTTCAACACTCTCTTCGCGCCCTACTACCGCCGCGTCAACGACTGGGTGCACCGGCACACCCGTTGGAAGACGTTCAAGCACTCGTGCGGCGCAGTGTGGCCGCTGATCCCGGACTTCCTCGACTGCGGCTTCGACATCCTCAACCCCGTGCAATGTTCGGCCACCGGCATGGATCCGGCACGGTTGAAGGCGCAGTTCGGCGACCGGCTGGTCTTCTGGGGCGGCGGCGTCGACACCCAGCACACCCTGCCCTTCGGCACGCCGGAGGAGGTGCGGGCGCAGGTTCTCGAACGGCTGCGGGTGTTTGCCCCGGGCGGCGGATTCGTGTTCAACACCATCCACAACCTCCAGGCCCTGACCCCGGTGGCGAACGTGGTCGCGATGCTCGACGCCATCCGCGACTACAATCAGGCCGGAAGCTGATCCCTTTCACGCATGCAAACCTCCCTGCTCGATACCCTCGCCCGCCGGCCCCTGCTCGGCGACGGCGCCACCGGCACGCAACTCCAGTCGATGGGCCTCCCTCCGGGAACCTGCGGCGAACGCTGGAATCTCGACCACCCGGATCGGGTGCGCGAACTGCACCGCCGGTATCTCGACGCTGGCTCGGACCTCCTCACGACCAATTCCTTCGGCGGGACGACCCTCGTGCTCGCCGGCCACGGGCTCGAGGCGCAGGCCGACGAGATCAACCTGGCCGCCGCCCGCCTCGCCCGCGAGATTGCCGACGAACGCGCCTGGGTGCTCGGCGACATCGGTCCTTGCGGCGGGTTGTTGGAGCCGTTGGGCGAGACGTCGCCCGAAGTGGCGGCGGAGGCATTCCGGCGCCAGGCCGCGGCGTTGCTGGCCGGCGGCGCGGACGCAATTCTGGTCGAGACCATGTCCGATCCGGCCGAAATGGAACTCGCCGTGGGCGCTGCGCGAGCGGCGGGTGCGGCCGTCGTCGCTGCCACCTACGCCTTTCAGCGCAGCGCCGTGGGTTACCGCACGATGATGGGCACAACCGTCGCGGAAGCGGTCGGGCGCGCGCTCGACGCCGGCGCGGCGGTGGTCGGGGCCAATTGCGGCACCGAACTTTCGCTCGACGATTACGAGCAGCTTACCCGCGAACTCGCCGCCGCCGCCCGCGGTGCTCCGGTGATCGTGCAGCCCAACGCCGGTTCGCCGATCCTCCGCGACGGGAAGATCTCCTACGCCGAGTCCGCCGCGGAATTTGCCGCCGCCGTCCCACGCCTCCTGGCCGCCGGCGCCCGCATCATCGGCGGCTGCTGCGGCAGCACCCCGGAGCACCTCGCCGCGATGCGGCCGCGGGTGGGCTGAGGTTGCGGGCGGGGCGAATCGAAGGCCGGTTGATCTTGTAGGCAGGGCGCCCCCGCCCCGCGTCTTGCGCCAGGGCGCTTGGGCCCGACGGGGTTGCCCCGCCTACAACGACGATTGCGAGTCCCTTCAGCCCGTCTCCTGCCCGGCAAGCGCCGGCGCGAGCACGACGCCCTTCAGCCGGATGCCGGCGAGCTTGGCCAGAATCACGTCGGCCCGATCCGCTGCGACGTCCACGAGACTGTGCCGCTGATGGATGTCGATGGCACCAACCACGGTGGCCGGCAGGCGGGTGACGCCGGCGATCTTCCCGACGAGATCGGCGGGCGTCACGAGTTGTTTTCGGCCGACGTTGAGAAATAACGTCGCCATGCCCTCCTCGCGCCCGGTGCGCGCCGGACGCTCGTACTTCACTTTGGGCCCGGGCCGCGCGGGCGCCACCGGGCGTTCGGACGGCCGACTCGCTCCGTGTTCCTCCACCGGCGGCGGAGTGGTGGCCGCGCCTGCTCCCGCCGGCAAAGCCGCGGCCCCCTGGGGCGCCGGCGCGCCGGCGCCCCCCCCGCCCTGCAACAGGTGAATCAGGGCGGAGCAGATGTCCGTGCTCGCGTATCCCTGATCGAGCAGGCGGTCGACCATCCGATCGTGCGGCTTGAAATCGCGCGCGTCGAGCACCGCCCGAATCCGCTCGAAGAACACGTTGACGCGCGCCTCCTCGACCTCGTCGAGCGACGGAATCCGTCCGCGCCGCACGTCGAGCTTCGCCCACCGCACCATGCTCTGCAGCTTGTAGATCTCCTGCCCGCTCACGAAGGTGAAGGCCTTGCCCTTGCGGCCGGCGCGACCCGTGCGTCCGATGCGGTGCGTGTAGTCCTCGGCATCGTTCGGCAGGTCGAAATTGAACACCACCTCGAGGTCATCGACGTCGAGCCCGCGCGCGGCGACATCGGTGGCGACCAGAAACTCAAACTTCCGTTCGCGGAATTTCTCCATCACGCGGTTGCGCTGCGCCTGACTGAGATCCCCGTGCAGCCGGTCGACCGCATAACCGCGGGCGTGCAGGTGCTCATCGAGATCGTCGACCATGATCTTGGTGCTGCAGAAGATGATGCCGGAGCGGAAATCGTTCACGTCGATTAGCCGGGACAGCGCTTCGAGTTTGGAGCGGCGGTCCACCTCGAAATAAATCTGCTCCACCTGCGGGGCGTTCTGGGCGACCGATTCGATTTTGATCCAGGCCGGATCGCGGCTGAAACGCCGGATCAACTCCTGGATGGCGCGCGGCATTGTGGCCGAGAAGAAGAGCAACTGCCGCCCGGGCGGGGTGGCCGCGAGAATGCGCTCGATGTCCTCGCGGAAACCCATGTCGAGCATGCGGTCGGCTTCGTCGAGCACCACCAGCCGCAGTGCCTCGAGGCGCAAGGTCCCGCGATCGAGGTGGTCCTGCACGCGGCCCGGCGTGCCGATGACGATCTGGACACCGGCCTCCAGGGCGCGGAACTGCCGATCGTAGCTCTGGCCGCCATAGATGGGCACCTCGCGCACGCCCCGCGTGAAGGCCGCCAGCCGTCCGGTCTCCTCCGCCACCTGCACCGCCAGCTCCCGTGTCGGACACAGCACGAGCACCTGCACGGCCCGGCGCTGCGAATCCACCCGTTCAATCGCCGGAATCGCAAACGCTGCCGTCTTGCCGGAGCCGGTGGCGGACTGCCCCACCACGTCGCGCCCGGCCAGCGCCACCGGAATCACGGCGGTCTGGATGGGCGAGGCCTCTTCGAAACCCAGCTTCGCGACAGCCTTGAGGATTTCCGGCGAGAGGCCGAGCTGATCGAACGGACGCTTTTCCATGCCGCACGCTGGGCCGGTTCACGGCAAAAGGAGAGCCAAATGCGCGCGGCGGCCGGCAGACCGATGATCACGACCACGATCATGATTTCTACCAAGGTGAAGCCGGGGACGCGCGACGCGCGGGAGCGAGGTGCCATGGGGGGGGAGGTGATCACGCGCCACTCAATCCCCGCCTCATCCCGGCCCTCGCGCCGAAAAAAATAGGTGACACTCCGCCGGTGCCGTATGCCCAAAGGCTCATGACCTTTTTTTGTTTAGG
>CAZDGC010000088.1:0-29145 GCA_964504885.1 uncultured Opitutus sp.
GGAATCGCCGGAACGAACGTGGCAAGCCACGGGGAATGGACCCGCCGGCGATTCAAGGGTGCGGGTGGAACCTGCCCCCTTCGCTCACGCCACTGCTCCCATCCCGCCGGCGCAGGTTGAACACCGCGCCACTCGCACCGATGCGGACGCTGGTCCCGGTCATCGGCCTGCTCGGCGGGTTCAGCTCGACGCCGCGATGGCACCCCGTCGTCGCCTCCGCGATCTGCTTCACCCTGCCGCCAATCGCCCCGCCTCACCGCGGCGGCGCGCCCGCCCCGCCGTTGATCGCCGGCCGCACGCCGCGCAGCGTCGTGCGCCACGTAACCCGCGTGACGACGCCGGAGTCCGGATCGCGGCCGCGCTCGCCGGTGAACTCGTGCCGGTACGCCGCCTCGATCTGCCAGTTCCCGGGCAGTCGCCACCGCGCACTGCGTTCCGGCGGCACTTCCCACACGACCCCGGCACGGGCCTCGTGCACGTGAAACTGCGCCGCGGGTTCGCGCAGGACGCGCCATCGGTACTCCACCAGTCCGCCCCAGGCCTTGGGCTTGTAAAGCAGACCCGGCACGACCTCGAGCACCTGGCGGCGCACGACCTCCGGTCCCGGCGCCGCCCGCAGGCGCAGGACGACGCTGCGATCGTAGGACAGGTTTCCATACACCCGGAGGTGGCGCCATGCACGCGGCCGGTGTTCGGTCGAAAGGAACGGCTTCACGTGCGCATAACCGTCGTTCAGCGCCCGCGGCGGCCGCCCCAGCGGCACCCGCACCTCGCCCCCCACCGTCGTGTCATCCCAGAAGCCCCAGGCCGGTCCCAGGTCGTACCGCACCCCGACCCGGGTCTCGCCCAGGCCCCACCGTCGATCCCGTCCCGCATTGATCGGATTGGCCCCGAAGGGCGTGAAGCCGCCCAGGACGTCCAGGTGTTCTCCCACCCCGTAGCGCACCTCGAGCGGCAGCCGGATGAACTCCCGATCCCGGAAATCCGCCCACTTCGGCGTGAGGTGCAGGGTCAGATTCCTCGCGCCCAGAGTGCCCGGCAGCATCGTGTCGAGAAAATCGGTCATCCGCAGCAGTTGCTGCTGCGCGCCTTCGGCCACCGCCGCCACGATCGGCGGCGCCCCGACCGCCCCAACCGCATCCACCGATGCCGCCCCCAGGAACAGGGCCGCAACGACGGCGTGGCACGTTTTCACTCCCCCGGATTTAACGGGTAAGGTCCGCGCCGCGAAGCCGGAAACGAACGGCCCGCGCGCCCCTTCAGATCCGGGCGAGCCGGCCGCTGGAATCGCCCAGGCGGGTGACACCGGTGGCCCCCATCCGATCGATCATGCTCAAAAACAAATTGCTCATCGGTTCGCCGCCCAACCGCACGTAACGACCCGGCGTGAGCGTGCCGCCTCCTCCACCCGCCAGGACAATCGGCAGGTTGTGGTGCGTGTGCCGGTTGCCGTCGGAATTGCCGCAGCCGTACACGATCATCGAGTTGTCCAGCACGGATCGGCCGTCGACGTCCTTCCTGGCCGAGAGCTTCCCCAGGAAGCGCGCAAAGTGCTCCATGTAGTAGAGGTCGATCTTCCCGATCTTCTCCATCAACGCGGGGTCGTTGCGATGGTGCGAGCAGTAGTGATGCCCTTCGGGGATCCCGATTTGCGGATACGCCCGGTTGCTGCCATCGCCCGCCAGCAGGAGTGTGGCGACCCGCGTCGAGTCGGTCTCGAACGCCATCGCCAGCAAATCGTACATCAGGTTCATGTGTTCGCCATAGTTGGCGGGAATGCCGGCCGGGGTGTCCACCTCCGGCATCGGCAGATCCCCGAACCGCTCCGCGCGCTCGATCCGTTGCTCGATTTCACGCACGCCCGTCAGGTACTCGTCGAGCTTCTGCTGATCGCGCCGCCCGAGCTGCCGCTGCAACGCCCGCGCATCCTCCAGCACAAAATCGAGGAGCGATTTCTGGGTCTGCTGCCGGCGGCGGAAATTCTCCCGACGCTCCGCCGGGCTGCCGGCGCCGAACAGGCGCTCGAACACCAGCCGCGGATTCGACTCCGGCGCCATCGGCGTCGAGGGCGACGCCCACGAGAGGTTGTACTGGTAGGCGCAGGAGTAGCCGGAATCGCAACGGCCCGACTTGCGCACCGCATCGCACGACAGCTCGAGCGACGGGAAGCGCGTCACGTGCCCGACGCGTTGCGCCACCACCTGGTCGACCGAGATGCCGACGCGAATGTCGGTGCTGTCGGTCTTCCGCGCGCGTTCGCCGGTGAGGAAGGTGGCGTTGGCCCGCGCATGATCCCCGGCGCCGTCGTTGCCGGCAGTCGCGTTCTTGTGATCCAGCCCGCCGAGCACCTGGAGCGCGCCCCGGTAAGGCGTCAGCGGTTGCATCGTGCGCCCGAGCGCGAAGTCGGCGCCCTCGCCCTGCGGCCACCAGTAGTCCTGGTGGGCGCCGTTGGGGAAATAGACAAAGGCCATGCGCAGCGGCGCGCCCGAGGGGGTGGTGGCCAGACTGCCCGCGCCCGTGGCGGCGCCCGGCGCGGCCGTCGTCCCCGCGCGCAGACCCGAGGTGAAGAACGGCAGCGACACGCAGGCGCCCACCCCGCGGAGGAACTGGCGCCGGCTCAGGGACTGGTGACGTTGCGCGGCGCGACCGGAGGAGACTGAAACGGGAACGTTCATGGGGCGGGTGGGTGGGTGGGAAAACGGTACGAGGGGAAGGCGGTTCGTCTAGCGCGGATTTCAACTCAGCGCGGTCCCGCGTGCGACAACGCCTCGCCCGCGACCGGGCGGCGCTGCTTCTGGAAGGCCGGAGACTCGATGACGCCGAGGAGCAGCAGCGACATGCGGCCCCCGCCCTGCAGCAGCCGGTCCGTGATGGCATCGATGGTGTGCGCATCGTGGGGTTCGACCGAACGCCCCAGCGCGTAGGTGAACACCTTCTCGGTGAGGCAGCGGTAAACGTCCGCGCGCCGCTCCCGCGCCATCACCCGCTTGAGCTCGCGCACGTCCGCAAATTTTTCGCCGGTCACGAGCTGCCCCGCCGGCTCGATGGGCTGGCGGGCGTCCGTGTCGCGCCAGCCCCCGAGGGCGTTGAAGTTCTCCAGCGCGAGGCCGAGCGGGTCCATGCGCGCGTGGCAGGAGTGGCAGAGTTTGTTGGCGCGATGCACGGCGAGCATCTCGCTGAGCTTGGGCTCGCGCCCCTGGAACTCCTTGCGCGCCTCCTCCAGCTCCGGCACGTCCGGCGGGGCGGGCGGCGGCGGCGTGCCGAGGATGTTTTCCAGGATGAAGAGGCCGCGCTTCACCGGCGACGTGCGGGTGGGATTCGAGGTCACGGTGAGGATGGTGCCCTGCGTGAGGATGCCGCCCCGCGGGCTGCCGGGCGGAAGTTGCACCCGCCGCAGTTCGTCCCCGCTCACGCCCGGCACGCCATAGTGCCGCGCGAGGCGTTCGTTGAGGAAGGTGTAATCGGAGTCGATCAGCTCCACGAGGTCGCGATCC
Source organism: uncultured Opitutus sp. (assembly GCA_964504885.1). Classification (GTDB taxonomy): domain Bacteria; phylum Verrucomicrobiota; class Verrucomicrobiia; order Opitutales; family Opitutaceae; genus ER46. Next base: position 3,495 of record CAZDGC010000088.1, read on the forward strand.
TCGCGCAGCACGTGGTCGAAGTAGCGCTCGGTCTCGCTGCGCATCAGCTTGCGGAAGGCGCTGTCGAACTCCACGCGCCCGTCGCGGTTGCGCGGGGCGTCGGGGCCGAGCACGACACGGGCGTTGATCGGCACCGACTCCACGTCGCGCGCCTGCAGCCACTGGCCGGTGAAGTGGCGCACAAACTCCTGCGCCCTGCGATCGGCCACCATGCGTTTCACCTGGGCCCCGAGCTGGCGCCGGAGTTCGCCGCGCTGCGCGAGCCCGAAAAGCTCCGCGTCGGGCATCGTCGACCACAGGAAATACGAGAGCCGGGAAGCCAGGGCGTACTCGTCGATCGGCGGGTGGCGGTCGGAAGCCTCCCCCCCGGGAGCCGGGGCTTCGACGCGAAACAGGAAGCGCGGTGAGGCCAGCACCGCCATCATCGCCCGGCCGATCCCCTCCTCGAAGGTCCGGCCCGGCTCCGCGTACACCCGGCCCGCCAGGCCGACGAGTTGCGCGACCCGCGCTTCCTCCACCGGCCGGCGAAATGCCCGGGTGGCGAAGTCGCGGAGCAGCTCCGTCGCATAACGATCGCGGTCCGCCGCCTCCGCGGGCGCCGGACCGCGCGGAAAGAACCGGGCATGGTTGGCCGGCGCCTTCCAGTGCTCCGGGCTCAGCGGCCCGCGCACCGTGACCGCGTTCACGCGCATCGTCACGCTCGTCGACCCCGGCGCATTCCGCGTCGCGGAGGCACCGCCCTCCGGCCCCCCCCCCGCGGCGGACGGCAACGGCACCACCTCGAAAGAAACCACATGCCGGCCCGGCCGCCACTGCACCTCAAACTCGTGCCGGATCGGACGGCGCTCCGACCAGGCAATCTCCTCGACGAACTTCTCCTCTCCGTCGATCCGCCCGATCAGGCGGCAGCGGCTCGGGTCGAAGTCGAACGAGCCGCGCGACTCCAGTTCAAGGCTGACCCGATACCGATCCGCCCGGTCCACGGTGAAGGTCCGCGCCACCGTCACCGCCCGCCGCGCGTTGAGCTGGTCGCCGCCGCCCGGACCGCGTTCCGCCCGGAACTCGCGCCCCGTCGCGCTCTGCACGCGCATTTCGCGGGCCACCTTCGGCACCGCCTGTTCGACGATGCTTTCGGCCGCCGCAAGGTACTTCTCGAGCAGGAGCGGCGAGAGCGTGAGCACATCGCCGTTGTTGTCGAAGCCATGGCCGCTGTCGTCCGGCGGAAACTCCACCTCGCTGTTGAAGTCGACCCCCATCAGGTCGCGGATCGTGTTGCGGTACTCGACGCGGTTGAGCCGCCGGGTCGTGACGCGTCCCGGGTCGGGATCCCGCGGGTCGATCGCGAAGGCCTCGTACTTGATCCAGTTGACCAGGGTCGCGACCTCGACGGCGCTCGGCGGGGCCACCCCCTCCTCGCGCGGCGGCATCAGGCCGGCCTGCACGTTCTTCAGGGCGGCATGCCAGAGGGTGGACTTGCCGAGCAACTCCGCGTCCGAAGCAAACTCGTCGAGGGTCACCCCTCCCTTGTTCAACCCGTTGCCGTGGCAGTCGTAGCAGTACTTGTCGAGGATCGGTTGCACCTTCTGGCGAAAGCTCACCGCCGCCGGAGCCAAGTCCTGCGCACCAACGAGGACCGGACTGCCGCCGCCGCCGAGCACCAGGCACGGCAGGGCCAGGCGGCGAACGAAGGAGCGGAGGGTACGCGGGGGGGAGGGGAAGTCGCGAAGCACGGCCGGATGACGCAAGGGAGGGGGTCGCGGTGACGGTGAGAACTTCGCGCCAAAGTGCAACCGGCCCGGGCGAACAATTTTCTCGGCAGTCGCGTTCCGGCCCCGACATGCTCCGCGGTTCATGCCGGCCCTGGCCCTCTCCCTCCTCTTCGTCGCGTACCTCGCCCTCGTCGGGCGGGGGGCGCTGGCGCTTTGCCGCTGGCGGGGCGGGGTGTTGCGCGCCTGGCTGCTGGCGCCGGCGGTCGGGCTGGCAGTGGTTCTCCTCGCCACCACGGTGCTGAACCAGTTCGACCTGCCGGTGCGCACCTTTGCGTGGCCGCTCACGCTCGTCCTCGGGATCGCGGCCGGGCTCGTGCTGCGCTGGCGCCGACCCGTCTACCCCGGGCGGGCACTGCGGCCGTTTCTGGTCATCGCCGTGCTGTCGCTGGCCTGGACCGGCTGGCCGCACCTGCGCTTCAACTTCGACTGGCTGAGCTACGTCAACGACGACTTCGTCAACTATGCCCTGGCCGCGGAGCGGTTCAAGGACTTCGGCTTCTGGCGCGTGCCGACGCTGGAGGAACTCGCCGGCAAGGACATCACCCAGTATTACTGGTTCATGCATGTGCCGGGGCTGATGCGCTTCGGCAGCGAGCTCACCCTCGCGTGGTTTTCCTCGATCACGGGAGTAAAGGCCCTGCGGCTCTTCATGCCGGTCATCCTCGGCCTCGGGCTGATCCAGCTCTTTTCCACCGCGGCGCTCGTCCTGCATCACGGCCGGTGGCGGCGCCGCGCCTGGCTCGCCATGGGACTGCTCGCGGCGAGCCCGTTGTTCATGCTTGGCACGCTCTACCAGCTCATCGCGCAGGTCGGCGGGCTGGGTCTGCTGCTGGCGGCCGCGGCGATTCTCACCGGGCGGCTGCCGCCGGCGCGACGGCATCTCGTCGCCCCGGTCGCGGTGCTGGCCTTGCTCGGCGCGGCGCTCGCCGTGTTCTATCCGGAAGTGACGGCGTTCGCGGTGCTCGCCGGGGCGGCCTGCGCCGGGGTCGAGGCGTGGCAACGCCGCGCTTTCCCGCACGTGCGCATCAGCCTGTTCCTTTATGGCATCGCCGGGGTGATCGTGCTGCTGCGGACCAACGTGCTCTCGTACGTCTTCACCATCATGCTGCAGATGGGCTCGGGCTTCCGCAGCGTCGATCTCTCCCTTTCCCTCTTCCCCTACTTCATGATCCCGACGGGGCTGGCCAACCTCTTCGGGTTGATGCCGCTGGCGGTTAACTACCCGGAGCCGTACACCTCGCTCACCATCGTGGCCGGCACGCTCGCCCTGGCCGTGGCGCTGGTCACCGCCGCCCGCGAATCGGTCCGCGCCGTGCCCGCCAGCGTGCTGCTGCTGGTGCAGTTCCTCCTCGCGATCCGCCTGATGACCTCGGGCAACGACTTCGGCCTCTACAAGATCGCCATGTTCCTGCAGCCGGCGCTCGCCGCCGCGCTCGCCGCCGCCCTCCTGCGACTGCCCGGCGCACGCGTCACCGCCCCGCTCGCCGTGCTCGCCGCCGCCGCCTGCTGCGCCCCCACCGCCCTGCATTACACCAGCGTCTCGCAGGGCGAGAAGGCCGGCGGCCTCACCGAAGCCAAACTGGCCTCCGTCCTCGGCACGCAGACGCCGCCCGTCGCCCCCGGCACCCGCCTGCTCACCGACATCAACAACCTCGTCGCCGCCAAGGTCGCCGCCTTCGAACTCCGCGGCACCGACCTGCGCTACCTCTCGCGCGACTACTACCAGCAGATCGCCCCAATCGAGTTCGAGCGCCTCGGCGACACCCTCGTCGGGATGCACCCGAAGTTCGACGACCTTATGCGCACCCGCGCCATGCTCGCGCAGCGCGACGAGGCCACCGTGCGCACCCACTCGCTCTTTGACACCACCTTCCGCGCCCCCGCGCTCGACTTCGGCCGCGCCGGCGCCACCGACGCCTACCTCGTGCTCGACCCCGCGCTGGGTCTCTTCAACAAGCTGCGCGAACCCCCCGCCAAGCCACCCGCCGGGTTCTTCAAGCTCCTCCCCGCCGACACCGTCCGCAATCACCTCGTGTTCATGCACACGGGCCGCGGCAACCACTACTACCTCGGCGACCGCAACCGCATCGCCATCTACCAGCAGGAGGCCGACCCGTATACGAAAAAGCAGGACATCACCGGTTTGGGTCGCTTCCTGCTGCTGCGCGTCGAACGCCCGGATCAGGAATTCTACCTCCGCATCCTCGCCTCGAAGACCTTCATGGGCGAAGGCCACACGAGCTGGTCGCCCGGCTCCCGCATCCTCGGCGAGACGCCGGTGCCCCTCGCCTTCCCGGGCAACGGCGCGGTCAACCGCATCGTCGGGCCGGTCCGCCCCGTCTTCCGCGACGGCGCCGCCTACCTCGCGATCGATTTCAACGAGACTCCGGTGCAGTTCCCCTTCCGGCGCTCCGGCCTGCAGTCGCTCTACAACACCATGGTGCCGCTCGACTCGCGCAAGCTGGTCGCCTACGGCCGCGACATCTCCGCGCTGTCCGCCGCCGAACTCGCCGCCCTCGCGCGACCCACCCGGCTGACCGTGTTCCCCGACGATCTGCTCTTCGCACGGGGACTGGAGTACGCCGGCATCTATGAGGATGGCTGGCTCTCGCCGGAGAGCGAGTTCGTGCTCGGCGGCGCCCCCGCCGGCGGCGTGGTGCGGGTGCGCGGCTTCATCCCCGAACTGCCCGGCGCGCCCCTCGGCGGCGGCCGGATGATCGCCACCGTCGGCGAGCGCGAGTACAGCGTACCCGCGGCCATCGGCGGCTTCGACTGGCTGCTGCCCGCGCCCGCCGCCGCCGCGGCGACGCGCGTGGCGCTCCGCTTCACCCACCACGGCGCTCTGCCGCAGAAGGATGACCGCCCGGTCGGCGCCCGCCTCGAGCTGCTCGAGGTGTTCCCCGCCCTGCCCACCCACACCTTCGACTACGGCACCGCCGGCACCGCCCGCCTCCCGGCGCGCGGCATCGACCAGGACGGCTGGCTGGAGCGACGCGCCGAAATCGACCTCCCCCCGGGCGGCCGCCGCGTGTTGTCGCTGAAGATCGAATACCCCGACTGGCATGGCCAGGGTGCCGGGCGGCTCGCCGCACGGCTCCAGCCGCTCCCCGACGGCGCCCGCCGCGATCAGGCCCTGCCACCCGGCTCGTACACGACGATTCTCCTGCCGGTCGCGGCCTCCGACACCGGCCAGACCCTCGAGCTCAGCGCCGCCACCGATTTCGCGCTGCCGCCGCCCGACCAGCGCCGGCGCGCCGCGCGGCTGGTCCGCGCCGAACTGCAGCCCGCCCCATGACCCCGCCGCGCGCCGCCCTGATTCTCAAGGTCGACACGCTCGGCGACCTCGTGCTCTTCGCCCCGGCGCTGCAGGCGCTGCGCACGGCCTGGCCCGGCACCCGCCTGGCCGTCGTGATCCGGCGCGCCTACCTCGACCTCGCGGGCCTGCTCGTGCCCGCCGCCCCTGATCGCCCGGGCATCGAATGGCTGCCCACCTGCCTGGATCCCTTCACCGATCGCCCCGACGCCAATCCGGCGGAACTCGCGCGCCTGCGGGAGTCGGTCGCCGCCCTGCAACCCGAGGTGGTCGCAGCCGCGACCTCACGCCGCAACTGGCTGGAGATCGTGCTCGCCGCCGGCGCTCCGGGCGCCCGCCGCCTCGCGCTCGGGGCGGAGACCGTCGACGCTTTTTTCGACACCCACCTGCGCGTCCAGCTCGGCATCGTGTCCGCCGGGGTGTTCGCCGAATCGGTGGAGGCGCCCGCCGAGGAACCGGACTGGCGCCGCGGCTTCCGCCTCGCCGCCGCCCTGGCCGGCCGCCCCATCCCGCCGACGCCGCCCGTCCTTGCTCCGCCCGCCTCCGCCGCCGATCCGATTCTCGCCGCCCACGGACTCCAGCGGGGGCGCTACGTGGTTTGTGCCGCGGCCGGCTTCGCCAACGTCCGTCTCAAGACCTGGCCGGCCGAACGGTTTGCCGCCGTCATCACCCACCTGCGCGAGCGGCACGGCCTCCCCGCCCTGCTCGTCGGGCACGAAGGCGAACGCTCCCACCTCGCCGACATGGCGGGCGCCGCCGGCCTCTGGCTCGGCCGCGACGGCGAGCTCGCCGTGCTCGCCGCCCTGCTCGCCGGTGCCGCCCTTTACGTCGGCAACGACACCGGCGCGATGCACCTCGCGGCCGCGACCGGCATTCCCGTGCTCGGCATCTTCGGCGGCGGCACCTGGCCGCGGTTCGTCCCCGCCGCGGCGCGGGGCGCCGCGGTGGTGCATCCCCTGCCCTGCTTCGGCTGCGGTTGGGACTGCGCATTCGGCGACGCCCCCTGCCTCGGCGCCATCCCGGTCGCCGAAGTCGCCGCCGCGGCGGACGCCATCCTCGACCACCCGACGGCACCTTTCGCCGTGCGGGAATGCAGCCTGCCGCCCACGGTCCCCTCCTCCGACCAGCTCGCCCTGATTGCCGCCGCCGCCGCCCGCTACCGCGACTCGCGCGCCGACCACCTCGCCCGGCAGCACAAGCTGGAGGAGCTCACCGAACTCGCCCGCGAGAAGGACGCCGCCATCCAGGAAAAACACCAGGCCGTGGTCGAGCTGCGCGCCGCCTGCGACGAGCGCCTGCAGACCATCCTCGTGCTCGACGGGCACGTGAAGCACTTCCAGGCGGAGAACAATGCCCTCAAGGCCGACAAGGCCGTCCTCGACCAGACCTTTGCCGCCCTTCCGACCGACGCCGCGCGGGCGGCGCAGGCGATCTCCGATCAACTCGTCCACATCCGCAACCTCGAGGCCCTCCTCAAACTGCGCGACGAGGAACTGGCGGAACTGAAGCGCACCCAGGCCAACCGCGCCGCCGGTTTGCACGACCTCGAAAACGCCAAACACTACGGCCGGCTGCTGGCGGACAAGGAAGCCGTGATCCAGTCGCTCAGCGAGGGTCTGCAACAACGCGAGGCCGTCATCCAGCAACTGCTCGCCGAGAGCACGTCGGCCACCGCCGGCCTGCGCAAGCTGCGGATCGCGGCGGAAGCCTGGGGCCGGGAAAAGGTCCGGCGCCCGTTGGAGCAGTGGCTCTTCCGCCGGGTGGTGGAGGACTACTGGATGCAAATCGGCGTCCTCCGCCACTACGCCCCGCGACCGCTGGCCTGGGATCCCCGCCTGCCCGGAGCCGCCCGCTCCGGCGCCACCCTGCCGCGAATCGCCTTGGTCACGCCCAGTTACGGCCAGGAGCAGTTTCTCGAACGCACGCTGCGCAGCGTCCTCGATCAGGCGTATCCGAACCTTCTTTACGTCGTCCAGGATGGCGGCTCGAAGGACGGCAGCCCCGCGCTGATCGCCCGCCACGCCGCACAGTTGCGGCACTGGGAGTCGGCGCCGGATCGCGGCCAGGCGGACGCCATCCGCCGCGGTTTCGCCCACGTCGAAGGGGACCTCGGGCCGGATGATGTCATGGCGTGGCTGAATTCCGACGACCTGCTCGCCCCCGGGACCCTGCGGTTCGTGGCGGAGTACTTTGCCGCCCATCCGGAGGTCGACCTGATCTACGGCCACCGGATCATCATCGACGAAGCGGACCGCGAAGTCGGCCGCTGGATCATGCCGCCGCACGATCCGGCCACGCTGGAATGGATCGACTATGTCCCGCAGGAAACGATGTTCTGGCGCCGACGGGCCTGGGAGCGCGCCGGCGGCATCGACCCCACGTATCAGTTTGCCCTGGACTGGGACCTGCTCGCCCGCTTCCAGCAGGCCGGTTGCCGGCTGGTCCGGGTGCCGTATTTCCTTGGGGCCTTCCGGGTGCACGCGGAGCAGAAGACCTCGCAGGCCATCCACACCGTCGGCGCGGAGGAGATGCGGCGCGTCCGGGCGCGCTTCCACGGCCCGCGCGCCGACGACTCCGCCACCATCGAACGCCACGCGCGGCGGACCCGTTTCCGCGGCGCCCTCACCGCCCGCCTCCTCGCCCTCGGCCTCCGCTGGTGAGCGGGCCGGCGGCCACGCGGCCGCAGCTTCTCCGGATCGTGTTTCTTCGCGACGATTTCATCGTTCTCGTTCCTCGTTCTCTTTCTCGTTCTCGTGTCGAGCACGAGGAACGATGTCAGCCGGGCGGGTCCTTGGGTTGCGGCCTTGAGCCGTGCTGGGACGTGTGGTGCTCGGGGCGGGACTTGAACCCGCAAGCCTTGCGGCGGGAGCTTCTAAGACTCCTGTGTATGCCATTCCACCACCCGAGCGGCGGTCCAGGGTGCGGCGACGCTCGCGCGCGCCCCGGAGCGGCGCAAGCGCCGAGTTCGTCCCCCGGCTACGGTGCCTCGCCCAGCCGGTCGCCCATCCGGGCGTAGACCTCGCGCTGCTCCGCGCTGTGCGCGAGCAGATCGGCCTCGAACCGGATCGCCCCGCGGCGGAACAGCGTGATCACGCACGACCCGCCAAAGGCGAACATCCCTTTTTCCGCCCCCTTGTCCACCGCCCGGCCAGGCACAAAGTCCTGGATGATGCTCCCGACATTGGTCGCCCCGACCTCGATCATCGCCACGGATCCAAAGACCGGATTCTCGATCACCGTCACCTCACGCTGGTTCTCCACCAGGTAACGCACCCGCCGGCGCAGCGCCACCGGACTCACCGAGTAGAGCCAGCCGGTCACGCGCCGCGCTTCTCCCGGCGCGCCCGCCACCGGGAAATGGAAGCGGTGGTAGTCCACGGGACACAGCCGCGAAATCACCATCGCCCCGCCGGCAAACCGGGCCGCCAGCGCGGCGTCGGCGAGCAGTTCAGCCAGGGTGAACTTCCAGCCCTTCACATAAAACCCCTCCGCCGCGTCGACGTCCGCAAACGCCAGATGCCGGCCGTCGGCCGGCAGCACCGCCACCCGTTCCCCCGCGACGATCGGACGCGTGCCCGGCTTGAGGGCCCGGTAGAAGAACTCGTTGAAGGTCTTGTACTCGAAGGGCGACCGGGCGAACTCCTCGATGTCGAGGTTGTACCGGGCGATGAACGGCAGCACGCGCTGGGCGCTTTCCTTCTTGTTCATCCGCCGCCCATACCACCGGGAGAAAAACACCCGCCGCGCCACCAGCCACACGAAGAACCGCCCCGCCGGGTTCTCGTAGGCGAAGCGCAACCACCCCTCGCCAAAGATCTCCTCGGTCTCGATCTGGCCGGAATAGCGGTGAAAGTAACGGATCGGTTCGACAGGCATCCGCGGCAAGTTCGCCCCACCCTCCCGCCGGCGCAAAGCAGAAAACCGTGGGAGCGCGGGCGTAGGCGCCAGCCTCGCCCGCCAGCTCCTGCGCACGGTCGCCTCCGGCGACACATCCGCGCCCGACCGCCTCACCGCGGCCGGCCCACCGCCACCGAATACCGCGGGTGGTGGTCCGCCGGGAGTTGCAGCAGCGCCCGCAGTCCGGCCTCGTCGAACGCCCCGATCATCACCGTCCCAAGCCCCAGCCCGACCGCCTGCAGCGCCACATTCTGCGCCGCATGCCCCGCCTCCATGTCGACATAGCTCACCGCACTGCCGCCGTACTTCGCCGCCGTCCGCGCCACCACCGTGGCGAACAGGATCGAGCACGCACTCAGCCGCACGCACTCCTGGTTCATCGACACCGCCGCCAGCGGCCCGCGCAGATCGCCCGCCACCGTCGCCACCAGGGCATGCTCCCCCGGGCGATAGTGGTAGACCCCGGGGGAAAGCCCCTCCAGCGCTCCCGCCACCAGGTACGTCTCGAGGGGATACGTGCCGCCCGCCGAAGGCGCCGTGCGCCTGCCGTCCGCCGCCGTCACCCCTTGCGCCGACCACAGGAGCTGGCCCACGTCGGCCAGCGCCAGCGGCTCGGGGCGGTATTCCCGCACGGAACGGCGGCGCTGCAGCACCGATTCGATCGACGCACCGCCGTCGCGGCGCGGTTCGGGAAGAGAGATGTCACTCATGAGGAAAAGGTGCTCCGCGGCCACGCGGCCGCTCCGGCCCCGCGATCAAGGAAGGGGCAGGCTCGCGGCATTCCCCGCCCCGCCGCAATCGCGATCTCCGCCGCCGGGGTGTTTGCAGGCGCTTTGACACCACCCCGTGTCCAGCTAATATTGAACCACCTTCCGGAGGACCTCCCATGGTCGCCCACCCCGCTCCCGCCGCCGGGCTCCCTGCCGTCAATCCCACGCTGGCCAAGCTCCTCGACGCCCACACCGTGCCCGGCGCCCTGGCCCGGGCGGAAAACGGGCGCGTGCGCTGCCTCGCCTGCGGTCACCGTTGCCTGCTGGCCGAGGGGCGGCGCGGGGTCTGTCGCGTGCGATTCAACCACGGCGGGCAACTGCAGGTTCCGTTTGGATACGTGAACAGCCTGCAGTGCGACCCGGTCGAAAAGAAGCCGTTCTACCACGTGTTTCCCGGCGCGACCGCCCTCACCTTCGGCATGCTCGGCTGCGATTTTCACTGCGCCTACTGCCAGAACTGGGTCACCAGCCAGGCGCTGCGCGACCCGGTGTCCTCCGGCGCCGTCCACCTCATCCAGCCGGAGGAGATCGTCGCCCTCGCCCGTCGCTCCGGCGCCCGAATCGTGGTCTCCAGTTACAACGAACCCCTCATCACCGCGGAGTGGGCGGACGCGATCTTCCGCCTTGCGCAGCCCGCCGGATTCGCCTGTGCCATCGTCTCCAACGGCAACGCCACCCCCGAAGTCCTCGACCTCCTCGGCCCCCGCCTCGCCGCCTGCAAGATCGACCTCAAGGGCTTCGATGCACTCCGTTACCGCACCCTGGGCGGCTCCCTCGATCATGTGCGCACCGCCATCCGGGAGGTCCATCGGCGCGGGATCTGGCTCGAAATCGTCACCCTCCTCGTGCCCGGCTTCAACGACGACGAGATCGAACTGCGCGACGCCGCCGCCTTCCTTGCCTCCGTCAGCCGCGATCTCCCGTGGCATGTCACGGCCTTCCACCCGGATTACCGGATGACGGCCGTGCCCCGCACCACGCTGCGCCCGCTGCTGCGGGCCGCCGAGGCCGGCGTGGCGGCAGGGTTGCGGTATGTGTACGTCGGCAACATCCCCGGCCACGTGGGTCCGTGGGAAGACACCTGGTGCCCGCACTGCCACACCCGCCTCATCGCCCGGCGGGGCTGGCAGATCAGCGACTACCACCTGACACCCGACGGCCGTTGCCCGAAATGCCACGCCGCCATCCCCGGTGTCTGGTCGCCACCGTAGCCACGCGCGTGTGCCGGGGTCCGACGCAGTCGCAGCCCCAAACGTGAGCGAGCGTTCGCTGGGTTGCAGCCACGAGCGCGAGCGAGTGGTCCCTGGAGTTGCGGTCCGTGCAAGTGCCTGGCCAGCGCCGTTGTGAGCGAGTGCTCACCCCGCGCAGAGGGGCCGCTTGGGGCCGGATGCACCCGCCGCCGCGCTTCGCCCGTACTACTCCTCGTCTCATGCCACGTCTCCTATTCCTCCGCCTCACCGCCCTGGCCCTCACCGCGTCCCCGGTCGTTTCCGCCGGACCGGCGGACCTGGTGCGCGAGGCTCTGGCTGCCGAAGCCCGGCTGGAGACCCGGCGCGCCCTGGACCTCCTGCTCGCGGCGCTGCCCCACCGCACGGACGATGCCTTTCTGCACCAGAAGATCGCCCGCCAGTACTCCGACCTGGTCGTCGAACTGCCCACCGCCGACGAAAAGCGGCAGTCCGTCGAACGTGCGCTCGACCACGCCCGCCGCGCCGCCGCGCTCGAACCCACCAACGCGGAGAACGTCCTTTCGGTCGCCATCTGCCTCGGCAAACTCGCCGTCTTCAGCGGCGTGCGCGACAAGGTGCGTTATTCCCGCCTCCTGCGCGAACAGGCGGACCAGGCACTCGCCCTCGATCCCAATTACGCCTGGGCGCACCATGTGCTCGGGCGGTGGCATTACGAAGTGGCGGACCTCGGCGCCACGGCCCGCTGGATCGTCAAGGTCTTCTACGGTGGCCTGCCCGCGGCCTCGACCGCTGAGGCCATCCGCCACCTCGAGCGCGCCGTTGCCCTCGAACCCGGCCAGCTCAAGCACCACCTCGAACTGGGCTTCGCCTACCTGGCCGCCGCGGAGCCCGCCAAGGCGCGCGCCGCCTTCTCCACCGGGCTCGCGATGCCGTCGCGCGAAAAGCACGATGAGTCCGCCAAGGCCCGCGCCCAGGCCGCCCTGGCCAGGCTCACACCGCCGTGACCGTGCGCACGGCGGGAGAAGTTCCCCCCCCAAAAGGTCGTGAATCACCTGCCGGGTCGCCATGCATGCTTCCGAGCCGTCACGGCTCCACCCGCATCACCGCCTCCCCGACGCTCACGGCGTCGTCCCCGGCGCCAGCGAGTAAATCCAACCGCAGATAATTCACGCCACCAGCCGCCGGCCGTTGGGCGGCAAATCGCCCCTCTTCCCGCCCGTCCACAAAAAGCCGGACCGCGCCGCCCGTCGCCACTGCGGACCACGCCAAGCGGACCTCGTGCCATCGGCCCTTCTCCGGGAAAAGGAGCCCATCAAGCGCCACCGTCGCCACCGCCTGCGTCGCCGCCTGCCGATCGTCGACGCGGGTGAAGTGGTCGTTGAGCACCAGCCGCACACCGCCCACCCCGGCGGACACCTCCAGCCGCAGGCGGATCTCGCCCGCCTCGGTCGCCGGAAAATTCCATGACGCGCCCCCGGCCGCCCCCTCCGCCGGCGCAGCAATGACGAGCGCCGCCCCGCCGTCTTCCCTCCGCTCCGTCCGCAAGCCGCCGCCGCCGTACTGGGTCCAGTCCACCGGCCCCCGTGTAAAATCGCTGCGCACCTCCCGCTCCTCCAGCCAGCGCGGGTCAAACAGCACGATCGCCCGCTTACCCTCGCCCTGCCCGCTCACCAGCACGATCCGGCCGGCGTCGTTCTCCACCGCCGACGGATACGCCGTGCCGCGATCGCCCCGCGTGGTCGCCACCGTTTCGTGCAGCACCTCGCGAAACCCGCGCCACGTCCGTCCTTCGTCGGCGCTGATCGCCGCGTGCAACACCTCGCGCCCGCCCATCGCGTAGCTGCGCGGGTCGCTCCAGTTCTGACACGCATTCGTGAACAGCACGATGCGCCCGTCGCGCAGCCGCAGCAGCCCCGCCGGGGAATCCGACGACACAAACCTCGTGCGGGCCAGCGGCGCCCACCGCGCCCCATCCGGCGAATACGATTCGTACAACCGCCCGCCGCGATCGCGCACCAGCATCCACGTCCGGCCGTCGCGCAACTCCAGCAGCACCGGCTCGATCGCGCCGTAGCGCGTGACGTTCGGCCCGGCCAGCACCAGCGAGAGCACGTCCGGCGACTGCGTCCAGGTGTCGCCCGCATCATCGGAGGTGTAAACGAAGGTGTCGTTCCACCCGCGATCCGGCCCGGACGCCGGCGGCTTTTCGCGCTCCGGGATCGCCCGCGCGACCGCCAGCACGAGCCGGCCGCTGCGCCGTTGGATGAAGCCCCGAATCGAACCCACGTAGCCCGGCACCACGCGCCGGGCCGCCGCCCACGCCGCCGCCCCGCGGTCGCGCCGCGCGTGGTACACCTCGTACCGCCGCCCGCGGTAGCCGCCGGGCCCCTGGCCGAGAATATGCACCACGGCATGCAGCGCGCCGTCCGTCGCCTCCAGCACCTGGATCGCGTAATAGGCCTTTCCCGGCAGCGGAAACGCGATCTCCGGCGCCGACCACGTGAGCCCCCCATCGCGCGAGCGCAGCACGGTCACCGCATCGCTCGCCGGCTTGGCGATTCCGTACAACTCGATCTCGCCCGACGCCCGTCGCACCAGCCCCATCTCATTCGTCGGGGCCTCGCGCACGATTGCCGGTGCCCGGACCTCCGCCAGCGACGCCGGCGCCGGCCGCAGGTGCATGCCGAACGGATTGGCGAAGGTTCGCTCCGCGGCCCACCCGGGCACGCCCAGCGCCAGGGCGCACCCCGCGACCGTGCCGGCCATCCTCACTCGCATCCGCCGCCTCATCGTCCCTCCCCGAACCACGCCAGCGGCACGCTCTTGAACTTCAACGAGAGCAGCTTCCCTCCCACGGGAAAATCGTAATACGTCAGCAGCGCCCGGCCTTCGTGAAAGGTGATGCTCGTGTAGGCGTAGGTGGATTTTGGATTCGCCTCCAGGTCGCGCCGCCGGCTCCAGGTCGCCCCCTCGTCCCGCGACACCATCGCCGCCAGCGGCGTGCGCGCTCCGCCATGATTGGCGCCGAGCACCGTCTTCTCCGGGTTGCCCCAGGCCACGACCGGGTTCCACACCAGCAGCCAGTCGCCGGCACCCGGCGCCGCCGCCAGCGTGGCCGGGGCCTCCGGCGCCTCGATATTCCACGGCTCCGCTTCGCTCCAGGTGTCGCCGCCGTCGCCAGAAAACGACCGCCAGATGAAGCCGGTCTGCGTGCGGATGATCTGCATCACGCGGCCGTCGCGCAGCTCGACCAGCCCCGGCTCCATCGCGCCGCGCTTCGGCGCCGACACCGCGGAGCGGCTCCGCCGCCAGGTCCGGCCGTCATCGTCGGACAGATACATGCTGGTGCGGAAGGCGTCGTTCTTCGTCCAGACCTGCGCCGTCGACGCCACCGGCGCCAGCAGCCGGCCGGAGCGCAGTTGAATCACACGGGCGTTGTTCATGACGTGGTAGCCCTCGTCCTGCGTCACGAGCACCGGCTCGCCCCAGGTGCGGGCGTCGTCGGTCGAGCGGCGGACGAACACCTTGAGATCCCTGGTGGAGTTTTTGCGCAGGAAGAAGAACAGCACCTCGCCCGTCCGCAGGCGGAGCAGGCTGGCCGACATCACGTTTTCGCGGCCGGCATTCTCCTGCAGCGTGAACCGCGGGCCCCAGGTGCGGCCACCGTCACGGGACTCGGCCGCCGAGATGCGCGCGGGCGCGTCGTCCCGCGCGCCGGAATAGAAGTCCGACCACGCCACCAGCAGCGACCCGTCGCGGCGCACGAGGACGTCCGCCTCGGTGTGGCGCGGATTGTCCGGCGTCGCCCGCACGATGTAGGACTCGATCACCTCGCTGGCCGCGGACCGCGAAGACGCGGGGGCGGCGGACGCGCCGAGGAGCACGCGATCTTCAATCGTGGATGCCGGCGGCCGGGCCCAGAGCGCCGCGGGGAGGACCAGGAGCAGCAGAACGGTCGTGAGTTTCATGGTTGAGAGATGGACATTTCGCGCGCCAGCGCGGCCAGCGCGGGGACGAGGCGCGCGGCGAGGTCGGCGTGGCCGGCCGCATTCGGGTGGCAGCCGTCGGTCGTCCAGGCCTGCAGCACCTGCCCGCCCTCCTGCGCCGCCTCCCAGCCGCCGTGATGATCGACCAGGGTTGCACCCGTCTCGCGCGCCACCCGGCGGCAGCGCTCGGCGTAGGCGGCCAGGCGGACGTTGCCGTCCTCGCCGAGGCCGTTGCGCCGGTGCTGCTCGGCGAACCGCGGGGGCGTCATCAGCACGACGCGGCTGCCCGCCGCCTGCAACCGGCGCACCAGGGCGCGCAGGTTGGCCTCGTACGGCGCCTCGGCGAGGCGCGGGGCGGTCTGGCCCTCGTCAACCCAGGCATCGTTCGTGCCGTACATCACCGTGACGACGTGCGGTCGCTGCGAAACCACGTCGCGTTCAAGGCGGAGCAGCGCCTGGTCGGTGCGCTCGCCGCCGATGCCGACATGGTGCACGTGCGCGGGGATGCCGCCGGCCCGCAGCGACGCCTGCGCGCGGGCGACCCAGGTCTCCGTGGGCAGCACACCGGGCCGCGCCCCGCGCGTGATCGAATCGCCGAGCGCCAGCACCCGCAGCGCCGGGCCGTCGATCGGCCGCGCCGCCGGCGCGAGGAAGTCCGCCTCGCGCAGCGTCACGCTCAAGCGCCCCTGCATGGTCGAAATCCACAGGCGCCCCGGCTCCGGCTCGAACACGTACGGATAACCCAGCCAGAAGGTCGACTCCCGCTTCCCCTGCGGCGCCGGCTGCACTGCGATTACATGCGGCAGTGTCCACGTGAGGCCATCGTTCTCCGAAAACGCGATCGACACCTGCTCGCGCCGCCCCGCCCGCTTCACCGGATCGCGAAAACGGTTCCAGACCAGCGCCACCCGCCCGCTCGCCAGCCGGACGACCATCCCCGGCGAGTCGCTCGCCTCGATCGGCGCGGGGATCGGCGCGCTCCACCTCGCGCCATCCTTTGATACCGATTGAAAAAAACACCCGTGCGGCACGCGCAACAGCAGCAGCAGGTCGCCGCTCCGCCGCTCCAGCACCGTGCCCTCGATCGCGCCCCCGTGCGTGCCCGCGTTGAGCCCGGTCGCCGGATCGCGGTAGTTGCCCTCGGCGCCGAGGTCGATGACGTCGCTCGCCTGCCACGATTGCCCCAGATCGTCCGAGTAGTAATTGCTCGTCACGTGCCGGCCGGGATGGGCGCGCGCCTGCTGGCAGACGAGCAGCAGCCGCCCGCTGCGCAACTGGATCATCTGCCGCACCGCGCCGCACCAGCCGTCCTGCAGCAACACCGGCGGCGCCCACGTCGCGCCGTCGTCGGAGCTGCGCGACACATACACCGGCACGCGGCAGCCCTCGAGCGGCCCGCCCTGGGCGTCGTCCCACTTGAAGACCAGCTCCTTCCG
Organism: uncultured Opitutus sp.; assembly: GCA_964504885.1. Classification (GTDB taxonomy): domain Bacteria; phylum Verrucomicrobiota; class Verrucomicrobiia; order Opitutales; family Opitutaceae; genus ER46. The sequence goes on from CAZDGC010000088.1 coordinate 19,856, forward strand.
GTTGAGGAAAGCGAACAGCATCACGCCCTCCTTCGTCCGCAGCAGCGCCCGCTCCCCGCTTGGGGTGAAGCGGTTCACGTCGAAAATCTCGCGCCGGTCCCAGCTCCGGCCTTCGTGGCGCGAAATCAGCGCCCCGCGCTCGTCGACGCCCCAGATCGCGCCGTCGCCCGCCCGCACGAACGGCCCCTGGTGCGCAAACGGCAGCGGCGCCACGTGCTCCGCCAGCAGGAGCTCCGCCCGCGCGCCAACGGCGGACGCGAGCAGGAAAATCCACGCGGAAAACAACGGGAACGAGGTGCACATCATGGGGAACACCCGGGAGTGCAGCCGGCGCCCGGGCGGAGGCAACCGTTACCCGCTGGTCATGCCAGGTACCACCGGTTCCCGGATTGAGTTTGGCGGCGGAGGGGGCCTCAGTCAGCGTCCCTGCTCCACCTTCCGCCGCGCTCGCCGCGGCCCACCGCCCATGCGTCCCTCGCTCATCCGCTCCCGTCTCCGCCAGAACCAGGCCGTCCGCATCGCGTGCCTCTATTACCCGACCGCGATGCTGCCCGCGCACGCCGCCCGGGCCGGCTTCGACGCCATCTGGCTCGACTCCGAGCACAGCACCTGGGATCGCCGCGAACTCCAGCGCCTGATCGCCCACCATCACCTCGCCAACATCGACTGTATCGTCCGCACCGGCAGCCGCCACGCCACGGACCTGTATCACCTGCTCGAGGACGGCGCCACCGGCCTGATGATTCCGCACGTCAACTCCGCCGCCGAAGCCGCCGCCCTCGCCCGCGCGGTGAAGTTCCCGCCGCTCGGCGAGCGCGGCCTCGACGGCGCCGGGCTCGACAACAACTTCTACCTTGCCGGCACCGCCGGCTACCCCGCCGAAGCCAACGCCGAGACGTTCCTGATCGTGCAAATCGAGACTCCCGCCGCCGTGGCGGCGGCCGACGCCATTGCGGCCGTGCCCGGCGTCGACGGGCTCTTCATCGGCCCCGGCGATCTCTCACTGCGGCTCGAATGCCCGATGGACTGGACCAACCCGAAGCTGGTCGCGGCCGAGGACGCCGTCGCCGCCGCCGCCGCCCGCCACGGCAAAGCCTGGGGCCGCCCGAGCGGCACCGCCGCCGACATCGCCGCCCTGGCGAAGAAGGGCGCGCGCCTGATCGCCCACGGCAGCGATTTCGGCGCGGTGATGAAGATGCTGCCGGAATTCGGCCGGACCATGCGCGAGGGGCTGGGAATTCCTGCTTGAGAAGCCGGCGGGCTGCCTGAGTGTCCGGTTGCCTTAGCGCCCATGACCCACGACTCGACACCCTTCAAGGCGGCAGGCCCCGCTCCACGTCGCAGCGCCTGTGCCGCGCAGGTCCGCGCCCGGGAATTGGTGCGACTCCGGCGGCTGTCCGTGCACGAGAGGATTGTGGCCGCACTGACCCTCGGCGATCGCTACGCTTGGCTGAGGCCCACGCCGGGACCAACGCGGCCCTGAGCGATCCCGACAAACTTCTGCAGACGGCGGAGGATGTCCTCGCCGTCCTGGCGCGGCATCAAGTCGACGCGGTCGTGATCGGAGCCGTGGCGCTCGCGGCTCATCACTACCTGCGGCAGACCGACGATCTCGACCTCGGCGTCAGCGCCGACCTGCCGAAACTCCGGGCCGTGGTCGGCGCGCTGCGCGCGGCCGGATTCGACGCAGCGTTGCGGGAGCCGGATGGAGATGATCCGCTCGGCGGCGTCATCGAGGTCAGCGGAAATTTCGGTCTGGTGCAGATCATCAGTTGCGCCGGCCGTTTCCCGGCGGTGATCGACGATGCCGTGCGGCTCGCAACCCTGGTGGTGCGAGAGGGCAGCCCGCTCCGGATCGTGCCCGTTCCGCAACCACTTCAGCCGAGCCCACCGGCAGCGCCGTGTACGGCCAGGGTGCGAGTGGCGGAGCCGCCCGCAAACCCGCCACCTCAAAGCCCGCGCCCGGGCCGGGCGCGCGATCGAAGTCTCGTTCCACGCCCTCGCCGCGCGCGAGGTGGAAGCCTTTCACGTTCTCCACGCCGGCCTCGAGGCGGAACACCCGCGAAGTCCGGTACACCGTGCAGTTGCTCGCCGTCACCCACGCGCTGGCCCGATCCCCGCCGGCACCGCGACAGCGGAAGGCAATGTCGTTCTCCACGAACACGCAGTGGTCCACCACCGCCTGCACCTTCTCCTCAGGTCGCCTTCGCGTCCGGATCCGTCGCCTTCACATAGCGATCGAGCGCCGCATCAACGGGCGTCCAGTCCGGCCGCAGGCGCACGTCCTTGCCGCCCGCCACTTCGCCCGGAGGCGAATGTCCGCCGGTGGCGCCGGCGCGCCGCAGCTCCCACCAGCACTGGCCGCGGTGGTTGTGCTCGTGGTCGATCACAAAGCCCGCCTCGCGCATCAGCGGGCCGATCCAGCCGAAGCAGTGGTCGCAATAATCCGGATACTGGTGCAGGCCGTTGCGGAGCAGGAAGCCCTTCGAGGGGCAGTCGTGCAGGTCGATCCGGAAGACCCCGGGCTGCTCCGTGATCGCAAAGCCGAGGTCCGGCGACTCCTCCGTCAGTGTGTGGCCCCAGTACTTCGCCATGCCGGCGAAGCCCTCGCGTGCGATGAGCTCCCGCGCGTGCCGCTGGCTGTCGCGGTGGATCGCTTCGTCCCAGTACCGGCGCACGAGCGCGGGGCCGCCCGCGCGTTCCAGCCAGGCGAAGGTCCACTCGTAGTGCCCGCAGAAATCGTAGCAGCCGATCATGGCGCCACCTCCCGGATCGCCGCCGGATCCTGCGGCGGCAGCCCGGCCGCCGGCGTCGCGTACGTGTGCACGCAACTGCCGTCGCCGCCCGCGAGGCGCATCTCCAGTCCGGCCGCCTCCGCCCGCGCGCGGCCGAGGAGGTGGCAGTGCTGGCAATACTCGCGCACGATCTCGCGCCCGCCAGCCCGCAGATGCCGGATCGCCGGGCAGGCGCGCACCGCGATCTCGACGCGGTCCGGCCGCTCGGTCACCTCCACCTCCGCCCCCGGCTCGGCGGCGAAGAACGCGCGCCAGTAGCGCGCCACCGCCGGCATACCGCCCTCCCGCCATTGCCGGTTCACCGGCGCGAAGTACTCGCGGCCGAGATCCCCCAGGTAACGCTCCCACCCGACGCGCCCGACCCGCGCGAGCAGGAAGCGGAAGGTTGCGTTGACCGCGAAGTAGAAATCCGCCGCCCCCTGCGGCTTGGTGTCGGTGTAGGGCAGGGGCGGCGAAGGCGGCATGGCGACGGGCGCCACGTAACGACGATCGGCCGCCCGGTGTCAGCACCGAAACCAAGCGACCCTGGCGCGGAACGGCCTGGTAGAATCGCAGGATCGAGCGCAGCACGCCGCAGGGAACGGGTTTGCCTCCGATTCAGGATTGTTCTGCGCCCCCAAAGAGCATGCGCTGATGGGTGACGCGGCCATGCCCGACTCTCCCGGCCTCCTCGATCTTCCGCAACGACCCACGCTTTCCACGCAAGCCGCTGCGGCGCACTACGCGTTTGAGAACGACGTTTTCGCCCGGCGGCTCCCGCGTCTGATGCTCGAACTGGTCGGCCTCGGCCGACTGCCTCCCGCGCCCGACCTCATCCTTCCGCGTTACGTCGCCGCCCAAACGGTGCGCCCGCCGCCCGGGCGCTGAGCGGGCGCTCAGTCGAGGCGAATGATCTTCGCCTGGGAGGTCCGGGTCGATCCGACCCCGAGGGTCTCGGCGAATTCAAGGGTGCGGATCTCCTCGTCGATGTTCTCAAAGCCCTGGCGCTTGCGGTGGGCATTGATGCGGTCGCGGGCAAGCGAGTCCATCATCACCGGATCGTTGCTCAGCCAGAGCAGGGGCTCCGAGACGGTGTAAAGCGAGTTGAAGAAGGGGCCGCCGACGAACTGATAGTGCTGCAGGCTGGCCAGCGTGAAGGCCCAGGTCTGGCGCAACTCGGGGATGGCGCTCATCTCCGCGACCGCCGCCGGGGCATTGGCGGGCGAGCGGAAGAAGCGGGCCGTGTTCGACGCGTTCCAGAGGGTCGCATTTACCAGCGCACCGTTGATGCCGAGCGTGGGGTGATCGGTGTAGACTGGCAGGTTGATCCAGAAGTCGGCGTCCAGAAAGAGGGGGGTGGCCAGGAAGCTCTTGCGATCCTGATCCTTGGTGGAGTCCGGCGACACCCCCTTGGTCTGCTCCTGGGCAAAGATGGGGTCGAATCGCTGCGGCAGCGGCGAGTCGTAGAACCAGACCGGGTCGTAATAACGGCCGGACTCGAGCACGTAGACCGGGTTGCCGGAAAACGGAGTCTCGCCCGAAACGAGGGAGGGCAGGTAGCCGGTCATGCGCAGCCGCAGGGCGTTGAGCCCGACGAGGAAAATCTGCGAGTGCTCGAAACCGCGGCGCTTGAGGGCGGCGATCACCGCCTTGACCAGCGGCACCGGGGTGGCGAGACCGGGTCCGGAGTCGGCGTAGATCTTCAGGCCGACCTTGCCCTTGGCGCCGGGGGCCAGCCTGCGGCCGGAGGTCGCCTCGAACGCGGCAATGATTCGCTCCACCTGACGCTCGTAGGCCGGTTCATCGAAGGCGGGAAGGCGTGCCTCCCAAACCGGCTCCAAATGGGGGCCAGCGGCAGGCGCGGCCGCAGCGGGGCTGGAGGCCGCGGCGGCGACGGCGACCAAGGCCAGGGCCGCGCCGCAAAAGGAAGCAAAGGGAAAACGCATGGAGGATGGGTCGCCGGCCGGCGGAGAATGTTTCCCTGCCCGGCGGGGAAAGGGCGGGAAACGGCGCTGACCGGGGCGCGAAACTTGACAGCCGGGATTGCCGGTTGAAAGTGCATTCTTCAACGAAAGTCGGCCCGGCGCCCGCCGCGCAGCGCCCCGCTCCGGCCGCGCGCAAGACGCCGCTCCGGGGACCGCATCTGACCTCCCTTTTCCCGGCCGATCATGCCCGTCATCAAGCCCACCTGCATCCGCGATGTGAAGCAGCGCGTGAACCTCGCCGACGTCGTGGCGCGCGTGGTGACCCTGCGCAAGGCGGGCGGCACGCGGCTCAAGGGACTGTGCCCGTTTCACCAGGAGAAAACGCCTTCGTTTCATGTCGATCCCGACAAAGGTTTCTACAAGTGCTTCGGCTGCGGCAAGGCGGGCGACGTGATCAGTTTTGTGCGCGACACCGAGCAACTCGGCTTCATGGAAGCGATCGAGGCGATCGGCCAGCGTTTCGGAATCCCGATCGAATACGAGGAGGGCAGCGGCGGGCCGAGCCGGGAGGAGCGCTCGCTGCGGCAGGAACTGTTCGACCTGCACGACGTCGCCGCGGAGCACTTCTACCAAGCGATGTTCGCCACGGACGAGACCGGGGGCTTCTTCCGCGCCTACTGGACTGAACGCCGCCGGTTCGATCTCGAGCTGGCGCGCGAGTTCAAGATCGGCGCTGCCAACGCGGCGGGCGGCGGGCTCGCCCACGCACTGCTCCGCCGCAAATTCTCCGAGGATGCGCTGCGCCGCTGCGGCCTGTTCTTCATCCACGACGACGCCCTGCTCACGCCGTCCTCCCTGCGCCCGCGGTTTCGCGGGCGCCTGATGATTCCGATTCGCGACCATCAGGGCCGGATCGTGGCGTTCACCGCCCGCCAGACCGAGCTCACCCCGGAGGACGATCCCGCCCGCGAAGCCAAGTATGTCAACTCCCCCGAGACCCCCGTCTTCACCAAGGGCCACTTGCTCTTCAACCTCGACCGGGCGCGCACCGGGGTTGGCGAAGGCCGGCCCTTCGTGCTCGTCGAAGGTCAGCTCGACGCCCTGCGCTGCTGGAGCGTGGGCCTGAAGACCGCCATCGCTCCGCAGGGCACCGCCCTCACCGATGGGCAACTCGCCCTCCTCCACCGCTATCATCCGCAGGTCGAGTGTTTCTTCGATACCGACAGCGCCGGCCAGAAAGCCGCGCTTCGGCTCCTGCCGATGGCGGTGCGCGCCGGCATCGAGATCCGCTTCCTCCGCCCCGGCGGAGACGGCAAGCTCGACCCCGACCTGCTGTTGCTGGAAAAGGGTCTTGCCGCGTACGAGGAACTGCGCCGGACCGCGGAAAGCGCCATCGCCTTTGCAACGCGGGCCGCGTTGCCCAACCCACTGGTCGCCAGCGCCGAAGAACGCAGCCGCGCCGCGCAGGCCGTCGCTGAGGTCATCGCTGCCAGCCCCAGCGAGGCCACGCGATCTCACCTGCTGCGAGAAGCCGCCGCCGCACTCGCCTTGCTGCCCCGGGTCATGCAACAGGAACTGGCCACCTTTGAGGCCCGCCACCGGCGCCCCGCCGAAGCAGGCAGCGCCCCCGACGGCGGGGGCACCACCCAGCCCCCTGCAGCCGCGATCCCCACCGTCACCCCCGAACGCGATCTCCTCGCGCTCTGCCTGCACTTCGAGAACCTTGGCAAACCCCTGAGTCACGCGATCCAGCACGATTGGGTGGACACCCGCGAAGGTCATGTCGCCGGCCGGCTGCTCAACCGGTTCCTCGGCGAATTCGAACACGACACCTGGCCCGGACGCGACCAACTCGACCCCCTCCTCGAAACCCCGGAGGAACGCACCCTGGTCGCCAGCCTGCTCTTCGAGACCCTTGCCCTGGACGACCCCATCAAGGTGGCCCAGGAAGGTCTCCGACAACTGCGCGCCCGAGCCCTGGAGCCCCGGCTGCGCCAAATAGAACTTGCATTGGCCAACCCTCAGGCGGACAGTGATTCTGACCCAATTTCTCTCTTGAAAGAACGTTCCGAACTGCAACGCCAGCTCCGCCTCCCCGTCGTCCTCGCGGCGGTCGCTTGACGCACCGTCGAGCCTCGTCTTTTCGGCCGCCTTTTTCCTTCCACATGTCGCGCAAGCCCAAGTCCGCCTCCGCCGATTCCGCCCAGTCCGAAGCCGTTGAAGCCGCGCTCGAAAAGCTTCCCACCTCCGCCGACGGCGCCGAGGGCGGCGCCGATGCCATTCCGGCCGGCGGCATCAATGACAAGATCCGCCACCTCATCCGACTTTCCAAGGAACAGGGTTACCTGACCTTTGACGACATCAACGAGGCGCTGCCCGAGTCGGTCGAGAACCAGGAGGAGATCGACAACGTACTCTCCATCCTGCAGAATCTCGAAATCGAGATCCTCGAGCCCGACCAGGTCGAGGACTACAAGCAGCGGATGGAGGAGGCGGAGGAGGAGCAGTCGCGCACGTCGCAGAACGACATCCTCGACGACCCCGTCCGCATGTACCTCAAGCAGATGGGGCAGGTTCCGCTGCTGACACGCGAGCAGGAGGTGGAGATTTCCAAGCGGATCGAAACGGCCGAGTTGAAGGCGCAGGAGGCCCTGTTCCACGCCGCCGCGATTGGCGCCTACATCGTCGGGCTCGGCACCAAGCTGCTCAACCGCGAGGAACGCTTTGATCGATTGGTAATCGACAAGAAGATCGAGTCGCGCGACGCGTACTTCAAGGGGCTGCAGAAGCTGGTCGATCAGACCCAGCACGCGGAAAAAAATGTGGCCGAGGCGTGGGAGGAGTACCTCAAGGCCAAGGGGGAGGCGGAAAAGAAGAAGGTCCTCGCCAAGTTCCACAAGCGCGAGAACCTGCTGCGTTCCCACTTCGGAAAGTTCTACTTCAAGCTCAAGGTCTATGAGGAGTACCTCGAGCAGTTGCGCCCCATCCTCGACGAAATCGAGGCGCTCAAGCAGCAACTCGAACGCGCCAAGCACCCAAAGACCAAGCGGGACGCGGCCGTCGACACCAAGGTGATCCACGCGCGCCTCAAGCAGATCGAGGCCCAGCAGCGCATCGGCACCGGCGATCTCCTCGCCGTGGTCGCGCAGACGATGGTGCACGTGCGCGAGGCCCACAAGGCGAAGACCGAGATGGTCGAGGCCAACCTCCGCCTCGTGATCTCGATCGCCAAGAAATACACCAACCGCGGCCTCTCCTTCCTCGACCTGATCCAGGAGGGCAACATGGGCCTGATGAAGGCGGTGGAAAAATTCGAGTACCGCCGCGGCTACAAGTTCTCCACCTACGCCACCTGGTGGATCCGCCAGGCCATCACGCGCTCCATCGCCGACCAGGCCCGCACCATCCGCATCCCGGTCCACATGATCGAGACGCTCAACAAGGTGATGCAGGTGCAGAAACAGCTCCTGCAGGAGTACGGCCACGAACCCACCCCCGAGGAGGTCGCCGACGAGATGAACCTGCCCGTCGAGCGCGTGCAGCAAATCATGAAGATGGCCCAGCAGCCCATCTCGCTGCAGTCGCCCGTCGGCGACGGCGATGACACCAGCTTCGGGGACTTCATCGAGGACAAGTCGGCCGAGAATCCGTATGACATGACCGCGTACTCGCTGCTGCGCGAAAAGATCATCGACGTGCTCGACACCCTCACCGAGCGCGAACGCCGCGTCCTCTCGCTGCGTTTCGGTCTGATCGACGGTTACAGTCGCACGCTCGAGGAGGTGGGCAAGCAGTTCAAGGTCACCCGCGAACGCATCCGGCAGATCGAAGCCAAGGCCCTGCGTAAGATGCGCCACCCAACCCGCATCCGCCAGCTCCACGGCTTCTTCGACGCCGAGCAGATCGACAACGCGCAGAACCTCATGAAGGTCGCCGCCACGGCGCGACCACCCGGGGCGCCGAAATCGCCCCCGGCGGCTCCGACGACCGGCCCGCTGGGCTCCGGCAGCCTGCCCGGCGGGCTCGGGTTCCCGCTGCCCAAACACTGATGCGCCGACCCGCGGGCCGAGGCCCGTCGGCCATGCACGGCCCCGCTGCAGAGAGCCACGTTGGCGCCCGCCACCCCTCCCGTCGACCGGGAGCCTCCCCTCCAGTGCCGAGGGTGCCGTCCCGGCTGCGGCGGAGCGCAACCCCACGGGGAAGCGAGTTTCGCCTGCTGCTGAGGAGCCTGCCCCTGCTGGTGTTGACAGGGATCCTGGCGCTGCAGCCCGGTTGCCGCTGGCTGGCCCGCGCCACGACCCCCCGCAGCGCCCTGCCGACGGTTGAACCACTCTCTCCGAGCCCCCGGTTGGTGCTCGGTCGTATTCTCGCGATCGACCCCGCTCGCGGCTTCGCCCACGTCGAACTCGCCTCCGATGCGCCGCCTGCCGCCTTCGCCGAAGGCACCGAACTGCTCGTCCGCACGGACGACCTGCGCGAAACCGGCCGCCTGCAGGCCTCGCGCTATCTCCGCGGCCGCATCCTCGGCGCCACCATCGCCCGGGGCAATCCGCAGCCGGGTGACGAGGTCGCGTGGCTCGCCCCCTGAGGC
>CAZDGC010000089.1:0-28774 GCA_964504885.1 uncultured Opitutus sp.
GGATAACAACCAGCGTGAGCAGGGTGGCGCTGGAGAGGCCGACGATGACGGTGATGGCCATGGGCGCGCGAATTTCCGCACCCTCGCCGATGCCAAGTGCCATCGGGATCAGGCCGACGATGGTGGTCATGGCCGTCATCAGGATCGGGCGGAGCCGGGCGCGGCCGGCGTCGACAATGGCCTCCATCTTGTCGATGCCGCGGCGGCGCAGGACGTTGATGTAGTCGATCAGGACGATGGCGTTGTTGACCACGATGCCCACGAGGAGGATCAGACCCAGAAACACCATGATCGTGACCGGGATGGCGGCGAGCCAGAGCACGATGACCACGCCGATCATGGCGAGTGGCACGGTGGCCATGATCAGGAGCGGCTGGAGCAGCGACTCGAACTGGCTGGCCATGACGATGTAGACGAGGAAGACCGCGAGGCCGAAGGCGAGGAGGAGGCTGTTGAGCGAGGTCTTCATCTCCTTGTTCTGGCCCGCGAGGTTGTAGGCAAAGCCCGGCGGGAACTCCATCGTCTCGAGGGCGTTGACAATGTCCTGCGAGACACTCGAGAGGCTGCCGCCGCGAAGATTGCCGGTGATGACCGCGCAGCGCTGCTGGTCGACGCGGCGGATCTCGCTCGGGCCCTCGGTGACCGTGAGGGTGGCGACGTCCGAAAGCGGAATGGGCACGGCGCCGTTCGGATTGACGACGAGGCGCCGGAGTTCCTCGAGGCCGAAGCGGTCCTGCTCGCGCAGGCGGACAACGATGTCGATCAACTGGTCCTCCTGGCGAAAGACGGTGGCGGTGCGACCCTGCACCTTGTTGCGGACGAGATCGGCGACGGAGCGCAGGCTGAGGCCGAGTTCGGCGAGGCGATCGCGGTGGTAGACGACCTGAATTTCCGGGTGGCCGGCCTGGAGGCTGGCGCGCACGTCAACAAGGTCGGGCACCTGGACGGCGAGCACGGCCTCGGCCTCGCGGACGACGCGCTTGAGGGTGGCGATGTCGTGGCCGCGGATCTCGACCTCGATTGGGCTCTTGAAGCTGAAGAGCGACGGGTAGCGGACCTCGAGCTTGAGATCGGGGAAGTCCTCGAATTCGCCGCGGATGCGTTCGATCAACTCGATTTCCTGCTCGGCGGAAGAACCGGGGAGGAGCCGGACGGTGAGGCGGGCGGTGTGTTCGCCGCCGTCGACGGCGGTGTTGGAACCTTCCTCGACGCCGACGGTGATCGCGGTCCGGTCGACCTCGGGCTGCTCGCGCACGACTGCGTCGATGCGATCGGCGACCTCGGCGGTGCGCTCGATCGGCGTGCCGATCGGGAGGGTGACGTCGAGGTAAAACTCGCCCTGGTGCACGACCGGGATGAGGTCGCTGCCGATCTTGGGCAGGACGAGGATGGCGCTGGCAGTCAGGGCGGCGAAGGTGGTGCCGAGGACGGCGATCCGGTGCCGCAACGCGCCGCGGAGGAAACGCGGATAATTCCCCTGCAACCAGCCGTGGCCGAGTTCGAACCACCGCAGGCCGGCAGCCGTCAGGGGTGAGAACACCAGCGCGCCGGCGCGGAGGGCGCCGATCAGGCCGAGGCCGAGCGAGAGAATGAAACCTTGGAGCCAGGAGCCGAGCATACGCACCACCACCTCGACGCCGAAGCGGGCGAGTTGAAACACCAGCGCGATCAACCCGGGGGCGACCCGCAGCGGCAGCCGCCAGCGCGGCCGCGACCACAACCAGCGCAACACCTTGCCGGCACTGCCGAGGAAGTGGCTGGGAGCCCCGAAGGCGAGCAATCCGGGCCAGATGGCGCTGCCCCGCAGCGGGCCCAAGCGGTCGGCTCCGGACCAGGCGACGAACCGCGTCCAACCGTTGGGCAGTCCCTCCGGGGCGCCACGGAAGACCGGATCAAAGAACCAGAGCAGCGGCCAGAGGGGCACAAGGAGGAGCACGAAGACGCCCTTGGCGGTCGCCGCCAGCGCCGCCGCCAGGCCAAGCGCGCTGCGCCGCAGCACAATCGCAAGCAGGAGGAACGGGTGCAGGTAACGCGCGAAGCCGCGCTCCGGCACCACCGGGAAACGCAGGAACTCGCTCGTCCGCAGCGTGCCGCCCGCGCTGCCGGATTCCGCGAGGCGGGCCGCGCCGCCGGCCGCCACGCCGGCGAGCATCGGAATCAGGTAGAGCGCGGCGATCAGCGACGCCAGTTGCGAGAACACGACGGCAAGCGCGAGGTCGCCGAAAATCTGGCCGGCCACGCCTTCGACAAACACGATCGGAAAGAAAACGGCGACCGTCGTGAGGGTCGAAGCCACCACCGGCATCGCCACCTCGCTCACCCCGCGCACCACCGAGGTAACCGGATCGTCGCCCTCCTCGCGGCAGCGGAAGATGCTCTCGAGCACGACAATCGCGTTATCGACCAGACTGCCCACCCCGAGCGCGAGGCCGCCCAGCGAGATGATGTTCAGGGTGATCCCCGACAGGTGCATCGGCGCGAACGTCGCCAGGATCGAAATCGGGATGGTCAGCCCGACGATCAGTGTCTGCGTCAGATTCCGCAGGAACAGGTAGAGGACGACGACCGCGATGATGCCGCCGGCGATGGCGTTGCTCTTCACCTCGTCGATCGAGTTCTTGATGAAGATCGACTGGTCCGACAGCACCTGCAGGGTGGTGCCGGCCGGGAGTTGGAAGGCGAGGAAGTCGGTGAGGCGCCGGTGGTCGAGAACCTTCTGGGCCTTGAGGCGTTCGGCGGCTGCCATCTCGGCGGCGCTGGGGGGACGGCGCTTGGAAGGGGAGACCGACTTGCCGTCCTTGCCCTTGGTCCGGGCAATCGTCGGCCCCTTGGGGGCGGGCTGGCTTTCCTTGAGGGTGGAGACGTAGGCGCGCTGTTCGTCGGTGCCGAGCAGCGCGATCTTCACGGCTTCAGCCACGACCAGCACGTTGGCATCGGCCTCCTTGTAGATTTCGATTTCGACACTCTCCTGCCCGTTGACGCGAGTGATGACCTGCTGGTCCTCGTGGAAGCGGGAGATGGTGGCGACGTCGCGCAGGCGGAGGTCGATGTTGTTCTGACGCCCGATGATCAACAGCCCGATCTCCTCCATCGAGCGGAACTCGTTCATCGTGCGGATCAGGTATTCAACCTGGCCCTCGGCAAGGCGGCCGCCGGAAAGGTTGACGTTGCCCTGCTGCAGCCGGGAGACGATCTGGTTGATGTCGAGCTTGAGGGCGGCGAGCTTGTTTTCCTCGAGCGCGACGAGGAACTGCTCCTCCAGCCCGCCCTTGATTTGCACGGCGGCGACGCCCGGCAGCGACTCGATGCGGCGCTTGACGTCGTGCTCGGCGAGGTAGCGCAGCTCATACATGGACTGCGGGCCAGCGAGGCCGATCCGGAGGATGGGATCGAGCGACGGGTCGAAATGCAGCAGCAGCGGGCGCTGGGCGCCGTCGGGCAAGCGGAGGCGATCGATCTTCTCGCGAACCTCCTGGGCGACCAAGTCCATGTCGGTCTTCCACTGGAACTCGAGGATGACATCGCTCTGGCCGGCCTTGGAAACGGAGCTGACGGAGACGAGCTTGGGGATGATGCCGAGCTGCTGTTCGAGCGGCCGCGCGACGACGTTTTCCATGTCCTCCGGGGCCGTGCCTGGATACATGGTGCGCACGGTGAGCGTCGGGTAGCTCATGTTGGGCATGAGCGTGAGCGCCAGGCGCTGGTAGGAAACAAAGCCAAACACGCCGACCGCGATGGTCACCATCAGGATGGCGACCGGCCGGCGCACCACGAGCGCGTAGTGCGATTGGTCGAGCCGGAACCCCGTTAACTTCTTCATGCGCTGCCGGGGGAGGTAAGTCAGGACTTGCCCGGCGTCGCAGCCTGAGAGGACGGTACGACGGCCGCAGGTTTCGCGGGCACAGCGGGCGGTGCGCTGGTCGTGGCGGGCGCACCAGTCGCGCTGCGAATCGCCGGAAGATTCACCGACCGCACCAGCGAGCCATCCTTGAGGCCGCTTTGGCCGAGGACGATGACCGGGGCACCGGGTTCGAACCCGGAAACGGCTTCGATATTATCGGGATCCTCGTAGCCAGCGGCAAGCTTTCGCTTGACCGCGCGATCGTTGACGACGGTAAACACATAACGTTCGCCGCCCTCGTAAATCACGGCACGCTTGGGCACCAGGACGGCGGCGGGACGGGTGTCGGTGATGATGCGGACGTTGACGAAGAGGCCGGGCGGGAGGTCGGCCGGTTTATCGCCGCGAACGCCAACGGTAACCTTGAAGGTGCCGCTCTTGGGGTCGATGACGGGGCTGATGCGCTTCACCCAGCCACTGAAAGTGCGGTCGGGGAGGAACTCGGAGGTGACCACGGCGGGCTGGCTGTCGGCCACGATCGGCAGGTAACGGCCGGGCACGAAGACTTTGGCGACGATTTCGTCGAGTTTGACCATCGAGAACAGTTTGCTGCCGGTGGCGACGCGGGCTCCCACCTGGGTCTCGCGGGAGGCGATGACGCCGGAGAACGGAGCGCGGACGGTGGTGTAGCCGTGCCGGATGCTGGCGCGCTCGTAGCGCAGGCGGGCAAGTTCGAGGGCGTTTCTCTGGGTCTCGTACTCCTGGTTGTTAATCAATTTGCGGCCGTAGAGCTCTTCGGTGCGGGCGAAGTTGCGCGTGAGCTGCTCGTAGTTGGCCTTGCTTTCCTCCATGTCGACCCGGGTCTCGCGGTCTTCGATCTTCAGCAGAGGATCCCCTTCCTTGACGACCCGGCCTTCCTCGACGAACAGGCTTTCGACCTGGCCGGTGGTCTGCGGGTAGATGTCGACCATCGCCTCAGTCTCGAGGGTGGTGTTGAAGGTGAGGAACGCGGAAATCGGACCGCGGGTGACCAGGGCGGTCTCGACCGGCACCATTTCCGCGGCGCTCTGCCGCGCGCGTTCGCGCTCAGCCTCGGCACTGCGGCGGGGAGGGCCGGAGGAACGGGAGGAGGAGGTCGAGGCAGGAACGGTCTTTCCGGGTGTAGCCGTCGCCGTGCTCGTAGCCTTGGTCGCAGGCGTGGCCCCCGGCGCCGGGGCGCCGCCCGACGCGGCCGCGGTGGCCGGGCCGGCGGAACTGGAGGCGGGGGCCGACACGGTCGCCGCTTTGCCTTCGGGGGCCGCCGGAGCCGGACTGGCGGCAGTGGCCGTGGACTTGGCGGCGGTCGGGTTGGCGGTCGACCCGGGCGGCGGCGTGCGATTGCAGGCGGTCAGACCGAGCACGAGGGCGGCGAAACCGACGGGAGCGAGCGCGGCGCGGCCGGGGGAAAAGGTGGCAGGGAAACGGAACACGACGGAAAGAATGGCAGGGGAGGTTGGTCTCGCGGTCGGACGCGACAAGGGAGGGAGGTTTCTGGCGCAACCTGACAGGAACGTCAAAGATTTCAGGCCCGCAGATTAGAGAATTCGACGCGCGGCGGGGGGCGGGCGGACGTTCGGTCGAAGTGAGGGCACGGGCACGGGTGAGGGTTGCGAGTGAAAGGGTGGCGCGAGCGAGACGATGGAAACCGGCCGGCGTTACGCCGGCGCGGCCGGCAATTAGGAGCGGGCGGCGGGTGGAGGGGACGACCTCATGGGCCGGAGCGCGTCTGATCGCATCGAAAACCACGCGGGGCTCACGACGCGGCGGGCGGGCGGTGGCCGTCAGAAGTACACCCGGTAGCTCAGGGAGAATTCGCGCCCGGCGCCGAGCCGATGCAGGCTCGTCAGGAGATCGCGATTGAGGACATTGCGCACCCCGAAGCTGAGGCTGTGGGTGCGGGTGCCAATCCGACGCGAGTAGCTGGAGCCGAAGCTGACGAGGCCGTATCCCGGATAATCCAGGCGAAGTCGGTAGCGATCCTCGTAGGTGGCAGTGAAGTTCGACAGGTAACTCCAACTGATGCTGGCGGAGAGCCCCTGCCAGCGGCCCTTGGGGGCGCTGTAACTGATGCCGACGCTGGCGGAGTAAGGTGGAAAACGAGTCAGTTCCCGGCCGACCTCCTCGGGCAGATCGGGCGAGGCGGTGGTGAGGGCCCGGACGTAGGACGCCCGCGCCGAAACCGACAGGTTGGTCAGCGGGCGCCAGCGGCCCTCGAGTTTGCCGCCGACAAACTCCTCCTCGCCGGCGGCTACCAGTTGCGGTTGCGTGTGGTTGGCGTCGAGGACCGGATCGCCATAGAGGGGATTGCGACGCGAGATGGCCTGATTCCAGAAAGTGAACGCCGACGCCGTCAGGTCGACCCGTCCGCCGGCCAGCCGGGCCTTGCAGCCCGCCTCGTAGCCATGGGTGGTCTGGTTGCCCTGAATCTGCCCGGTGCGCCCATCCACCCGGGTCGAAGGATTGAGGGCGGTGCTGGCGGTGGCGAACAACAGCAACCGGCTGGGCCGAGCCTGGAAATTCACGCCCCCGTGCCAGGTCAATTCATCCGTGGTGTCGCTGAGCCGGACGAGGTTTGGCGCCAGGCCCGCGCGGCGATCGTGGACCTTGATGCCCACGAGATCCTGGCGGATGCCGGCGGTGAGGACCGTCCGGCCCTTGGCGAGGCTCACGCGCTCGCTGAGCTCGATCGCCGTGAAGCGGGCCTGCTCCCAGCGATCCGTCAGGATGCGGCTGTAGGTCTCCGGGGAAAACGGCGGCCGCGAGTAGTTGGGCGTAGCGGGATTGAAAAGGCGGATGCTGGCGGGCAACGCGTTGCGCACGGCCACCGGCAGCGCGCGTTCCTCCCGCAGGTATTCGGAAAGCGTGTGGCTCACCGCCAGCATCAGTTTGTGATCGGTCTGGCGCACGGCGAACCGGGCGGTGGCGTCGGCGCGGAAAACGCCCGCCCGCTGGGGTTGCTCACTGTGCAGCGGCTCGCGCGTACCCTCAAACCGCCCCGTCGCGAGGTTGAGGAGACCGGTCGTGAACCGATCCTGCTCAATCCGCCGCCACCATCCCTCAAGCCCCACCCGCACGGCCACCTTGGGATGGACCTGCGCGTCCAGAATCGCGCTGCCCACCAGGCTTCGCCGGCGAATTCCCGACTCCGGCCCCAAGGCGTTGAAGCCCGCGAGCGGCAGGTAGGGGCCGACGATCTTTCGTCCGGTGGCCTCGCGGTACTCGGGTATCGCCGGCGCCAGGCTCGCGTGCAGTTGGTAGTAATCGAGGGAGAAGAGGGTGCTCGCCTTGGCGCTGTGGCGCCACGTCAGCGCACCGTAGAGCGATCGCGTCTCGCTGGCGGTGAACGTCTCCGGCCCCGTTTTGCGACTCCAGTCCGCCGCCACCCGGTGCCACGCCTTCTTGGCCACCGTCGGGCCGTTGAACTCGATCGCTGCGCTCTGCCGCTCGAGGGTGCCAACGGAATACGCGAGCATCCGGCTCTTGGCCGTGCGCGGCCGGTTGGTCCAGTAGTCCTGGATGCCACCCGGGGCGCCGCGCCCGAGCACGGGCACCAACGCGCCCTGGATGACAATCGTGCGCCCGGTGTTGAGCAGGTCGATGCCGCCCATCCGGACAAAGCCGTTGCTTAACAGGGGCGTCGGAAAACCGCGCAAGCCCACCCGGCTGTCTCCCGTGGCGAGATCCACCGCCGACGGAGTGGCGACCTGGCCGAGCTCCAAGGCCAGCTCCAGCGCCGCAGGATCGTCCTCCAGCGCCTCCGTGGAGATCAAATCGTTGGAGAAAGGAGCCTCCCGCAACTGTTGCTCATACGAGCCCATGCCGGTGGGATCGAAATCCTCGTCCTCCGACCGCGCCTGCACGTCGACCCGCTCCAGCACGACCGGCGCCGGCTTGCCGTCGCCGGTGGCGGTGGCCGGGGTTTCACGCGCCGGGGTGACGACCGCGCCGTCGGACTCCGCCGGCGGCCGGGTCTGGGCCGGAAGCAGGACGCCCGCCAGGGCCACAACGCCGGCCAGAGGCCGGAGGCGGGCGATCAGGCGTGGGCATGCGGGCAACATCGGCCCGCAGCCTTGCCGCCGGCCGTGGAACGGGCAACCGCGAAGGACGCCCGGACGGGGTTTCCCGCAAGAAAAGCGGAGCAAATGTCAGCCGATGGCGCGCCCGCGCCGGTCGGTGCGATCCCGGGCGGCAGGCGTGAACCCGCGCCCTTTGCCTGGCCGCCCCGCAGCAAGCTCCGGGGCGGGGATCCGCCGGCGAGTGAAGACGCGCCCTTCGCTTCGCGGCCCGGGCTGGTCTAATCGCCGAAAGGAACGTGGCAGGCCCCGGGAAACGGAGCCGCCGGCGATTCAATTCTCGCGCAGGAACTGTGTGTTCGCGCGCGGCAGGTCGAGTTCCTTGATCCAGATATTGCGGAAGCGTACGTCGTGGCCCTCGCATTGCAGCTTCAGGCCGCCGGGAACGTCCGTGATGCCCTTGCCGCCGTCGTTGCCGCCGTCGAGCCCGGAGTTGGCCCCGCCCCAGACCTGGTTGATCTCCTGGTTCGCGTGAATCTTGACGCCGTTGAAGTACATCGTCACCCGCGCCTTCTCCACCAGCTTCCCACCCTTGAAGCGCGCCGCCCGGAATACGAGGTCGTAGGCATTCCACTGGCGCAGCCCCTTGTAGAGGTAATAGGGCGAGGGCGTCTCGTTGATCACCGAGCCCATGCCGTGCTTGGTGCCGTCGCCGTCCTGGATCTGGATCTCGTAACGATTCTGCAGATACACACCGCTGTTGCCCCCCTCGTTCATCACGCAGAACTCCACGTGCAGCCGGAAGTCG
Source organism: uncultured Opitutus sp. (assembly GCA_964504885.1). Classification (GTDB taxonomy): domain Bacteria; phylum Verrucomicrobiota; class Verrucomicrobiia; order Opitutales; family Opitutaceae; genus ER46. Next base: position 8,702 of record CAZDGC010000089.1, read on the forward strand.
CGGTAGGCCTTCTTCGTCACGATGTCGGCGGCGCCGTACCGGCCCTTCGGGGCCGCCGGATCCCAGCTCATCAGCACGGTGCCGCCGCGGTCCACCGGATCCTCGACGATCTTCCACTTGATCGGCAGCGCCGAGGCAAACCGCGGACCCTCCCAGTAGGTCCACTTCGCGTCGAGCATCGCGCGCGTGCCGTCGAAAAGCACCTCCGCCCCGGGCAGCGGCTGGGCGCCCACGCCCACCCCGGCACGGACGGAAACCGGCAGGAGCAGGAGGACGGCGGCGAGCGGACGCGAGGCGGAGCGGAGGGCGGCGGTGATTTTCATGGGGGCGGCAACGAGCAGCGATCGGACCCCGCAGCCGGGCAAGGTTGAATTTTCATTCGGCATATTTCGGCTGAATCGCGTTGAACTCGCCGCTCCCGCGGCGCTTGCTGGACCGGAACGCCTGTCGCCGCACCCCCTCCGGCGGCGGTCCGGAAAGGACCAACACCATGCCAACGCTCCGCCTCCTCCTCGCCCTGCCCGCCCTCCTCGCCGCCGTGCCGGCCCCGCCGCTCGCCGCCGCCGAGACCGCGTCCCCCGCCGCCGCCACCGGCACCGTCACCGGCCGCGTCCAGAATGTCGCCACCGGCCAGTACCTCAACCAGGCCCGCGTCACCCTCCAGGGCACCAACCAGGTCGTCTATACCGACATGTACGGCGTCTACCGCCTCGTCGGCGTCCCCGCCGGCCCGGCCACCCTCGAGGTCTTCTACACCGACCTCGACCTCGCGTCGATCTCCCTGCTCGTCCCGCCCGGCGGCACGGTCGAGCGCGACGTCGACCTCACCAGCGTCGCCCGCTACGGCCGCGACGCCAACCTCGTGAAGCTCGACGCCTTTGTCGTCGCCTCCGACCGCGAGACCGACGCCCAGGCCCTCGCCACCAACGAGCAGCGTTTCGCCCCCAACATCAAGAACGTCCTCGCCACCGACGCCCTCGGCGACGTCCTCGGCGGCAGCGTCGGCGAATTCCTCAAGTTCATGCCCGGCCTCACCGCCGACTACGACAACATCGACGTCTCCGGCGTCTCGGTGCGCGGCATCAGCGGCGGCATGACCTCGATCACCACCGACGGCGCGCCCGCGTCCAACATCTGGGTGAGCTCCACCCGCACCGTCGACGTGCGCAGCATGGGCCTCAACGACATCTCCCGCATCGAACTTTCCAAGGTGCCCACCCCGGCCAACCCGGCCGACTCCCTCGCCGGCTCCGTCAACCTCGTCGGCAAAAGCGCCTTCGAGCGCAGCGGCCGCCAGCTCCGCTACGGCGTCAACCTCGTCGGCAACCACGAGAACCTCACGCTCAAGAAGACCCCCCACTCCCACCGCGACCGCAACGACTACAAGATCCTCCCCGGCCTGACCGTGGACTTCACCTGGCCCATCTCAAAGACCTTCGGCGTCGTGATCGCGGGCATGCACACCAACGCCTACACCGAACAGCACTTCACCCGCACGGTGTACAGCAACGCCGGCACCGGCACCAACGGCGTCACCGCCTCCCCCGCCAACCCCTTCCTCCAGCAGTACCAGCTCCTCGACGGCCCCCGCAACCTCACCCGCAACACCATCAGCGTGAAGGCCGACTGGAAGGTCTCCCGCAACGGCGTCCTCTCCTTCTCCCACGCCGGCAACCGCGCCACCACCCGCATCGGCACCCTCACCCTCCTCTTCAACACCGGCACCAATGGCACCCCCACCCCCGCCACCGGCACGCCCCTGACCTGGGGTCCCGACTTCACCCGCGGCGCCACCGGCCGCGGCGCCCTCACCAACAACGGCACCAACCAGCTCATCACCCAGTACACCGACACCTCCAGCGTCAACTTCCGCCACGACGACGGCCGCTGGCGCCTCGAATCCGGCGTCAGCCGCTCCGCCTCCGCCACCCGCCGCCGCTACGAGGACGCCGGCTTCTTCTACCAGGCCAGCGCCGTCAGCCGCGTGCCCATCCGCATCAACTTCCTCGGCATCACCGACGACAAGCCCGCCGCCATCGAAATCTTCGACAACAGCAACCAGCCCGTCGACTGGCTCAACCCCGACAGCTACCGCGGCAACACCGCCAACACCGACGTCGTCCACAACCGCGCCCAGACCACCCAGGGCTTCGTCAACGTCCGCCGCCGCTTCGACTTCCTGCCGTTCCCGGCCGCCGTGCAGTTCGGCGGCGCCCAGCGCACGCAGTTCATCGACTACTTCCGCCACACCCTCACCACCACCTTCATGGGCCCCGGCGGCACGGGCGCCGCCACCGCCCCGATCCAGCCGTATCTGATGCAGAACTACCGCAACGTCGATTCACACTACGGCTTCCGCAATATCCCGTGGATGTCGCCGCTGCGCGCCCTCCGCGCCTACCAGGCCGACCCGCGCCTCTACCAGATGACCGTGGCGCAGCAGTTCGCCGCCGAGAACAGCCGCCTCGACAACTCCGAGTACATCGAGGAGACGGTGCGGTCCGCCTACCTCCAGGCCGAGGCCACCGTGCTCAACAACCGCCTGCGCGTCCTCGGCGGTGTCCGCTTCGAAAAGACGATCGACGACGGCCAGGGCGCCCTCACCGACGCCGACGCCGTGTGGCTGCGCGACGCCGCCGGCAACTACGTGCGCAACGCCGCCGGCCAGCGCATCCGCCGCCCCGAGGCCGGCGCCGTCAACTCCCTCCAGCAGATCGCCCTCACCCGCCAGGAGCGCGCCGCCTTCGCCCATCGCGAATACGACGGCTTCTACCCCAGCCTGCACTTCACCTTCTCGGCCACGGAAAACCTCCTCGTGCGCCTCGCCTACGCCAGCACCTATGGCCGCCCCAATTTCGCCGACATCGTGCCCCGCACCGTCGCCACCGCCGAGGATCTCGACGAGGATGACGATCCCGACCCGATCAGCGGCCGCGGCAACCTCACCATCCGCAACCCCGCCCTCAAACCCTGGAGCGCCGACAACTACGATCTCTCCGTCGAGTACTACACGCGGCACGGCGGCACGGTCAGCGGCGGCGTTTTCCGCAAGAACTTGCAGAACTTCTTCGGCGACTCCTCGCGCCTCGCCGACGCCGCGCTGCTCGACGAACTCGGCCTCGACCGCCGCTACCTCGGCTGGAACATCCGGACCAAGTTCAACTCCGGCGACGCATCGATCACCGGCGCCGAGTTCAACGTCCGCCAGTCGCTGCGCGGCGTCGGCAAGTGGGGCCAGTACTTCACTCTCTTCGCCAACGGCACCTACCTGGATCTCGACGGCAACCCCGGCGCCTCGTTCGCCAGCTTCATCCCGAAGAGCGGCAACTGGGGCGGCACCTTCAGTTCCAAGCGCTTCACCCTCACCGCCCGCTGGAACCATCGCGGCGAGGACAAGCGCACCCCGCTGGCGGCCTTTGGCCCCGATGGCTACATCTACCTCAAGGCCCGCACCACGCTCGACGTGAACGCCTCGTACCAGCTCTCCCGGCGCTTTTCGCTCAACGCCAGCGTGAACAACGTGCTCAACACGCCCCAGACCGAGCTGCGCTACGGCTCGAGCACGCCGTCCTGGGCGCGCCAATACGAGGAACGCGAGTTCGCCATCCAGATGGCGCTCGGTCTCCGCGGCACATTCTGAAGTGGCGTGGCGCGGTGCCGGGGAAACGGGCGCGCAGCGTTGCGTCGCCACCGCCGTCACCGGTGGTCCGCGGGGCACCGCCGTCACCTGCGTGGCGACTGGCCGCGGATGGTAGTTTCCGGTTGAAGTGTGCACCTGAACACTATTGATAGTCGATGCTGCGAGGACGGAATTGATCCCGCTTCTCGTCGCGCATCTCGTGCCAGCAACTTTGCCTTTACCTGCCTTTGAGCTGCCCGCAGAGAGTCCCCCTTCAATGAAGGAGCGACGCAAGCGGTTCGGCCAGTTTTTCACGCCACCAGCAGTAGCCCGGTCGCTTGTGTCTTGGGTTGTGCGCGGCCCGCGGGATCTGGTGCTTGACCCATCATGCGGTGATGGCGCGTTCCTGCGATGGCACAAGCGCTCGGTTGGAATTGAAGTGGATCCGGACAATGCCGCCCTGGCGCGGCAGATCGCTCCGGGAGCGCTTGTGCATGGGGGCGATTTTTTCGATTGGGCGTTCGCTACCAAGGAGCGCTTCGACGGCATTGCCGGAAATCCTCCCTTTATCCGCTACCAAACACTGCCGGGAGAAATCCGCGCCCGCGCACTCGCTGCCAGTTCGTTGATGGGAGCGGAGTTCAGCGCCCTGACTTCTTCCTGGGCTCCGTTCGTTCTCGTTGCGGCAGGCTTACTGAAGCCCGGAGCCGCGATGGCGTTCGTGGTGCCGGCGGAAGTCGGCCACGCCAACTATGTTCAGCCGCTGATTCCCGCCCTGTGCGCCAGGTTTGCCCGCGTTCATGTCATTGCCTGCCGCGAAAAGCTGTTCCCGGAGCTTTCTCAGGATTGTTGGCTGCTGCACTGCTCCGGCTTTGGAGCAACGACTGACTGCGTAGCCCTCACTGCACTCGACCGGTTTGAGGCCTGTGATGCGCCACCGCCGCCAACAAAGAGGATCACTCTGCCTGAGTGGCGCGAACGCGGGCAACGACTGCGCCCCTTTCTCCTCCCGAACGCTGCGATGGCCCTGTATCGGGATCTCGCGAAGCATCCGGGAATCAAGCGATTCGGAGAAACGGCCAGCGCCGGAATCGGTTATGTCACCGGCGACAATGATTTTTTTCATCTTCGCCCGAGCGAGGCCCGTCGACGCGACATCCCCGCCTCTCTGTTGCGAGTGGCAGTGCGTAAGGGCGATCAACTTCCCGCCGAAACCGTGTTGCCTCGACACGTCGAGCAATGGCTGAGTGGCGACGAACCGGTCTTGTTGCTGGACCTTGGCCGAACCGAGCGGCTGCCCGCCAGTGTGGCGCGGTACCTCGATGAAGAAGCGGGTCATAAAGCTCGCCAGGCGTTCAAGTGCCGGAATCGCGATCCTTGGTATGCGGTGCCTGACATCAAGGTGCCGGACGCGTTTCTCACGGTCATGTCGGGCGAACAGCCGATGCTCGTCCGAAACGAGGCGGCTTGCGTATGCTCCAACAGCCTTCTGGCGGTCCGATTCAAGGCAGACGTCGACTCCCGACAGGTCCAGCAAGCGTGGAGATCAGACCTCGCCCAGCTTGGTGCCGAGATCGAGGGGCATCCATTGGGTGGTGGCGTGTTGAAGCTGGAGCCCCGGGAGGCTGCACGGGTGCCGCTTCCGCTTGATCCCATTCATTTGACGATCAACGAGCGGGCTGCTCTTCAAGAGGGGGTCCGGACCATGCGTGCCTGGCGCCATAATGCCTGAATCCTCGCCTTTCCAGCCGTCAGAACTAAAGCTCGAGAACGCCCTTGCTGCGTTCGTGAAGGACGACGTCCCGACGCAAGGCTCAGAGCATATCAAGCCGGTTCACTGGTACATCGCACTCCGTCTGGTTCTGGAGGGAGGGTTTGCGCCTGACGACATCACCCCCAGGCCGCCGCTTGTCGTGAGCGGCTCCGGCAGGCACCGCACGCTGTCATTCAGTGCCGAGGCGCGAAAGGATGCCGAGCTGGCCGTTATCGGCGGATTGAAAAGCAAGAAAATCGATGTGGTGGTAACCAAGCCGATGGTGGGGCCGGTGCTCGCGATTTCAGTCAAAGGAACGAAGAGGGCGTTCCGCAACCTCACGAACCGCATGGAAGAGGCCATCGGCGACTCGACGAACCTCCACATCATGTATCCTGGCTTGGTATACGGCTTCTTCCACGTTCTGCAGATGAACCGGGAGGGGAGCGCAGGTCTGTCGAAGCCGGACGTATCGGTCGACGTGAATGGCAACGTGGTGAAAGCCGTCCGGCGATACCACGACGTGTTGTCCAACCTGGCAGGCCGGCGGCTGGTGCGTGATGATTACACCCAGTATGAGGCCGTGGGATTCGCGCTGGTTGCGAAGACAGCGGATGGAGCTTCCGTTTTTTCTGGATTCCCGGCCGCGAGCAGCCCCTTGGCTCCGGCGAAGTTCTTTCAGACGCTTTATGAAGTCTACGATTTGCGTTTCCCCTACATGTCCAACCAGCAGGGCCTGGCACGCTGCTCCTGGCGGTTGGACTCGCCTGCATTCTCCAGCTTCCCGGACGAGGACGCGATGATCGCTCGTCTTGGTTACGCACCGCGTATCGGGATTGTTCAGGCGGACGACGCTGATGATGAAGACTGAGCTGTTTCCAAAGAAGCATCCGGTCTGATCTGCTGGGCTCGTGGCTTGTTTTTCGCGGTGTCGCTTCCTTTCCCCCTCGTTGGCAAGTCTGGCGACCAACCCGCCTGGTGACAGGTAGCTCCCAAACGAGCTTGGGTGCCACCCCCGCACCCGGCGATGCTGGGGCATGGCCGCACGGATCCTTTCTCCGGTGATGGCCCGCTTCGTGAGAAGCGGGTCGCTCCCCACCATCTTCCGGAACCTCTTCGCGCTCGGCGGCCTCGCTCCCGCCCCCGCTGCCGCCGCGTCCGCCCCCCGTGGCCCCCGAGCTCGCCTCCTCGCTGCGCCCGCTCGTGCCGCTCGAGGAGGGTTGGAAAAACCCGCCCCCGCTTGACCGCACCCGCGTCTGGTGGTGGTGGCTCAACGGCAACGCCGACCGCGCCGGCCTCACCCGCGACCTCGAGGAACTTCGCGCCAAGGGCTTCGGCGGCGCCAACATCATCGACGCCGGCGGCGACGAACAGCGCGGCAACCGCCGCGTGTCGCACGGTCCCGACTTCGCCTCGCCCGCCTGGCGCGAGTTCCTCCTGCACGCCCTCGCCGAGGCCGACCGCCTCGGCCTTGAACTCGGCTTCAACATCCAGAGCGGCTGGAACCTCGGCGGCCCCACCGTCCGTCCCGAGGACGCCGCCAAGACCATCGGGTTCTCCGAAACCACCGTGACCGGCGGCGCGCGCCTCGAACCCGCCCTCCCGATGCCCAAGGCCCTCGAGGACTTCAAGCGCGACGTCGCCGTCCTCGCCTACCCCGCCCGCGGCCAAGCCGGCCCCAAACGCACCCGCGCGGCATTGACGCGGTGGATGCCTTCCGGTGGCGTGGCGCGACCGGCGCAAATCCGCCGCCCCTTCGTCCGCATGTCCCCCTCCGAAACCCCGGCCCCGAACGTCCAAAGCCACCTCAGTCTCACCGACGCGGTCTCGATCATCATCGGCATCGTGATCGGGGCGGGGATTTACGAGACCGCGCCATTCATCCTGAACTGCGTGTCGAGCCCGGGGCAGGCGATGCTGGTCTGGGCGATCGGCGGCGTGCTGTCGGTGATCGGCGCCCTATGTTACGCGGAGCTGGCGACGACGTACCCGCGGGTGGGCGGCGACTACTTCTTCCTTTATCGCGCCTTCGGGCCGTGGGCGGGCTTCGTCTTCAGTTGGTCGCAACTCGCGGTGATCATGAGCGGCAGCATCGGCCTGATGGCGTTTGTCTTCGCCGACTATGCGGTGCGGCTCTTCGGACTGGGCGCCGGGGCGTCGCCCTGGCTGGCGGCGGGGGCGGTCGTGGTCATCTCCCTGGCGAACCTCGCCGGGCTGCAGACCGGGCGGCGGACGCAGAACGTGCTCACCGCGCTCAAGGCGGTCGGGCTGACGGCCATCGTGCTCGCGGGGTTCTTCTGGCCGCAGGCGCCGGCAGCCGCGCCGGCAGCGGGCGCGACGACCGGCGGGATCGGCTTCGGGCTGGCGCTGATCCTCGTCCTCTACACCTACGGCGGCTGGAACGACGCGGCGTTCATCGTGGCCGAGATGAAGGACAAGCGGCGCAGCATCCCGCGGGCGCTCCTGCTCGGCACGGCGGGCGTGGCGATCATTTACCTGCTGGTGAATGCCGCCTACCTCAACGCGCTGGGTTTCGCCGGCGCGCGGGCCTCCAAGGCCATCGCGGCCGACGTGCTGCAGGGGCCGCTCGGCACGGCGGGCGCGAGCCTGATGTCGGTGCTCGTGATCATCTCCGCGCTGGGGGCGGTCAACGGGCTCACCCTCACCGGAGCCCGGATCTACGCCGGGGCCGGAGCGGACTTCGCGGCCTTTGCGGCGCTGGCGCGGTGGCACGAGCGGTGGAGGACGCCGGTGACGGCGATCCTGGCACAGGCCGGCTTCACGCTGCTGCTGGTGTTCCTGGTCGGCCACGACGCCGGGCGCGCCCTGCTGTCGGGGCTGATGGCCGCGGCGGGCGCCGGGGCGATCGAGTGGCAGGGCCACGGCGGCTTCGATACGCTGCTGAAGTGCACGGCGCCGGTGTTCTGGGTTTTCTTCCTGATGGCCGGTCTGTCGCTCTTCGTGCTGCGGGCGAAGGATCGCGAGATCGAACGCCCCTTCACGGTGCCGCTCTACCCGGCGCTGCCTGTGATCTTCTGCGGCACCTGCGGCTACATGCTGTATTCAGCCATCGACTACGCCGGCAAACTGTCGCTGGTCGGGCTCGTCCCGGTGGCGGTCGGCTTCGGGCTGTACGCGGCCTTCGGGCGGAAGACGGCGTAGTTCGCGCGCCGGATTCGTGGCCCGCGTCCTAGGAAACAACGTCGAACGCTTGGCTGTAGCAGGAGTGGCTTCAGGCCGCGACTTTGCGTCGGTCCGATAGCGGGTCGCGGGATAAACCCGCACCCACCCAACGCGGTTCGAGACCGCAACCCAAGCTGACACCGGTTGGATCGTTCCTCGTTCTCGCCTGGAGAACGAGAAAGAGGACGAGGAACCAGAACGATGAAATCGTCGCGAAACGGAACAAAGTGTATCGATAGAGGCCCAGAGCACACAGAGAGAAGGTGTTGGAGGTAAAGCAGGCGCGAACGATCGATTCACCCCGGAGGTGGGTGCATCTCTCGGCATCTTCAGCCGGTTTGCGTCTGTGTTCTCCGTGTCTCCTTGGGTGAACACTCGCCCTTCGCTTGGCGACCCCGGAGCAAGCCCCGGGGCATCATGGCCAAGCGACCGCTGCGCGGACCGGGCTCGTGGAATCGCAGCAAAGTACGAAGCAAGCTTCGGGGAATGGACCCGGCTGCGATTCAACTGCGTTTTCTAGGATGATGCCGGGGGCAGCCCGCCCGGAGTCGCCCGCCCGCGAATTTCGGATTGTCAAACCCCCGCCTTCACCGCCGATTCTCCGCCATGCGTTGCCCCGTTCTCCGCCCCCGGTTTGCGCCCGCCCCCGCCCTGCTCGGACTGGCCTTGGCGCTCGCCGTCGCCCCCGCGGCCCACGCCCAGCTCGGCGCCCGCACGACCGAACAGTGGCTGAGGACCCTCGATTCCCAGAACCGCGTGCTGAAGCTGAAGGTCGACGAGGCGGTCGCGAAGCTCGGGCTGCCCCCGGGCGCCGTCGTGGCCGACATCGGCGCGGGCTCGGGGGTGTTCACGCTGCCACTGGCCAAAGTCGTCCCGCAGGGTCGGGTCTACGCCGTGGACATCGATCAGGGTCTCGTCGACCACATCGCGAAGAAGGCGCGGGAGGCGCAGGCTACGAACGTGCAGGCGGTGCTCGGCGGGTTCACCGATCCGAAGATCCCCGCGCGCAACCTCGACATCGCGTTCATCTACGACGTGCTGCACCACATCGAGAACCGCGCCGAGTACCTGAAGAACCTCGCGCCCTACCTGAAGCCCGGCGGGCGCATCGCGGTGATCGATTTCTATCCCGAGCTCGGGCCGCACAAGAACGACCCCAAGCTCCAGATCACCAAGGACCAGACCCGCGAGTGGATGGCCGCCGCCGGGCTCAAGCCGGTGGCGGAGCACAAGCTCTACGACGACAAGTGGTACGTGGTGTACGCGAAGTAGCGCTGCCGCCAGCCACTCCCGTCGCATGAGCCCCTCCGCCTCCGCCGCCCCGGTGCTCCGCCGGCTGGAGGCCCTGCTGCCGCCCGGCCGGGTGCTGACGGGGCCGGCGCAACTGGCAGCCTACGAAAGCGACGGGCTGACGGCGTTCCAGGCGCGGCCGCTCGCCGTGGTGGTGCCGGAGACGCAGGACGAAACGATCGCGGTGGTGCGGTTCTGCCACGCGGAAAAGCTGCCGTTCGTGGCGCGCGGGAGCGGCACCAGCCTCTCGGGCGGCTCGCTGCCGGTGGCGGACGGCATCGTGATCACGCTCAACCGCCTCAACCGCCTCGTGCGCCTCGACCCGGCGCAGCGCCTGGCGGTGGTCGAGCCGGGCATCGTCAACTCGGCGGTCACCGCCGCCGCGCAGCCGTATGGGTTGCACTACGCGCCCGATCCTTCGAGCCAGCCGGTGTGCACGATCGGCGGCAATGTCGCCTTCAACGCGGGCGGCGCGCACTGCCTCAAGTACGGCATGACGTCGAACCACGTGCTCGGGCTCAAGGCGGTGCTGGCGACGGGCGAAGTGGTGGAGTTTGGCGGCCCCAGCCGCGAATCGATCGGGCCGGACTGGACGGGGCTGTTCGTCGGCAGCGAGGGCCTGTTTGGCATCGCGCTCGAGCTCACGCTGCAGCTCCTCCCGCGGGCGGAGTGTTTCCACACCGTGCTGGCGGGTTATGCGACGCTGGAGCAGGCGGGCGACGCCGTGGCGGCGATTGTCGCGAGCGGCCTGCTGCCGGGCGCGATCGAGATCATGGAAAAACTCGCGCTCGAGGCGGCGACGGCGGCGGTGCACGCCGACTACCCGCCGGGCTGCGAGGCCGTGCTGATCGTCGAACTGGAGGGGCCGCGCGAAGTCGTGGCGGCGGATCGCCTGCGGCTCGACGCGATTCTGGCGGCGAGCCGGCCGGTCGAAGTGCGACCGGCGCGGGATGCGGCGGAGCGGCTGGCGATCTGGAAGGGGCGCAAAAGCGCGTTCAGCGCGGTGGGCCGGCTGTCGCCCGACTTCATCGTGCAGGACGGCGTCGTCCCGCGGCGGCGCCTGGGCGAGGCGCTGCGGCAGATCAACACCTGGTCGCACGAGATGGGCGTGCGCTGCGCCAACGTGTTTCACGCCGGCGACGGCAACCTGCATCCACTGATCCTGTACGACGGCCGCGAACCGGGCGCGCTGCAGCGCGCGGAGGAGCTGGCGGGGCGCATCCTGCGGCTGTGCGTCGAGATGGGCGGATCGATCACCGGCGAACACGGGGTGGGCGTGGAAAAACGCGACTACCTGCCGGTGATGTTCAGCGCCGACGAAATCGACTGCCTGCAACGCCTGCGCGCGGCGTTCGACCCGCTCGGCATCGCGAACCCGGGGAAGATGTTCCCAGCCGGCGGCGCGCCGTCGCTGGCGCAGCACGGGCTGCATCCGCTGGAAAAGGCCGGCGTGATCTCGCGGGAATGAGCGCGCCCCTCGCCCCCACCTCCGTCACCGAATTGGCCGACGCTGTCCGCGCGGCGCCGCGGGTGGTCGTGATCGGCGCGGGCACCAAGCCGCGGCTGGCGCCGGCAGGGGGCGACGCGGTGCGCATTTCGACCGCGCAGCTCACGGGCATCGTCGAGTACGAACCGAGCGAGTTCACCTTCACGGCGCGGGCTGGCACGCCGCTGCGCGAGATCGCCGCGGTGCTGGCGGAACGCGGGCAGTACCTGCCGTTTGACCCGATGCTGGCGGAGGCGGGAGCAACGCTCGGCGGCACGGTGGCGGCGGGACTCAGCGGCCCGGGCCGGTGGCGTTTCGGCGGCCTGCGCGACTTCATCCTCGGGGTGCGTTTCGTCGACGGAGGCGGTCGGCTGCTGCGGTTGGGCGGCAAGGTGGTGAAGAACGCGGCCGGCTTCGACCTGCCCAAGTTCTTGGTCGGCAGCGCGGGCTGTTTCGGGGCGCTGGCGGAGCTCTCCTTCAAGGTGTTTCCGCGGCCGGCCGCGACCCGCACGCTGCGGCTCGAGGCGAAGGACGCCGCGGATCAGGCGCGAACCCTTACTACCGCCGCCGGCACGCGCTGGGAACTCGATGCCCTCGACGCGGCGGTTGAAGAGAACGCGGTCTACGCCCGGCTGGGCGGCCCGCCGGCGGCGCTGGAGCCGATCGCGGCGGAGGCGCTCGGGCGCTTCCCGGGCCGGGCGCTGACGGACGGCGAGGCGGCGGCGCTCTGGCGATCGGCGGCGGAGTTCGGCTGGGCGCATCCCGGCGGGGCGCTGGCGAAGTTCGCGCTGACGCCGCTGCAGGTGCCGGAGTTTCGCGCCTGGCTCGGGACGACGGCGGGCGCGCGCGGCTGGGTGAGCGGCGGCGGCCACGTGGGCTACGTGTCGCTGCCGCCCGGGGCGGCGCCGGTGGATGCACCCTGGCCGGGAGTCGCGCTGCGGGGCGACGGACCGCGCTGGCTCGGGCCGCGGCGCGAATCTGCGATCGCACGGGCGGTGAAGGCGGCGCTCGATCCGCAGGGGCGGTATCCGGTGCTCGAGGACTAATCATGCTGCACGCGATCCAGGCAGACCGGCACGGCCCGCTCGGCGAAGCGATGGCGCACGCGGTGCAGACCTGCGTGCACTGCGGCTTCTGCCTCGCGGCCTGCCCGACCTACCAGGAACTCGGCCAGGAGATGGATTCGCCGCGCGGCCGCATCATCCTGATGAAGCAGGTGCTCGAGGGCACGCTCACGCCCGAGGAGGCGCAGCCGCACATCGATCGCTGCCTCGGCTGCCTCGCCTGCGAGCCCGCCTGCCCGAGCGGGGTGCCTTACCGCGACCTGATCAGCCCTTATCGCGCCCGGCTCGCGACCGACGCCACCCGCTCCACCGGCGAGAAGTGGCGGCGCTGGATCGCGGGCCAGACCATTCCGTATCCGGCGCGTTTTCGCTGGGCGCTGCGGGGCGCGACCGTGGGCCGGGCCCTCGGAGGCCTGGTGCCGGCGGTGTTGCGTCCGATGCTCGAGCTCGCGCCGCCGGAGGTGCCGCCGGCGGTGACGCTGCCGCGGGTGAGCCCGGCCCGGGGCGAACGCCGCGCGCGGGTGGCGCTGCTGGCCGGTTGCGCGCAGCAGGTGCTCGATCCCGACATCAACGTCGCGACGATCGACGTCCTCACCCGCAACGGCGTGGAGGTGATCGTGCCCGCCGGCCAGGGCTGCTGCGGCGGGCTGGCGTGGCACACGGGCGACCACGCGGCGGCGCAGGCGGCGGCGCGGCGCAACCTCGACGCGTTTCCGGTCGACGTCGACGCGATCCTGACCAACGCCGCCGGGTGCGGTTCGACCCTGCACGAGTATGCGCTGATCCTGCGCGGCACGCCGGACGAGGCGCGGGCGGAGGCCTTCCGGAGGCGGGTCGTCGACGTGAGCGTGTTCCTGTCGCGGCTCGGCCTGCGCGAGACGCCGGCCGGCTGGCGCGAGGCGCGCGCGGTGGCGTATCACGATGCCTGCCACCTCGCGAATGCCCAGGGCGTGCGCGAGGAGCCGCGGCGGCTGCTGCGGGCGATTCCCGGGCTGGAATTGCGCGAACTGGCCAACGCCCACCTCTGCTGCGGCAGCGCGGGCACCTACAATCTCGATCAACCGGAGATCGCCCGCTCCCTCGGCGAACAGAAGGCGCGGGCGGTGACGGCGGCGCTGGCCAGCGGCGCGGGCGGGTCGGCGGGGCCGATGGCGGCGGCCGGCGCGACGGTGGCGACCGGCAACATTGGCTGCCTCACGCAGCTCAAGACGCACCTCGCGCGACTCGGTTCGCCGGTACAGGTGCGGCACACCCTGCAGGTGTTGCGCGACGCGTACGGGGCGTAGATCCCAGGCTTGCCCCGGCTTGGGCGGTTTAGCCACGAGCGTGAGCGAGTGGTTCTTCGTCCACTCGCTCACGCTCGTGGCTGCCAGCAACGGAAGCCGCTGGACAAATCCGACGGATGGTTTGGTCAAATCCCTCGGAGCTCGCCCGACGATCTTCACTTCGCGCCGGGCACCATCCACGGCCAGAGGTAGGTCTGGCCGGCGATGAAGAGGCCCATCAGCACGGCGAGGGCGAGGCTGTGCCAGAACACGGCGCGCAACACCGTGCCGGCATCGGGGCTGTCGGGGTGGCCGCCGGTGGCGACGCTGGCGACGACGATGCTCTGGGCGTCGATCATCTTGCCCATCACGCCGCCGGAGCTGTTGGCGGCGCACATGAGCAACGGCGGGAAACCGAGTTGTTCGGCGGAGACCTTCTGGAGGTTGCCAAACAGGACGTTGGAGGACGTGTCGCTGCCGGTGAGCGCGACGCCGAGCCAGCCGATGAGCGGCGAGAAGAACGGGAAGAGCGCACCCGTGCCGGCCATGGCGAGGCCCATGGTCGTATCCGTGCCGCTGTAACGCGTGGTGAAGCCGAGCGCCATCATCACGGAGATGGTGAGGAGCGACACGCGCACGCGCAGCAGGGTGTGGCCGTAGATGGCGAGGGCGCGGCGCCAGCCCACGCCGAGGGCGAGGGTGGACGCGATGCCGGCAAGCAGCAGCGCGGTGCCGGTGGCGGAGAGCAGGTTGAGGTTGAAGATCGCCTTCTCGAGCGTGGGCTGGGGCGCGACGGGCGGGACCTTCTGCACCGTCTCGTGCAACAGCGGCACGGGGAGCTGCGGCGCAAACCAGGCATTGAGCTGCGATTTCACGGCCGGCAGCCCCCAGGCGAACACGAACACCGTGAGAAAAATCCACGGCAGCCAGGCATACACGGGGGACTTCGCGCTGCCGCCAGCCGCGACCGCCGGGGTGGCGTCGGCATCACCCGCGGGCGCGGCGGGGTGGCGCGATTCCTCCGCCGGCCGCCAGAACCGCATGAGGACGACGACGCACAGCATGGAGAACGCCCCGCTGATGATGTCGACCAGCCAGGGTCCGTGGAAATTGCTGACGACAAACTGCATCACGCCGAAGCTGCCGCCGGCGACGAGGCAGGCGGGCCAGACGGCGAGCATCTGGCGCCAGCCAACCTGCGCCCAGATCAACCAAAACGGGACGATGAGGGAGAAGAACGGAAGCTGGCGGCCGACCATGGCGCTGAGGTCGAGGAGATCGAGACCGGTGAGCGGCGCGAGCGTGACGAGCGGCGTGCCGAGGGAGCCGAACGCGACGGGCGCGGTGTTGCCGATGAGCGCGAGCTTGGCGGCTTCGAGCGGGCGGAAGCCGAGGCCGATCATCAGCGCGCCGGAGATGGCGACGGGCGCGCCGAAGCCGGCGGCACCCTCGATGAAGGCGCCGAAGCTGAACGCGATCAGCAGGGCCTGGATGCGGCGGTCGGCGGAGACGCCGGCGATCTGTTTCTGCAGCACCGCGAACTGCCCGGTTTCGACGGAGATCTGGTAGATGAAGATCGCGTTGAGAATGAGCCAGCCGATGGGCAGCAGGCCGAAGGCGGCCCCGTAGCCGGCGGAGGCAAGCGCGAGCGAGGCGGGCATCCCGTAGGCGACGATGGCGATCGCGAGGGCCACCAGCAGCGCGATGATCGCCGCAAGGTGGGCGCGCACGTGCCAGAACGCGAGCAGGCCGAGGAGGACGACGACGGGCACGGAGGCGACGAGCGCGGAGAGACCGATGCCGCCGAGCGGGGCGTAATTCTGGGACCAGATCATGGGGTGGGCGGACGGGGCGAGGGGGAAGTCGAAGCGAGAGCGATCGGGGGAGACGCAGCGCGGCGCCCGGCGCCGGCCGACGTTGGCTCAGTTGGCCGGAGCGGGAGGGTCCGCGTGGCGCAACTCGACGGTGCCATACCAGGGGAACAGGCGGTGGACGCCGAGTGCGTCCCGCACCGGGGCGAGCAGCGCCTCCGCGGCGGCGGTGTCGCGCGCGTCGAGCACGAAGACCCCCTGCCCCGCGCGCGCTCCTCCGAAGGTTCCTTCCAGCACGATCGCGCCGGTGCGGCGCAACGGGGCCAAAGCGGCGGCGGCACGGGCGAGATCGTCGGCAAACAGCAGCGCGTAGGTGCTCATGCCCTCGGTCATCTTGATCGACGGGTCGGCCCGGCGCCGTTCCTCAAAGGCCAGGGCGCGCCGCAGCACGCCCGCGAGATCCCGGCGGCTGCGGAAGGGCACGACCTCCGCCGCGAGCACGCCGCCCGCGATCGCCGGATCGCTCTGGCAGAGCGCCTCCGCGGCCGCGACGTCGGCGGTGAAAAACACGAAGATGCCGCGCAGGGCGGGCTCGGGCGACGGCGCGCCGAACGGGCCGGCCAGCGCCAGCTTCCGCTCCCCGGCGAGCCGCCCGATGTTCGCCAGGTGCCCGCGCATGGTCTCCTGCAAGGCCTCCCCCTGCACGCCGGCCCGTTTCGGCCCCAGCCGCAGGAAGGCGAAGGTGTATTCATTACTTGGTGACTCGATCGGCGGGGCGGCGGCCGCCACCAGGAGGGGAAACAGCAGGAAGGCGCCGGCGCAGGGGAATCGCATGGCCGGCCCTTGTGCGCCGGACCCGCCCTCCCGGCAAGGGGAATTCCATCCCGTCGCGACCGTTCACCGGGCCCGCAGCGCGTCCCAGGCCCGCACCCACGAGTCCGCCGTGCCAAAGCCGCCTGGTTTATTGGCCAGCCACAACGGTCCGGTTCGGGCCACGGCGCCCGCGAGACCCAGGCCCGGCTCCAGTTCGGCCGCGTAGCTCAGCCGGCGGACCCCCAGCGCCCGGCAAACCGCAAACGCCGTCTCCCCGCCCGTGACGAACAGCCGCGCCACTCCCGCCCCGGCCACAAGGGCGGAGGCCGCGGCGGCCACGGCCTCCAAAACCGTCGCGCTGTCGTGCCACGCCTCCTCGACGATCAGGCCCGCCCCGTCGGCCACCCGCAGGCTCGCGGCCACGGCCGCGACCGCGGCATCGACCCGGGCTCCGCCCACTCCCAGCACGTGGGTGCGCACGCCTCGCGCCGCCGCCAACCGCGCCGCCTGGGCGCGATTCACCGGATGGGCACTGCCGCAGAGCATCAACACCGGCCCCCCGGGCAGCGGAGGCACCGCCGGCGGTTCGCGTCCCTCCCCGGCACCCGCCGTGAGTCGCGCCACCGGTTTCGCCAGCGCCCCCGAGCCGATCGCCACCCACCGCTCCCCACCGGCAAGGAGTCGTTCCGCGGCCGCGGCGAGGTCGGCGTCGTCGGCCGCATCGGCGACGATCAGCCCGGCGCCGCGCACGCCAGCCAGCACGCGCCGCAGGTCGCTCTCCCGCACCGGACAGACCGGATCGCGCGCAAACTCCGTCTCGTGCACCGGCACGCCGTGCACCCGCAGCACGCCGTCGCGCACCGTGCGCCCGACCGCCGGGTTGGCCGGACAAAACAACAGCCGCACCCCGGGCAGCGCGCGCGCCAGCGCCTCAACCTCGGCCGCGATCGCGCCACGCAGGGTGGAGTCGATCTTCTTGTAAACGAGCCGCGCGCCGGCCGCGCGCCCGCGGGCCAGCGCCTGCGTCACCACCCGCGCCGCCGCCTCCGGGCCGGCATTGCGCGTCTCTGTCGTCACGCCGACGACCTCGCCCTCCACGGGCGGAGCCCAGTCGTCGGCCGTCAGTTCGATCCGCACGCGCCGGCCGGCGTGGTGAAACGCCGCCGCCGCGTCCAGCGCGCCGCTCAGGTCGTCCGCGAGAAAATAGTCTCTCATCGCAGGTTCGCCGGCGCCCGCTCCACCGCGGGCTCGAAGCGCGTGGCGTAACGCGCCCGGCCGGTCACGCGCAGCTCGTCGATCGCGCCCGGAAACGGCCGGTGCCCGCGGCCGTCGCACCCGAGCGACACATAACCCGCGTCGCCGCGCGGCAGCGCCCGCACTTCCGCCCGCGCCACCGCCGCCGGCACGCCGTCAACGAACAGCCGCAACTCGCCGTTCGCCCGGTGCACCACCGCGACGTGAAACCAGCGCGTCCGCGGCAGCGACGCCGACGCCGTCAGCAGCGTGGTGAGCAGGCGCGCGCTCCCGCCCGGGGGGCCGCCCGGATCGGGAAACTCCACCCGCCGCGCCAGCGGGGCCGCCGGGGCGTCGGTCTCCGGCGCGAGGCCGTTGAACACCAGGGCGTTTTCGCGGGGTGCGACGCAGAGTTGCGTCACGAGCTCCCGCGCCTCCCGCGGGCCGGTGCCGACCTCGAACCACACGCCCTCCTCCGCGGCGTCGGCATCGAGCCACAGCCAGCCCTCCACCGTCCAGTCGCCGCCGCCGAGGTTGAGCGCGGAATCGGTCGGGTTGCGCGCGACGGGGAGCGGCGCCGGCTCCACTGTATCCGTTTTATCAAGACTCCGGGCGGGGCGGAGCGCCCGCCCGTGACGCCCCGGCACCAGGGTCGCGCCGGCCGGTCGCGGGCAATCGAAACCGTGAGGGCCATGATCGCGCAGGAGCGCACCGGCGGGCTCATCGAACCGCCAGAAGGCCAGCGGCTCGTCGGCCGGGCGGTCGGGATCCGGCGCCACCGCGGCCACGGCGGCCAGCGCGCCGGCGCCGAGGAGGGCGAGGCCGCGGCAACGCCGGCGCGCCAGGAAGGCGGCGGGGCGGCGGAAGAGGGGCGGGATCGGCACGGCGCGCGGAGCAGGCCATTCAAGACCGCGCCGCCAGCGGGTCAAGGGGTCGGGCCGAGGCGCCCCGCCCGGAAAAGATCGCGTCCCGGCCGGCTTCGCCCCACAGGATTCGCCGCCACCTCCGGTCACCATGAAGCTTCCCCTTTGCCTTGCCTCCCTCTTCGTTCCCGCGCTGGCGGGCCTCGCCCTGGCGGCCGCGCCGGCCCCGCGTCCCAATGTCATCTTCATCCTCGCCGACGATCTCGGCTACGGGGAACTCGGCTGCTACGGCCAGAAACTGATCCAGACGCCCCACCTCGACCGCATGGCGGCGGAAGGCATGAAATTCACGCAGTTCTACGCGGGCAGCACGGTGTGCGCCCCGTCGCGCAGCGTGTTGATGACCGGGCAGCACCTTGGCTACACGCGCGTGCGCGGCAACGCGGGCGGCCGGGCGGGGGCGCAGACCCTCCGGGCAGGCGATGTGACCGTGGCGCGCGTGCTCCGGCAGTCCGGTTACCGGACGGGCCTGGTCGGCAAGTGGGGCCTGGGCGAGCTCACGGAACCCGGCGAACCGCGGCAGCAGGGCTTCGATTATTATTTCGGCTACCTCAACCAGGGCCACGCGCACAACCACTACCCCAGTTTTCTCTGGCGCAACGGCGAGAAGGTCGGGCTGCCCAACGACCTCGTGCCGGTCGGAACCTCGCCCGGCGCGGGTTATTCGAAGAACCGCGTCGTCTACGGCGGCGATCTGCTGACGAAGGACGCGCTCGAATTCGTGGCGCGGCACCGCGACCAGCCGTTCTTCCTCTTCTGGTCGCTCGTCACCCCCCACGCGAACAACGAGCGCTCGCGCGAACTCGGCGAGGGCAACGAGGTGCCCGACCAGGGTATCTATGCGGGCCAGCCGTGGCACGATTCCGCCAAGAACCACGCGGCGATGGTCACGCGCATGGATCGCGACATCGGCGAGCTGTTCGCCCACCTGCAGCGGCTCGGGCTCGATGAGCGCACGTTGGTGATGTTCTCCAGCGACAACGGCCCGCACCGCGAGGGCGGCCCGAACTACGACCCCGCCCTCTTCCAGCCGAGCGGACCGTTCAGCGGCCTTAAACGCAGCCTGACCGACGGCGGCATTCGCGTTCCCTTCCTCGCCCGGTGGCCCGGCCGGATTCCGGCGGGCGTCGTTTCGCCCCACGTCGGCTACTTCGGCGATCTCCTGGCGACCTGGGCCGAGCTGGCCGGGGCCACGCCGCCCGCGGCGCTCAACAGCGTCAGCCTGGTGCCGACGCTGCTCGGCCGCGGCCCGCAGCCGAAACACGAGTACCTGTATTGGGAGTTTTACGAACAGGGCGTCAGCCAGGCCGTGTTGCTCGAGGGACGCTGGAAGGCGCTCCGGCTCCGCAGCCTCAAAGCGCCGATCCAGCTCTTCGATTTGGCCAGCGATCCGGCGGAGAAGACCGACGTCGCCGCCGCCCAGCCCGCACTCGTGGCCCGGGCCGGAACGCTGATGCGGACGGTGCGTGTCGACAACGAGCACTGGAAGCTGGTCGACGCGCCGGCGGCGAAGCGGAAGTAGGCCGCGCCACGGCTTCAGAGCTGCGCGAGAAATTCGGATAGGATCACGTGGTTATCATCCCCCGGTTAAGCCGGGTGGTCCCCTCGTGCCCTCCCGGTCGGCGGGGCGACC
>CAZDGC010000090.1:0-28761 GCA_964504885.1 uncultured Opitutus sp.
GTGTCGACTCACTCACTCTCACTCCCAATCCCGACTCGCTCACGCTCGTCGCTACCCGACCAGTTCGACTCGCTCCCGTTTATCGCTACGTTCTTCGACTCGCTTCCGCTCGTCGCTACCCGGGCGGTCTCGCCCCTCCCTCGTTCTCCCACTCTCCCGCCCCTCTCCCCCTCTCCCTCTCCTCCTTCCCGTGACGCTCTCCCCTCCCCTTCGCCTCCTCCTCATCGTCGGGCTGGTTCTGACAGCGGCGTTTGCGCTGCCGCTGTACGAACTGGTGCGCTACGCGCTGAAGAGCAACCTCTACTCGCACATCGTGCTGATGCCGTTCCTGACCGGCTTCCTGATCTGGAACGACCGCGCCCGCCTGCCGGCGCAGTTCATCCGCGATCCCTCCGCGGCCCTGCTGCCGGCGGGCCTGGGCGTGATCATCATCGGGGGTTATGCGCTGGCGCGGGCGATGGGCGTGACGCTCTCCGTCGAGGATCGTTTCGCCGCGCTGATATCCGCCTATGTGCTGCTGCTGGTGGGCGCGACCGGCGGACTGTTGGGCCGGGAGCTGCTGCGGGCGGTGGCGTTTCCCGCCAGCCTGCTGGTCTTCTTTTTTCCCATGCCGACGGCGGTGGTCGAAGGGGTGGAAACTTTTCTGCAGTACGGATCGGCGGAGGTCTCGTACTGGATGTTTGTGGCCACCGGCACGACCATCTTCCGGCAGGGGCTGATCTTTGAGCTGCCGGGCATCACGCTGCAGGTCGCCCCGGAGTGCAGCGGGATCCATTCGTCGCTGGCGCTCTTTATCACCAGCCTTGTCGCCGGCCATTTCTTCCTGCGGTCGCGGGTGAACCGCACCGTGCTGGCCGTCGCGGTGATTCCGCTCGCGCTGGTGCGCAATGGATTCCGCATCCTGACGATCGGGCTGCTCTGTGTGCACATCAGCCCGGACATGATTCATTCCTACATTCATCGCCAGGGCGGACCGATCTTCTTCGGGCTCTCGCTGATTCCGTTCGGCCTGCTGCTGCTGTACCTGCGGCTCCGGGAGAAGAAGAAGGCACCGGCGGGGCCCGCGGCCCTACCGCTCACCAAATCCACCCGGTAGGGCGCGGACTCCGCTCCGCGCCGCGACCGCGGATCCGGTTTCCTCACGCCCCGCGGCGGCCAGCGGAGGGGCCGCCCTACCAACGGTGATCGTAATCGCCTCAAGGCGCCGGCCCGGCGTTACGGGTGAGGGCCTGCCGAATCCCGCACCCGGTACCAACTTCCACCCACGACAAAGCATCGCCAAACGCCTCGGTTGCGTCATGGTGATCACTCCACGTCTCCCTCCTTCGATGCGACTCCTTCCGCTCGTTCTCCCGCTCCTGCTCCTCGCCTTGCTTGGCACCGGCTGCACCAAGGAGGCGCGCAAGGCCCGCGCCCTGAAGCAGGCCGACGCCTTCTTTGCCGCCGGCGACTACGAGAAGGCGGAGCTCGAGTACAAGAACGCCCTGAAGGCGGTGTCCCTCGAGCCCCATGCGATGGCGCGCCTGGGCATCCTCTATTTCGAACAGGGGCGGCAGGCCCGCGCGATGGCCTTCCTGTCCAAGGCCGCCGAGCTCCAGCCGGACAACCCCGAGATTCAGCTCAAGCAGGCCGCCCTGCTGCTGGCCGGCGGCAATCTCGCGGAGGCCCGCAAGCTGGCCTTCTCCGTGCTGGAAAAGAAACCGTCCGACCCCGAGGCACCGATCATGCTGGCCGAGATTTCGGCCCAACCCCGGGAACTTGCCGAGACCCGGCAACGGTTGCAGCAACTGCCTCCGCCCGCCAACCAGGCTCCCGCCGTTCAGGTCGCGCTCGGCATCCTGGCGATGCGCGAACGGAAGGCCGCCGAAGGTGAGGCCGCCTTCCGCCGCGCCCTCACCGCGGACCCCAAGTTTGCCGCCGCTTATTCCGCCCTGGCCTTCGTCCATCTGTCGCGCAACGAACTGCCGCAGGCCGAGGAGGCGCTGAAACAGGCGGCCGCATTTTCCGCCCCACGGTCCACCCGCCTCGTCCAGTACGCCCAATTCAAGATTCGACAACGCGATCTGGCCGGTGGCCGGGCGATTCTGGAGGAATCGACCCGGACGACCCCCGACTACCTGCCGGCCTGGCTGGCCCTGGCGGAACTCGCCGAAAGCGAAGGCAAGCGTGAGGAAGGCATCAAACTCACCGACCAGATCCTGGCCCGCGAAAGCGCCCACGCCGAGGCGATGCTGCTCCGCGCCCGGCTGCGCGTGGCCAACGGTGAATTCGAAAAGGCCATCACCGAACTCGAGGCGATGGCCGGCATGTTTCCACGGGCGCCCCAGGTGCATTTCCACCTCGCGCAGGCCTTCTTCGCCACCGGCAACTCGGCCAAGGCCTCCGCCAGCCTCACCCAATGCCTGACCCTCGCGCCCAACTTCCCGGATGCCGTCCTCTTGCAGGCCACCCTGAACCTGCGGCGCGGCGACTTCGCCCCGGCCGCCAACGCCCTGCGCCGGCTGGTCCAGCAGCGACCCGACATCCTCCAGGCCCGGCTGCTGCTCGGGGATGCGCTCCGTGGACAGGGCAGCCTCGAGGAGGCCATCGCCGTTTACGAGGGCGTGGAAAAGACCTTCCCGAAGCTCGCCCAGGCCCCCCTGCTCCGCGGGATGATTCTTGGGCAGCAGCGCAAGCCCGCGGAAGCGCGTCAGGCGTTCGAGCGCGCCCTGGAGATCGCACCCGACTTCGCCAGCGCAGCCGAGCAGCTCGTCGCGCTGGATTTCGCGGAAAACAAGTCCGATGCGGCGAAGAAACGCGCGGAGGATTTCCTCGCGAAGAACCCCAAATCGATCGACGGCCACATCCTGCTCGCCCGCGTGATGATCACCCGCAAGGACGAGCCGGCGGCCGAGGCCGCGCTGCAGAAGGCGATCGCGGTGCAACCCGAGTCGCCCGTGCCGTACTTCATGCTGGCGCGCCTCCAGCTTTCGAACCGCGAGCCCGCCAAGGCCGTGGCCAACCTCGAAGCCAGCCTGGCCAAGAACCCGAAGTCGGTCGAGACGCTCATGCTGCTCAGCATCGTCCACGAGCAGCAGAACAACTTCACCGCGGCCCGCGACTCCTACCAGAAGCTGATCGCGGTCAATCCCCGCTTCGGCCCGGCGTACAACAACCTCGCCTACATCCTCTCCGAGCAGCTCAACCAGCTCGACCAGGCGCTGGAGATGGCCCAGAAGGCCCGCGAACTCCTTCCCGTCGACCCCAACGTCGCGGACACCCTCGGCTGGATCCTGTTTCGCAAGGGACAGTACACCGCCGCCCTGCCGCTGCTGCAGGAAAGCGCGGGGCGGCTGAACACCTCGGCGGAGGTGCACTATCACCTCGGCATGGCGCAGTACATGGTCGGCGAGGAAAGCGCCGCCCGGGTCGCGCTCAAGCGGGCGCTCGAACTCGGGGGCGATTTTCCCGGACAGGCCGAGGCCCGCGCCCGGCTGGCCGCCTTGGAAATTGACCCGGCCACCGCCGGACCGGGCGTCCGGGCGGAGGTCGAGAAGCAACTGGCGGAGCGGAAGAGCGACCCGGTGCTGCTCGCGCGGCTCGCCGCGCTGCTGGAGCGGGAGGGGGCGATGGACCGGGCCCTCGCCACCTACGAGTCCGCCCTCGCCGCCAGCCCGAACAACGCCACGGTGATGCTCGGCATCATCCGCCTGCACGAGGCCCGCAAGGAGCCGGCCAAGGCGCTGGAGATGGCCCGGACCGCCCGCAAGGCCGCCCCCGCCGATCCCGCCGTGGCGCAGGTGCTCGGCCGGCTCGCCAGCGAGTCCGGTCAGCACGCCTGGGGTTACAGCCTGGTCCAGGAGGCGGCCCGGCGGCGGCCCGATGTGCCGGAAGTCCTTTTCGATCTCGCCACCACCGCCTTCACCGTGGGCGACACCGACGAGGCGGAGACCGCGCTGCGGCGCGTGCTCGAACTCGCCCCGGCCTTCCCGAAGGCGGATCAGGTCCGCCGCTTCCTCGAACTGGCCGCGATTGTGAAGACTCCCGGCGAATCGTCCGCCGCGGCCCGCGCCGAAGCGGCGGCCAAGGCCGCTCCCGACTTCCTGCCGGCGCTCACGGCCGTCGCCCGGGTGAAGGAGGCGAAACGCGACCCCGCCGGCGCCCGGGCCGCCTACGAAGGCATCCTGGCGCGCTATCCCGACATGGTGCTGGCCAAACAGCGGCTGGCGATCCTGCTGGCCGAGGCAAAGGACGCCGACCCCAAGCTCGTGTTGGAGTATGCGACCAAGGCGCGGGAAGCCTACCCGGAGGATCCCGCGGTGGCGCGGGCGCTGGGCATTATCATGTATCGTCAGGGCAATTACAGCCGGGCCGCGACGCTGCTGCAGGAAAGCGCGGCGAAGCCCGACGCCGCGGCGGACACCTTTTTCTTCCTGGGCATGGCGCGCCACCGGCTGAAGAGCCCGGCGGCCGCGAAGCAGGCCCTGCAGCGCGCGTTGGAGCTCAAGCTTGGTGGCGAACAGGCCGCCGAGGCGAAGAAAGCCCTGGCGGAGATCAAGTAATCCCGGGGTGCAGGCACCGCGATGCCGGAGGTGTGCCCGGAAGGTCCGGCGAGCGGCGCTGACGGAGCAGCGGCCTCCGAAGCAGGAGGTGCACGTGCTTTTTGCACACCCTCTGAGCCGGTGCCGCCCGCCGGAGCCCCGGCGCACCGCTCACTTCTTCAGCGGGTGCTCCTTGAGCAGTTCCTCGACGGTGTAGAAGTTGACGCGGTCCTTGGTCGCCTCGCGCACCTTGCGCACCTGTTCGGAGGTGACGACCTCGCCGTTGTTGCCGAACGACTGGCGCACGTAGGTGAGCACGGCGGCCATCTCGTTGTCGTTGAGCATGCCGCCGAAGCCCATCATCGGCGGCACACCCTTGCTGGGATCGAAGTGCTGGCCGTTGACCTCGATGGGGCCCCAGAGGCCCTTGAGTGTGAGTTTGATCAGCCGCTCGTCGTCATCGAGCCAGTTGCTCCGCTCGAGCGGCGGATAGATGTTGGGCAGGCCCTTGCCGTTGGGCTGGTGGCAGGTCGCGCAATGGCCGTCGCGCAGGTAGACCTCCTTGCCGATGCGGTAAACCCGGTTGTCCTCGCCCGACAGCGGTCGGGTCGGGCCGTAGCTCTGGTCGGCCTCGGACTTCGGCGGCGCCGGGAAACTGAACGTGCCCGCAAAATACGCCGCCGCCGGCGGATTGGCCGCCAGATCGACGCCACCGGCGGCGCGGAGCGCCTCGGCGTCGTCCTTCAGCGTGTGGGTGAGGATGTGTTTCGTGACCGGCCCCATCCAGGCGTCGAGCGGCAGCTTGAGCGCCTCGAGCACGATTCGGGCGCCGTCGGCGTTGTCGAGCCACGAGGCGGCCACGATGGCTTCGAGACGCACGCGCGGGTGCTCGTCGCGGGCGGCCTGCAGCAGGAGGTCGACGGCCCGCGGGATCTGGTGGTGGGCGTAACGCAGCACGTTTACCGCCGCGGCCCGGGCCTCGTGCCGTTTCGCGCCGAGCACCTGCTGGAGCAACCCGGCGTCGGGCTGGTTCTGTGCCCAGGTCGCCCAGAGCGCCTCACACAGGTGGTGTTCGTACTCGGGATGGGCGCGGTCAAGCTTCGCCACCCAGGCCCGCACCGCCGGCAGCACCTCCGCCGCGGGCCGGCCGCGCAACTCCCGCCGGGTGCGGTAACGGGTGCGGTACTCGGGGAGCTTCAGGTTTTCGAGCAGCTCGGGGATCGACGCACCCGCCACCTTCGCCGGCGTCACCAGCGGGCGCCCCGGATAGGTCACGCGATAGATGCGGCCGTGGTCATGGTCGCGGTTCGGATCGCGGGCGTTGTGCTGCATGTGCCCGATGAGGGCGTTGTGCCAGTCGACGAAGTAGAGCGAGCCGTCCGGCGCAAACTCGAGGTCGACGGGCCGGTAGTTGGGGTCGTTGCCCGACACCAGGTCGCCCGCCAGCGAGCCGAGAAAGCCCGCGCCATCCTCGCGCACCGCCGAGAGGCCGATGCCGAGGAAGCCGATGCTGTTGCAGATCATGAAGTGCCCCTGCAGTTCGTCGGGAAAGTGCCGCGACGACACCCACTCGGCGCCCGAGGTCGGCCGCGAGCGCTTGGGCACGAAGGTGCGGGTCTTGGGAATCTCCACGCCGTACGGCATCTTCGCGGAAAGCGGCAGGCCCCACCAGTTGAGGCCGTCGGAGGCGTCGGAGATGAAAAGCTGCCCCCAGTGGTCGAAGGAGATGCCCCAGGGGTTGTTATAGTCGGCCTGCGAGTAGCGCTCGAGGCGGAAGTTCTTTGGGTCGAAACGCCACACGCCACCGTCGTTGACGCGCCGCGGCCCGTACGGCGTCTCGACCTGCGAGTGCAGAAAGCGGCCCTCCGCCAGGTAAAAGGCGCCCGAGGCATCGGCGCAGAACGCCGAGATGGCGTGGTGCGTGTCGTGGGTGTCGAAGCCGTGCAGCAGAATCTCCATCCGGTCGGCGCGGTCGTCGCCATTCTCGTCGACCAGCAGCACGAGGTTCGGCTCCTGGGCCACATAAACGCCCTCCGGCGCGAACTCGAAGCCGATCGGGAGATGCAGACCATCGGCAAACACCTTCTGCCGGTCGGCGCGGCCGTCGCCGTCGGTGTCCTCGAGGATGAGCAGCTTGTCGTTGGGCCGTGGGTCGCCCGGGCGCCAGTGCGGGTAGCTTGGCATCACCGACACCCACAGCCGGCCGCGGTTGTCGAAGGCCATCTGCACTGGGTTGGCCAGATCGGGGAACTCCTTCTCCGACGCGAACAGCTCCAGCTTGAAACCCTCCTTCGGCTTGAGATCCGCCAGCACGTCCTGGCCGTGCCGATACGCGCCGGTGCCCATCGCCCCGCCCGGCTTGAAGTTGGTCGGCACCGGCGGCAGCGTGTGCGTGCGGCTGTCGTCGACCGCGAGGTCGCGCTTCCGGCCGGCGGCAACGTCGTGGATGAGCGTGTCGCGCAGTGCCATCATCTCGCGGGTCTTCTTGATTTCGTCGGGGTAGTTCTGCGGCCCGTACGGGTTGTAGCGCTGGCCGTGGGTATGGACGCCGTTGACGAGATTGTAGTCGTTGTTCCAGAGCCAGTCCTTCTCCTTCACGGCGGCATGGACGAGCGCCTCGTCGGCCTCGGCGCGGGCGCCGGGCGCGGGGCCGTAGAGGCCGTCGGCCAGCAGCGTCGCGAGCTCGCGGTAACCGGCCTCGGTGGGTGCGAAGCCGTTAATCGTAAACGGCCGCCCGCCGGTGCGGTAGCGCTGCTGCGTCGGGCGAAAGAGATCGATAAAGGTGAGCCCGTGGCGTTGCGCGACGCGCTGGATGGCGGCGGCATAGAGGGCGAGGCTCGCGTTTTCCTTGGTGCCGTCCGGGAGGTCGCGGGTGGCGGAGAGATCCTCGAACGCGATCGGCGAGACGAGGATGAGCCGCGGCGCCGTGCGGCCGTTATAGGCGCGGCCGAGGGTGTGGCGCACGAAGGCGTCCATCTCCGCCTCAAAGTTGCCCACCCGCTCCGGGCCGTCGAAGGACTCGTTGTAGCCGAAGAAGGCGACGATGGTGTCGGCCTTGAGGTGCGACAGCCACTCGTCGGGCGTCGGGAAGAAGCCCTTGCCGTGATGCGATTTCAGCTCGGGGCGGAACTGCTCCGCGCCGGGAAACGCCCACTGCGAGACGCGCGCCGGGTGCGGGCGGAAGGCGGGCGTGTCGCCGGGCCGGCCCAGATTGCGCACGATGAGTTTTTTTCCCGGGAAGCGCAGGTGCAGTTCGGTCTCGAGCCGGCTGTAATACACATCGCGCTCGGCGAGGCCGTTGCCGAGGAAGACGACCCGTTCGCCCTCCTCCGGCACCGCGACCCCCTGCGGCCGCGCCGAAGTCGCGGGCGGCGGCTCATCCATCCTGGCGTGCGGTCCCCGGGCGTCACGGGCATCGGCGGGGGTGGCCGACTGCTGGGTCGCCTTGCGGGCGGACTTGCCCTTGCGGGCGGGCGCTTCGGCCGGGGTGGTGGACCGCGCTGCCGGGATGGCCGCGGGCTCCGCCGACCGCGTTTCGCCCGCGGAGGTATACGAAACAGAGACCAGCAGGGCGGAAACCAATCGGACGAGTCGGGTCATGGGGAAATGGGGGCGGCAAACGGAGGGCGCACCGCCGCCCGGCGCAAGCCCGGAGTTCGCCGATGCTGGCGACCGGGCTGATTCATGCCGGTCCTGGCGGAAAAACGAAACAGCCCCCGCATGGCGGGGGCTGAGCAGCGGACGGAGCGGATTCC
Source organism: uncultured Opitutus sp. (assembly GCA_964504885.1). Taxonomy (GTDB): domain Bacteria; phylum Verrucomicrobiota; class Verrucomicrobiia; order Opitutales; family Opitutaceae; genus ER46. The sequence goes on from CAZDGC010000090.1 coordinate 8,276, forward strand.
GGATCAGCGTTTGCCGACCAGGCCGAGCGCCTTCTTGATATTTTGTACGCTCGGCACGGAAATGCCGAGCTGGCCCGCGATCTCCTTGCCGGTCTTGCCGGCCTCAACCAGCTTTTTGACCTCGGCACGGACCTCGTCGGTGATGACCGCGCGCTTGCGGCGTTTCCGGCCGGCCGCCGGAGCGCCCGCCGCCTTGACCCGCGCCGCTTTCCGACCGCGCTTGCCACCGCTGGCCTTGGTGACGGCCGCGACAAAGTCCGCCGCCGACGCGAAGCCATATTTCTCGGGCAGGGTGGCCAGTTCAGCCTCCAGCGATTTCTCAAGGCTCGCGAGCTTGGCGCGGGCCGCATGCAACTCTTTCAATTTTGAGGATACCATGACGCGGGCACGCTGACGCTATACCAACCGTATAGCAAGCGCATATAGATCGCCCCGATGCTACAAGGCGTCAGATGGTCATCGCGTGATAGCCGCCATCGACCACGATTTCGGCCCCGGTGATGAAACCGCCGGCCGCGTCGCTGGCCAGCAGCAGGGTCGCGCCCACCAGTTCCCGCGCCTCGCCAAAACGCTTCATCGGCGTGTGGCCCATGATGGAGGCGACGCGCTCCGGCGAGAGGATCTTGCGGTTCTGCTCCGCCGGGAAGAAGCCGGGCACCAGGGTGTTGACCCGCACCCGCTGCGGCGCCCACTCGCGCGCCAGGTTCTTCGAGAGGTTGTGCACCGCCGCCTTGGTGGCGGAATAGGTGAAGACCCGCGACAGCGGCACCAGGCCCGACATCGAGCCGAGATTGATGATCGAACCGCCCTGCCCGCGCTCGACCAGGTACTTCCCGAAGATCTGGCAGCCGAGAAACACGCCCTTGAGATTGATCTTCACGATCCGGTCGAATTCCTCCTCGCCGATCTCGAGATACGGGGTGGCGGAATTCACGCCGGCGCCATTGACGACAATATCCACCCGGCCGGAGCGTTCGAGCACGGTGGCAAGCAGCGCCTGCAGCGCCGCCTTTTCACTGGCCTCCGCCGACACGAAGCAGCCCCGGCCCCCCGCGGCCTGAATCCGCTCGAGGCGCGGCCGGGCCTTCTCGGCGTTGCGCCCGACCAGCACGACCTCGGCGCCGGCCGCCGCCAGGCCCTCGCCCATCGCTCCGCACAACTCGCCGGTGCCGCCAATCACGACCGCGACCTTGCCGGAAAGGGAATATAACGACGCCAGATATTCGGAGGGAGAATTCATGGAAATTGCCGTAGGAAAGGTCGCGGCCGGTCGACTGGCAACGGGAATCTCCGCCCGTTTAGCCGGAGACCACGATCATATTTGCGTATTGCACCGTGTCCCCGGTGCGGATCAACCCCACGGCGCCCGGCACCCGGCGCTTGAATTCCATGTGCGGCTCAAACACCACCGGCACACCGCGCAGCGCCGCGGCAAAGGTGCGGCGCACCGCCGGCTGATTCTCGCGCCGGAACTCCTGCGCCATATAGGCTCCGGCCACCACAAAGTTCGCCCGGACCGCCGCCAGCACCTGTAATACCGTCGGCACCCCGTCCACCAGCGAGAGATCCACGGTCTCCAGCCCGGGCCAGGACGGAAAGCCGCGGTCCGCAATCACCAGCGCATTGGTGTGGCGCACGCGCGCCAGCAACGAGAGCACGTGCGGATTGAGAATACCGGTCTTGATCATAGGCCTCCCACTTTGGCCCGGATGGCATCGCTGTCGCGCTCAAACCGTCCTGCCCACCGGCTCCGGGGGCGACCCCCGCCGCGGTGTGCCCTCACTCCCCTCGCGCCTCGAACGCGACCACCCGCGCCGTTGGCGCTGTCACCCGGGGTGGCTCGCCTCGTTCGAAACGTCACCGACCGCCGGAGGAGTCGCCCCCGCCCATCCCGCTTGCCCGGCGGAGGGCGAACGGTTTAGTCACCGCCATGGCCCGCATCCCCCTCGAGGATAATTTCAACGACGTCATCAACAAGGCCCAGCGCGGCCTGACGATCAGCGACGAAGAGCTTGCCCGCCGGGCCGAGGTTTCGCCCGCGGACCTCGCCGCAGTCAAGGCGGGCCGGCCCCTTGATGCCGTCATCCGCCGCGTCGCCCGCCATCTCCGCCTTTCACCCGACGCCCTTGAAGCCCTGGCCCACAAGCGTTGGTACCCGCAGATCCCGGACTTTCCCCTCGGGTTCGCGGTGTTCAATACCCCGCATGAGGACATGACGGTGAACAGCTACCTCGTCTGGGATCCCCGCGCCCGCCTCGCCGCCGCCTTCGACACCGGCGCCGACTGCCAGGGCATGCTCGATCTGATCGCGAGCGAGGCTCTCGTCCTCCGGTATATATTTCTCACCCACACCCATCCCGATCATATCGCGGATCTGGCCCGACTCGCCGGCTCCACCCGCGCCGAGGTCTGGTCCAGCGAACTCGAACCGGTTGACCACCCGGGCGCGCGGACGTTTCCGGAAAATGCCCACTTCCATGTGGGCACCCTCGCCATCAAGACCCTGCTCACCGCGGGACACTCCCCGGGACAGACCACGTTCTACATCACCGGGCTGAGCTGGCCGCTCGCCATCGTCGGCGACTCCGTCTTCGCCAGCTCCATGGGAGGAAGCGCCACCCATTTCGCCGAACAATACCGGAATAATACAACCAAGATCCTCACGTTGCCGCGCGACACCGTGCTCGCCTGCGGCCACGGACCATTGACGACCCTGGCCCAGGAAAAACGCCACAATCCGTTCTTCGTGCGTTGAGCCCGCCCGCCACCGGCCGTGCGCCGGCTGGCGCGATCCCACCATTCTTTGGAATTTCACTCCCCCTTTCAACGTCCCATCCCCCCTCATGAACGAGAAAATCGCTTTCGTCGGTGTCGGCCGCATGGGCGCCAACATGGCGCGCCGCCTCAAGGATTGTGGGTATGCCATCGCCGCCGTCCACGATGTGCAGGCGCCCGCGGCGGCCGCGCTTGCGGCCGAACTCGGCGCGCATCATGCGACCCGGCTGGCCGAGGTCGCCGCGGCCGCTGAGGTCATCTTCACCGTGGTGAGCGACGATGCCGCCCAGCTCGGCGTGTTTGCCACCGCCGGCGACTCGCTGCTGATCGGTGCCGCGGGCAAAGTGTTTGTGAACTGCGCAACCGTCGCGCCTGCCACGCATCTCGAGGTCGAGCGGCGCGCCCGGGCCGCGGGCGCGACTGCACTCGAAGGCTGTATGGCCTCGTCCATTCCCCAGGCGCGCCAGGGAACCCTCTATCTGATGTGCGGCGGCGACCGGTCCGCCTTCGATCGGGTGCGGCCGATCCTCGAGCGCCTCAGCTCGGCACTGCGCTATATCGGCCCCACCGGTCAGGCCGCCCAGGTGAAGGCCCTGGTCAACATGATCATGAATATCAACACCGCCGCCCTCGCGGAAGGACTCGGCCTTGGCGCCGCCCTCGGGCTCGATCTCACGATGCTCCGCGAGGTGTTCCAGCAGACCGGGGCAAACTCCCAGGTGTTGAAGACCGACGGCGAAGATATGCAGAACCGGTCCCATGACTGCTATTTCTCCGCCGCCCACGCCGCGAAGGATTCGCGGATCGCGTGGACACTCGGAGCGCAGGCCGGTCTTTCTCTTCCCCTCGCGGCCGCCACCCTGCAGCAATATGAACGCATGATCGCGCTTGGTCTCGGCGAACTCGACAAGAGCGGCATCGCGGAACTCACCTTCAAGGGGCGCCACGGCTGAACACTGGCTCCCGCCGCCCTCCGTCCGTCATGCGCCTCCGGTACCTAACGCCCTTCCGCCTGGCCGGCGCCGCACTCGGGCTGGCCCTCAACCCGACTCCAATTCTTGCCCAGGCGGGCGGCCCTTCAGCACCCGCCAGCGTCACGTTCTTCACCGAACCCAACTACCGCGGCGAAGCCTTGAAGGTCGAGGCCGGCGGCGCCGTGGAGAATCTCGATCGCCTGCTGCGCCCCAGTCAGCGTCCCTGGACTGCCTCAATCTCCTCGGTGCGGGTCGACGGGACCGCACGGGCCACCGTGTACAGCGCCGCCGGCTTCGCCGGCGAGCAACTGGAAGTCTCCCAGAGCATTCCCGACCTCTATGCGGCGCCGCGCAGCGGTGGCACCTGGGACCGCGCCATTGCCTCGCTGCGCGTGACCGGGCCGGCGTCGTCCGCGGCGGTGGCTCCGCCCACCTCCGCCCCACCGCCCGTGCCCGCACCTGCGCCCTCGCACCCGGCGCTCCCACCTCCGGGGGCATCGTCTGAAGGACCCCCGACCACGGTCGTCGTCGTCCCGCCACCGGCGCGCCCGCCCCCGCCACCGAAGGTTGTCGTCCGCCAGCCGCCGCGCCCGCGACTTGATCGCCGTACGGCGGAAATGCTCGTCGAACGCGCCTATCGCGAGGTGCTGGATCGTCCCGCCGACCCGGATGGCCTGCGCCGCTATCGGGATCGTCTCATGTACGAGGGCTGGACCGAGCGCCAGGTAATCGAACAACTCCAGCGCAGTGCGGAGGCGCGATCCATCAAGGCCGACGAGGCCATCTCGAAAATCTACCGCGAAGTCCTGGGCCGAGACCCGGACCCCAACGGGCTCGCCCACTATCGCGCCAAGTGGCGGCAGGGCTGGACGCAGGGCCAGATTCGCGAAGACCTGCGCCGCAGCCATGAAAGTCGCGACCGACGCATCCAGGAGGTCATCACCCGCGCCTACCGCGAAGTGCTCGGCCGCGAGCCCGACCCGGAGGGTTTCGCCAACTACGCCCGCCTCATGCGCGAGCGCGGCTATACCGAGCGTGACATCCGCCGCGCCCTGATGGGTGGCGAGGAATACCGCCAACGGCAGAAGTCCCGGCGCTGAGGCCCGCCCGGGTGGTTCGAAAGCGGATTCCGCCCGCCTTCGTCGCCCTCGGCGCAAAAGAGACCTTCTTCCGCCCGTTTTCCTCGTCGCCACGAGACGTGAGCGAGTGGAACCGTCCGCCAAGTCGGCGCCGGGGCAGGCTACTGCGCGTCCATCATCCCCACGCGGCGCAGAAAGGCCTCCATCGTCGCCAGCGTCGCCTCGAAGAGCGCCCGGTCGTGCAGAAAATAGCCATGAATGCCGCCTTCGTGCACCTCCAGCTCCGAGCGATTTCCCGCCTGTCGCATGGCCGCATGAAAGCGCCGGGCCCCCTCGAAGGGCGTGGTCGTGTCGGCGGTGCCGTGGAACGTGATCGTGGGCGGCAATCCCGGGCGGACCTGGTGCACGGGCGACAAGTCTCGCCAGCGACCGCCGATTTTCGCCTGCCCGTAGCCTTCCTCCGAGGTGTCGATCACCGGATAGAAAAGCACGAGGGCGTTGGGCTCCGCGGAGACCGCTGGCGCCTCGCCCGGAGTGTCGAATTGTCCGAACAGCGCGGTCGCCACCGCCACATGCCCGCCCGCCGAGGCGCCATTCGCAATGACCCGCCCGGGATCGATGCCAAACTCCGCCGCCCTCGCCCGCACCGCCCGCACCGCCGAACGCCCGTCCGCCACGCAATCGAACACCGTTGCGCCCGAGCCTGGCCGCACCAGCCGGTACTCGACGCTGAACGCCACCATCCCCTGCCGGGCACAATGCGCCGCCACCGGATACATCCTCCGGGCGTCCCCACCGGTCCAGCCGCCGCCATGAAAAGTCACGAACGCCGGTCGCCGATCCGACGGTTTCCAGCCCGGAGGCAGAAACACATGCAGCTTCAGTTCCCGCCCGCCCACCCGCTTGAAGGGGACCGTCCGGCTCGGCTGGATCGAAGGGATCAACGAATCCACATAGCGAACCACCGCCGGCCCCCCGGCGGCTCCACCGAGCCGCGTTGCTGCCCCCGCAAACACCGCCGCCAGCCCCGCCATGAACTCCCACCTGCTCCAGGTTTGCATGGGCGCCAGTTGAAAGCGGCGGGCCCGCCTTGGAAAGCCGGTTTAACCCGGAAGACTCATCGCTGCTGGAGATCCACTTACCCCGTGTGGGAGGTGCGTTTCCGGAACCCGCTCAGTCCTCCGCCAGACCGCGCTTCTCCTCTGCCGCCCACTTCGGCTCCGGCGCCCCCTCCAACTCCGCCCCCCGGCCCCCACGAGCCTCGCCCCGGACTTTGCCGACCAGATCGAAATACACCGGGCACCCCTTCAGATCGAACTCCTCCACCAGCCCCGCCTCCAGGTAGCGCCGGTATTGCTCGCTCAGTTTCTCCTCGCGGTTGCAGAACAGCCGGATGCGAAACGGCCGGTTGCCCGTCTGCGTCGCGTAGTAGATGCGGAAACGGCGCCCGGCGATCGCCGCCGGGGGCGTCCGCTCGGCGAGATAGCCCAGCACCTGGTTGAGCTTCGCGGTCGGGATCTTCTTATCCAGGGTCCGGTTCAGCTTCACCGCTGCGTTGAGCATGCGATCCACCTCGTATCCACTCAGTGCCGATACAAAAATGACCGGCGAACCCGGGGTGAAGAAGAGCCGGTCGAACAACGCTTTTTCGTACTTTTCGCGGTAGTCGCGCTCGCTCTGGTACGGCTCGAAACCGCCGCGCTCCCGGAAGGCCTGTTTCACCAGGTCCCACTTGTTGACCACGATCACGATCGGCTTGCCCTCCTGCACCGCCTCGCCCGCGATGGCCTTGTCCTGCTGCGTCACGCCCTCGAGCGCGTCGAGGACGAGGAAAACGACGTCCGTCTTCTTGATCGCGTCGAGCGACCGCAACCGGGAGAAATACTCGACCGGCGAGGCCAGCTTGGTCGCCGCCTTGATGCCCGCGGTGTCGATCAGCCGGAACGGGTAGCTCCGGCCGTCGCGACCGGTGAACTCGAACGGCAGCTCGACCGCGTCGCGCGTCGTGCCCGGGACCTCGCTCACGATCAGGCGGTCGCTCTTGAGCAGGCGGTTGCTCAGCGACGACTTGCCGACGTTGGGCCGGCCGATGAAACACACGCACAGCGGATCCGCAGCCGACTTGGCCGCCTCCTCCGCCGGCCCCGGCGCCGGTCCCAGTGCCTCCACGATCGCGGCGCGCAACCCGTCCTCACCGCGGCCATGTTCGGCCGAAACGCGCAGCGGTTCGCCGAAGCCGAGCCGGTACGCCTCATCGAGCGCAATCCTCTCGTCCCCGAAGTCGGCCTTGTTCACCACCAGGCGCACCTGCTTGCGCCCCCGCCGGAGCAGCGCCGCGATCCTCTCATCGAGCGCGGTGATGCCGCCCAGGCCGTCGACCACGAACAGGATCAACGACGCCGCGGCGATCGCGAACTCCACCTGCTGCTCCGACGCCTTCGTCAGCGCCGCCGGCGTGTCGCTGCCCTTATAGCCGAGCCCGCCGGTGTCGAGCAGCGTGTAGGCTCCGTCGGCGACCTCCGCCGAAATCACGTCGCGCGTGATCCCGGGCTGGTCATGCACGATCGCAATGCGCCGCCGGGCGAGCCGGTTGAAAAGCCGGCTCTTGCCGACGTTGGGACGGCCGACGATGGCGACGATGCGGGTCATGAGGAGAACGGGAGGGAACTGGGCGCTCGTAGCGGAGGGAGTTTCAGAAGTAAGGTGGGACGATGCGGACCGCGGCGCGTCCTTTGCTTACACCTTAAACCTTAATCCTTGACCATCGGCCTGCCTGATCAGCGGCGAACGCCGCCGACGAACCGCTCCATCCGGTCGCAGGCCTCGATGATCTGCTCGTAGCCGGTGGCGAAGCAGGCGCGCACGTGGCCCCGGCCGTTCTCGCCGAAGGCGAGCCCGGGCACAACCGCCACCTTCTCCTGCTGCAGCAGGCCGACCGAGAAGTCCTTCTCGCTCAGCCCGGTCGCGGTGACGTCCGGAAAGGCGTAGAAGCTGCCGCGCGGCAGGTGGCACTGGAGGCCGATTTCGTTGCAGCGGCGCACGATCAGGTCGCGGCGCCGGTGGTACTGCTCCCGCATCTTCAGGACGTTGTCCCAGCCGTGCTTGAGCGCCTCCAGCGCGCCCTCCTGCGCAATGATCGAGGCGCACATCATGGCGTACTGGTGCACCTTCATCATCGCGTCGATCAGCTCCGCCGGGCCGCAGGCGTACCCGATGCGCCAGCCGGTCATGGCAAAGGCCTTGGAAAATCCGTGCAGAAAAATCGTCCGCTCCGCCATCCCGGGGAGGCTCGCGATGCTCGTGTGCACGCCCTCGAAGGTGAGCTCCGAGTAGATTTCGTCACTCAACACCAGCAGATCCTTTTCCCGGCAGAACTCGGCGATCTTCTCGACTTGCTCGCGGCTGCAGGTCCCCCCGGTGGGGTTGCACGGCAGGTTGAGCATCAGGATCTTCGCCCCGGGCTGCCAGGCGGCGCGCAGGGCCTCCGCCGTCAGCGCGAAGTTGTCCTTCGCATACGTCGGCACCGCGATGCCCTGCCCGTGGACCAGCGTGATGCTCGGATGGTAGCTCACGTAACACGGCTGATGATACATGACCTTGTCGCCGGGATTGCAGAAGGCCCGGAAGGCCAGATCCAGCGCCTCGCTCACGCCCACCGTCACGATCACCTGATCGTCCGGCCGGTAGGTCACCCCGAAGTGCCGTTCCACATAGGTCGAGATCTCCCGGCGCAGCTCGATCAGGCCGAGGTTGGAGGTGTAATAGGTCTTGCCGCGCTCGAGGGCATAGATGGCCGCCTCGCGCACGTGCCACGGCGTGACGAAATCGGGCTCGCCCACGCCCAGCGAGATCACGTCCTGCCCCTTCATCTTTGCGACCAGTTCGAAAAAGTCGCGAATACCACTCCTGGGCAGCGAGGACACGTGCCCCGCCACCCATCGTTTCGGATCGGTGCTCATGATGCGGTCCTCTCCGGGCTTACGGCGCGACGGTCAGCCGCGCGGACTGCGCCTCGCCGGCCTCGAGCAGGAACCCCTGCTCCTTGTAGCAGCGCAGCATGAAATGGGTGGAGGTCGAGAGCACGCCCTCGATGGTCGACAACTTCTCGGACACGAACGCCGCCACCTTTTGCAGCGACCCGCCGCGCACGAACACCAGCAAGTCGTAGGAGCCCGACATCAGGTAGCACGACTCCACCTCGTCGAAGCGCGCAATGCGCTCCGCCAACCGGTTGAACCCACCACCCCGCTCCGGCGTCACCTTGACCTCGATCACCGCGCGCACGGCGACGGCGGCGGCGGCCTCGCGGGAAAGATCGAGCACCGGACGCCAGCCGAGGAAGATTCCATCCTTCCGCAACTGCTCCAGGTGCTGATTAACCTCCGCCTCGGTCAGCCCCGCGACCTGGGCCATCTGGCCGGTCGTGAGGCTGCCGCCGTCGATCAAGAGCTTCAGCACGGGATTCATAGGGCCGGCGGTTATCCGGGAAGGCCACGCGTTTGACGAGGATGAAGTTTCGTCGCCGCGCGACGGAGGAACACGCACCCCGCGCTCGACCACTCGCTCGCCGAGTCCAGGCCGATCGGCTCCATCCGCCACCACGCCTTTCCCTCTGCACTCTCGCTCCCCCCTGGCGCCGGCAATCTTCCGCACTTGTCACGTGATAGGTGACACGACGCCTGTTCGCCCGAGGCGCACAGACATTCGCTCAACTTCCCCCCTCGAACAGAGCGGCCAGCGCGGCGAGATGTTCGTCGTCGTGCTCCATCGCGACGGCGTGAGCCCAGGCGCAGCCGGCGATCACCAGGTCGGCGCCCGGCACCGTCAGTCCCTCACCCCGCGTCTTCTGCGCCAGCACCCGAGCCCTTTCCCACGCCCGGTCCGTCATCGGCAGGCAGACCACATCCGCCTCGAGCGCCTCCAGATGCTTGCGCTCGGCGGTACCGCGCACGCCGTTCCACAGCTCGAGCCGGACCATGTCGCACCAAGCCGCCTCGCCAGTCGTCATCAAGTAAGTCACCCGCGCGCGCACCCCCGGATCCCCATCGCATCGCATTGCCTCGATCCAACTGGAGGTGTCAATCAGGCGCATCTCAATCGGTCTCCCGCATCCGCCGCAGTTCGTCCCGGGTCATGAGTTCCTTGAACGAGCCCATCTGCGCGGCAAGCCGCGCCAGCCGCTGACGGCGATTGAAGTCGGCCACGGCCAGATTCACCGCCTCGGTCTTGGTCTTGGCCTTGGTGTGTTTGATGGCTTCCTCGATTTCCTTTTCGGGAAGGTCAATCGTCGTTTTCATGCTTATTTGATGCGTCACGCTGGAGGGAGTCTCAACTTCTCTTTCCTGCACGGTGGAACTGAATCGGAACCACCGGAGCGCTCACGGAAGCGAGGAACTCCCGCCATCGAAAGCGGAAATGCGCTCCGGAACCCGTTCCGGCGACGGACGGGTTGCATCACGGGCGATCTTCCCCCAACGGTTCACGCTCCCATGTTCGAATCCCTCACCGAAAAACTCGGCGGCGCCCTGCGCAATCTCCGCGGCGTTGGCAAGCTCACCGAAGCCAACATGGCTGAGTCCCTCCAGGAAGTCCGCACCGCCCTGCTCGCCGCGGACGTGCACTTCAAGGTCGCCCGCGAGTTCGTCGATCGCATCCAACTCCAGTGCGTCGGCCAGCAGGTGCTCCAGGGAGTCGCCCCGGGCCAGCAGATCGTGAAGATCATCCACGACGAGCTCGTCAAGTTGCTCGGTGAAGGCACCACCAGTCTCTCCGCTGCCCGCCCGCTGAAGGTCCTGATGGTCGGACTCCACGGCTCCGGCAAGACCACCTCCAGCGCCAAGCTCGGCAAGCTGCTCAAAAAGCGCGGCTACCGCCCTCTCGTCGTCGGCGCCGACGTCTACCGCCCCGCCGCCATCGATCAACTCGAGATTCTAGCCAAACAGGAGGAGCTCGGCTTCTACGCGGACCGTGTTTCCAAGGACGTCCCCGCGCTCGCGGGCGCCGCCCTCGCCGCCGCCCAGGCCGCCACCGCCGACTGCGTCATCTTTGACACCGCCGGGCGCCTGCAGATCGACGCCGAACTCATCGAGGAGGTGAAACACCTTCGCGCCCGCGTCCAGCCCGACGAAGTGCTGCTCGTGGCCGACGGCGCCCTCGGCCAGGAGGCGGTCAATGTCGCCAAGACCTTCCACGAGGCGCTGCAGCTCACGGGCCTCATCCTCACCAAGCTCGACGGCGACACCCGCGGCGGGGCCGCCCTCTCGATCAAGAGCGTCACCGGCGTGCCCATCAAGTTTGTCGGCACGGGCGAAAAGACCACGGACTTCGAGCCCTTCCACCCGGAGCGCCTCGCCTCGCGCATCCTCGGCATGGGCGACGTCGTGTCGCTGGTCGAAAAGGCGCAGGAGACGATCGATCAGAAGGAGGCCGAAAAGATGGCCGAGAAACTCCGCAAGGCGGAGTTCGACCTCGAGGACTTCCTCGCGCAGATGCAGCAGGTTAAGAAGATGGGCTCGATGCAGAGCATCCTCGGCATGCTGCCCGGGATGAGCGGCGTCCAGCTCCCCGCCGGGGCGGACCAACAGATGGCCCGCACCGAAGCCATCATCAAATCGATGACCAGGCAGGAACGCCGCCGGCCCGAAATTCTCAACGGCAGCCGTCGCAAGCGCATCGCCGACGGCGCTGGCGTGAAGATCGTCGACGTCAATCAACTGCTGAAGCAGTTCCAGCAGATGCAGCAAATGATGAAGATGATGAAAGGCGGCGGGAGTAAGAAGATGATGCGCCAGATGGAAGCGATGAGAGGCCGGGGCGGTTTCCCGGGCATGTAGGTTGCCCCGCCGCCCGGCAGGCGTGGGCCGGCTGCCGTAGCCTGGTGAGAGGCGGGACTTTCGCCTCCGCCCCCCGCACCGCGGCCGCCGCGACGAAGGAATTGCCCCCCGGTCCGATCCGCCCAAGGCTCGGCGCGCCATGAGCTCCCTTCGCCGCTCCGTTGCCACCCTGCTTCTCCTGCTCGGCTCCGCCCTCCCGATCGCGGTCGCTGCGCGCCCGAACGTCCTTCTTGTCTGCGTCGACGACCTCAAGCCGCTGCTCGGCTGCTACGGCGACCGGCTGGCGCAGACTCCCGCCATCGACCGCCTCGCCGCCCGCGGCATGGTTTACGAACGCGCCTACTGCAACCAGGCCGTCTGCTCCCCCTCGCGCAACGCCCTGATGACCGGCCTGCGCTCCACCACCCTCGGCATCTACGATCTGCCGACCAATTTCCGCGTCGCCGCACCCGCCGCCGTCACCGTCGCCCAGCACTTCCGCACCCACGGCTACCGCACCGAGGCCCTCGGCAAGATTTTCCACACCGGCCACGGCAACCACGAGGACGCCGCCTCCTGGACCGTGCCACATTGGCGGCCGCGCGCCTCCAACTACGCCCGCCCGGAAAACAACAACGCCCCCGTCGAAAACGCCGACGTGCCGGACAACACCTACGCCGACGGCCAGATCGCCGACGAAGCCATCCGCCGACTCGAAAGCGCCGCGGCGCGCCCCGCCGAGCCCTTCTTGCTCGCCGTTGGTTTCCTCAAACCCCACCTGCCCTTCAACGCGCCGAAAAAATACTGGGATCTCTACCGCCGCGAAGCCGTTCCGCTCGCCGCCGTCACCACTCCGCCCGCCGGCGCCCCCGCCTACGCCCCCACCTCGTGGGGCGAGCTCCGCAAGTACAAGGGCATGCCCGCCACCGGGCCGCTCGACGAGGCCCAGCAGCGCGAACTGGTCCACGGCTACCTCGCCGCCACCAGCTTCATGGACGCCCAGCTCGGCCGCGTCTCCGCCGCACTCGATCGCCTCGGCCTGGCCGCGAGCACGATCGTCGTCCTCTGGGGCGATCACGGCTGGCACCTCGGCGACCACGGCCAGTGGTGCAAACACACCAACTACGAGGAGGCCGCGCGCATTCCCCTGATTCTCGCCGGTCCCGGCGTCGGCCGCCCCGGCTCCCGCACCACCGCGTTGGTCGAGAGCGTCGACGTCTACCCGACCCTCGCCGAGCTCGCCGGCCTGCCGGTGCCCGCCCTCGACGGACGCAGCTTTGCGGCCAACCTGCGCGACCCGGCGCAAGCCACCAAGGAAGCCATCTTCCACTGCTACCCGCGCAGCCGCCCCGGCGACGGCAACGTCATCGGCCGCGCCGTGCGCACCGCCCGCCACCGCCTGGTCGAGTGGAAGGCTCCCGGCGCCCCGGCCGCCACCGCCGAGTATGAACTTTACGACTACGCCCTCGATCCGCAGGAGACGCGAAACCTCGCGGCCGCGCAGCCCGACCTGGTCGCCCAGCTCCGCCGCCTGCTCGAAGCCCAGCCCGAGGCGCGACCCCAGGTGCGGGCCACCGCCGGCAAGGCCGCCCCGGCAGGCGGGAAGACGGAGCGGAAGCGCGCGAAAAAGGGCTGAAGCAGACGGCGGCTCCCGGGCGGCCGCCCCGGTCCCGCGGCGCCGGCCACCTGCAGGCCGGGTGTTTCAGGCGGCCGTTTCGCCGGTCCGACCGGCCGCTACGACGCCCACTCCAGCGGAGTGTTCTGCTCGATCTCCTCGATGGTGGTGAGGCCCAGCAGCACCTTCTTCAGTCCGTCGTAGCGCAGCGACCGGTAGCCCACCCGGGCGGCCGCCGCCGTGATCGCCTGCGTCCCCCGCCCCTCGTAGATCAGGGTGCGGATTTCCTCCGAGACCAGGATCAGCTCGTGGAAGGCGATGCGTCCTTTGTATCCGGTTCCCCGACACGCCGGACAGCCCCGGCCGCGGTAGAAGGGCACCTCCTCCAGCCCCTCGTCCAGAAAGTACTTCTGCAGAATTCGTCGCGGCGGCGCGTACGCCTCCTTGCAGGCCGGGCAGATGCGGGCGGCGAGCCGCTGCGCCAGCACCCCGGTGATCGCCGGGGCCACCATGTGCGGTGCCACCCCCATCTCGATCAGCCGGACCACCGCCTGCGCCGCCGTGTTGGTGTGCAGCGTCGCCAGCACCGCATGCCCGGTCAGCGCCGCCTCCGTCGCAATCTTCGCCGTCTCCAGATCCCGAATTTCCCCGATCAAGATCACGTCGGGATCCTGCCGCAGCATCGCCCGGAGCAGGGTCGCGAACGTGAGGTCGATGTGGGCGTTGGTCTGGCTCTGGCTGACACCCGGAATCTGCACCTCGATCGGATCCTCGATGGTGCTGATGTTGAGATCCCCCCGGTTCAACTCCTGCACCGCCGCATAGAGCGTGGTGGTCTTGCCCGAACCGGTCGGTCCGGTCACGAACAGGATGCCGCTTGGCCGCGCCAGGGCGTGCCGCAGCGGCTGCAACACCGTCTGCGAGATCAACATCTCGTCCAGGCTCAGGCTCCGGGTGCGCCCGCTCTGCGCCATCACCCGGACCACCGCCTTTTCGCCGTGGCCGGTCGGGATGGTCGAGAGCCGGAAGTGCACAGTCTGCCCTCCCGCCGTCACCGCGAACCGGCCATCCTGCGGGAACCGGCTCTCGGCGATGTTCGCGTTGCTGAGAATCTTCAAACGCGCCACGATGGCGCGGTGGAGCCGGCGGGAATACTTCGCCGCCATCCGCAGGTTGCCGTCGACCCGCAGGCGCAGGGTCGCTTCCACTTCCCCGACTTCCAGGTGCAGATCCGTCGCCCGCTCGCGCAACGCAAAGTGAATCAGCTCGGTGAGATAGGAGGCGGCGATCCCCTCCTCTTCGGATTCGTGACCAGCCCCCGCGGAGCCCGCCTGCCTCGGCGTCACGGTGAGGCGGCTGAAGGCCTCGCTGTTCTGTTCCAGCGCCCGCTCCGAGCTGTAACGGATCGCAATGGCATCCTCGATTTCCTTCGGCAGGGCAAAGACCGGGCTGATCGGTTTCTGCAGCGCCTGCTCCAGGCGTCGGCGGAGGGTGGCGTCGGTCGGATCCGCCATCGCCACCGTCAGCACTCCGTCGATCTCGTACAGCCCCACCGCCACCGCCTTGCGGGCAATCTCCAGCGGAACCGCGGTGATCGCCTCCTCCGTCGAAATCGAGGCAAAGGGGTCCACATAGGCCACGCCCAGCGAATCCCCCCAGCAGCGGCACGCCGTTTCGCGGCCCAGCAGCCGGCGGTCGATCAGGGCCTGGACCAGCGCCAGGCTCGACCCATGCTGCTCAACCAGGCCGGCCAGTTCTTCATGCTCGGAGAAGTGCGGAAGCGCCCTCAGCCGCTCGATGAACAGGGGGTTGCTATTTGCGAGGTCGCTCACGGCGGGATCGGTAGGCCTTGAAGAGAGTCTGCACTGCTTTCTGGCTCAGGTGGTCCTGCCCCAGTGTCTGGCCAATGCCCTCGGCCCGGATTTCCGCCAGCAGTTGCGGAAGCGGATAGCGCACCTCGGCGGCCAGGCGCGGCGCAACCGCCCGGGATGAAGCTGCGGAGTCGCTCATGTCCCGCCAGCGGCCGCCTCATCGGCCTCGAACACCTCCAGCAGGAGGCGGCTGATCTCCTCCCGCGGCGTGTCCTTCCGGATGTAGCCGTTCGCCCCGGCGTCCACCGCCTCCTGAATGGCAAACCGGCTGCCGAGGGAAGTGAGAATCACCACCGGCAGCTCGGGTCGCAGCTTTCGCAGGGACTGCAAGGTTTCCAGGCCGGTCAAGCCGGGCATGTTGACATCCAGCAATACCAGGCCCGGCTCCACCGCCGACAGCATGTCCAGGGCGGCATTCCCGCTGGGCGCCTCCACCACCTGATCAACGCCGAGCTGTCGCAACAACAGGCGGAGGAAACACCGGATGTGGGCCTCGTCGTCAACGACGAGAACGGGTTCAGGCAATCGGACGCTCATGAGGCGAGGGGCAACCGGACGCTGAATTCGCAGCCGCCGGTCCGCAGGTTGGCAGCCCCGATCGTGCCGCCGTGGGCTTCGACCAGGCGGCGCGCGATCGCCAGGCCCAGCCCCGAGCCCTTCCCGACCTCGCGGGCCGGGCGCGAGGACAACCGGGAGAACTCCCGGAAAAGCAGGTGCCGCTCCTCCTCCGGGAATCCGGGCCCCTGATCGCGCACGGCAAATCCCGCCCCGGCTTCGTCCGCCACTTCCGCCACCGTCACCACCGCCCCCGCCGGCGAGAACTTCAGCGCGTTGCTCACCAGTTGATCGAGCACGCGCCCGAGTTGCTCGGGATCCACCCGCAGCTCCGGCGCCCCCTCCGCCGCCACGACCTCCAATCGCACCTGCCGCCGCGCCGCCTCCGGCCGCCAGCGCCCCACCGCTTGCTCCAGCCATTTTGCCAGCCGGCAACCGATCGGGGTGAGCCGCAGGCGACCCGACTCGAGCTGGGCAAACTCGTGCAACTTCTCCACCAGTTCCAGCATCGAGCGGCTGGACTCGTGAATCAGCGTCACCATCTCCCGCTGCTCGTCATCGAGCCGGGTCTCCACCAGGAATTCGATCAGCCCGCGCATCCCCGCCAGCGGCGAGCGCAAATCGTGCGCGACCAGGCTGACAAACCGATCCTTGGCGGCATTGGCGGACCCCAGTTCGCCCAGCAGCGATTGCTGCCGGGCCGCCAGCAACCGATTCTGCAAATGGGAGCGGATCCGGACCACCACTTCGCGCGCCCGCCACGGCTTCGGCACATAATCCGCCGCGCCGGCATTGAAGCCCGCCACCACATCGTCGGCCGAGTCCCGGGCGGTCAGGAAAATCACCGGCGCCACGCACTCGCCGTGCAAGGCCCGCAGCCGCCGACAGGTGTCGAATCCACTCATCCCCGGGAGCTGCACGGCCATCAACACGAGATCGGGCGCCCGCGCCGCATAGTGCACCAGCGCTTCCTCGCCGCTCGTCAGCTCTTCCACCCGCCAGCCCTCGGACCGCAAGATCCCGCCGAGAATGCGCCGGTGAATGCGATCGCCATCGACCACCAGAATCGTCCCGGCGGCCGATCGGGGCCGTGCCGCCCGCGGGGTGGCGACAGCGACCGCGCCTTCGGAGGATACGGGACTCTCGACGGAGGTCATGGGAGCGGGGGGCACGCTCAGTTGAGCGAGGCGCGGCCGGCCGGCTCGGTCGCCGCCGCTGTTTCCCAGTCGATCTGCGACGGCTTCGGCAGCACGATGCGCACGGTGGTGCCCCGGCCCAGCTCCGAGTCGATCCAGAAGCGGCCGCCGAACTGCTTCGTCACCAGAAACGCCTTGGTGAGACCGAAGCCCCCGCCCATCGTCCGCACCCCCAAGGCGTTCGAGGCGCGGCGTCCGAAGTGGACAACCTCGCGCAGCTCCTGCGGCGGGATGCCACGGCCGGTGTCCTGCACGAGGGCGCGCAGTTCCCGCCGATCCGAAAAGAGTGCCGCCCGGATCTGACCTCCCGGCTCCGTGTATTTGCGCGAATTCGCCAGCAGGTCGCGGATCACATCCTTGAACACCGGCGGCAGCGGCAGCGCCGGCTCCTCCGGGTGTTCGCCGCGGAAATCGACATAATAATCCCGCGGGGTCTGCACCGCGAGGTTGTAGACGATCTGGTACCGGCCGCGTCCGTTGCGCTCGATGGCGGAAAACACCTGGCGCAGCTCGGCCCCGAGCCGGTTCACGTTGAATGGCTGCCACGCCTCCGGAGCCGCGGCGCGCGCCAGCAACTCCCGCGCGCGCACCTGCAGAACGGCAAAAACCGAGCGGAGATTCGCCCGCGACTCCTCCACCTCCCGCTCAACTTCGGGTGACAGGACTGGCGGGAGGTGCCGGTCGATTTCCCCAAAAAGAAAGCGCTCATGCTCGCTGACCCGGGCGGCCTCCTGAATTGCGCCCCCCTTGCGGCCCAGCGCCTGGATGATCCGATCGCAACGCTCCAACGCCCCCCCCAGATGCCGGCTGTCGCCCCCCAGCACTGTTCCCAGCAGGGAAAACTCTCCCCGCAGCACGTTGCACACGTTCAGCAGCGAGTGGTTCTCGATCAGCGAAAGCTGACCGGCCGTCAGTCGCGGTATCTCAGTGATTTCCAGTTCCATCGAATGCGGTGTACACCCTAGCGTCACTCTTATCGGCCGGCTGCGGACCCAATTAACCTGAAACCTGCCGATCGTTCTGATGCTAAATCCCGCTTGTCCCCCCGTTAGCTGTGCTTATCACGCCAGGCCGGCCGCCCTGCCACGGCCGGCCCGTTCCCCGTTTTTCGACCGTCCCGCCGGCACTCCGGTGCCTTCCACGTTTGCCATGTCGCCCCTGCCCGTTCGTTGCCTGTTGCTGTCCCTTGCCGCCGGCCTCCCCGCAGCCGGCGCTGCCGTGGACTACCTGCGCGACGTCAAACCCCTGTTCACCCAGCACTGCGTGCGCTGCCACGGTGCCCTGAAGGAGGAGGCCGGACTCCGCGTCGATACCGCCGCCGCCATGCGACTCGGCGGCTCCAGCGGCTCCCTCCTCCGCCGCCCCGGCGGCCGTGAAAGCCTGCTCCTCGCCGTTCTCACCGGAAAGCACGAGGACATCCCCGCGATGCCCTACAAGAAGCCTCCTCTCGCCGCGGAGGAGATCGCCCTGCTCCGCGCCTGGATCGACGCCGGTGCCCCGGCCCCGGAGGAGGAGGAGCCCGGCCGCTTTGAACACTGGGCCTTCATTCCCCCGCGCCAGCCATCCGTCCCCGCCGCGCCGCCCGCCCAAGCCCGGTGGCCGCGCAACGCGATCGATTCGTTCATCCTTGCCCGGCTCACTGCGGCGGGCATTGCCCCCGCCCCCGAAGCCGACCGCACCACCCTCCTCCGCCGCCTCCACCTCGACCTCACCGGGCTCCCTCCCTCCCCCGCCGACACCGCGGCGTTTCTCGCCGATTCCTCCCCCGACGCCTACGAGCGCCTGGTCGACCGGCTCCTCGCCTCCCCTCACTACGGCGAACGCTGGGCCCGCCCCTGGCTCGACCTCGCCCGCTACGCCGACTCCAACGGCTACAGCATCGACGCTCCCCGCCAGATCTGGAAATACCGCGACTGGGTCGTCGCCGCCCTCAACCGCGACCTGCCCTTCGACCAGTTCGTCGTCGAGCAACTGGCCGGCGACCTCCTCCCGAATCCCACCGTCGAGCAACGCATCGCGACCGGGTTCAATCGCAACACCCAGATCAACCAGGAGGGCGGCATCGACCCCGCGCAGTTCCAGGTGGAGTCCGTCCTCGACCGCGTGAACACCTACGGCACCGCCTTCCTCGGCCTCACGCTCTCCTGCGCCCAGTGCCACGACCACAAGTTCGACCCTCTCTCGCAGCAGGACTACTATCGCCTCTACGCTTTCTTCAACCAGACCGTCGACGACGGCCACGGCGCCTCGCGCCCCGGCGGCGTCCTCCATTTCGCCTCCGACGGCTCGATCGACACCCGCCTGCTGCCCGAACTCGCCGCCGCCCGCGCCGCCGTGGAGGATCACCTGGCCCCCCACGCCGCTGCCATCGAAGCCTGGCGTCGCGAACTCACCTCCGCCCAGCGCGCCGCCCACGCCTCCGCCAGCCTGCGCGCCGCCCTCGACGTTCCCTGGAAAAAGCAATCCTTCCGCCAGCGCCGCGCCGTGTTCGGCGCCGCCCGCCCGGACGACGCCGAATTCCAGCGCCACTCCTCCCGACTCACCGCCCTCGAACGTCGCGAAGCCTCCGCGGCATCCACCCTGGTGATGCAGGAAGCCTCCGCCCCGCGCGAAACCCGGCTCCTCATCCAGGGCGACTTCACCCGCCCCGGCGCCCCGGTCACCCCGGGAGTTCCCGCCATCCTGCCCCCGCTCCCCGCCCCCCATCCGAACCGGCTCGATCTCGCCCGCTGGACGGTCGACCCCGCCCATCCCCTCACCGCCCGCGTCTTGGTCAACCGCATCTGGCAGCAGTATTTCGGCCGCGGTCTGGTCGAGACCGAGAACGACTTTGGCTCCCAGGGCACGCCGCCCACCCATCCCGAACTGCTCGACTGGCTCGCCACCGAATTCATCGCCCGCGACTGGAGCCTCAAGGCGCTCCACCGTCTCCTCGTGACCTCCGCCACGTATCGCCAGTCCTCGTACGCGCGGCCCGACCTCGAGCCCGTCGATCCCCTCAACCGGCTGCTCGCCCGCCAGCTCCGCCTGCGGCTCGACGCCGAAATCGTGCGCGATGTCGCCCTCACGGCCAGTGGCCTGCTCGTCCCGAAACTGGGCGGCCCGCCCGTCTTCCCCCCCCAGCCCGCCGGCGTCATGAACCTCGGCCAGGTCAAACGCGACTGGAAGCCCGACACCGGCGCCAACCGCCACCGCCGCGGGCTCTACACCCACTTCTGGCGCGCCACCCCGCATCCCGCACTCGCCGTCTTCGACGCCGCCGACGGCTTCAGCGCCTGCACCCGCCGGCTCCGCTCCAACACCCCGCTCCAGGCCCTGACCCTGCTCAACGACCAGCAGTTCTACGAGTTCGCGGTCGGGTTGGCCGCCCGCATCGAACGCGAGGCTCCCGCCGGCGAGCTCGCCGCCCAGCTCGACTTTGCCTTCCGCTGCTGCGTGGCGCGCCTCCCGACCCCGGCGGAACGCGACCGGCTGGGCCAACTCTTCGACCGTCAACTCGCCAACGCCACCGGGGCCGACCCCACCGCCCGCCGCCGCGAAGCCTGGATCACCGTCGCCCGCGTGCTCCTCAACCTCGACGAAACCATCACCCGCGAATGAGCGCCGTCC
>CAZDGC010000091.1:0-28743 GCA_964504885.1 uncultured Opitutus sp.
GGCACCGGAGGGAGAGGGCAGGAGGATGAAGAGGGGAGCGAAGACGTTGCGCGCCCACGAACGGTTGCGTTGGCGCCCCGCCTGGCGGAGTTTGAATCGGTGAAAAGCGTGGTCGAGCGGCTGCAGGCCGCAACTCAACTGTCGCTGCTGGTGCTCGCGGCTGCGGGCGCCGGCTGTGTGACGGAGGCCGACCGGCGCGACGCGACCCGGATACGTCGTCCTGCGATGCCCGCCATGTCCGGCACGCCTGGCGAAATCGTGCCGGCGCCGGCGGAGGCCGAGATTCAGGGGATCGTCCAGCGAGCCGCCCTGGCGGGAGACTTGGGCCGGGCGCGACGCGAAATCGACCGGATGGCCGATCACGGCGGGCGCGAACGGGTGGCGCGGACGGTGGCCGCCGCGCTGGCGGCGAGGGAGCCGGAGGCGGCGCTGACTTGGGCGCATCAGCTCGGGCCGGGCCTGCCGCAGGTGGCCGCGGCGGAAGAGGCGGCCCGGGCCCGGGTGCAGCTTGCGCCAGGCCCGGCGGCCGGGTGGGCGGCGGAGTTTGCTGATCCTGAACTTGCGACCGTCGTGCGCCGGGTCGTGGCTGAGGCTCTGGTGGCAGCCGATGTTTCCGCCGCCCTGCGACAGGTGGAAGCTGCGCCGGCGGGCGCGGGGCGCGAGGAACTTCTCGGGCTGGTGGCGGCGGCGTGGGTGCGCCGGGATCCCGGGGCGGCGGAGCGCTGGCTGCGCGCGACGGCGGACGGCGCCCGGCGGTCACAGCTCGCCGCGCGAATGGGCGTCGCCCTCGCGCAAACGGATCCGCGGCGCGCGGTGGCGCTGGCGGAGTTGGTGCCGGCCGGCCGGGATCGCTGGCTGCTGACATCGGCGATCACCCAGACCTGGGTGGCGGTCGATCCGGAGGCGGCGTTTGCCTGGACTCGACAGCAAGCGGCCGGCGAGGCGCGCGAGGCGGCGGTGGCGGGTCTTGATGCCGGTCTGGGCGTGGCGGTGGCCCGGCGGGTCACCGCAGCGCCCGACACCCGGAGCGGCGCCGGGCGGCGTGCGGGGGGCGGCGTGATCGGGGAGCAGATTGCGGCTGGAACCTCGTTCGCCGCCTGGCTGGCCCTGCAGCCGGCGACCGTTTCGCAGGAGGAGGCCTGGAGCGAGTACGCCCGGCAGCGTGGGGCGCTCGAGCCGCAGGTGGTTGGACAATGGCTGGAGACCCTGCCCGGCGGGCCCGCTCGCGAACGCGCGACCGAGGTTTACTGGGAAACCTTGCTCGCCACAGCCCCGGCCGAGGCGGCGCGCTGGCTCGAACAGCAGCCGCGATCCGAGCGCACGCCGGAGCGGCTCGAGCGGACGGCGCGCGAATGGTCGCGACGCAATCCCGGGGCCGCGGCGACGTGGCTGCGCGCGCAACCGCTGCCGCCCGACCGCGTCGAGTGGGTCCTCCAGGAGGGGCGTTAGACGGGATCTTGCCCGGCGCGGCTCAAGGCCGCCGCCGTGAAACACGGAGGGAACGCGCTCCCGCGGGGTCGCAGCGAAATCCTCGCGAAATGGTGCGAAGTGGACCGATAGCCGCCCTCGCCCCTGCCGGGCAGGAGCGGCTGCCTTGGCGATTTGCTCCCCGGCGTTCCCGCGGCTTGACCCTTTGGTTCGCGGGGCTCAAGCCACCAATCGGAAATGCCACCCCGCGATTCCGAGATTGGACGTTGGTTCGCCGAACACGTGCTGCCGCACGAGGCGATGGTGCGCGGCTGGCTCAGGGGGCGGCTGGCGAACGAGGAGGATGTCAACGACGTGGTGCAGGAGGCCTACATGCGTCTCCTGCGGGCGCGGGAGGGCCGCGCGATTGAGTCACCCAAGGCGTTTCTGTTTACCGTGGTCAGAAATCTGGCGCGCGATCATTTCCGGCACCGCGCCGCGCTGGCCATCGAGCCTTTAGCGGAAACCGAGGAGTTGGCCGTCTTCGATGAAGGCGAGGATCCTCCCGAGATCGTCGCCCGCCGCCAGGAAATCGAACTCTTGACCGCAGCCATCCAGTCCCTGCCCGCCCGGTGCCGCCGGATTTTCACCCTGCGCAAGGTCTATGGTCTTTCGCAGGCCGAGATCTCGGCCCAACTCGGAGTCTCGGAGAATACCGTGTCCGCCCAGCTCACGATCGGAGTGAAGAAGTGCATGGCGTACCTCCAGCCGTGCCGGCGCGAACGCGAAGGGCGGTGGCCATGAACACGGACCCCGGCCAGTCGTCACAACCGCGACGTCCCTCGGTGGAGGCCGCCGCCGCGGAGTGGATAGTGCTCCATGACCGCGGGCTCGACGCGGTGCAGCGCGAGCAATTTGCGCAGTGGCTCGAGGCGGATCCGGCGCACCGGGAGGCCTGGGAGCGCCATGGGGAGCTGTGGGGGCGTTTCGACGCGCTGGCCCGCCCCCGGCCGGAGGCGGGGGAGTGCCCGGATCCCGACGCGCTGGCCCCACGCCGCGCGCGGCCGCTCCGCTGGCTGGCTCCGGCCCTGCTCGCCGCCGCGGCCAGCGTGGCCGTGTGGTGGTGGCCCGGCGCCCGGCTCCCGGCCGGCGAGCGGAGCGTGGTGAGCTTCGAGGCGGCTTCCTATCGCAAGGAGGTGCTGCCGGATGGTTCCATCCTTGATCTCAACCGTGGGTCACGCGCCACGGTCCGGTTTGGAGCGGACGCACGGCGGGTCGACCTCGAACGCGGCGAAGCGCAGTTCACCGTGGCGCGGGAGTCGCGGCGGCCGTTTGTCGTGCGCGCCGGCGCGCTCGAGGTGCGGGCGATCGGCACCGCCTTCAACGTCAAGCTGGACGACGGGGCGATCGAGGTGCTGGTCACCGAGGGCACCGTGCGGGTCTCCCCGCCGGCTCCGGCTGCCGTCGCGGAGGACGCCGCCGCCAGCGCTGCCGTCGCCACCGTCCTCGCGGAATTGTCGGCCGGACACCGGGTGGTGATCCCGACGGGCGAAGCCGCTTCCGCCGCGGCGGCGCCGCCGGCGGTGATCGTGCCGGCCTCGCCACAGGAGGTGGCGCAGCGCCTCGAGTGGACGCCGCGCCTGCTCGACTTCGATTCGACGCCGCTTGCCGAGGTGGTGGCCCGGTTCAATGCCCGCAACGCCACGCAGCTTCGCGTGGGTGACGAGGCCTTGCGCGATCTGCCGATCGTGGCCTCGATCCGCTCCGACAACGTGGAGGGCTTCGTGCGGCTGCTGGAGGCGACGATGGGCGTGCGGGCCGAGCGCCTCTCGTCCCGCGAGATTGTCCTGCGGGCGGGCCGATAGGGTTCCGAACGAAGGATTCGGGAGCCGCGCGACGTGATGCGATCGCGCCGGCGGCTTCCGGCGAGCAGCGACGGCGGGGACTCACGTCCGACGACGATTTCCCTGAAACGGTTGCTTCTCAGTGGAACCCTTCCGGGGTACGGTGCGGCCCAGGTGTTCCGAGGCATCAAAGATTTCTTTAGCGTGAATCGCAGGCTGGCCCGTCATCCCGGGCGTAGTCGCACCGCCCCATGTGTTTCACCCTGCCTTCCTGCCCCTTTCGTCCGCGGCGATACTGCGGCATTCGGCTGGCGGGTGGCGCTGCTGGTGGTCGCGATTTTCGGTCCCGGGATGATCGCCGCCCAGACGACCGAGGCACGCACCTTCGATTTGCCCTCGGGGCCCGCGGTCTTGACGCTCAAACGCGCCGCCCAGCAAGCGGGACGCGAAATCGTCTACGGCGCCACGATCGTGGAGGGCGTTCAGACGCGCGCCTTGCGCGGTTCGTTCGCTCCGCGCGAGGCGCTCGAATCCCTCCTCGCCGACACCCCGCTCGCGCTGATCGAGGACGCCCGGACCGGGGTGTGGAGTGTCGTCCGTCGTCCCGCCGACACTGCAGCTTCCCCGGTTTCGCCCGACCCGTCGGGATCGACCTCGTCTCACCTTAAGCCTATGAACTCCCGCAACCCCCTGGTCTTGTTCGGCTCCTGGCTCGCCCTGGTGCTTTCCCCCGGCAACTCGGTCCAGGCGGCCGATCAGGCGGCCTCCGCCGCCGTCACCGGCCGCGTGTCGAACATCGCGACCGGCCAGTACCTCAACAATGCCCGCGTGTCGGTGCGCGGCACTGACCTGGTAGCGTTCACGGACCAGACCGGCACCTATCGCCTTCCGGCGGTGCCCGCGGGCAACGTGACGCTCGATGTCTTCTACACCGGACTCGATGCCCAGTCGGCCGCGGTCACCCTGGCCGCGGGTCAGACCCTCACGCGCGATTTCGACCTCACCAGCGCGGCGCGTTACGGCACGAGCGACGTGGTCAAGCTCGATGCCTTCACCGTCGCCACCACGCGCGAGACCGACAACGACTCGATCGCGGTCAATGAGCAGCGGTTCGCCCCGAACATCAAGAATGTGGTCGCGGCCGACTCGCTCGGCGACGTGATGGACGGCAACATCGGCGAATTCCTCAAGTACGTGCCGGGCATCACGCCGGAGTACGATTACGAGGACGGCACCACCGTGGCGACGGTCTCGATCCGCGGCTTTGCGCCGCACATGGTGGCGATCTCCAACGACGGCGCGCAGATGGCCAACACCTCAAACGCGATGGGCGACTCCCGGGCCTTCTCGTTCAATCAGGCCTCGATCAACAACATCTCCCGCATCGAGGTCGCGAAGGTGCCCACCCCCGCCAACCGCGCCGACTCGCTTTCCGGCTCGGTCAACATGGTCAGCAAGAGCGCCTTTGAGCGGAAGAGCATGCAGTTCCGCTACAACCTGAATCTCGCCGCCAACAGCGAAAACTTCACCCTTCGCCAGACCCCGCACACGACCGATGAGAAGATCTACAAGCTGAAACCCGGCGGCAACTTCGACCTCACCCTGCCGCTCGGGCCGCGTTTCGGGATCGTGATGACCGGTGCCGCCACCGAGCGCTACGCCAAGCTCCACTATTCGTACAAGACCTACAACGCCTCTGCCGCCAACACCGGAGCCGCCCCCGCCCGCCCCTTCCTCCAGACCTACCGCCTGCTCGATTCGCCGCGCACGCTCGTCCGCCAGTCCATCGGAATCAAGGCCGACTGGCGCGTCTCCCGCTACGGCATCCTGACCTTTGGCGGCCAGATGAGCGGCTTCGAATCCACCCGCATCGCCACCGAGTTCACCGCCAACGCCGGCACCAACCCCGTGCCCACCCCGGCGACCGGCACTCCCTTCAGCTACGGACCCGACTTCACGGTTGGTGCCACCGGGCGCGGTACGGTCACGCTCGGCGGCGCGACCTCGACCCACATCATCACCGGCGCCGAGGCCGGCAACATCCGGTACCGGTACGACAATGGCACCTGGCGCGTGAGCCTGGCCGCCGACAAATCGCACGCCGAAGGTGGCTATCGCGATCAAAGCAAGGGCCATTTCCGCCAGATGTCCGTCGGTCTGAAGACTCCCGCCCGCCTCGTCTTTCGCGACATCAACGCCGTGCGCCCGGAGACGCTCCAGATCTTCGACAACAACAACCGGGAAATCGACCTCTACGACATCAACAATTTCCAGCTCAACACCGTGAACTCCACCCCGCGGCGCACGCAGGAGGACTTCGAGTCGGCCTCTGCCGACCTCGGGCGACGGTTCGAGCTGTTCCGTTTTCCGTTCTCCCTGCAGATGGGCGCCCAGCAACGCACCCAGACCCGCGACATCCGGCGCCGCAACGAAAACTGGACTTACAACGGCATCAACGGCGACCGCTCCGCCGCCCCCTTCCTCTCCCCGGTCTATCGAGATCAGTATCACTATTACGGATTCAGAAACGTCCCGCACCTCTCGCCGATTCTCGTCTACCGCGCCTACCAGGAGAATCCGTCGCTCTTCACCAAGACTTCCGCCCAGGCGGTCACCGAGGAGACCTTTCGCATCAACAATTCCCAGTTCTTTGAGGAGACGGTCAGTTCCTGGTACGGGCAGACCGAGTTCAACCTGCTGAGATCCCGCCTCCGCGTGCTCACCGGAGTGCGCTACGAGAAGACCGAGACCGAGGGGCTCGGCGCCCTCGTCAACCCCAGCGCGGTCTGGGCCCGCCATCCCGACGGCAGCTTCGTGCGCAACGCCGCCGGCCAGCGCGTCCGCCGCCCGGAGGCCGGCGCCACCAACTCGATGGAGCAGCTCCGCCTCACCCATACCGAGCGCGGCTTCCGCGCCGAACGTTCCTACGACGGCTATTACCCGAGCCTCCACCTCAGTTACAACACGTCCGAAAACCTCGTTTTCCGCGCCGCCTATGCGAAGACCTACGGCCGGCCCAACCTCAACAGCGTCATCCCCACCGCCACCGTGGACGATGCCGACCTCGACGAGGAGCAACTCGGCGATCCCTCCGTCGTGCAGGGCAACATCACCGTCACCAACACCGGCCTGCGGCCATGGTCGGCGGACAACTACGATCTCTCCGTCGAGTACTACACGAAGAACGGCGGGCTCTTTGGCGCCGGCGTGTTCCGCAAGGAGATCGATGACTTCTTCGCCAGCACCGCCCGCATCGCCACGCTCGCCGACACCGAGATGCTCGACCTCGATCCGCGTTATGTCGGCTGGCTCGTGCGCACGACCATCAACGCCGGGTCGGCCACCGTCACGGGTTTCGAGTTTAACGTGAAGCAGTCGCTGCGCGAACTGGTCTCCTGGGGGCGGCACTTCAGCGTCTTTGTCAACGGCACCAAGCTCGACCTCGAAGGCCCGAGCGAGGCCTCGTTCAATGCCTTTACTCCGGAGAGCCTCAACTGGGGATTCAGCTACAGCCGGCGCCCGGTGACGTTCATGGCCAAGTGGAACTACCGCGGCAAACGGCGCCTCGGCTCGCAGCCCAACCTGGGTGTCGGATCCTACGAATGGGACGACCGCCGCCTGATGCTCGACTTGAACTTGGAATATCAGGCAAAGCCGTGGCTGATCTTTTACGCCGCCGGGCAGAACGTGCTCAACGCCCACTCCCAGACCATGCGTTACGGCCCCGAGACGCCAGATTACGCCAAGAACTACCTCCGGGGCGCTTTCGGCGTCGGCCTCACGCTGGGCATCAAGGGGACGTTCTAGTCGGTCCGCTGCCCACCACCGCAATGCGTGACGCCAGAATCTCCCGCGAATTCGCTCGGAGGGCTGCGCTCCGTCGCAGCCGCCAACACGGTGCGAAACTCGTGCCGCCCTTTCCGGCGCCGACGGAGCGACGCCCTCCGAACCGATACAATCGATGATCGCGTCGCGTTTGATTGCCAATGCCGGCGGGGTGGCCTCGATCGGCGCTGGCCCTGGCCGGGGTGGCAGAGCCGTCCCGGCGCTGCTTCCTGCCGTATCGCCGGGGCAGGATTCCTTTGCCACTTTGGCAGCCCGACTCGGCCCTCCCGCCGCAACTCACCTCAACCCACACCACTCCCCGCCATGACCAACCCGACCTCAGCGCGCTCCCCCTCCCGTCGCCGTTTCCTCCAGACCGCCGCCACGGGCGCCGTGCTCGGGCCGTATTCCCTCGCCGTTTCGGGTCGCGCCGCCACCGCCGCCGCGCCGGCCGGCTTCCCCAACTTTGCCCGCGGCGAACTCCTCCGCACCGGCGGTGAACTTGCGGGGACGGATCGCTTGCGCGAGGCCGCCCGCGACCTCCCGGTCGCCGGCCGCAGCGATGTGCTCGTCGTCGGCGCCGGGCCCGCCGGCATCGGCGCCGCCCTCGCCGCGGCCCGCGCCGGCGCGAAAGTTCAACTTCTCGAGACCGCCGGCTGCCTCGGCGGCGTCTGGACCGCCGGCATGCTCACCAAGATCATCGATGGCGGCCGCAAGACCGGCATCATGAAGGAAATTCTCGCCGCCATGGTCGAGCGGGGCAGCGAGGTGGCGAGGAAGACCAAGGGCGAGATCTACGATCCGGAGCTGATGAAGGTCGTCCTGGAGGAGCTGTGCGTCGCCGCCGGGATGAAGATCCGGCTGCACACGCATGTCGTGGGCGCCGTCACCGATCGGCGCAACCGTCTCGTTGCCGTCGTCACCGAGTCCAAGTCCGGTCGCCAGGCCTGGGTCGCGGAGCGGTTCATCGACTGCTCCGGCGACGGCGACCTCGCCGCCCACGCCGGCTGCCGGTTCGATGTCGGCATCAACGCCCAATGCGAGTGCCAGCCGATGTCGCTGATGGCCCTGCTCACCGGCATCGATGCCAGCGCGATTCCGCAGTATGTCCGCGAAGTCGCCGGCAACGACGCGAAAACCAATCTGCTGAAACTGATGCGCAGCGCCGGCATCAATCCGTCCTACAGCGGTCCCACCCTGCGCCTCCTGCACGCGGGGATCTTTTCCCTGATGACCAACCACGAGTACGGCATCCCCGCCTACGACGCCGACAAGATCACCGAGGCCACGATCCGCGCCCGCCGCGAGGTGCACCAGATCGTCGCCGATCTGCGCAAACTGGGCGGCCCGTGGAAGGACGCCGCCGTGGTCGCCACCGCCGAGCAGATTGGCGTGCGCGAGGGGCGCCGCATCCGCGGTCGTTACGTCGTCACGGCCGACGACATCGTGGCGGGGAAGAAACACGAAGACGCCGTCTGCCGGGTGAACTTCGGCTTCGACGTGCACAACGTCCGTCCTGGAGAGATGTTCAACGGTGAGGACGAAATCGCCGCGGAGGTCCGGCGTTACCGCAAGGCCGGTTCCC
This sequence comes from uncultured Opitutus sp., assembly GCA_964504885.1. Classification (GTDB taxonomy): domain Bacteria; phylum Verrucomicrobiota; class Verrucomicrobiia; order Opitutales; family Opitutaceae; genus ER46. The sequence continues at coordinate 8,662 of CAZDGC010000091.1, forward strand.
GTCCCTACGACATCCCGCTCGGGGCGCTCATCGCCGCCGACGTCGACGGCCTCCTCATGGCCGGCCGTTGCATCAGCGGCGACTTCATCGCGCACTCGAGCTATCGCGTGACCGGCAACTCCGTGCCGATGGGCGAGGCCGCGGGCCTCGCTGCCGTCGCCTCGCTCAAGCAGGGCGTGATGCCTCACGAGGTTAAGTGGCGGGACGGCAGGGCGGCCTCGTGACCGGCTTTGAACGTAGCCGCGCTTGAGCCCGCCGGGCGAAAGCGTGGGCACGTTCATGCGATTCCGCCCTCCACGTGGTCGCTTCGCTCCCACGCGGCTACGATGGAATTTCTTCGTCCGCTTCGCTCTCCAGACTCTCGCTCCCCTTTCCACCGTCGCCGCCTTCGTTCCATGCCTCCTTCGATTTCTTGATCGCTCCTGCCCCATGAACCGCACCCGCGACCTCCCCTTCCTCTGCAGTGTGGCGCTGCTCCTGCACCTCGCCACGGGCGCCCGCGCCCAGTCCGCCGACGTTGTCATCTACGGCGCCACGCCGGGCGGAATCGCGGCCGCGGTCGCCGCGGCGAAGGGCGGCCGCACCGTGCTGCTGGCCGAACCGACGATCCGGATCGGCGGCATGACCACCAACGGGCTGTCGCACCCGGATTTCCGCGCCTTCGAGGCGATCACCGGCACCTACCTCGAGCTCGTGCGCCGGACGCTGGCGTATTATGAGAAGACCTACGGCAAGGATTCCCCGCAGGTGAAGGACTCCTTCCGCGGCACCCACGCCGAGCCCAAGGTCAACCTGCTCCTCTTTCAGCAGATGCTCGCCGAGCACCCGGGCATCACCGTGCGCACCCAGTGGACCCTGGTGGACGCCTACACCCGCGGGCCGGCGGGCGATCGCCGGGTGCAGGCGGTGCGCTTCCGCGATGCGGCGGGCCGGGAGCACCGTTACGAGGGCAGAATCTTCATCGACGGCAGCTATGAGGGTGACCTCATCGCCGCCGCCCAGGCGCCCTACCGCATCGGGGTCGAAAGCCGCGACGAGTACGGCGAGCCCGCCGCGCCCGAGTTTGGCAGCGGCGACCTGCAGGGCTACAATTTCCGCTTCGTGATGACCCGGGATCCGGCGAACCGCGTGCCGGTGGCGGCGCCGCCCGGCTACCGGCGCGAGGATTTCCTCGGGCTCGCGCAACTCATCGCCGAAGGGAAGATCAAGCGCGCCTTCGGCGGCTACCGCGACACCGACAACATCGTGAAGGCTCAGATACCGGTCCTGCCGAATGGCAAGCGCGACATCAACGACGTGTCGCGCGGGCACGTGCGGCTGTCGCTCCCCGGCGAGCAATTGCTCTGGCCCGAGGGCGACGCTGCGGTGCGCCGCCGGATTTACGACGAACATGTGCGGTGGAACGTCGGGTTGATCTACTTCGCCCAGAACGACCCCTCAGTGCCGGCGGTCTTCCGCGCCGAGGCGGCGCAGTGGGGCTGGTGCCGCGACGAATTTGTCGAGACCGGGCACATTCCGCCGCAGCTCTACGTGCGCGAGGCGCGCCGGTTGCTCGGACTGCGGATCTTCACGCAAAGCGACACCCGCCACGCCGAGGGCGACGCCCGCGCCGTGCTGCACCGCGACGCCATCGCCATCGGCGACTACGGCCACAGCAGCCACGGCACGCGGCACGAGGGTTCGCGGTTCGGCGGGCGGCGTTTTGGCGAGGGGCTCGGGGTCGTCTACGCGCCTTACCAGGTTCCCTACGGCACGATCGTGGCGAAGGATCTGCGCAACCTGCTCGCGCCCGTGCCGGTGAGTGCGTCGCACGTCGGCTTCTGCGCCCTGCGGCTCGAGCCGATCTGGGCCTCCCTCGGCCAGGCCGCCGGACACGCCGCTCACCTCGCGCTCGCGCTGGGTGCCGCGCTCGATGCGCGCACGGTGCGGGTGGCGGAGTTGCAGCGCCGGCTGCACGCGGACGCCTCGGCGACGATTTACGTGGGCGACGTGCCGCCCGGGCATCCCGACTTCGCGGCGGTGCAGTGGTGGGGCACCGCCGGCGGCCTGCACGGCCTGACGCCGAAACCGGCCGGCCCACTGTTGGGGAAACAGATCGAGGGCCAGCACAGCGAGGGCTGGCTCAACCATGCTGCCGAGCTCGACCGGCCGCTCGACGCGGCGCTCGCCACGCGTTGGATCGCCCTGGCCCGCGAACTCGGCCTCGCCGCGGAAAAGCTCCCGGCCGCCGACGGCCGCGCCACCCGCGGCGATTTCATCCGCGCCGCCTGGCGGGCTCCTCGGTAGCCGCGCTTGCGATCAGTCCGCCGTAGCTTCAGCGAAGGCGAAAGCGTGGGGGGGGAGGAGACGGATTCCGCCTGTCGGCCACGCGGTCGCTGCGCTTCCGCGCGGCTACGCGGAATGATGTAGCCGCGTTTGAGCCGAAGGCGAAAGCGTGGGGGGGAGGTTACGAAAGCCGCCAAGCCCCACGCTGTCGCTGCGCTCCAGCGCGGCTACGCGGATGAAGGCATGGCCGGGGTGTCGCCATTTCCGTATACCCCAAATTCAGGGTGTAGCCGCGCTTGAGCCGGAGGCGAAAGCGTGGGCGCTGTCGACCCATGCCGCTCGCTCCCTTCCGCCATCTGCCGCGCTTGTCTGAGGCCGCGTATCGCGGGCTCCAGTTCGTTCATTGGACGATGACCATCGCCGGCCGCCGGCAGGGCTGGCTGACCGCTCGCTTTCACGATTCGTTTCGGGAGAGGCTGTCTTTCGTTGGGGCGGACTATGACATCGCCGTTCCGGCGTACTGCCTGATGCCCGACCACCTCCACTGCCTGACCGCCGGCTTGTCCGACCATTCCGATCAATTGCTCTGGGCGCGGGCCTTTCGCCGCCGGCTCAATGTGCTCCTTCGGCCCTGGCGACTACAGAAACAGGCACACGATCATCTGTTACGGCCCAGCGAGAGCGGCCCGGATGCGTTTCTATCATTGCTCGAATACATCAGCGAGAATCCAGTTCGCGCCGGGCTGACCCTCGATCGGGCGTCGTGGCCGTTCATGGGCTCCTGCGTTGCAGGTCTGCCCGGGCTCGATCCGAGGACGCCGGATTTCAGCGAGCGATGGTGGGCGTATTGGAACCGGCAGGTGGAGCTGCCCGGGCGCCACGCTGTCGCTGCGCTCCAGCGCGGCTACGGGGAACGAGCGCGGTAGCCGCGCTTGAGCGTAGCGAAAGCGTGGGAGGGAAGGAGGCAACGATTGCCGCCGGCGGCCACGCTGTCGCGTTGCTCCAGCGCGGCTACGAATAGGACGGAAGTCGCGATCTGCCCGTGGCCGCGCTTGAGCGCAGCGAAAGCGTGGGGGAGGGAGGCAACAATCGCCGCCGGCGACCACGCTGGCGCTTCGCGTCAGCGCGGCTACCGGCCCGCGCACCGCCCTACGGCTTCGCGCTCGCGATCGCGTCCTTGATCGACTTCTCGCCGAGGCGAGCGACATTCACCGGGGCGTCGACGCCATCGCGCGGGATCTGGTTGGCGAACTGCCCGGTGTCGCCGAGTTCGCGCTGCAGACGCACGATCTCGGCCTTCAGTTGCGCGATGCGCGGGGCCTGGGCGGGATCAGCGATGAGGTTGCGCTGCTCGGTGGGATCGCGGGTGAGATCGAAGAGCTCCCACGCGTCCTTCTTCCAGTAGTGGATCAGCTTGTGCGTCGCGGTGCGCACGCCGTAATGGGCGCGCGTGTTGTGGTGCCCCGGATCGTGGTAGTAGCGGTAGTACGCCGAGGTGCGCCAGCCGGCGGGCTTTTCGCCGCGGAGGATCGGCACGAGCGAACGGCCGTGCATGTCGGCGGGCACTTTCACCCCAGCGAGGTCGAGGAAGGTGGGAGCAAAGTCGGCGTTGAGGGCGAAGAGGTCCGTCACCCCGCCGGCCTTGATGCCGGGGCCGCGGGCGAGCAGCGGGAGGTGCAGGCCCGGCTCGTACATAAAACGCTTGTCGTACATGCCGAGGTCGCCGAGGTACCAGCCGTTGTCGGCGCTGTAGATCACGACGGTGTCCTTCGCCAGCCCGGTGCGGTCGAGGTAGTCGAGCACCTCGCCCACGCTGTCGTCCACGCCCTGCACGCACGCAAGGTAGTCCTGCATGTAGCGCTGGTATTTCCACTTTACCAGCTCCCGGCCGCGCAGGGTGCGCATGCTGCCGTCGGACTGCTTGACGTCGACTTCCGTGGGTTTCACCTGCAGCCACTTCATCCGCTCGGGACCCTTGAGGTCGGCGGGCGGCTCGAGCTTGAGGTCGCGGCGGGTGAGATCCTTGGCGACGGTCTGCTGGTTTTCCGGGAGCGCGGCCGGGCGGGTGGCGTAGTCATCCCAGAGCGTGGCGGGCTCGGGGAAAACGCGGTCCTTGAAGAGGGCCTTGTTCTTTGGGTCCGGCTCCCAGGCGCGGTGCGGCGCCTTGTGGTGGAGCATCAGGAAGAACGGCTGGTCCTTCGGGCGTGTCTCGAGGAACTCGACGCCAAGCTGTGTGGTGATCGGCGAGACGTGGCCCTTGATGTTCACGCGCCCGTGGGGCGTGAGGAAGTCGGGATCGAAGTAATTTCCCTGGCCGGGGAGGATGATCCAGCGGTCGAACCCGGTGGGCATGCTGCCGAGGTGCCACTTCCCGATCATGCCGGTGTGGTAGCCGGCGGCCTGGAGCAGCTTAGCGACGTTGGGCCGGGAGCCGTCGAAGACGTTGAAGACCGGCACGCCGTTGGTGTGCGAGTACTGGCCGGTCATGACCACCGCGCGGCTTGGCGTGCAGATCGAGTTGGTGACAAAGCAGTGGTTGAACCGCATGCCGTCGCGGGCGAGGCGATCGAGGTGCGGGGTCTGGTTCACCTTCGAACCGTAGACCCCGATCGCGTGCTGCGCGTGGTCGTCGGAGAAGATGAACAGGATGTTCGGCCGCGTGGCCGGGGTCGCGGCGCTGGCGGCCGCGGCAGTGACAGGGATCGCGAGCAGGGACGCGAGGAGGGGGCGGACTTTCATCACCCCCAATGCCGCGCGGGTGGGGCGTGACGTCAAGTGGCGATGCACAGGGCGGCGTTGGAACGTAGCCACGAGCGTAAGCGAGTGGATGCCATGCCCCTCATGCGGCCGCTTCACCGCGCCGGCAATTGCCGTTCGCGGGCAAAGAACTGCATGCGCTCCTGATCCGGCAGCCGCGAATTCGCCATCGCGCTCTGGTACACGGCCCGGGCCTCGGGCCAGCGCCCCGCGCGCTCGTGAATGCTGCCGAGCAGCGCGTACGACTCGCCGGACGACGGGTTGCGGCTGATGACCGCATTGAGCGCCTGCACGGCTTCGGCGGTCTTCCCGTGCTGGTGCAGGAAGAACGCCAGCGTGTAGCCGTAGCGGGCGTCGTCGGGTCGCAGCGTGGCGGCGCGCCGGCACCACTCAATTCCCTCGGCGGGTCGATCGCGGCAGAGCAGCACGCCCAGATTGTAGGCGGCGGTGGCGGATTGGGGGTCGGCCTTCGCCGCGGTGCGAAACGCCTGCTCGGCCTCGGGCAGACGGCCGAGCTCGGCGAGCAGCATGCCAAGATTGAGGTTCACGCCGGCGTGATTCGGGTCGAGCTTGAGGGCCGCGCGGAGGCTGGCCTCGGCGTTGGTGTTGTCGCCCGTGGCGGCGTGGGCCAGGGCGCGGTTGGCCAGCGGTGCGAGGCTCAGCGGCTGGAGGCGGCTGGCGGCAGTGAACTCCTCCACGGCGCGTGCGTAGTCCTGCCGTTCCATGTAGAAATTGCCCAGGTTGTAGCGCGAGGCGGAGTCGTCCGGCCGGGCGCGCAACGTGCGCAGGTACTCCTGCGTGGCAGCCTCGGCGATGGGCCGGCTGGTGGCTTCGAGGGTGGCGAGCGGCACGCCGGAAAGCGCCGCACCGGCCCGCGTACGCACGAGGCGGTAATCGTCACGTGCGGCGGCCAGCAGCGGGGCGAGCGTGTCGGGCCGCACGCGGTCGCCCAGGGCCTCCACCGCCGCGGCCCGCACCAACGGCGAAGGATCGCTGAGGCAGGCGAGGATGGCGGGCCATTTCTCCTCCCGGTCGCAGCCGCGGAGCAGGCGCAGCAGGGAGGCGGCCCAGATTTCCTCGCGCTCCGCACCCGCCAGGTAGCGCAGGATCTCGGGCAGCTTCGTCCAGTCGCCCTTGCGGGCCGCGGCGATCCAGCCGCCGCGCAGCAGGGTCGGCGCCTGGTAGTCGCGGGTGCGCCACTCGCGCACCAGTTTGTCCGCCCAGGCGGCGTCCTTGTCCATGTGGCACATGTTGCACGCGTTGGGCGACTTGAAGGCGAGGGTTGCGGCCGGCATCGGCGGCCGCATCGAGTGATCGCTGCGGTGCATGCGGCCGAACTCGGTCATCGGCATGTGACAGGCGATGCACTTGGCACCCTCGCTGCCGGCGGGGTGCCGCGAGTGGGCCACGACTTCGGTCACATGCTTTTCGTGGCAGGGCAGGCAGGCACCGTTGGGGTTCTCCGTGCGGAACCGGTAGCGGCCACTAGAGGTGTGGCAGTCGACGCAGTCGAGCTTGCCTCCCTTCAGGCACGGGCTCAGCCGCCAGGTCGTCATCGTGAAGTTCTCCCCTAGGTCGCGCCCATCGGGGTAAAAATCGGGATCCTCCAGCGTGGAGAGGTTGAAGTGATCGAAGAACCGCTCGCCCGGCGGCATGTGCTCGGTGAGTGGCGAGAGTTTGCCGTGGCAGCTTGCGCAGGTGTCGTTGGTCTGCGCCGGCGTCAGCGTGCGCGTCACGATCAGCTTGGGATCGGGCATCGGAGCCCCCGGAGGCAGCAGGCGCGCGAGGCGGACGTGCTCGGCGGACGGGCCGTGGCAGGTTTCGCAGTTGATGCCGGGCTCGCCCCACTTGGTGCGGTAGGTGTCGGTCGCGGGATCGTAGTTGCGGGCGAGCTGGCTCACGTGGCAGCCGAGGCAGGAGGTGTTGAAGGTGTAGACCGGGTTGGTCCACTCGATGGGGGCGTCGGCGGTGGCGTCGCCGAAATGGCGGACCGCGCTGGCCGAGGTGTCGATCCAGGCCTTGCGGTTGACGTCGTACGCGACCGGCAGCACCTGCAGGCGGCCGCGCTCCATGGGGGTGAGGAAATAGAACACGTTTTTACCCCCCATGGTGTGTTCGATGCGGTAGGTGCGCTCGCCGGCGGGGCCGCGCTCGATCACGACGTGTTTATCCGGATACGCCTGGTAGGTGCGGTGGTCGACCTTGAGCGGCTCGGTGTGCGGCGTCAGTCGGGTGCGGGCGAGTTCGTCGGTGTACGGCTGCATCGCCAGGCCGTGGTGCGAGGTCGACCAGAGTTCGTAGAAGCGCGCGTGGCACTCGCGGCAGCTTTCGGAGCCGGCGTAGCCGGGGGGCGGGGATGCGGCGGCCGGTCGGGTCGCGGCGGGCGCGGGCGTCGCTGGCTGGTCCGCCGCCAGAGCGGAGAGGATGAGCAGCAGCGCTGGCACGCCGGCCGCCATCAACGCGGCGGCGCGCCGGCGGGAGCGGTGCTGCAAGGAGAGGCGGAGCGCATTCACGTTTGCGAGGTTACGGGCGCATCGCGCCGGATTCACGCTGCACCGCCTGGCGCGAAAAAGTATTAGCCGTCGCGCGCTCCGCCGGCGGCGCCGCTGATTGCACGGGCGGCCGGCACGCTCCGCCGCGACCCGGCGGGGCGTGGACAATCTAGTGACCGGGGCGGCAGCGCGGGGCGGGGACTCGGACTGTCGCTCCCGCGGGCGGGAGGAGAGTTGGCGCGTCCCTTCAGAGAGGGCATGAAGGCAATCGGTTCGTCGCCGGGCAATGGGCGCACGCGGATTGCCAATTGGTGCGCAGCAGGGTTCCGAGAATCGAACTAAGGTTTGTTCGTAGGGGAAGCTCCTTAACAGCCATGAAGACGATTCTCGCTCCCATCGACTTCTCCGCCGCGACGAAGCATGTAGTCACCGAGGCGGTGGAACTGGCCCGGGCGCTCGACGCCCGCGTCGTGCTGCTGAATGTGACGACGCCAGTGGTCTTCGTCTCCGACTTCATTGATCCGCGGGAAAATTCCGTGGCGCTTGCCGAACTGGAAGCGCATGCGGCCGCCGTCCGCCTGTCCTCGTTGGAGGAGAAGCTGGAGCATGAATTTACGCCGGTGGACGCGATCCAGCTTTCCGGACAGCCCGTGCCGTTGATCATCGAGCAGGCGCGACAGTTGCCGGCGGATTATATCGTGATGGGATCGCATGGCCATTCAGCGTTTTACGACCTGGTGGCGGGTAGCACGACGAGCGGGGTGGTGAAGCGGGCTCCGTGTCCGGTGATTGTGGTTCCCGTGGGCCGGCTCAAGCATCGCAAGACGGCGCGCTCGCTTCCCGTTTCGGAACTGGCGGAGCTCGCCCCGGCTGGCGCTCCGCCTTGAAACCGGGGGCGAATCAGTCGCCGTGATGCTGTCCGTGGCGCCGAGAGAACGCAGGCCGGCGATGGATGCTAACCTTAGGGGATGCGAGCTCCCTGAAACAGTACGCCGCGACCGGTCTGATCGTACACTGGTAGACCCGGAGGGACTCGAACCCCCGACCCCCTGGTTCGAAGCCAGGTGCTCTATCCAACTGAGCTACGGGTCCAAAGGGTTTTCGCCGAGGGCGAAAACCTGTTTCGGCGTACGTCGCACGCCGGGGAATACAGACTCTGCAGCATGAGTGGCGTCAATGCTCCGGTTCGGATCATCGCTGATGACCGCGAGAGGGCCGGCGGCGTGATAGACGTGTTGCAGCGCTGGGAGGGGATCGAGGTGGAGGTGCGACGGTTGAGGACCGGAGACTTTCTCGTGGCGGGTCGGTTTGTGGTGGAGCGAAAGAGCCTGCGCGACTTGGCGCAGTCGGTGATCGACGGGCGACTTTTCCGGCAGGCGGAGCGACTCGCGACCGCGGCGGAGCGGGGTGTGCTGCTGCTGGAGGGAGCGAGCCATCATCTGGCGGAGAGCGGGATGAGCCGCGAGTCCCTGCAAGGGGCGCTCATCACGGTGAGTGTGTTCTACGGACTGGCGGTGTTGCGCGCCCGCGATGCGGAGGAAACGGCCCGTTTGCTGATCTATCTGGCCGGTCAGGCACAGCAGTTTGCCACCGGCTCCGTGCCGCGCCCCGGTTACCGACCCAAAGGAAAGCGCGCCCGGCAACTGTTCGTACTGCAAGGTCTACCCGGAGTGGGACCAGGGAGGGCCGCGCGATTGCTGGACCAGTTCGGAACGGTGGAGGCCGTGGCCCGGGCTTCAGCCGAGGAACTGGCCGCCATCGATGGAATCGGCCGGGGCACGGCGGAGCGAATTCGTTGGGCGTTAGGGGAGCCGTAGTTGGCCGTCCGCCGCCGGCATCCGCTTTCCCGCCGGCCGGGTGCTTCGTACCGTGCAGAGACGCTCCCGCCCTTGCTCCCGTCGCCGGGCGCCCTCTCTTTCGGAGGCGTGGAGCCGGAGCAGGCTGACGAGGAAGGCGAAGATCGGCCGATCGCCTTGGGGGCCGCTCTGGATCCCGGAGACGGCGCCTCTGCTATTGACCCCCGGTGCGGCCGGACGCGAACATCATTCCTTGCGGTGCGCCGCGGGGTCGCCCTTTCGATCCCGGCGAGGCTCCGCCTCATCCTTCGTCCAATCCTCCTGCACCATGAAATACGGCCTCAACCTCCGCCCAGACGGCGCGCTTGATCTGCTCTCGCTCGGCGCCCTCGTTCATCGCCTCGACCCGGGCATCATTCCGTTCCGGAAGGCAAACCACTGCGATATCCACGTCAGCGGTGGTGAGTTCAACGTGGCGGCCAACCTGGCCGATTGCTTCCGCCTCAACACGGGCGTGGCCAGCGCGATGGTCGATTACCCGATCGGTGATTTGATCGCCGAGCGGGTGCGGGCGATGGGGGTGAAGCCCTTCTACAAACGCTTCAAGCACGACGGCGTGCGCGGTCCGAACCTGGCGACCGTCTACAGTGATCGCGGCCAGGGCGTGCGGGCTCCGGTGGTCTTCTACAACCGCAGCAACGAGGCAGCCGGCCAGCTCAAGCCGGGCGATTTCAACTGGAGCGAGATCTTCGCCTCCGGCGTGCGCTGGTTTCACAGCGGTGGCATCTTCGCGGCCCTGTCGGAGACCACCGGCGAGTTGATCGTCGAGGCGATGCGCGCGGCGAAGGCGGCCGGGGCGGTGACCTCGTTTGACCTGAACTACCGGGCGAAGCTCTGGGACATCTGGGGCGGCCACGCCAAGGCGCTCGATGTGCTCGGGCGCATCGTGCAGAATGTCGATGTCATCGTCGGCAACGAGGAGGACCTCCAGAAAGGCCTCGGCATCGAGGGGCAGGACGTGGAGTCCAAATCGAAACTCGATCCGACCGCGTTCTTCGCGATGATCGACAAGGCGGTGACGAAGTTCCCCAATGTGAAGGTTGTCGCCACGACGCTGCGCGAGGTGCACTCGACCAATCGCCACACCTGGGGGGCGGTCGCTTGGATCAACGGTCAGACCTATCAGTCGCCGATGTGCGAACTTGATGTGGTGGATCGCGTCGGCGGTGGCGACGGTTACGCGGCGGGATTCTTCTACGGCCTGTTGTCGGGGGCGTCGGAACAGGAGGCGGTCAACCTGGGCTGGGCGCACGGCGCGCTGCTCACGACCTTCCCGGGCGACACCACGATGTCGACCGTCGAGCAGGTGCGGGCCTTTGCCAGGGGCGGCTCGGCGCGGATCCAACGCTGAGTTGACCGGCCCGACGGGCGGGGCAAGTTTGAGGGGACGGTTCGTGCGAACCGTCCCCTCTTGTTATGCTCTACTTCGCCCGCGGCTCCGCGACCGACATCCTCACGACCGGCGATCTGCGCGCCGGTCTCTTTGCCGCGCTGGCCCGGCTCGGCCCGCGGCACCGCGTGCTGGCCGTGCCGCCGGACTTCACCCGCTTCCATTCGCAGGCGGGCCGGCTGACCTGCCTCGTGCACGAGTTCTACGGCGACCGTCTCACCGACGTGCTGCCCGCGCTGGGTACGCATTCGGCCATGACGCCGGAGCAGATTCACGAGATGTATCCCGGCGTGCCGGCCGGTCTTTTCCGGGTGCACAACTGGCGGACGGGCATCACGACCGTCGGCACGGTGCCCGGCGAATTCGTGCGCGAGGTTTCGGAAGGGGCGGTCGACTTTCCGTGGCCGGCGCAAGTGGCCAACCTGATTGCGGCGGGCGGGCATGATCTCATTCTGTCGATCGGCCAGGTGGTGCCGCACGAGGTGATCGGGATGGCCAACTACAACAAGAACATCTTTGTCGGCACCGGGGGCGTGGAGGGAATCAACAAGAGCCACTTCGTGGGCGCCGCGTATGGGATGGAGCGCATGATGGGCCGGGCGGACACGCCGGTGCGGCGCATCCTCAACTACGCCGGCGAGAAATTCACCCCGCACCTGCCGATCGTGTACGTGCACACGGTCGTCAGCCGGGACGCCGCGGGCGCCCTGCAGATTCGCGGCCTCTACATCGGCGACGATGCCGCGGTGTTCGAGCGCGCGGCGGCCCTTTCGCTCGAGGTGAACTTCGAGATGGTCGAGGCGCCGTTGTCGAAGGTGGTCGTGTACCTGGATCCGGCGGAGTTCAAGAGCACCTGGCTGGGCAACAAGGCGGTCTACCGGACGCGCATGGCGATGGCGGATGGCGGCGAGCTGCTCATCCTGGCCCCGGGCTTGCGCGAGTTTGGCGAGGACCACGAGATCGACCGGCTGATCCGCAAGTATGGCTACCGGGGCACGCCGGCAACGCTCGCGGCGACCCGGGCGAACCCGGAGCTGCAGCAAAACCTCAGCGCGGCGGCGCACCTCATCCACGGCTCGAGTGAAGGGCGCTTTGCAATCACCTACTGCCCGGGGCAGTTGTCCCGGGCGGAGATCGAGGGGGTCGGCTTCGGTTACGCCGACCTGGCGGCGACCCTGACGCGCTACAATCCTGCGAAGTTGAAGGATGGATACAATACGCTGCCCGACGGCGAGCGGATTTTCTACATCTCGAATCCGGCGCTCGGCCTCTGGGCGCATCGGGGTCGGTTCGCCGGCGCCTGAAACGGCGGGCCGCCCCGGAAGGGGGCTCCCGGGAACGCGGCTTGCCGGCGGAGTCGGGGACCGCCTCAATCGCGGGTTCATGAAGTCGTTTGCCGTCGCCACCGCCCAGTTGAAGCGTCGCCTTGGCGCGAGGATCGTTCGCACCGATGAATCCGCCCTGCACGAGGCCTCGTTCGACAGCGCCAAGATCCCCTTCCGTCCGGAGGCCTGCATCCGGCTGCGACGCGAGGAGGAGGTCGGGGTGGTGCTCGGCCTGGCCAACCGTCTCCGGGTGCCGGTGACCACCCGCGGCCGCGGGACGACGCTGACGGGTGCGGCCACGCCGGTGCGCGGGGGCTGGGTGCTGGACATGCGGTTGCTCGACCGGGTGGCGATCGACGGGGAGGCCGGATTTGCCCACGTGCAGGCGGGGGCCACGATCGCGAGCGTGCAGCGGGCAGCGGAGGCGCAGGGCTGGTTTTATCCTCCGGATCCCTCTTCGAAGGAGTATTGCACGGTCGGCGGCAACATCGCCTGCAACGCGGGCGGCATGCACGGGGGAAAATACGGCGTAACCCGCGATTTCGTGGTGGCGCTGCGCGGTTATCTGCCCACCGGTGAGGCGGTCGAGTGGGGCACGGCGACGAAGAAGTTTTCGGCGGGATTCAACCTCCGTGATCTGTGGATCGGATCGGAAGGCATGCTTGGCGTCGTCACTGGCGCGGTGTTGAAGCTGATCCCGCGCCCGGCGGAGCGGTGGACGCTGCTGACGTCGTTTCGCGACGAGGCGGCCGCGCTGGGGGCGGCGCGGGCGCTGTTCCGGGCCCGGGTGCAGCCGGCCATCTGCGAGTTTCTCGATCGTGGAAGCGTGCAGTGTGCCGAGCGGGCAACGGGGATGGAGATCTTTGCCGGCCAGCCGGGGCGGCCGGTCATCCTGCTCGAGTTTGCCGGTTCGGCGCCCGAGGTGGCCGAACAGCGGTCCACGGCGCTGGCTTGGGCGGCGAAATCTGCCCGCGCGCACCGGGCGGCGCAGTCGCGCGAGGAGGCCGAGCAATTGTGGGCGGTGCGAAGGAAGTGCTCCGGGGCGATGTTCGAACTCGGCGATGCCAAGCTGAACGAGGACATTGTCGTCCCGATGCGGCACTACGTGAGGTTTGCGCGCTTCCTGGCGGCTCTGCGGCGCGAGTCGGGGCTGCACATCCCGACCTTCGGCCACCTTGCGGACGGCAATTTGCACGTGAACATCATGTACCACAAGGCCGTGCGAGCGGAGTGCCGGGCCGCCACCAAGGCAGTGCAGCGCCTGATGGAAACGGTCGTTTCCCTGGGTGGTGCGATCTCCGGAGAACATGGCATCGGTCTGGCCAAGACCCCGTTTCTCCGGCTCCAACACTCGCCGGCGCAGGTTCGGGCGATGCTTGCCATCAAGGAGGCGCTCGATCCCCGCTCCATCCTGAATCCGGGCAAGATGTTCGAGCGTTTCGAAGTCTGGAAGCACCGCCGGCTCGAGGTGAAGCTGCCGTGGGATCACAAGTAGAGCGCCGCCCGGCACCGGGCTGGCGACGCGCCCAGATGGGGTCGCCCCGGGGCTCCGGGTGGCCGAATTCGCAGTTGACGGCGCGGGAGGCGGTCGTTGGCCTAGCCGGTTTTCACCCGGCACCATTCCCGATATGCGCGACGATTACATCAAGGAAGCAGTCAAATCGATTCAGGATCCCAACGTCCTCATCAACGTGGTTTCGCGCCGCGTGAAGCAACTCAAGCGGGGCAACCGCCCGCTCGTCGAGTCGCTGGAAAAGCTCTCCCCCGAGGACATTGCGCTCCGCGAGGTGATCGAGGGCAAGATCAGCTTCGAGCTCGCTTCGCGCTGATCGGGAAGCGCGCCCGCATTCCGGCGGCCCGGCGATTGCCGGCGCCGCTTTTTTTGTCCATTCTGCCTTCCGATCGTCCCTGCCATGGCCGCCCAATCGAAGGATTCCACTGCGCGCTATCGCGAAATCCGCAATGCGAAGGCACTGCGCGATTACCAGGTCGACGAGCGTTTCGAGGCCGGGATCCAGTTGCGGGGCACCGAGGTGAAATCGATTCGTGCCGGCCGGGCGCAGATCAACGACGCGTTTGCCCGGGTGGAGAAGGACGAGCTCTGGTTGTATAACGCGCACATCGAGCAGTACGCGTTCGGGAACATCTACAATCACGACGCGAAGCGGATTCGGAAGCTCCTGCTGCACCGACGGTACATCGACAGAATCCGGCAGGCGTTGGAAACTGGGGGGGGCCGTGCGGTGGTGCCGCTGCGGATGTATTTCAAGGAGGCGCTGGTCAAGGTCGAGGTCGCGCTCTGCACGGGCAAGAAACTCCATGATCGGCGCGAGGACTTGCGCCGCCGGGAACAGGTGCGCGAGGTCGAATCGGCGCTGAAGCGCGGGCGGTGACCCGCGGGCGGAAGGGGCCGGGCGGGCAGCAGCAGCCTCTTCCTTCAGGCGGCGGGGGGAGGCGGGACGGCCTCCGCGGGCCACACGCGCAGGATTTCTGCACTGAGCACGCGCCACGTGAACGGTTTGGCGAGAAAGCCTTTCAGCGGAGCCAGCCGGTCGAGGTCATCCTGGCGGGCGGAGAGATCGTTGCCGGTAATCATCACGAACACCGCTCCCGGCACCAGCGGGGCGGCCTGGCGGATGAAATCGATGCCATTCATCTCCGGCATCGAAAAGTCGGTGACGATGACCGCCGATCGCAGGCGCGGCAGTTCCAAAAGGGCCGCACTGGGCCGCACAAACCCATGAACCGGACACCGCAACGCCTCGGCCAGAAGCTGTGTCACGAGCTCCGTATAGGATTTCTCGTCGTCGAGCAGCACCACCGACTGGGTCAGGCTGGAGGTCACGGGGCAGGGCGGGTGGGAGGTGTTCTGGCAGGAGTTGGGCGAATCATGGTCCGGAAGGCAACCCGCGAACGCACGCTTGCTAAGGAAATCCGGCTGGGGAAAGTGGCCGCCCGTCCGCATGATTCACGTGGTGCTCTACCAGCCGGAAATCGCCCCGAATACGGGAAACATTGGGCGCCTGTGTGCAATTACGCGGGCGCGGCTGCACCTGATCCATCCTTTGGGCTTTGTGATCAACGACCGCAACCTCCGGCGGGCGGGCATGGATTACTGGCGTTCGCTCGATGTGCACGAATACGCGGACTGGCGGGCGTTTCGCGCCAGCCCGGCCGGGCCGCGGCGCCTCTGGCTACTCACGACCCGGGCGGAGCGGAGCTTCTGGGAGGTGGCGTATGCCGACGGCGACGGACTCGTCTTTGGGTGCGAGAGTGCCGGGGTGCCGGACTGGCTGCATGAGGAACTGGCGGCGACACGAATTACGATTCCTCACGCCAACCCCGAGTTGCGTTCGCTCAACTTGAGCACGGCAGCCGGGATCGCCTGCTTCGAGGCGCTCCGGCAACTCCGGCAGGTGCCGGTGGGCAAGGGGGCCGAGGTGGTGCCATCCTGATGAAACCGGTGCGCCGACGCTGGCTGGGGATGATCTGCGCGACGCTGGCAGGGGCGTTTCTGGCGATCGGCTGGTGGCCCTTTTCCCCCGCTCCCCGCAATCGCGTGACTTGGCTGGAGGGCGGCCGGGGTCTGGTCTTTGAATCGCCGGGGATCGCCTGTTCGACCGGTCCGTTGTTCGGCCGCGACGATCCGTTGCCGGAGGAGTTCACGGTGGAACTCGCGGTCACGCCACGGGGTGGTGCGCGGGCGGCTTCGCAATATATCGCGTCCTGGCATGATGGGGCGCTGCCTTCCGCATTCGCCCTTTGCCAGTGGAAAACCGAACTGCTGCTGAGAATTCCTGACTCCGGCCACAGTCGCGGCTTCCGCGAAGTGGCCGTCCAGGCCCTGCAGGGGCCGCGGCGGCTGGTCACGCTTCTCTGTCGGAGGACAGAGACGGCGGTGTTCGTGGACGGTCAAGTGCAGCGCCGCTTTCCGCGCTTTGTCGTGCCGCCGACCGTCTGGCGCGGGCAGCTTGTGCTCGGCGATGCCGCGGGAGGCAAGCAGCCTTGGAGTGGTGAGATTCACGGTCTCGCCTTGCTGCGCGGAACGCTGAGCGCCGAGGAGGTTCGGCAAAGGCACGAGGAGTGGCGCCGGGCGGAGGAGGCGGATTTGCGGGACGACCCCCGGCTCGTTGCGCTGTTTCTTTTTGCGGAGGGTCGCGGTCGCCTGACACGCGACCTGGTGCGAAACCAGGTCGGAATTGAGCTGCCCGAGCGCTACCGCGTGGTGCAGAAGCAGGCCTTTGCCCTGCCCTTGAACCGGCAGGAGTTTTGGCGGGCGGGTCGCAACGACGCCGTGCTGAATCTGCTCGGTTTCATTCCGTTCGGCCTACTCGTGGCTTTCTGGCGCCCAGGAGGTAACGGGCGGTGGAAGCTGCGGGCCTGGGTCGTGGCGGCGCTGGCCGGATTCGTGCTGAGTGCGACGATTGAACTGGGACAGGTCTGGTTGCCAACGCGGGTGTCGTCGGCCACGGACCTGCTGCTGAACACGATCGGCAGCGCCCTGGGGGGATGGCTGGCGCAACGGCTTGGCCGGCTGCCCGTCTGGCGGCGATTCGCTGGCGGGGAAGGGTAGGAGTCGCCGCGCCGGCGCCGTCGGAATTCGTGATCGGCGGGATCAGCCTGCCCTGCCAGCCTCCGCCCTCACGACGCGGCGCGACGAGGACGAGTGGAACGGACGGCCAGCGTTGGCTCGGACTCGAGTAGTTCGGCGGCCAGCCGGATGAGCTTCATGGCTTGCCGTTGTCGCGGCGAACGCCCGCGGGTCAACCGGACCAGGTGATGCATGGACTCGGCGAATCCCTCCAGGGGGCGGTTGGTGTTGCAAGAAATAGCCGCATAAGCACAAATCTTGGCGACGGCTGGCGACAGTCGTCGAAAGTGGCCGCGCAGGATCCGTGAGACCGTCGCTTGATTAAGATTAAGAGAGTGAGAAAGCTTAACCTGGGATCGAGCTTGCAGGCGCGATGAAGCCTGAATCTCGGCGCGCAGCTCCGGAATCGTCTTGGGACGAGACATGCAGAAAAAACTTGCATAATGAGATGAAAAGTAAAGTCATGATTCCCGCCTGAATCAGTCGAGGGCGGGGCGGTCCGCTCGTCCGGTCCCCGGATGGCGCAGGTGGTTCTTCTCCCTGTCGACACAGGGGGCGACCCACTTGCCAGGCCCCCCCCTTACTCCATGCCCCTCGCACTCGTCGTGTGCCTCGCGCTCGGTGTTCTGCTCCTGCTGGCGGCGGTCGTGACGATCGTGGCCCTCCGCCAGGCTCCCGACGGATATGAGGACGATTCCGGATTCCACTCGGCGGGCAGTTTCCCGCGAAGCCGCTCCCGACAGGGCCGGCAGCGCAGCGAAGGCCTGGCGGGTGCCACCGCGGCCAAGGCCGGGCCGGGGGAAAAACTGGCGGGAGGGATCGTCGTCGTATCGTGAAGGAGTGGCCCCCGCGCGTTGGCGGCTCCTGTTTTTTCCGGTCAACAACCCGTTGATGCCGGGTCCGCGGCGGACCCGGCATCAGCTTCCGGTCTTCTGATCTTAGGGAGAAACGGGTTCGGCGGCTGATCGCCAGTCGCAGAAAGAGGCTGGATGAGCCCGACCGCTCAGTATCTCCAGTTGGTCACGGTGGCGACCAGTGCCTCCATGCACTCGATCCGGGCCTGGGGGGTGATGCCGTGACCGAGGTTGAAGATGTGGCCGGCCGATCCCCGCATGGCCTCGAGGAGCCGCGCCGACTCGCGCTGCACGATTTCGGGCGTGGTGGTGAGCAGGATCGGATCGAGGTTCCCTTGGACGGCGACCGTGGCGGGCAGGGTGCGCCGCACGATGGCGAGATCGCAGGTCCAGTCGACGCTCAGCACGCGCGCGCCGGTGAAGGCCTGGTCGGTGAAGTGCGGCGCGGTTCCCTTGGCGTAGAGGATTACGGGGAATCCGAGGGGCAGGGCGGCGATGATCTGGCGGATCCAGCGCAGGGACGCCGCCTCATAATCCGGTCCGGCGATGATGCCGCCCCAAGAGTCGAAAATCTGGATCGCATCGGCGCCGGCGGCGATCTGCAGACGGAAGTAGGCGATCAGGGCGGCGGTGAGCTTTTCCAACAGGGCGTCGAAGGTGGCGCGTTCGGTGTAAAAGAGGAGCTTGATGCGCTCGAAGTCATCCGAGCTGCCACCTTCGACCATGTAGGTTGCGAGGGTCCATGGGGAGCCGCCGAAGCCGAGGAGCGCACGGGAGCCCGCGAGTTCGCGGTGGATCAGCGTGAGGGCGGCGGAAACATAGCGCAGGCGATCGGGCACGGCCTCGGGCGGGGCGAGGGCATCGACCTGGGCGCGGGTTTCGAGCCGGTATTCCATCTCGATGCCGCCGGCGTCGCGGAAGCGGTAGCCCTGGCCGAGGGCTTCCGGAATCACCAGGATGTCGGAGAAGAGAATCGCGGCATCGAGGGCGAAACGCCGCAGCGGTTGCAGCGTGACCTCGGTCGCGAGGTCCGGCGTGCGCACCATCTGAAGGAAGGACGACTGCGCCTTGAGCGCGCGGTACTCCGGCAGGTAGCGGCCGGCCTGGCGCATGACCCAGATCGGCGGACGATCGAGGGGCTGGCACTGACAGGCGGCGAGGAAACGATCGCGGGAGGTCATAAAGCCCTCCACGGAGGCACAGAGTGGCGGCGGTGGAAAGCGTGTTTCACGCCCCAGTCGCCCAGTCGCGGGGACGGAGGAAGACTTCGTGGAGCCGCGCCTCGGGCGAGCCCGGCTCCGGTTTCCAGTCGTAATCCCAGCGCACCAGCGGCGGGAGCGACATGAGGATCGACTCGGTGCGTCCTCCGCTCTGCAGGCCGAAGAGGGTGCCGCGATCCCAGACGAGGTTGAACTCGACGTAGCGACCGCGGCGATAGAGCTGAAACCGCCGTTCGCGCTCGCCGTAAGGGAGGTGTTTTCGCCGGGCGACGATGGGGCGGTAGGCGGGAAGGAAGGCGTCGCCGACCGCTCGCAGCAGGGCGAAGGAGCGCTCGAATCCGGGTGCGTGGTGGTCGTCGAAAAACAGGCCTCCGATCCCGCGCGGCTCCCCCCGGTGGCGGAGGAAAAAGTAGCGGTCGCATTGGTCCTTAAGACGCGGATACAGATCCTCCCCGAACGGCGTCACCGCGGCGCGCGCGGTCCGGTGCCAGTGCACGGCGTCCTCCTCGAAGCCGTAGTACGGAGTGAGGTCGAATCCGCCGCCGAACCACCAGACAGGTTCTTCGTCGCCGGGCAGGGTCCGGAAGAAGCGCACGTTGGCGTGACTGGTGGGCACGTAGGGATTGAGGGGGTGGATGACGAGCGAGACCCCGAGCGCCTCCCAGGGGCGCCCGGCGAGCCCGGGGCGATGGGCCGTGGCGGACGACGGCAAGGCGGTTCCGTGCACGTGGGAAAACGCCACTCCGGCCTTTTCGAACACCGTGCCCCCGGCAAGCAGGCGGGTGCGGCCGCCGCCGCCTTCGGCGCGAGTCCACTCGTCGGTGCGGAAATCCGCGGCACCCTCTTCCTCTGTGCGCAGGCCGGTGCAGAGGCGGTCCTGCAAGTCGAGAAGGTAGGTGCGAACGGCGACAGGATCGGGCGACATGGGGGATGGAGGGAGGCGGAAAGTGAGAGCGCGGGTGAGAGTGGGGGGGGGCGCGTACCGGGGGCGGGTCGGAAGGGAGTCGGGTCGGCGGGTCGTGGCAATCCCGCTTTGTGCGGCCCGCGCCGGAGTACGCGCGCCGACGCTTGACGACTTTGATAGGGTTTCACGTCGACAGCGCGGGTCCCTGCGGGCTCGCTAGTCGATTCCCGATGCAATCCGCCGTTCTCACGACCATCGCCGCAACCGGGTTTTCCGTGGCTTTCTTTCACGCCGCGATCCCGACGCACTGGCTGCCGTTCGTGCTGGTCGCGCGGGAGCGGGGCTGGAGCCGGCGAAGGGTGCTGGCGGTGGCCTCCTTGGCGGGTCTGGGGCACGTGGCTCTGACCAGCCTCCTCGGCCTCGGCATC
>CAZDGC010000092.1:0-28247 GCA_964504885.1 uncultured Opitutus sp.
AGGCGCCAGCCGCGATCGAGGCCGGTCGCAACCTCGCGACCAGCGTACCGGACCGTGGCAGGGTACCGGCACAGGCCGAGCCAGAGCGGCTCGCAGCCCGCGCCGACGATGACCGGGAAAATTGTGCCCTCGATCGGCGGAACTTCGATCCCGCGGATCGTGTGCAGGTCGCGGGGATCGGCTTGGTTGAGGAAGAGCGTGGCAAAGCGCTCGAGGTTGTCGCGGGCGGAGGAGATCGGGAGGACTCGATCCACTCTCTTTTCGCCGGCGAGGCCCTGCGCATGGCGATGCAACCAACGGACGAGGTGCCGGGCCGCCGCCCGATCGCCTTTGGGCAGGTGGACCTGGAAGTGGATGGAGAGTCCCATGGGGAGGATGAAAGCCCCAGATCATCCGCCACGGCGAGTGTTCTCTGCCGTGCCCGGCTGCTGCGGATTGCTTCGTCAGTTTTCAACCGTCCGCCGAACCCAGCGTCCCCCCCCCTACAGCCGGTTAACACGTCCGCCACCAACGGCCACAAGCGTGATACGATCGTATCAAAAATCGGGCCGTTGTGGGAAAGACGCAACGGGCTTGGGGGGGCGGAACAACTGGCGCAGGCAAGGACTTCAGTCGGGGTCGGAACGGTCGATAGGGAGGATCGGGGCGGCACCGCTTGCGCCGGGTCGGTCCTCCTTTGTCATGCACAGACTGTTCATTGTTGTGAGCCGCCGCCTCGGTGGGGCGCTGGCGTGTACGGCCGGACTGGTCGGTTGTATCACGAGTCCGTCCGGGGTGTTGCCCGTTCCTCGAGCGCAGGCGAAGGTGGTGATAGTCAACCTCGCGGCGCAGGCGTGGGAGGTGTCGCTGGCACCGGTGGAAGGTGCGACCGTCCGGGTCGAGCACGTGCCGCCGCTGGCCACGCGTGAGATGGCGCTGCCGGGCGGCGGCTATGCGGTCGAGCAGGTGTTGCTTGATGCCGCCGGAAACCGCGCGGCGGTGCGACGCTTGGTCGTGCGGTTCGAGGCCGGCCGGACGTATCGGTGGCCGCTGGCGATTCTCGAACCCGAGGCTTTCGTGGCCGCCGGGAATGGCGGGGAGGGCGGCGGCTGGTGAGCACGACGACTTGCGATCGCCGGCAAATGGCGGAGGTGAGCTGGGGCGGGCAGGCGGCGACTGTCGTGTGGGTGGGGGATCGAACCCTGCACGGCTACTGGCCCGTGCTGGCGCCGTATTTTCGCGACGTGCTGCTGCCTCCACACCGACGCGACGAGGAACAGGTGGTGGCCTGGCAATGGACCGAATTGCCGGGGGCGCCGACGGCTCTCGAGTTGGCGGCGTTGCGGCAACGGTTGCGACGCGATGGCGAGATTTTCGCTGATGCCTCGGAGGTTGCTGGAAACCCGTCCGCCGGGACGGAGCGGCGGGGAACGGCGGATTCGCCGGGGCTGGTCGCAGCGGTCCGGTGCCTGGTGGATGAGTTGGCCGCGCTGGCCGACGCCGACTTAGCCGCCCGGGTGGCGCGGACCGAACCCGGGCTCCGGATCCACAGTTGGGGTGTCGCGCCGGCCGCCGCGGTGAGGACGGTTGCCACCCACGGCGCGGAGAGCCGGACGCAAACCGCCCCCGCCGCCGTTTCTGCAGCAGCCAGTTCCTCGATCGAGATCGCGCAAGGGATTCCGACCGTTGCCCGGCAGCGTCGTCGGACAATTGCGGCTGCGGCGGGAGTGATGCTGGCGATGGGGGTGGGCGGGTGGCTTTTCCTTGCGGGGCGCGCGGGAGCTCCCGCGGGAAAACGATCGGTCGGCGGGCGAATGCGCGTGGAGGAGGATACGATTGCCACCGAGAGGCGGGCGCTGGTTCATGCTGGCGGCCCCCGGGAGGAATCAGTGTCGCCGCACGGGCCGGCGCGGCCCGTCGCGACCGTCGAAGCCGGAGGCTCCCTGAAGGCGGTTGCGACCACCGGCGTGAATCGATCGGGGAGCGAGGCGCCGGGGCCGGAGACAGTTGTGCGGGCCGGTCCTAACAGCAGCGAGCGTGGGACCGAGGCGGATTTCGAGAGCAGCCGGGAAGTGGCGGTGGCGCGCGACACGGCCCGGCCCGCGCTGGGCGCGCCCGGAGCGCGATCCGTTGCTCTCTCCGCGGGAGGTCGCGCGGCGGCTGCGGGAGGTGTATCTGCCGTGGCGGCAGGAGCGCCGGCGGCAGCGGCGGGGGCGGCGGGGGTGGTGGCTGCGGGTGGGGCGTCGAATTCGGTGGCCGGCACCGCGGAACCGGTTCGGTTATTCCCGGCAGCGCCTGCGCCGCCGCGCCGCCGTCCGGCGCCACCGGTTGCACCGCCGGCGGCGTTGGACGCCGGTCGAGAGGCGAAGCGGGCGGAGGAATCACGTCGTGCTACCAAGGATGCCGCCGTGTCGTCGCGGCGCGCCGGGGGCGACTCCCGGGAGCCCGCCTTGGACCGCCGTGTGGCGGGAGCTGAAGAATGGTCACCGCCCGCGCCGGCAGCGGGGAGGGCGGACACCGCCCGGGGAGACGGATCCGAACCGTGGGCGGCACCGGCGGGGGAGGCGCGAGCCCGGGTTCGGCTTGCGCCGCGGGGCAGCAACGTGCTGCCGGGCGATGACAATCCATTCGGGCGGTGGACAGTGAGAGCGGCCGGTGTGGATTGGCGCGGTGGTGGGCGCGCGGAGGGAGCGGGGCCGGCGGGCGTTGCGTTAGCGGACCGCTGGTGGGTCTCCTTCAAGCCGGCCGGCACGCGCCGGCTGCGCGCGGTGATTCTTCCGACCTCGCCGTCGCCGGAGTCCGAGGGCGGTACGATGGAGGCGCTGCGGGCGAAGGTGCGCCGTGAGGTGGCGGAGTCCTGTCCCGTGGAATTGCGCGCGCCGCGTTGGCGGCACGCGATCGTGCTGGCCGCGCCCAGGGGCGGAGCCCGCACCGGCTGGAGCTGGCGGGCCGAACCGGGAACGCGGGCCGAGGCGCGAACGATGGTGGCGGACGATCGGGTGATCTGGGAGGCGCCGACGGTCGCGGCAGGGGAGGGCGGGCGCTGGGTCTTGCGCGACGAGGGGGGAATCGTGCGGGCGGAGGTGGAGGCGCACGCCGATCAGTCCGTCACGGTGGCAACTATGCCCGGGTGGCGCGTCTGGCAGCGTCTCGCGCTGGCGTGGCCGGCGAATGCCGGGAAGAGCAACGAAGGGGACTTCGCCTGGGAATCAGCGTCGGGTGGGGTGTTGCCGCCGGGATGCCAGTTGGCGGAATCCGATGATGCTCCACCGGGAGGGTGGATCGAGGTGCCGCTCGCCGGCTCCGGTGCGTCGAGGCCGGAGACCGTGGCCCTGGTGGATCGAAGGACGGAATGGGCGGCGAGGGTCGCACTTTTGGGAGTCAGGTGGTGAGGCTGGAGGGCGGGTCAGACGGAACGGTCCGCTTGTGTCCCGGGCGGATCGCGCCTACGCTGTGGTTGCCGGGGTGGAACACAGCCCCGGAAAGTGATGAAAACCGGAGGCCAGTAAACCGGATCTCCTGCGAGTCCCCCCGCAAGACGAGAAGCGCATCCCAAACCCGCGTCGGCCGGCTCCGTTTCGCTTCGCGGAGCCGTCAGCCCGCCCGGCGTCGACGGTGATGTCCGGCCCGGCGCACGCAGTTGCCATGCCGTGAAAACCCGACTTCTCCTCCCGGCGCTGCTGGCCGCGGCGACCGGCTGGGTTGGCGCCCCGGCGGGGCGCGCCCAGGCTGTCGCGCCAGAGCGGATATCGCCACCCGCCGCGGACGCCGCGCCCGAGTTGCAGGAACTCTCGCCGTTCGTCGTGCTGGAGGCCACCGACCGGGGCTACTACGCCTCGCAAACCCTGGCCGGCGGCCGCCTGCGCCAGGAGGTCAAGGACACCGGCTCCTCGATTCAGGTCGTAACGAAGGAGTTCATGCAGGATCTCGGCGTGACGAACGTCGAGGAACTCTTCCAGTACACGACCGGCACCGAGGTTGCCGGCATCCTCGGCAACTACACCGGGGCGACCGAGGGCAGCGCGGGCGAGACCAGCACCGGAGGCGCCCGCCGCAACCCCGACGGCACGTCGCGCATCCGCGGCCTCGCCGCACCCGAGCGCACGCGCAACTTCTTCAAGACCGACATCCCGTTCGACACCTACAACACCGAGCGCGTCGACATCAACCGCGGCGCCAACTCGTTTCTCTTCGGCCTGGGCTCCCCGGCCGGTCTCGCCAACACCGCGATGACGCGCGCGCGTTTCCGCGAGCAGAATGAGATCAGCACGCGCCTCGGCAGCGGCGGCAACACGCCGTCGTACCGCGGCTCCTTCAAGGTCAACCGCGTCGTGCTCGAGGACCGGCTGGCGGTGCATGTCGCCGGCCTCGCGGACCGCACCACCTACCGGCAGGAACCGACCTACAAGAATGACGACCGCTGGTATGGCGCGCTGACGTTCCGGCCGTTCAAGCACGCCCGCACCGAGCTGCACGCCCAGATCGAGGACGGACGCATTCGCGGCAACGCCCCCGACGTGCTCCTGCCGCAGCAGAATCTCTCCACGTTCCTCGACGATCCGGTGGTCGGCCGCCTCTCGATCGACGCCTACGCCAACCTGCAGCGCTTCAACCATGTGGAGGGTCCGACGCAGGCGCAGTGGAACAACCTCTCCGCCGCCGACAAGCTTCGTTACCGCGTCCGCAACACTCCCACCGAAAACAGCCTCGGCGATGCCAACTGGGGCAACGGCGCCTACGGCTTGGTCTACGACGGCGCCAACGGGCGGATGCCGTCGTTCGCCTACACCGACAAGTACCGGGCGGCCGACTACCAGCCGCGCGATCCGTTTTTCGGCCCGGGACGCAGCGGCGCCGGCGCGCCGTACAACGTGTATCACGGCAACCGATCGCAGATCAATGGCTCGGGCTGGCTCGACCAGGGATTCACCGACCTGAAGACCTTCGACTTCAGCAAGGCGAACCTGGCCTGGGACAACGACTATTTCACCCGCGACTTCACCCACGCCAACGTGTCGCTCGAACAGTTGCTTCCGGGCGGCCGGGCCGGCTTTGAACTTGCCTACGATTTCCAGGATCTCTTCCGCCGCGATTACGTCGCCCTCAATGGCGCCAACTCCCGGGTTCTCTTCGACGTCAACGAGACCCTCTGGCTGCCCGCCGATCCGAATTACCTGACCTCCGGCAACGCCGCGCCGCAGCGCAATCCCAACTACGGCCGGCCCTTCATCCTCACCAAGGCCAACTCGCGCACGATCGATTCCCAGCGCGAGGCCGCCCGTCTCACCGCGTTCGTGAAATTCGACTTTGCCGAGCGCGCCCGCGCCCACCGCTGGCTCCGCCACCTCGGCCGTCACACGCTCACCGCCCTCGCCGACCGGGCCGCCTACGGCGAGAAGTTGATCAACTACACCTACAACTCCTTCGGCGATCCCGAGCCCGCGCTCCACATCGGCCCGGCCAACGCCCGCCAGACCGGCAACGAGGTGCGCGACGTGCCGATGTACGTCTACCTCGGCCCGCCCCAGCTCCAGGCCTTTACCGACCCGCGCTTCACCCTGCAGGACTTCACGCTCACCCCCGCGCTCTGCCAACTCCGGCTTCCGGCCGATTATTCGATCCGCAAACTGAGCTGGAACCTCGGACCCGAGGCCACGGCGGCGACCGTCGGGCTGGACTCGCGCGTCAACGGCAACGAGCGCTTCGTCTGGGGCACCCTGGAGCCGCGCCTCATGCCGACCAAGAACTACCGCCTCGAGGAGACGAAGATCCAGTCCCTCGCCCTCAACTCGCAGTCGTTCTTCTGGCGCGACCTCGCGGTGGTCAACCTGGGCTACCGCCGCGATGTCACGCGCACCTGGCTCAACACCGAGGCCCCGCTGGTGGGGCTCGATGAAACCCCGGACCTCTCGCCCGAAGCCTTCCGGGTCGAGGATGGAACCCGGGTGCAGGAGACGTCACATATTTTCGGTTACGGAGGCGTCCTCGCCTGGCCGCGCCACCTCGTGCCGCTGCCGCGCGGCCTGAACCTCGCCGCGCACTACCACGAGACGGAGAACTTCATCCCCGCCACCGACCGCGTCGACCAGTACCGCCGGCCCGTGCCCTCGCCGGAGGGCCTGAACCGTGACTACGGCCTGACGATCTACCTCTGGGACCAGAAGCTGATCGCGCGCCTCAACTGGTACCGTTCCACCCTGGCGCGGGCCAGTTCCAACGTCTCCGGCCTCTTCAATTCGACCACGCGAAATATCTTCAACCACTACGGCAACCTGAACGCCAGTCTGCGGCGGGTCGACGCCGACGACGACGGCCGGATCGACGACGCGGTGCGCGATGCCATCGAGGTCGATCCGCGCACCGGCCTCACGTCCGAGGGCCTGACGCGCGACCAGGCCGTGGCGGCGCTGTATCCCAACTTTGCCCGCGCCCGCGAGGCCCGCGCCGCAATCGCGCCGTTCCTCACCGAGGAGCTCAAGGTCGCCTACAACTACCGGATGGATGCCGACGGCAGCTCCCAGACGCAAAACGCCGGCACCGTCACCGACACCAACGACATCGAGTCGCGCGGTTTCGAGGCCGAGCTCACCTTCAACCCGACGCGCCGCTGGCGGCTCGCCCTCAACGCTGCGAAGCAGGAGACGATCCTGAGCAACATCGCGCCCACCCTGACCGCGCAGTTGAACTCCCTCTGGCTGCCGCACCTCCAGAAGTACGGTACGCTCGACTGGAACCTGCCGGTGGAGCCATTGAACGGCGACACCACCACCCAGCACGTGAACGACAACCTGCTCGAGTATTACGTGGTGAAGGGCCAGGAGGGCCGGCCGCAGGCCGAGCAGCGCAAGTGGCGCGTCAACGCCGTCGCGCGCTACCAGTTCGACGAGGGCCGGCTGCGCGGCGTCTCGCTCGGCGGGGCGGTGCGCTGGCAGGACCGCTATGCCACCGGGTATCCGATGATCAATGACCCGCGCGGCATCCTCCTGCCGGACATCCGGCACCCGTACTGGTCGGATCGGGAGTGGAGCTTTGACCTGATGCTCGGCTACCGGCGGCGGCTCCCCGGGGCGCGGGAGTGGAACGCCCAGCTCAACGTGCGCAACCTGCAGAACTGGGAAAGCGACCGGGTGCGCGCGGTGCGGCACCAACCCGACGGCACGGTGGCCCGCGCGCGCTTCGACCCGCCGCTGCAACTGCTGCTGACGAACACGTTCAGCTTCTGAGTGGACGCAGTTCGCCGTTGTGCCGCGACGGGCGCCGCGGCAGGCTGGCGGCTGCCATGAAACGACGCGAATTCATCACCACGTTGGCGGCCGGTTCGGCGGCCGTGCTGTTGCCGGGAGCGGAGGGCGGGGCGGGCGGGCGGGACGCCCTGGGGCCGGTGCTGCCACTGCGGCGCCTGGGACGAACCGGCGTGAACGTCACCATGCTCGGGGTCGGCGGCTTCCACGTGGGTTGGACCACGGAGCGCGACGCCGAGGCGGTGATCGAGGCGGCGCTGGCCGGAGGGGTGCGATTCTTCGACACGGCGGAGAGTTACCAGAAGGGCGAAAGCGAGCGCCGCTACGGCCGCTTTTTGGTGCCGAAGTACCGGTCGCAGGTGTTCCTGATGACCAAGAGCACCGCCACCACGGCCGAGGCGTTGCGCCGGCATCTCGACGAGTCGCGCCAGCGCCTCAACACCGACGTGATCGACCTCTACCAGGTGCACAGCCTGGCCAGCCCCAAGGACGTCGATACCCGCCTCGCCAACGGCATTCTCGACGTGTTGCGGGAGGCGAAGGCGCAGGGCAAGGTCCGGTTCGTCGGTTTCACCGGCCACGCCAACCCCGAGGCGCACCGGCGGATGCTGGAACGGGCCGGCGAGACGGGCTTGTTCGACACCTGCCAGATGCCGGTGAACGCCGTCGACCCCAGCTACCACAGCTTCATCGGGCAGGTGCTCCCGGAACTGTCGCGACGGGGAATTGCGCTGCTGGCGATGAAGACGCTCGCCGACGGCCGGTTCTTCGCGGAAAAAAAGGTCAACGCCCGCGTGGTCTGGCGGACTGATTCCCCGCTCGTGCCCGGGCGCGTGAGCATCGCGGAGGCGCTCAATTTCGCCTGGTCGCTGCCGGTCAGCGTGCTAATCACCGGCGCGGAGAATGCCACCCTGATGCAGGAAAAGATCGCCAGTGCGAAGTCCTTTCAGGCTCTCGACGAGGCCGCCCGCCGGCGGTTGATCGAACGGGTGGCCGACCGCGCGGACGGGAAGATCGAGTACTACAAACGGCCGATCACCGCCTGAGCGGGCGGCGAAAACGCGATCTTCGTCACCCTCATCGAGGGCGCCGTTTGGTCGGCGGCGCCGTCCGGAAACTCCACTGGCTCGACGCTGGTTGGGTCTCTTGATGCCGCCGGGGGTCTACGCACCCCGGCGACGCAGCACCCATTCGACGATCGCCGCGGGCTGATCGGCGTGCCGCCAGACGAGGGTGAGGAACTCCGCCGGCAGGATGCGGTGCTCCTGAAAGAAGCGCCGGTCGCCGCCGCAGCAGAACATGAGCGAGGGCGGCAGTTCGCCGCGCAGCTTGGCGAGGGACTTCGGGATCAGCCGCGGCAGCCACGCGATTCCACGCACTTCGTCGGTCTTGGCCGGCAGGGTGTCCGGGTCGAGGATCACTCCCGAAGCGCGGCCGCCCTGCACGTTGAGGAAGTAGTCGCGCCGCACGAGTTCGATGGCGAGGGCGTGGAGCGGTCCCGGTTCGCCGCCGTAGCCGTGGTGGTCCTCGGCGTAGTCGTAGAGATTCTGGGCCGTGAGGCCGTTGGCGGCGAGAAAGGCGCGTTCATCGGGCGCAAAGAAGGAGTCGGCACCCCGCTGGCCGGCGGCGTAGCGGCCGACCGCCTGATCATAGAGGGCGCGGAACTGCGACGGGAAGGCGTAGTGGTTCATGGGCTCACGGAAAAATCGCCGCGGTCCCGCCGTGTCACTCCTGAAAACTCACGCCCCGCCGGCTCCGGAGGCCGGCCCTGCTGCCGGAGTGTGCAGGGCACCGGTCGGGCGGGGAGGCGCTGCGGTCAGCCGCAGCTTGACCTCGCGGTTGCCCCCGGCCCAGCGTGCCGCATGACCCCGCGACTTTACCCCCGCGCGTGGGCCGGCTTCGCGCTTCCCGCCTGTCTCGCGGCCGCCGACCTCACGCTGCCTTCGTTCCGCCGGCAGCACCTCGAGCCGTATTATTGGAGCGAAGGCGCGGCGCTCGGCGACCTCAACCGCGACGGCCGACCCGACGCCATCTACGGCCCCTACTGGTGGGAGGGGCCCGATTTCATCCGGCGCCACGAAATCTACCCGCCCGTCCGCACCACTACCGTCACGGATCCCGACGGCACCGCGCGCACCTTCCCCGGTTACGAGGGCGGCTTGGGCCGGAAGAACGCGTATTCGACGGACAATTTTTTCGCCTTCGTGCACGATTTCGACGGCGACGGCTGGAACGACCTCCTCACCTACGGCCTCCCTCACACCCCCGCGTACCTCTACCTCAACCCTGCCGGCCGTGCGCAGCCCTGGTCGCGGCACACCGTCCTCGACGAAGTCGACAATGAATCGCCCACCTTCACCGACCTCACCGGCGACGGCCGGCCGGAGATCGTCTGCGTCAACGGCGGCAACTTCGGCTACGCCGAACCGGACCGGGCGAATCCGACCGCCCGGTGGAGGTTCACGCCGATCACCCGCGGCGGCAACTGGCCGCGCTACACCCACGGACTCGGCGTTGGCGACGTCAATGGCGACGGCCGCCCCGACGTCCTGTTCAAGGACGGCTGGTTCGAGCAACCCGCGTCCCTCGCCGACCGCCCGGCGTGGAGGCAGCACCAGACGTTTTTCGCCCCCGCCGCCGCCCAGATGTACGCCTACGATGTCAACGGCGATGGCCGCGCCGATGTGATCACGGCCCTCGCCGCCCACGGTTTCGGCCTAGCCTGGTACGAGCAACGGGCGGAGCGCGACGCTGCCGGCTCGCCGGTCTTCAAGCTGCACCTCTTCATGAACCGCCAGCCGAGCGAAAACCGCTACGGGGTGGTGTTCTCCGAAATTCATGCGGTTGAGCTCGTCGATGTCGATGGCGACGGCCTGAAGGACATCGTCACCGGCAAGTGCTTCTGGGCGCATGGCCCGACCGGCGCTCCCGAAGCCAACGCCCCCGCCGTGCTCTACTGGTTCCGGCTGGTGCGCCGCGGCGACGGCACCGTCGACTGGGTGCCGCACCTGATCGACGACAACTCCGGCGTCGGCCGCCAGGTGGGGCTCGGTGACGTCAACGGCGACGGCCGTCCCGATGTCATCATCGGCAACAAGAAGGGGGCGTTTGTCTTCACCCACCTGGCGCGGCAGGTGTCGCGGGCGGAGTGGGAGGCGGTCCGGCCGAAGGTGCTGTTTCCCGACGCGGAGAAGCACGCGCTGACGGCACGCGATGTGGTCGTGCACACGCAGCGCGCGGCGGACGTGGCCCGGGCGCGTGCGGCCGCGGTCGACAATCCCCCGCTGCCGGGCGGTGGCGTGCTCCCGATCGGGCGCGACGGCCGGCCGCTCAACACGGACTTCGAGACAGGCGATCTGCGCGACTGGACGCCGGCCGGTCCGGCGTTCGCGCGCCAGCCGGTCCTGGGCGATGCGGTGCTCGCCCGCCGCCCGCCGATGCGGAGCGCCCACGTCGGCCGGTATTGGATCGGTACCTACGAAAACGGCCTGGGCGACGGCGCCACCGGCACGCTCACGAGCCCGCCCTTCCGGATTACGCAACCGTGGGCGGTCTTTCTGCTCGCGGCCGGACCGTTCGACTCCACCCGGGTGGAACTGCTCGCGGGCGCGGACGACCGGGTGCTCGCCGCGATCACCGGCCTCGATGCGCGCCGGTGGTCGGCGGCGGTCCGCAACACGGAGACGCTGACGCCGGTGGTGCTCGACCTGCGGGCGTGGCAGGGCCGCGAGGTGCGGCTGCGCCTGGTCGATGAGCAGGCGGGCGGCGCCTGGGGGCACCTGAACTTCGACGACTTCCGGCTCTATGCGCAGAAGCCGGCGCTGCCGGGCGCGGTCGAGGCGGCCCCCGCGCCGCGGCCGGAGCCGGCCCGGTGACGTTGGGATTGCGGCGCGCCGACGAAGCCGGCGAGACTGGCTCCATGGTTGAAATCACCGGCAAGTATCAGGGAAATCTGCACTGTACCGTGCGCCACGGACCCTCGGGGAGCGTGCTGATGACGGATGCGCCCAAGGACAACCAGGGACAGGGCGAGGCCTTTTCCCCGACGGATCTGGTCGCGACCGCCCTCGGCACCTGCATCGCGACCACGATGGCGATCGCCGCGCGCAAGCATGGCGTCGAACTCCGCGGGCTGCGCTTCACGGTCACCAAGGAGATGTCCACCGATTCCCCGCGCCGGATTGCGCGCCTCGTCACCCGGGTGTGGATGCCGATCCCCGAGTCGCACCCCGCCGCCGGGCCGCTCGAGGGGGCGGCGCGTGCCTGCCCGGTGCACCAGAGCCTGCACCCAAGCATCGAGGTGCCGATCACGCTGCACTGGGCCTAACAGACGGTCAGCCGCTGAAGCGGTAGGTGGTGTTGAAGATCAGTTCGATCCGCGGAGAGACGCGCACCCGCACCTTGATTTTGCCGCTCACGGTGTCGGCGGGGGTCGCCTTGCCGGTGACCGGGCGTTCCTCGCCGGCGTGGTTGACGGCCCGCCCGGTGAACTCGATGGCCTCGCCGCGCGCGAGGCGCGACAAATCCTCGTCCGGGACGCGGATGCCGATGCGCCCGGTCTCGTTGTAGAAGAAGAAGGGCAACACGCGGGCGGCGTAGGTCGACTCGTACTCCCCCGCCGTCGAGCGCGTGAACGGCGGCATCTGCAGCGAGACGGTGCCGAGGTAGATCGACGTCCAGGTTGGCTTCACGTCGACCCGGCGGAAATCCAGCGGCGGGCCGGCCGGTTCCCCGCCGCGGGCCGGCGCGAGGAGGAGGGCGGCCAGCGCGAGGAGGCGGAGCCGGCGAAGCATGCGCCCAAGTGAGCCGCCGCGCGGGTCCGGAGCAAGGGTGGAGCGCAGCCCGGCACCGCCCCCTTGGCAAACCGGTTCGCTTCTGTATCGTCCCGCCGATGTTTGTCGACGAATGCACCGTAAAACTCGCCGCGGGCGATGGCGGCCGGGGTTGTATCAGCTTCCGCCGCGAAAAGTACGAGCCTTGGGGCGGGCCCAACGGCGGCGATGGCGGCCGGGGAGGGGATGTCGTGCTCCTCGGCGACGTGAACACCAACAACCTCGTCGACTACAAGTTCCAGCCGCACTGGAAGGGCGAGCGCGGCGGGCACGGGCTCGGCTCCGACTGCAACGGCCGCGACGGCCAGCCCTGCGTGCTCAAGCTGCCCCTCGGCACCGTCGTGATCGACCTTGCGACCGGCAAGCCGGTCGCCGAAGTCATCGCCGACGGTCAGCGCATCGTGCTCTGCAAGGGGGGCAACGGCGGCTGGGGCAACACCCATTTCAAGACTTCCACCACTCGCGCCCCCAAGCGCGCCAACCCCGGCCAGCCCGGCGAAACCGGCATCTACCGGCTCGTGCTCAAGAGCATTGCGGACGTCGGCCTCGTCGGCTTCCCCAACGCCGGCAAGTCCTCGCTGATGGGCCGACTCACCCAGGCCCGCCCGAAGACCGCGGCCTATCCGTTTACCACCCTGCACCCGCAGATTGGCGTAATCGAGTATCCGGATACGGCAAAGGGCGGCGCGCGCCTGCTGCTCGCCGACGTGCCCGGCCTGATCGAGGGCGCCCACGAGAACCGCGGCCTGGGGCACCGTTTCCTGCGGCACATCGAGCGCTGCGCGCTGTTGATCTTCCTGATCGACCTCGCCGGCACCGACGGCCGCGATCCACGCGAAGACTACCGCCACCTGCTGCGCGAGCTGAAACTCTACGACCCTGCGCTCCTCGCCAAACCCCGCCTGGTCGTGGCCAACAAGATGGATCTGCCGGAGGCCGCGCCCGCGCTCGCCAAGTTCCGCCGCCGCCACGCCGGCGTCGACACGCTGGAGATTTCCTGCGCCACCGGCGACGGGCTGGAGCGGTTGAAGAAGGAATTGTTAAAGCGCGTCCGGAAATTCCGGGCGGCGGAAAAATCGTCGCCAGGCGCGGCCCTTTGACCCAGCCTGCCGCGGCCATGGCGAAAGAACACCGCCCCCTCCTGATGCGCTCCAACCGGCTGCTGGGCGCCAGCCTGGTGGAACGCAACCTCGTGAAAATCGAGGATCTCGAGGCTGCGACGGAAAAGCTGATCGAGTTCGCCTCCGGCCACCATCCGCGCCAGTGCACCATCCTCGGCATCCTCGCCTACGAGATGAAGGTGGTGAAGGAGGACGAGATTCTGCACCATTGTGTCGAACACGAGGGCATCGGGCTCGCGGACCTGCGCGACTACGAGGTGCCGGACGAGGTGCGGAAGGGACTCGACCTCGGGGTGTGCTGGGCGACCTGGTCGGTGCCGTTCGACCGCGAGGAGGGGTTCACCTTCATCGCGACCGCGTATTACCTCAGTCCGGCGGTGCGCAGCTACTGGGAAAAACACTTCGGCGGTCCGATTCTCTGGTACGGCACCACCCTCGACGCCCTCGCCGACTACATCGAGAAACTCGAGATCGCCGCCCGCGATCAGCCCGAGGTCGCCCCCGCGCGGAGCTGAGCCCGACCCCTCCACCCGATGCCCCTCGGCAAAATTCAACTGCAGATCGTCGCCAAGCTGGTCGAGATGGGCCGGCTCGACGCCGACCAGCACAACGCCCTCGCCGAGCGCCCCGACGACCTCAGCGGCAACGCCCTCGACAAGCTGCTGCACGACGAATTCAAGGTCACCGAATTCCAGTGCCTGGTCGCCAAGGCGCGCGCGCTCCACCTCTCGCCCTACAACGTTGCGCGTTACAAGGTCTCCCCCCAGACCTTCGAGCGGATCCCGCAGGAGTTCTGTCAGGAAAACCACATCCTCCCCGTTGGCCAGGTGGGCGAAATGCTCCTGGTCGCGGTTGCCAATCCCTTCGATGTCAGCCTGCCGGTGCGGATCCAGGAAAAGATCGGCAAGCCGCTCCCGATCGTCCGCCTGCTCGGCCGCGAGAAGGACATCCGGGAGAAGTTCTCCAAGGGGCAGGAACGGGCGGCCGGCTTCGACGACGTCGTCTCGCAGGTCTCCGCCGAATACGGTGAAGGCGCCGGCGAGGGCGAGCTCAGGGATGAGGAGGTCAACGAGGAGTCCGGGCCCATCATCCAGCTCGCCAACCGCATCATCGAGGATGCGTATTTCTCCGGGACGAGCGACATCCACATCGAGCCGCAGGAGAAGGAGGTCATCGTCCGCAACCGCATCGACGGCGTGTGCCAGGAGAAACTCCGGCTGCCCAAGAAGGTCGGCCCGGCCCTCGTCGCGCGTCTCAAGATCATGTGCAACCTCGACATCTCCGAGCGACGGTTGCCGCAGGACGGACGCATCGTCTTCAAGCAATACACCAAGAAGAACCTCGACCTCGACCTGCGCGTGTCGACCGCCCCGCTCAACCACGGCGAGGGCGTGGTCATGCGCATCCTCGACAAACAGAAGACCACCCTGCCGCTCCCCGCGCTCGGCTTCTCCGAGGAGAACCTCGCCAAGTACCGCGAGTGCATCCGCCAGCCCTACGGCATGATCCTGCACTGCGGGCCCACCGGCTCCGGCAAGTCGATGACGCTCTATTCGGCGCTCAACGAGATCAACACGCCGGATATCGTCATCCGCACCGCCGAGGATCCGATCGAATACACGCTCCCGGGCCTGAACCAGATGCAGATGCACCGGCAGATCGGGCTCACCTTTGCGACTGCGCTGCGCGCGTTCCTGCGCCAGGATCCCGACATCATCCTCGTCGGCGAAATCCGCGACAAGGAGACCGCGGGCATCGCGGTCGAGGCCGCCCTCACCGGCCACCTGCTCATCTCCACGCTGCACACCAACGATGCGCCCACCACGGTTTCGCGTCTTACCGAGATGGGGGTCGAGCCGTTCATGGTTTCCTCGTCGCTGTTGTGCGTGTGCGCCCAGCGTCTGATGCGGCGCGTGTGCAAGACCTGCCGTATGCCGTACACCCCGGAGGGCCGCGAACAGGCCATCATCGAGCGCGCCCTTGGCTGGAGTGGGGAAATCTACAAAGCCAATCCCAAGGGCTGCCCGAAGTGCGGCGGCACCGGTTACAAGGGCCGCGTGGGCATCCATGAACTCATGGTCAGCAACGAGGAACTGGTGGCGGCGATCAACCGGGAGGCCGAGGCGGCGGAGCTGAAGAAGATCGCGGTCAAGAACGGCATGAAGACCCTCCATCAGGACAGCCTGCTGAAGGTGAAGGATGGGCTCACCACCATCGAAGAGGCACTGGCCAACGTCCCGCCCGACATGTAGCCGGCGGCACGAGGCCTGCTCACCCCTGCTCCGCCCGATGCTCCCATCAACCCGCCTCCCGATGCCGTCCCGGAAGTCCGCCCGCCGGTGGTCCCTGCGCGCGGTCGCCAGTCTGGCGCTGCTCGCCGGGTTGGCCGGCTGCGGGGCCGGCCGCCCTGAAATCACCGAGCACCAGCGAAAGGAGGCCGACCACCTTGTGGCGGAGGCGAATTTCGCCCTGACGTTGCGCGATTGGGCCCGCGCCGAGGGCCTGCTGGCCCGGGCGGTGGGGTTGGTGCCGGACAACGGGGAAGTCTGGACCATGCTCGGCGCGACGCGCGTGCGGCTGGGCAACAAGTCGGGGGCGCGCGACGCCTACCTGAAGGGTCTGAAGGCCTTCGAGGGCGAGGCGGCCGCGCCGGGGGCGAAGAACGATCCCGAGCCCTGGCTCGATCAGATCTACGTGCTGGCGGTGCTGGGCCGCGTCGGCGATGCCCGGGCGCTGGTCGGGAAAATGGAGCGCCAGTTTCCGAACCACCCGCGCGTGCGGGCCTTCGTGGGCGGGAAGCAGTTCGACCAGCTCCTCGCCGATCCGAAGTTCAAGGAAGTGGCATTGTAGGGGAAGCCGACGGGGTCAGGTCGCGAATCGCGAATCGCCTTCCCGAAGGTCCGACTGGGGGCGCGCTGCGCCGACTGTCGGACCTGACCCCGCTGGTTTTCCGCGCTTGCGCCGTCCCCCTGGCAACGCACGCTGCACGCGCATGGCGGAATCGCGGCAGCATCACGAGGCCTGGAGCTCGCGGCTCGGGGTGATTCTGGCCGTGGCGGGCAGCGCGGTCGGGCTGGGCAACTTCCTGCGCTTTCCGGGGCTCGCGGCCCAGTACGGGGGCGGTGCGTTCATGATCGCGTACTTCACCTCGCTGCTGCTGATCGGCATCCCGGCGAGCTGGGTGGAGTGGTCGCTCGGCCGGCGGGGCGGGACCCTGGGGTTTCATTCCTCGCCCGGGATCTTTCACGCCCTGATCGGCCGGCCCTGGGCCAAGTTTCTCGGCCTCACCGGCGTGCTCGTTCCCGTCGGCATCTACTGCTACTACGTGCTCATCGAGTCGTGGTGCCTCGGATACGCCTGGCAGGCCGCCGCCGGGGCCTTTTCGGCGGGCGGCTTTGACTACGCCGCGTTCTTCGGCCGCTTCACCGGTGCGGCCCGGGACGGCGACGCGCTTCAGTTCGGTCTCGGCGCCGTCGGTCCCTGGCTGGTCGTGGTGATGGCGATCAACTTCTTCTTTATCTACCGCGGAGTGTCCCGCGGCATCGAGAAAGTGTGCACCTACGCGATGCCCGTGCTGCTCGTCATCGCGCTGGTCATCCTCGCCCGCGTGCTGACCCTCGGGACGCCCGACCCCGCCAAGCCCGACCAGAACGTGCTCAACGGCCTCGGCCGGATGTGGAACCCCGGCGACTGGTCGCGGCTCGCCGATCCGCAGCTCTGGCTGGCCGCCGCCGGCCAGGTGTTTTTCACCCTCTCGGTCGGCGTTGGCGCGATCATCAATTTCGCGAGCTACCTCAAGCCGGACGACGATGTCGTCCTGAGCAGCACGACGGCGGCGGCGGCCAACGAATTCTGCGAGGTTGGTGTGGGCGGCATGCTCACCGTGCCGGCGGCCTTCGTGTTCTTCGGCGCCGCGGCGCTCGGCGGCGGCACCTTCGGCCTCGCCTTCCAGGTGCTGCCCCACGTGTTCGCCTCGATGGCCTTCGGGACGCTGTTCGCCACGCTGTTTTTCGCGCTGCTCTT
Source organism: uncultured Opitutus sp. (assembly GCA_964504885.1). Lineage (GTDB taxonomy): Bacteria > Verrucomicrobiota > Verrucomicrobiia > Opitutales > Opitutaceae > ER46. The sequence continues at coordinate 17,197 of CAZDGC010000092.1, forward strand.
TCTCGCCGCCCTCACCAGTTCGCTGTCGATGCTGCAGCCTGGCATCGCCTTCCTGGAGGAGGGGCTCGGTCTGCAGCGGCGCTCCTCGGTCGCGCTGCTGGGGTTCGTCACCTCCGTCGGCACCATGCTGGTGTGGTGGTTCAGTGGCGATTTGAAGGCGCTCGACACCTTTGACTTCTGGATCGGCACGGTCGCGCTCTTTATCAACGGCACCCTCCTTGTGATTGTCTTCTCCTGGATCGTCGGCGTCGAACAGGGCTGGGCGGAGGCACACCGCGGCGCGGAGCTGCGGATTCCGTCTTTCTACAAGATCATCCTCCGTTACGTGACGCCCACCGTGCTGCTGGTCATCCTTGCCACGTTCGTGCTGAAGAATGCCTTTGGCTGGAACCTCAGCCTGGCGGCGCCGGAATTCACCCCTTCGGGCTACGTCACCGACCTGGTCGGCCCCAAGGCCAGCGGCCCGGCCCGGGTCACGGTGCTCTTCATCCTGCTGCTCGCGGCCTACTGCCTGTTGCTGATCACGCTGGCCGGCGAACGCTGGAAGGCCGCGGCGGCCACCTCCGGAGGAAATTCGCGATGACCACCGGCGGCTGGATTACCATGCTCCTCTCGGTCGGCGGAGCGGCTGTCTTCCTGGCCTGGTGTATCTGGCGTGTGCTGCGCAAGCACCGGCCGGACCATGGCCTCGCCCACCTCGAGCCCGTCAAACGCGAGGAAACCGACCAGCGTTGAACCAGCCGCGCGCGGCGCGGCCGCTTCCGCTCCTGCCCCATGACTCCCGAGGAATTCCGCCGTCACGGACACCGGATGATCGATCTGATCGCGGACTATCGCGCCTCCCTGGAGCGGCGGCCGGTGCGAGCCCCCGTGCGTCCAGGTGAAATCCGCGCCCGGCTGCCGGTCGCGCCGCCCGCGCAGGGCGAGCCGTTCGACCAGGTGTATCGCGATCTCGAGGACATCGTCCTGCCGGGGCTCACCCACTGGCAGCATCCGTCGTTCTTCGGTTATTTTCCGGCCAACGCCGAGCTGGCCTCGGTGTTGGGCGACACCCTTGGCTCCGGGCTCGGGGTCATCGGGCTGTCCTGGCAGTCGAGCCCGGCGCTGACCGAGCTTGAGGAGGTCATGACCGACTGGATGCGGCAACTGGTCGGGCTGTCCCCCGCCTGGAGCGGAGTCATTCAGGACACGGCCTCGACCTCAACGTTGGTCGCACTGCTCTGCGCCCGCGAACGGGCGTCGGATTTCTCGCTGGCGCGGGGCGGGCTGCAGGGTTTGACCGCGCCGCTGGCGGTCTATTGCTCCGTGCATGCCCACAGCTCGGTCGAGAAGGCGGCCCTGCTGGCAGGTTTTGGCCGCGACCATCTCCGCCCCATCCCGGTCGACGCCAGTCAGGCGCTGCGGCCCGAGGCCCTGGCGGAGGCGATGGCGGTCGATCGCGCGCGGGGCGTGGTTCCCTGTGCCATCGTGGCCACGACGGGCACCACCGCGACCACGGCGCTCGACCCGGTCGCCGCGATCGCGACCCTCGCGCAGCGCGAGCGGGTATGGTTGCACGTCGACGCGGCGATGGCCGGCTCCGCGATGATTCTGCCGGAGTGCCGCTGGATGTGGGAGGGCGTCGAGGCGGCGGATTCCGTCGTGCTCAATCCGCACAAATGGCTCGGCGTGGTTTTCGACTCCTCGCTGTATTTGGTGCGCGATCCGGCGCACCTCGTGCGGGTGATGAGCACCAACCCCAGCTACCTGCAGACCGGGGTCGACGCCCAGGTGCGGAACTACCGCGACTGGGGCATCCCGCTGGGCCGGCGTTTCCGCGCGCTGAAGCTTTGGTTTTTGATTCGCGAACAGGGCGTGGAGGGTCTGGCCGCCCGGCTCCGCCGCGACCTGGCCAACGCTGCCTGGCTCGCGGAGCAGGTGCGCGCCGCGGCCGGCGACGGCTGGCGCCTGCTCGCTCCCGTGCCGCTGCAGACCCTGTGCGTGCGTCACGAGCTTCCGGGGCTCACCGGCGAGGAACTCGATCGTCACACCCTCGGGTGGGTTGAGCGGATCACGGCCTCCGGAACCGCCTACCTGGCGCCGGCGCAGCTCGACGGCCGCTGGATGGTCCGCGTGTCGATTGGCGCGCTGGGCACGGAACGCAGCCACGTCGCCGCCCTCTGGGAAAATATGCGCGCTGCGATCCGGGGCGGATAGACGACCGGGCCGGGCCTGGCCTCCGCCCGGTTCCGTTCGCCAGGGTGACCCGGCGGCATACCCTCACACCTCAAAACGGCTTTTGCAGAACCTGACCGACACCACTGCTTAATCCGGGTCGAAAAATCTCCCGTTGAGCAGTTGGTTCATGGGGAAGGGACCGTTGGAATGGGGTCCGAAATAGAAGCGGATCATCGCACTGGAAGTCCAGACGTCCTGCCCGCCCTGCCGGGCGTATTCCAGACCGGTCATGAACTTGGCGCGGTGCTTCGCAAGATAGACGTTGAGGCCGAGGTAGGTGGCCTGGTAGCGGTCGCCGGGCGGCAGTCCGGCGGGGCGTTCGTACCGGGATTGCCCGGCGAGTCCGCGGGCCTGATTGGACGCCACCCGCTGCCAGCGGCCGACTACCTGCAGCCAGTCGGTGAGAAAAAAACTGGGCTGGAGATTCAGCCCAATCGCATCGCCCGCCGTGTCATGCCGTCCGGCGGTCACTTCGGCGATCAACGCGGTCGATCGGTGCGTGAGAATCGCCGCGCCCGAGGCCCCCTGGCGGAAGCGGTTGAGCAGGGTGGCGCTGCGGCGGGCTTCGCTGTGGAGCAGGCAGAAGTTGAAGTGGGCGGAGCGCAGTCCCCCAGGAGCGCCCAGGTCGTAATAGGCATTGGCCAGCAGGGAGTATCCGGAGTGCAGCTCGGTAAACGCCCGGCCCAGGTTGCGGCTGGTGGTATTGCTGAAGATTCCCGTGTAATAGGTCAGCCGATCGACCCGGCCCTGCAGGGTCGCGGCGGGCGAGTAGTCGGCGCGGAACAGGTTCGTGAGCATGCCGCGCTCCAGGTAGTTGATGTAGCGACTGGAGGCGGTGCGATCGTGGGTGAAGCGATGCTTCTGCTGTCCCAGGGTGAGGACCAGTTCGTCGCGAAACGCCCACTGCAACCAGAGCTCGGTGAAACCATTGTAGAACGGGTCCAGGTCGCTGCCGCTCACCATCTGCGCGTGGGCCGTCAGTTTTCCCAGCATGCGCGTCTGGAAACCGAGGCGGTGGCGGCGGGTCTCGTAGCCCTCGTGGTCGCCGGCGCTGCCCTGGCTCCAGTGGTACTGCCCTTGAAAGCGGCCCAGCAGCCAGAACTCCTGGACGACCGGGTGTCGGGGATCAACGTGCATTCGCCCGAGAGTCTCCCAACCCCCTTCCGACCGGACTGCGGTGGGCGGGGCGGGCGGGATTTTCGCGGTGGCCGTCGCCGCCGTGGCGTCGCCGCGGCTGGCCAGCAGACACGCCGTCAACAGCCCGAGGGCCAGCGGCAAACGGTGCCGGCCGGGGGCGGTCCGGGAAGGCAGCGGCGACGGCAGGTGAGGCGGGCGGGACCTTGGAGCGAAGCAGGAGGCGGTGTTGGTCAGTGGCACGGTCGAATCTGGGAATGAAGCGGGAATCTGGCCGGGCGGGCGCCACCGGGCGCGGCCGCCGCCAGTCGTCGCGATCGGGATGGCGTCAGGAGCGGCGGCGCCAGGCCTCGACGATCTGGCGGATCGTCTCCTCCAGCGACTGGGTGAGATCCCAGGCCGGGTAGTGGGCGCGCATCTTGCGCAGATCGCTGTAGTAGCAGAGGTGGTCGCCGGCGCGGGCCTGGTCGACGTAGGTGTAAACCTGCTTTCGCCCGGAGAACTGCTCGGCGAGCGCGAAGGCCTCCAGGATGGAGCACGAGTTGGCCTTGCCGCCGCCGAGGTTGTAGACCTCGCCGGCCCGCGGCGCGGCCACGAACGCCGCCATGAAGCGCGCCACGTCGAGCGAGTGGATGTTGTCGCGCACCTGCTTCCCCTTGTAGCCGAAGATCCGATACTCGCGGCCCTCCAGGTTGCACTTCACCAGGTAGCTCAGGAACCCGTGCAGCTCGACGCCGCTGTGGTTCGGCCCGGTGAGGCAGCCGCCGCGCAGGGCGCAGGTGGGGAGCCCGAAGTAGCGGCCGTACTCCTGCACCATCACGTCGGCCGCGACCTTGGAGGCGCCGAAGAGCGAGTGCTTCGACTGGTCGATGCTGAAGGTCTCCGGGATGCCGTGGGCGTAGGCCGGATCGGCGTAGTCCCAACGGGTGTCGAGCTCGCGCAGCGGGATCAGGTTGGGCGCGTCGCCGTAGACCTTGTTCGTGCTCATGTGCACGAAGGGCGACTCCGGGCAGGCCTGGCGGGCGGCTTCGAGGAGGTTGAGCGTGCCGGTGGCGTTGGTGTCGAAATCGTCGAAGGGGATCGCCGCCGCGCGGTCGTGGCTCGGCTGGGCCGCGGTGTGCACGATGGCCGCGGGCCGCACCGCCTGGACGAGCGCGAGCACGCCGGCGCGGTCGCGGATGTCGAGTTCGTGGTGCACGAAGCCCGGCAGCTCGGCCGCCAGCCGGCGCTGGTTCCAGCGCGTGTCGCCCTGCGGCCCGAAGAACACCGCGCGCTGGTTGTTGTCCACGCCGTGGACGTTGTACCCGAGCTCGCGGGCGAAATAGACGCAGACCTCCGAGCCGATGAGGCCGGAGGAACCGGTGACGAGGAGGGTCTTGGTCATGAGGCGAGGGCGGGCCCGGGTGGGCGCCGAGCCTGCAACAGAACCCAAGCCGCGGCGGCGAGGGCAAGTGCATTCAGGCAGAGGTAGAGCGGATCGAGGTGCGCCTGGGTGCGCGTCGATGGGTGGGTGTTTCCCAGGGTCGCCAGCCAGAGCATGAGCCAGGTCTCCGGCAGTTGCGCCCACGGGACCGCGGGGTGCGCCAGCGCCCGCTCCCACCAGCCGTCGCTGCGCGCGGCGACCGCCACCGTGAGACCGATGACGCCGAGGAAGAACGGATGGCCGCATTCGCGCAGCAGCCCGAGGGGATCGGCGCCCCAGTACGCGACCAGCAGGTGCGCCGGGCCCACGAGCAGGACGAGCGTGGCCGCCGGCAGGAGGCGCAGCCCGCGGGCGAGGGCGAGCGCGGATGCGACCCACAGTCCGAGGCCGAGGCCGAAGGGCAGGGTGTTCCACCACAGGAACGTGGTCTTGGCGAGTGGTCCCGAAGGCTCGTAGGCCGAGCTGAAGCGGAAGTGGTAAAACGACTCCGTGGAGGCAAACACATGCAGCGGCACAAAGGTGTTGGCGAAGTTCATCCAGCGCGTGTGCAGCCACGAGTCCCAGGTTGCGCCCTGCGAGTCCGCCAGGGTCCAGTAGCGCAGGAATCCGCCCTGGCCGGCGAAGGGAGTGTCCGGCAGGTGGGGCATCAGGTGGCCGCACGCCATCCAGGGCAGCACGAGCGCCCCGGCGCCGAGCGCGAGGCGGCCGACGTGTGTGGCCATGTCGAGCGGGCGCCGCGGCGCCAGGCCGGCGCCGGCGAGCGCCAGCCACGGCGACCACAGCAGGACCAGCGGGTGGTAGAGGAAGCCCACGCCGAGGGCCACGCCGGCCGCCCCCGGGCGGCGCGCGCCCAGGAAACCGAAGGCCGTCGCCAGCCACGCCGTCGCGGCCCACTTCGGCCAGGTGAAGAGGATCTCATGCACCCCGAAGGGCGACAGCGCGAGCAGCCCGCTGGCGATCAGCGCCCAGCGTTCGCCGAGCCACGGCAGCAGCAGGAGGAAGAACGCCACGATCACCCCGCCGGCCAGCGCCACCTGCGTGAGGCGGTAGGCCGCGAAGCCGGTCGGATCATACGGGGACCAGACCTGCTCGGCGTGTTCGACCGGCGGCTGGCCGCCGGTGGCCAGCACCACGGGCGCCGCCGCCAGTCCCGCCAGCGGGCCGCGGCTGAAAAAGGTCCACGGGTAATAGAATTTCTCCGTGGTGGGCGAGGCGGGCCCCCAGTGGTGCGCGATGGCCTGCACCGCGTAGAAGCTGAACCGGCTGTCGATCCGATCGCTGAGCGCGAAGTTGCGCGAGACGGTGCCGCGAAACAGTTCGCCCTCCGGCCCGCGCGAAAAACCGGAGCGCGCCGCCACCGCCGCCACCACCAATGCCATCACCGCCAGCACGCGCGCCAGCCCCGGCGGCAACTCCGGCGCGAAGCCCTGCCGTTGCGCCCTCCGGCCCACGATGGCCCAGAGCGCCGCCACGAGCGCCGTGCCCGCCAGCGCCAGCGGCACCACGCCCCCGATCACCCACAGGACCACCCCCGCCGCGGCCAGCACGAGCGGCCCCGCGCCGAGAAACCAGGCGGCCCGCACCGCCGGCGGCGCGCCCGCCGGACACCAGCACAGTCCCGGTCCCCAGAGCAGGGTGAGCGCGAGGCAGAGCGTCGTGAGGATCTGCAGGAACGAAAACACCGCCGGCAGCTCCGGCGGCCAGGCGCGAAACGGATGGGACAAGGCGACCCAGCCGGCGTAAGTCGACCCGCGGTCCTCCGCCACCAGCCGCACCGCAAGGGCCTCCGGCGGGCGGCGAATCTCCCAGATCGCCCACTCCTCCCGCGGATCCGCGAGCCGGTGATACACACGCGTCACCGCGCCCGCCGCATCGCGGAACTCGGCCCACAGCGAACAGCCGCGATGGTTCGGGTAGCCGGCGACGCCGACGTAGATCGTGCGGCGCGAGGCCTTGAACCAGGCCGTCTCGGCGCCGCCCGTGAACTCGTCGCCGCCGAGGTGCGAGCTGGCGCGCCGGATGTGGTCCGGCAAGGCCCCGGGGGCGATGCGGTCGTCGCGCGTGAACTCGCCGGTGGCGAGCCAGGGCTGGCCGCTGCGGTTGTCGAGCCGCGGCAGCTCGCGCGGGCGCGGCTGCCAGCCGAGCATCGAATCGCGGCCCCAGCCGAGCAGCAGCGCGCAGCCGCCGGCGAGCCAGATCAGGCGCAGCAGGAGTGGAGATTTCACGGCCGGCGGACGCGCCCGGGATATTCGATCCACCAGCCCTCGGGCAGGGTGTGGAGGTTGGCGGGCACGCCGCGGCGGATCGGATCGCAGTGTTTGGCCCACTGGTAGTCGGGCGGGGCTGGCAGCACGAAGTGCGGCGCGGGCAGCAGCACGCCGCTGGCGCAAAGGGTGCGCGCAAGCCACGCGACGACCCGCGGCGCGGCGTCCCATTCGAGCACGACCAGCCACGCCAGCAGCACGCGCGAGAGGTAAAAATAGCGGTCGCCGTGCTCCAGGGTGTCGAACTCCCAGGTGTCGGCGCGCACCCGAAAGGTGCAGGCCGCCGTCACCAGGCAGAACGCCGCCACGAGCAGCGCCCGCACCGGCCGGCGCGGATCGGCGCGCAGCGCCCAGACCAGCACTGCGGCGATCAACGCGCCGCCGCCGACCGCATGCGCCCAGGGTGGGACGGCGGGCACGGCCGCGGGGCCGAGGAAGGTCCAGGTGACGAGTCGGCTGCCGAGCACCGAGCTGAACATCAGCGGGCGGAAGGGCACGTTCTCCGCGTAGAGGGTGACGCCCGCGTTGACGACCAGCAGCCCCTGGGCGAGGGCGCAGGCGCCGACGATGGCGAAGGCGAGCCAGTCGTCAGGGTGGCGGCTCCGCCAGGCGCGCCAGGCGTGGAGCGGGGCAAACACGAGGGCGAAGGGGCCGTTGAGGCCGACGGCGGCGAGGATCGCGAGATCGCCGACGCGTTGCGCCGTCGTCGCCGGCGGCCGGGTGAACAGGTGCAGCAGGAGGAAGAAGGCCGCGACCCACTGGAGGTTGGTGACGTTGATCAGCACTTCGCCGGTGCCGACGACGAGGACGAACGCGAGCATCAGGCCCGGCTTGGCGGGCAGGTCGACGCGCGGGGAGGCGAGCCGGGCGAAGAGCGCCACGTTCACGGCGTAGGCGCAGCCGTTGTAGAAGGCCGGCCACCAGGCGACGTCGGTGAGGCGGCTCGCGAGCCAGGCGATGATCCGGGGCAGGAAGTGCAGGTATCCGTTGTAGGGCCAGGCCAGCGCGGCCAGCCCGAACTGGTCATTCTGCACCAGGAAAATGCTGCCGTCCTCGGCCCAGAACTGCGGCGTGTGCAGCGCCCAGGGCTTGCGCAGCGCGAGCAGCGCCGCGGCGACGAGCACCCACCCACCGAGGTGGCGGGCGGACGGGGCGGCGGTGGCGGGCGACTTCATCCTGGCTTCACGGCGGGCGCACTCCCGGCCGGCCCGGGTACTCGAGGATCCATTCATCCGGCAGGATCGGTATCCGCCCGGGCACGCCGCGCCGGATCGGATCGCAGTGCGCGTGCCAGCGGAGGTCGGGCGGATCGGGCAGCGAGTAGTCCGGCAGATGCACCAGCGCGAGGCTCAGGGCTGCGACTCGCGCCGCCCACGCCACCGCCGGTGGCCGGGCGTCGAACTCGAGCACGATCAGCCACGCGATCAACACGCGGGGCAGGAAAAAGTAACGGTCGCTGAAGTTGAGGTCGTCGCCGCTCCAGGTGTCGGGGCGCATGCGCAGGAAGCCCGCCAGCATCAGCAGTGCGGCGGCGGCGAGGAGTGGTGCGCGCAGGAGGCGCCGCGGGTGCGGTCGGAGCGCCCAGGCGATGAGGGCGCCGCCGCCGAGGATGCCGAGGATGCCGATCGCGGCGGGCGGCAGCGTGTGGGCGACCCAGGGGCCGGCGATCGGCCAGACCAGCAGGCGCCGCGAGAGCACGATGGCGGCGTTGGCGAGGTGCAGGGGCGCCTGTTGGTGTTCGAAGGTGATCGCGGCGCGGTGGATCAGCCAGGCCTGCGTGGCGGCGCAGGCGCCGGCGACCAGCAGGACGGCGAGGTTGTCGGCGTGGCGATCGCGCCACCAGCGCCAGGCGAGCAGCGGCGCCAGGGCGATCACGAACGGTCCGGTGAGCCCGACCAGGGCCACGAGCGCGAGGTCGCCGGCCCGCTGGAGCGCGTTGACCGGGCGCGCGATCAGCGCCTGTTGCACCAGCACGAAGGCCACGATCCATTGGGTGTTGGTCAGGTTGAGGAGGATTTCGCCGGTTTGCGGGCCGACGAACATCGCCAGTGCGAGCCAGGGTTTGTGCGGCAGCGGCAGGCGCGCGGAGAACGTCCGCGCGATCACGCCCACCCAGCAGGCGAAGGCGACGCCGTTGTAGGCCGCCGGCCACCAGGCGGGGTCGAGCAGCAGGGAGGCGAGCCAGGCCGTGAGCCGCGGGATCGTGTGCAGGTAGCCCATGTAGGGCTGAAACAGGGCGGCCAGCCCGAACTGCTCGTTCTCCAGCAGGAACACGCTGCCGTCCTCCGCCCAGAGCTGCGGGGTGTGCAGCGCGCTGGGTTTGCGCAGGGCGATCAGCGCGCCGAGGGCGGCCACCACCCACCAGGTGAGTCGCGGTTCGCGCCACCAGGCGGCGAGGCCGGCGCGGCGTGCGCCCGGGGCGGTGTCAGTGGAGCCCATAAGTTGCGATCAACTCCCTGGCCCGGGCGGTGGAGAGAAACGGGATCCCCGGCACCGCGCCTTCCGCCGGGGGCGAGGGAGGGTGCCGCAGCAGTTCGCGGGTGTTCCGGCCGCGGTGGGCGGCAAACTGCTCCGCGGCCGCGGGCCAGTCGCGCGCCAGCAGGATCGCCCCGAGGAGGAGGAGCGCGCTGCCAACGGCGCGGCGCAGGCGGACGCCCGGCAGCGGCTGCAACCAGCCGGCGAACGCGACCGCGAGGAAGGGCAGGAAGGCGAGGAGCGCGGGGTAGTAATAGCGCTCACTGTTGGCGGCGGGCAGGCCGGTGTGGTGGCGGCCCAGCCCGAGCAGCGCGGCGTTCCCGAGATCGAACACGAGCAGCAGCCCGAGCAGCGGCCGGCCGGAGGGCGGGAGCCCGCGGAAGGCGCTGACGATCACGACGGCCTTGATCGCGCCGAGGGCGCACAGCAGCGGCCAGTGCCAGGTGATGCTCCCGAGCAGCCGGTGCAACGGCGCCGCGCTCCAGTGGCAGAACGCGAACTCGAGCGCCGCCCGGAGGTGTCCGGCGGGCGCGCGGTGGTTGCCGCTCGCGGTGAGGAAAATCACGGCCGCCACGGCGACCGCGGGAAGCAGGCACGCGGCCGCCGCCCGCGCGCGGGTGGCCGCCGGCCACCGGGGCGCCCCGGCGCCGGCCGGCACGAGACACGCCGCGGCGAGGGCGGCGCCGGTCAGCACTCCGCGGGAAAAACACAGCGCGCTCGCCGCCGAGAGCAGCGCCAGCGCGGCGAGGGTGGCACTCCCCGGCGCCGCCCCGGCGCGAAACCGCACCACCACGACGTGCGCCGCCAGCAGGAAGAACGTCGTCGCGAGCAGGGCCGACCACTGGACGCTCCACGCGAGGGATTCCACGTGCACCGCCGCCACGGCGAACCACACGGCCGCAAGCGCCGCGCCGAGGTAGCCGACGCCGGCCGAGCGGAGGAGGCGCAGCAGGAGCGCGGTGTTGAGCGCGTGGGTGAGCCAGAGCGCGGTCACCAGCGGCCAGTAGGCGCCGCCGCCGGCGAAGACGAGCCCGCCCCAGAGCACCTTGAAGAGCGGGACGAAGTTTTCGGCGAACGGCGCGAGTGTCCAGCGCCAGAAGCCCTGGCGTTGGAGCTGGTCGAGCAGATCCCAGTCGTCCCCGAACCACCAGAGGTCCGCGAGGGCGGGGGCGCACCAGACTGCGGGCAGAAGGGCGATCCCCGCGACGATCCACGGCAGCGCGTGGCTTTCTCGCCGTAGCCCGGCGGATGACCGCTGGGAAGTATCCGGAGCCGCCGTACTTTCCGTCCCGCTGCCGACGAAGCGGGCTCCGGGGGTGGGCGCAACGGGGCCGCCCTCGCGGGCGCCGCGCCACGCCACGAGGGCGAGCCCGGCGGCCGCCAGCAGCGCGAGGCCCAGCGCGAACGGAATCGGATCGCCGTCGACCACCGTGTTGCCCGGCAGCCAGGTTGTCACGAGGGTGAATGCTTGCAGGGCCGCCACGACCGGCAGCCAGGCGCGCCCCGCCCAGGCAAACCAGGCGGAGAGCAGTGTCAGG
>CAZDGC010000093.1:0-28212 GCA_964504885.1 uncultured Opitutus sp.
TGGGTCCGTTTAGCAGCTTATTTGCCTTAGTTCTGCTTGGCTCGGGGGTGACGGTAGGCGTTATCCGCGGAGCTGAAAGTGCCAGCTTCGCCCGCTCTCCCGCCGCCGCAGTGGCCCAGCGCGAAGCACCGGGTCCGAGCCCGGATTATGTGCTTCAACCCCAGGATCTGCTCAGGGTCTTTATCTTTCAGCACGACGACCTCAACAAGCAGACTGAGGCGGTCCGGGTATCAGAGGAGCACACCATCAGCCTCCCTCTGGTCAATACCATCAACTTGCGAGGCAGGACGGCGCGGCAGGCCGAGGAGATCATCCGTACCGCCTACGACAAGGACTTTCTCGTCAACCCGCAGGTGAGCGTGATTGTGATGAAGTACGCGGAGCGCTCCGTCAACGTGATCGGCCAGGTCAACAACGCCGGCCGGGTGTTGTTTCCCTCCGAAAAAGGCCTCACGATTGTCGAGGCGATTGCACTCGCCGGCGGTCAGACGCGCCTCGCGGATTTGAAAAAGGTCAAGCTCACGCGAAAGACGGACACCGGCGAGACGGTGGTGGAGGAGATCGATGTGGATGCCCTGATGAAGCGGGGCGGCCGTGATGCCATCCAACTCCAGCGCGACGACGTCATCTTCGTGCCCGAGCGAATCCTTTAAACGCAATTGTTCATGTCTACGGAACCAGGGGCGAAACAGCCGGCCGACAGCGGCGGCTACGGCTACAATTACGGCGGCAACTACGCCGGGTATTCTGCAATCGGGTACGGCGACGGCGGTGAGGGCGGCGGGCAGGTGCAGCGCACGTTTCAGGATTACCTCCTCATCCTGCGCGAGCGCATTTGGTACATCGTGGTCGTCTTCCTCGTCGTCTTTTCGAGCTCTCTCGTCTACACGCTGAGCGACACCAAGATCTACCAGTCATCCGCGACGGTGCAAATTCTCCGCCGGGATCTCACACCGATGCCCGGGGTTCAGCAGGTGGCGGATAATGACATCCGCTCCGCTGAGGATCTCAACACCCAGATCAAGGTGATTGAGAGTGCCACCATCATCAAACGAGTTGCAGACCGCCTCAAGGGCGACGACTTGCGGGCGTTTCTCGCTCCTTATGAAAAGACCAGTGCCGACACCGCGTTCATTGCCGAGACAATCGCGAAGAACCGGAAGGTCATCCCGCAACGGCTGACGCTGGTGGTGACTGTCGCATACCAGCATCCTGACCGGTTTGTGGCGGCCAAGATCGCCAACTTCTTTGTGGAGGAGTACCTGAACCACAATCAACGCCTGCGCAATGCCGACCTGACCAGGGCGGTCGAGGATCTTCAGGTCACGGTTGACGACCAACGGAAGAAGGTCGATCAACTGGCCCAGAAGCTCCAAGCCTACAAAGAGAAGAACAAGACGGTCTCGCTCGACCAACGGAAGGACATTGTGAGCGAGTCCCTCAAGGTGGCCAATCTTGAAGCCCAGAAGGCGGGGGTGGTCTTGCAGGCCGCCGAAGCCCGGCGCAATCAGATCAAGGAATATCGGGAGAAGGGCGCGGATCTCACCGGTCTGGCTTTCATCTCCAGCCAGCGGCTCATTGAGGGACTCCAGACCCAGCTCGCGACCCGTACTATTGAGCTGGCGAAGCTGCGTGAGCGCTATCGCGACAAGCATCCGGACATGATTGCAGCACAGCGATCCTACGACCAGACGAAGCTCGAACTGGAGAGGGCGGTTAATTCGATCTGCGATCAGGTGGAGTCGGAATATCGGACGGCGGTAACCAACTACCAGGCACGGCTGCAGGAACTCGAGAAGAACAAGGCCGAGTCGCTGGAATTGGATCGGATCGGGGTCGATTACAGCCAGATCGAGCGCGAATATCTGACGCAGAATCAGATCCTCCAGGGCATCGTCGCCCGGTCGCGTGAGACCACGATGACCAGCGGCTTCGCCGTCCAGAACGCGCGGATCGTTGATCAAGCGGCGCCGTCGCCCGAAAACAAGCCGATCTCACCCAATGTGCCGCTGAACCTCGGTCTCGGCATCGTCGGCGGCCTCGGCCTGGGTCTGGCGTTTGCGTTCTTCGTGGCGTTCATCGACGATCGGGTGAAGAGCTCGTATGACATCGAGGGCGTCGTCGGCCTGCCGCTCATCGGCATCATTCCGCAAATCAAACGCATGGAGGCGGCCGACAAGGCGCAGATCGTGGCCACCAACGCCGATCGGCAGGTGGCGGAGGCGTTTCTTACCCTGCATTCCAGTCTGCGGCTGAAGGACGAGAGCAAGAACGCCCGGTGTATCCTGACTACAAGTACAATTCCAGGCGAGGGTAAGTCCTTCGTGACGACCAACCTTGCGCTGACGTTTGCTTCCCACGGGGATCGCGTGGTGGTCATCGATTGCGACCTGCGGAAACCGAACATTCACAAGTCGCTTCGGCTGGAAAACCTGAAGGGCGTGATTGATGTGGCGGGCGGCAAGGCGACCATCGACGAGGTGGTGCTGCGCAATGTCCATCCCAACCTCGATGTGATTCCTTCTGGTGGCCGGGCCAAGAATCCCACTCAGATCCTCAACAGCAAGGGATTCGAACTGATGATCTCGGACCTGCGCAAGCGCTACGACCGGGTCTTTGTCGACACTCCGCCGCTGGCTGCCGTCAGCGACGCCTTAATCATCCTCCCGCTGGTCGACGGCTCGATCTTCACCATCTTCTTCAACAAGGTCCGGCGCAAGGCGGCGCAGTTCGCGGCATCAAAGCTTCTCGAGGCCAATGTTCCGAACTTCGGCGCCGTGCTCAACGGCCTCAATCTCGCGGTCTCCGGCTACTACTACGCCCAGTACTACGACAAATCCTACAAGGACTACTACGTGGTGATGGCGAAGAAGGACCCCACCGAGCAGGAAAAATAGACGCCGCGGGGGGAGAGTGCGGGTAATCAGTGGCGGGAGGACTCCCGGTGCCGCGCGGCGGTCCCGCAGGTTGTCGCCTGTCGCTGGGGGTGGTTGTCCGACATGCCTGCCCCTCGCCCGCCACAGATAAAAAAGCCGGACCTTTCAAGGGTCCGGCTGACGATGGCGGAACGGGGTGGGCGCCTTACTGCGCCAGCAGCATGTTTCGCGATTGCTTGAGCGTCCGGGTGACGGCGCGCTGATGTTTGGCGGAGAGGCCGGTGTACTTGCGCGGGAGTATCTTGCCGGTGTCGGTGACGTAGCGGACCATCGCCTGCGGATTGGTGAAGGGAATCTCCGCCGGAGTGGGAGTCTGCTGCTTTTGCTCGGTGGTCGTCATGGCTGTTGAGGAAGCGGAGAACGTGAATTGTCGAAACGGGTTGTCAACCTGCATTTCTGACCGCGCGAGGCGGCGAAGTGTGCGTTCGGGCGCCGGAGTGCCTCCGGCTCTGATGCACCCGGGGTGCGCAAACGCGGACAATCACCGATGGCGAAGGGAGCGTGTCCCCCGATTCGGCTGGTGGGAAGAAGTGAAAATACGCACCGGAGCTACTGCCGACACCTCGGGGCTTGCACTGGGATTGGGCTTTTGGCCGGATGAAAGACCGGTGCTTGTGCCGCCGGACCGTCCGTCCCCGTAGCTCAACTGGATAGAGCAGCGGTTTCCTAAACCGCGCATCCCGGTTCAAGTCCGGGCGGGGGCGCCACGCCGGGATCGACTGTCGGTCTCAATCACGCGGTCCCACCATTCCTGGCCTCCTCGCGCTTGACCATCGCATCGACCACCACCGCGGTGGTGACATCGCACCCGACGTTGGTCGCCGTGCGGCACATGTCGAGAATGCGGTCCACCCCGAGAATGATGCCAATGCCGGCCGGGTCGATGCCAAAGGTCGCCAGCAATCCCGCGATCAGCGGGAGCGAGCCACCGGGGATGGCCGCGACAGCGACGGCGCTGAGAACCGAAAGCAGGATCAGGGTGAGTTGCTGGCCGGGCCCGAGATCCACCCCGAAGACCTGCGCCACAAACAGCACCACGCAACCTTCGTACAGGGCTGTCCCGCTCATGTTCATGGTCGTGCCGAGCGGCAGCACGAATCCCGCGGTGCTCGGCGCCAGTTTCAGCCGCTCCGTGGCATTTTGCAGCGCCGCCGGGAGCGTGGCCGCACTCGAACTCGTGGAAAACGCCGTGACGACCACTTCCTTGATGGTGGCAAAATACTCCCGCGGCCGCCAGTGCGTCCACGCCCGCAGCCAGAGCGACATCGTGCCGAAGAGATGCAGCGCCATCACCGCCACGCAGCTCAGCACGAACACTCCCAGCGCGATCACGATGTCGATGCCGACCCGCACCACCACGCTGTAAATCATGGCGGGCACCGCATAGGGCGCGAGCCGCAGCGCGAAGTGCACGATTCCGGTCATCAGCTCACTCACCGTTTCCAGCGCGGAGAGGAGTTGCGTTCGGCGCTCCACCGCCAGCGAAGTGCCGATGGCCCCCACCAGAATCGCGAACACGATCAGCGGGAGCACGTCGCCGAGCGTGGTACGGCTGTTGCCGACGAAAGCGCCGAACAGGTTTCGCGGCATGAACATCTCCACCAAGGTCATCAGCGTAAGCCCGGACTGCGCCTGCTGCTGGTTGGCGACGTGTTTGGCGGCTGCGCCACCGTAGGTGGTCATGATCGCGTCCTTGGTCTCCTTGCTGATGAAGTCGCCCGGTTGCACGACATTCATCACCAGCAGGCCCAGCCCGACCGCGATCGACATGTTGAGAAAGAAGAAGAAGAACGTCTTGCCTGCGAGTGGCCCGAGCTTGTCC
This sequence comes from uncultured Opitutus sp., assembly GCA_964504885.1. GTDB lineage: Bacteria > Verrucomicrobiota > Verrucomicrobiia > Opitutales > Opitutaceae > ER46. The sequence continues at coordinate 4,759 of CAZDGC010000093.1, forward strand.
GGCCGTCCCAACTGGAGCACGCCGGCCGCGAGCGAAGCGAACACGAGCGGGATGATCACAAAAAACAGCAACCGGAGGAAGACCTGGCCGAACGGCTCCAGCACGTGCGTGCCCGCCGCTTGCGCCCAACTCAGCACCGGTGGAAAGTAGCGACCGACACCGAGCGTGAGCACGCCGGCGATGAGCCCGTACACCAGTCCGCGCAAAATTCGATTGGCCAGTTTGGGGTCCGAATGACTTGCCATGGAGGAGAGCGTTGGCCGGGACGCTGCCGGGGCTCCGGTGCCTTGTCGATGGGTAACTCGCCCGCGACGCCAGCCCCGGCGCATTTCCGTGTCTTCGCCGGGCATTGGTCTGCGAGGGGAACTTCCGGCTGCTTCTGGCCGGCGCGGCATGGGACCTCGTGCCGCTCACGCCCAGCTTTCGCGGGGCCGTCCCACGATGGCGTTTGTCCCTGCGCTCCGGGAATTCGGTCATGAAACCGAGCCGCTTGTCGATCCGGCAGGGATGAGGCACCTTGGACCACGATTTCCTCCCATGCCGCTGCCTCCTTTTTCCGCCGTTTTACTCGCCGCCGGCCGCTCGGTCCGGATGGGGCGCGACAAGGCCCTGCTCGAAGCCGATAACGCTCCCCTGTGGAATCGCCAGCGCGACGTGCTCGCCGCGGCCGGTGCCGCCGAGATTCTTCTGTCCGCGCGGCCGGACCAGGCCTGGGTGCCTCGCGTCGCCGGGTTCAGTGCCGTGGTGTACGATGCCATGCCCGGCTGCGGACCCCTCGTCGGCGTCACCGCCGCCTTGGAGCGGGCGGCGCACCCGTGGCTGGCCGTGCTGGCGATCGACCTGCCGGCGCTAAGCGCGGGCTGGTTCGCCGAACTGGCGGCGCACTGCGCTCCCGGGGTCGGCGTGGTGGGACGACGCGAGGGCTGGTTCGAACCGCTGGCCGCCCTCTATCCGCGCGAGTTTCGGTTTCTTGCCTGGGAGGCGATGGTGCGCCAGGAATTTTCGCTGCAGCGGCTGCTCCATCAGGCCGTGGCGGGCGGACTGATGCGGATCCGGGAAATCGCACCCGAAGAGGCGCCGTTGTTTGCCAATTGGAACGAACCCGCCCGCCCGTCTCCCTCCCTCCCCCCCTCGCCCGGTCAGGCGTAACGATCCTCGGTCCACGGATCGGCCGTGTTGGAATACCCGCGCACCTCCCAAAAACCCAGCTTGTCCTCGGTGAGAAACGTGATCCCGTGGACGAACTTTGCGCCCTTCCAGGCGTAGAGTTTCGGGATGATCACCCGCGCCGGCCCCCCGTGTTCGCGGGTGAGCGGCGCCGTGTCGAAACGCGTGGCCACCAGCACATCGTCGTCGAGGCATTTCTCCAGCGTCACATTGGTCGAATAACCGTCATAGCTCGTGAAATACACGAAACGCGCCGCCGGCCTCGGCTGCACCAGCTCGTAGAGGGTGGTGAACGCCACGCCGCCCCACCGGCAGTCGTACTTGCTCCAGGTCGTCACGCAGTGAAAGTCGCTCACGTCCTCCACTTGGGGCAGCGCGTTGAACTGCTCCCACGTCAGGTCCGCGGGTTGTTCGACTTCGCCATCCAGCTTGAGCCGCCAGTCCGCGAGCGGCACGGCCGGCTGGATGCCGAGATCCAGGACCGGAAACCCATCTGTCAACTTCTGGCCGGGCGGCAACCGGCCGGCGGCGGGCTCCGCGCGGGCGGTGACCCCGCGGGCCTTCTGTTTCTCGGCCCATTGTTGCTTCGCGGCGATGTAACGCTCCTTCGACATGCGCGCGACGCTACGAGGCCTCCACCGCGGCGCAAGTGTGCCTCCTACCTCGATTCCGCCAGCGCGCGGGCAACCGGTTCGCGCCGCCGCCAGTAATACAGCGTCATTCCGCCCTGGTAGGCGAGGGCCACGACCGCCACCACGCCCACCGTGAGGGCGTTCAGCAGCCGAAAATAATCCTCAACCCCGAGGTTCCATTGGGCGGCGCTCGCCGCGGCGAGCCCGGCCACTCCGTCGGGCAGTTCCGGCATCTGGAACTGGGTGAGGCGGAGTCCGCAGTACCCCCACAACACCAGCAGCAGCAGCGGCTGGCTGGCAATCAGCCAGCGCATCCCCCGTTCCTCACCCGCCCGCAGCAGGCTCACCCCGTGCAACTCGATCGCCCCGGCCCCCGCGGCCAGCAGGCCAATGGTCGCCAGCGCCACTTCGTGCGCCGTCGCCGCCAGCAGCGCAAAAACGCCCCCGAGCGCCAGCACGCTGATCCCGTCCAGGCGCGCCAGCCGCTCGACCCGGGCGAGGGTCTCTTCGGGCAGCAGGGGCGGCGTCGGCATGGAAAGTTTGTCATCCCGGCGGCTGCCCGGAAGCTCAAGCCTCTTTGTGCCTGCGCCCGCCGAACCATCACCCTTTTCCTTCCGGCTCGAATTTCCCCCCGAGCTGCCCATCAGCGCGCGCGCCGAGGAAATCACCGCCGCCATCGCCGCCCATCAGGTCCTGATTCTGGCCGGCGAAACCGGCTCCGGCAAAACCACCCAGATTCCGAAGCTTTGCCTCGCGGCCGGCCGCGGCACCCGGGGACGCATCGCCTGCACCCAGCCCCGCCGCGTCGCCGCCCTCTCGATTTCGCGGCGCGTCGCCGAGGAGATGGGGGTCGCGTGGGGGCGCGAGGTCGGCTGCAAGATCCGCTTCCAGGACCAGACCACGCCGCAGACGGTCATCAAGTTCCTTACTGACGGCATGCTGCTCGCCGAGGTGCAGGGCGATCCGCTGCTGCGCGACTACGACACCGTCATCCTCGACGAGGCCCACGAGCGCTCCCTCAACATCGACTTCCTCCTCGGCCACCTGCGCCAGTTGCGCCACCGGCGGCCCGAGCTGAAAATCATCGTCACGTCTGCCACCCTCGACACCGACGCTTTCAGCGCCGCGTTCGACGGCGCGCCCGTCATCCAGGTCGAGGGGCGCACGTTTCCCGTCGAGGTCATCTATGCACCTCTGGACTCGTTCGGCCGCGACTACGCCGAGGACGACGAGAACGAGGAAAAGGAGGACGCCGCCGCGGTGGCTTCGGCCCGGGCGGAGGCGCTGCACTACATCGACGGGGCGGTCGAGGCCGTGCAGCGGATCGTAAGGGAGAGCGCGAGCGGCGACGTGCTGGTCTTCCTCCCCAGCGAGCGCGACATTCGCGAACTGCTCGACCTGCTCGAGCCGCGCCTCGGCGCCGCGGCGGTGCTGGTGCCGCTGTTCGGCCGCCTCTCGATGGCGGAGCAGCAGCGGGTTTTTGCGCCCACGCCGCGGCGCAAGATCGTCCTCGCGACCAACATCGCCGAGACGTCGCTCACCCTGCCCGGCATCCGGTTCGTCGTCGACACCGGCCTCGTGCGGCTGAGCCGCTATGCGCCGCAGGCCCGCACCCGCCGCCTGCCCATCGAGCCGATTTCGCAATCGAGCGCCGAGCAGCGCAAGGGCCGCAGCGGTCGCGTGGCGGAGGGCGTGTGCATCCGGCTGTATTCGGAAAAGGACTTCCTTGAGCGGCCCCGCTTCACCCCGCCCGAGATCCAGCGCGCCAACCTCGCCGACGTCATCCTGCGCCTGAAGGCCTTTGGCCTGGGGGACATCGAGCGGTTCCCGTTCATCAACCAGCCGGCCGCCAAGGCGGTCCGCGCCGGCTATGCGCTCCTCGAGGAACTCGGGGCGCTGGCGGAGCGGCCCGCCGACGCCACTCCGGTGCCCGGCGCCGCGCGGGACCTGACACCCATCGGCCGCGAACTCGCCCGGCTGCCCGTCGATCCGACGGTCGGCCGCATGATCCTGCAGGCGCGCGAGGAAAAGGCGCTCCGCGAGGTTCTCGTGATCGCCGCGGGCCTCTCCATCCAGGATCCGCGGGAGCGCCCTCTCGACCGGCAGCAACAGGCCGACGCCGCCCACCGGCGTTTCGCCCATCCGGATTCTGACTTCCTTACCCTGCTCCACATCTGGGAGGCGTTTCATGACGAGTTCGAACGGATGACACAGGCGCGGCTGCGCCGCTTCTGCCGCGACCACTTCCTCAGTTACCCGCGGATGCGCGAGTGGCGGGACATCCATGCGCAGCTCCTCGAGACCCTCGAGCAACGTCCCGATTTCCGCCTCACGTCCGTCTTCGATGCCGCCCCCCCGCCCCGGCCCACGCTGCGTCCGGAGCGGGCCGCTCCGCCGGGGCGGCAGCGCGGCGCCGAATCCGCGGCCGGGTCCGATCCGCTCGCCTTTGCCACTCCCGCCTACCGCGCGATCCATCGCAGCATCCTCGCCGGGCTCCTGGGGAACATCGCCGTCCTCGACGAGGACAACGGCGGCTACAAGGCGACCCACGATCGCCGGGTGGTCCTGTTTCCGGGCTCCGTGCTGTTCCGCCGCGAGGAGCCGCGGAAACGCGCCGCCCAGGCCGCCGCGGCGGAGCGCGAAGGCCCGCGGAAGCCGCCGCGCACCCCGCGGTGGATCATGGCCTCGGAGATCGTGGAGACCTCGCGGCTCTACGCCCGCACCTGCGCCCGTCTCGACCCCCAGTGGGCGCTCGAACTCGGCACCCACCTGCTGCGCATCTCCCACCGCGAGCCCTTCTGGAATGCCGAGGCGGGACGCGTGATGGTCAAACAGCGCTCGCGCCTCTACGGCCTCGAGCTTGAAAGCCGGGCGGTGAGCTTCGGGAAGATCGATCCGCACCACGCCACGGAGATTTTTATCCGTGAGGGCCTGGTGAACGACACGATCACGTTTCCGCTCGAGTTTCTCGCCCACAACCGCGAGGTCCGCGCCCGCATCGAGGACCAGCTCACCCGCGCCCGCGACCGCGGTTACCTCAACCTCGACGAGGCTGTTTACCGTTTCTACGCCGCGCGCCTGCTGCCGCCGCCAGCCGGCGGCGCGCCGGACGCGCCCCTGCCGATCGCCGCCGTCGGCGAGCTCGTCGCCCTGGTGCGCGCGCGACTCGGCGCCGAGCCTCGCTTCCTCATGCTCGAGGAAACCGACCTGCACGATCCGGAGGCCGTGGCGCACGACGCGGCGGCCTTCCCGGCCGGGCTGCCGCTGGAGAACTCTGTCCTGCCATTGAACTACGCCTACAAGCCGGGCGAGGCCGACGACGGCGTCACGCTCGATGTGTCCGTGCGGGAAGCCGAGGCGCTCACGCCGGCCGCACTCGACTGGGCGGTGCCCGGCCACCTCGAGGCCAAGGTGGAGCACTACCTGCGCGCGCTGCCCAAGGAGCTGCGCCGCGGGTTCGTTCCCCTGGTCGAGACCGCCCGGGCGCTGGCCGCGGCGGTGGCGGCGCGCGATCGCCTCACCGGCCGCCGCGAAACGCTGCCCGAGGCGCTGGCCGCGGCCATCCGCGAACGCCACCAGTTCGTGCTCGACCCGGCCGTGTGGGCGGCACGCCCGCCGCCCGATCACCTGCGCGTCCGTATCCGGGTGTTGGATGCCAAGGGCGTCGAGGTGGCCGCCGGCCGCGAGCTGGCGGAGATCCGCGCCGCCCTGCTTGCGCAGTCGCGCGAGGCCAGCGTCGCGGTCGCCCGCACCGACCCGCCCGCCTGGCGGGCGGCCCGCGCACAGTGGGAGACCCCGGAGCACACCACCTGGTCTTTCGACCCGCTGCCCGAGCGCGTGCTCGTGACCGAGGAGGGCGGGGCGCCGGTGTATGCGTTTCCCGGCCTGCTGGCCGGGCGCGACGGCGTGGCCCGCCGGCTCTTTCGCACTCCGGAAGAGGCCGCCCGCGCGACCGACCGTGGTCTCGCCGCCCTGTTTGAGCGCCGCCTCGGCCCGGATCTCATGTGGACGCAGCGCGACCTGCGCGCGCTGCGCGAACTCGGGCCGCTGATCGCGAACCTCGCGCCGCTCGAGACGCTGCAGGAGGACGCGTTTGCGTCCCTCCGCCGCTGGGTGATCGGACGTCCGGTGCAGCCGCTGGCCGGCGCCACCTTCGACACGGTGCTGGAACGCGCCCGCGCCGATCTCCGCGGCCTCGTGCCGCGCCTGGTCGATCTCCTGCGCGAGATCCTCACGCTCCGCGTCGAATTGCAGGTGCTGCCGGAGCCCCCGCCCGGGCTGGCGGCGCACCTTGCGGCGCTGGTGGCGCCGGATTTCCTCCGGACGACGCCGTATGCGCGACTGGCGCACCTGCCCCGGTACCTGAAGGCGATGCGACTGCGGGCGGAACGCGCGCGCAAGAACCCGGGCAAGGACGCCGAGCGGCTGGCCCAGCTCGCGCCGTACACGCGGGCGCTGGCGGACCGCGCCACGACGTCGTCGCCGCCCGAAGGCCTGGAGTCATTCCGTTGGCTGGTGGAGGAATTTCGTGTCAGCCTGTTCGCCCAGGAGCTGGGCACCGCGGAGCCGGTGTCGGCGGTGAAACTGGATCGGGCGCTGGCGGCGTTGCGGAAGGGACCGGGCGCCGCGGTCGCATCGTCGTCGTCGCTGGCCGCTGCTCTGCCGCCGGCCGCAAAGCCCATCGTGGCGGCGCCGGTCGCGGCGGCGAAGTCCGCGCCGTTGAAGAATCTCGCCGCGCTCGATCGCCTGTTCGGGCGCTGAGGGCGGGAGCCTTGGAAGGAGGCAGGGGCGCGGGCGCATCTTGGTTTTCTGACACCCGCCGCAGGCTGCCGCAGCGCCCGCCGTCAAACTGAGGCGGGACGCCTCAGCCACCAGCGCCCATCGGCCGCCTGCACTCGTGGACGAGGCGTCTCGCCTCGTGGCCGGCCAAGAACCGGGCTGCGCCCGAAGCGGCGTCGCGCCGAGCTTTCGGGTTGCGGAGGGTCGCGGGAGTTTCATGCTGCGGCGCAACCCCGTTGTTCCCCATGAATGTTCCCATCTCCGTGCTGCTGCAGCGCAAGGGCGCGGTAGTCCACTCCGTTTCTCCCCACGTCACGGTCTTCGAGGCAGTCGCGGAAATGAACCGCCTGCGCATCGGTGCCATCGTGATTCTCGATCAGGGCCGGCTTGCCGGCATCTTCACCGAACGCGACGTGCTGGTGCGCGTGGTCGGCGCCGGACTGGATGCGAAAGCCACCCGCGTGACGGAGGTCATGAGCGCGAGCGTCGAGACCGTGACGCCGGAGGCGTTGATCGAGGAAGTCGCGGCGATGTTCACGGCGAAACGCTGCCGGCACCTGCCAGTGGTCTCCGAGGGACGCCTCGTCGGCCTGATTTCGATTGGCGACATCTCGCGCTGGGTGGCCGATGCGCACCGAGCCGAGGCGGAGCATCTGAAAAACTATATCGCGGGCGGGTTTTCCCTGTAGGACTGCCCCGTGAGGCCGGTCCGCCGGCTTGCCATGCCCGGGTGATTGTTGTTTGTCGCCGCGCATGGATCTCACGACCGCCCGCCGGCATATTCAGTCCGCACTCGAGCGCATGCGGGCCTGCTACCTCAAGCCCGTGTTCGACGAATGGGCCATTCTTGCGGTGCCGGCGACGGTGGGCGGCATCCTCGCCTATCAGGGTCCGCGGCCCGACGCCTTTCGCGCGCGCCTGGCCGAGGACGCGGACCTGCTGTGCGCCGTCGCCGCCGGCCGGCAGTTCGCGGAGGGAGACATCGAGTTTGTCGCCGATGCCGCCGTCACCCGCCACGACTCGTTCATGAAGATCGGTCCCACCAGCTACCTGATCCTCAATCACACCATGAAAACGCTGTCCGAGATCCGGGCCGACCCGCGCTGGCTGGGCGCTCAGGCGGTGCTGTTCGAGCTGAGCGAAAAGTTCCGTGCGGATCCGTTGCAGGTCCAGACCAGCGATTCAGTTGAGCGGTAGGGCGAGGCGTGTCCCCCCGGGTCGTCGACGAGGGGCGTTTTGCCGGGGGCGGTTCGCCGGGCCCGGCACCGATTGCCGGCTCAGATCGAAAGCTGCAACTGTTCGCCGGGCCGGCGGAAGTGCGCCGCGGAAAGCACCGCGCGCTCGCGATTCAGTCCGGCGCGCCGGGCCGAGACTTCGAAGAGCGCCCGGATCTGCTCGGCAAAGGTTCCTTCGCCGTGCAGGCGCCGGCCCCACTCGCTGACGTTGAGCCGGCCGCCGCGGACTTCGCGCACGCGGCTCAGCACGCGCTGCTTGCGGCCCGGGGCGTGGTCCTCGAGCCAGCGCACGAAGATGTCCTTCACTGTGTGCGGCAGGCGCATCACGGTGTAGCCGGCGAAGCTTGCCCCCGCTTCGGCTGCGGCGTCGAGCAGCGCGGGGATTTCATGGTCGTTCAGGCCGGGAATGATTGGGGCGGTCATGACTCCGACGGGTATGCCGGCGGCGGCGAGTTCGCGGATGGCACGCAGGCGGTGGGCGGGTCGCGCGGCGCGGGGTTCGAGGCGCCCGGCGAGGTCGGGATCGAGGGTGGTGAGGGACAGATAGACGGCGACCGCCTGATGCGCGGCAAGGCGCGTGAGCAGGTCGCGGTCCCGGGTGACGAGCGCGCTCTTGGTCACGATCGCCACGGGGTTGAGGTACTCGGCGCAGACCTCCAGGCAGCCGCGCGTGAGGCGGAACTGGCGCTCGGCCGGCTGGTAGCAGTCGGTGACGCCGCTGAAGGTGATGCATTCGGGCTGCCAGCGCGGAGCGAGCAGGGCGGCGCGAAGCAGCGCGGGAGCGCGGAGCTTGACCATGATTTTCGTCTCGAAATCCAGACCGCTGGAGAAGCCGAGATACTCATGGTACGGCCGCGCGAAGCAGTACGCGCAGCCGTGTTCACAGCCGCGATAGGGGTTGAGTCCGAATGTGAACGGCAGGTCGGGGCTGTCGTTGCGGGTGAGAATCGACTCGCTGGCATCGAGGTAGAACTCGGTGCGCGGGCCGGGGCGTGCCTCGGGGAGGTCGTCGTCGCCCGGCGGCCCGGAGGGTGCGTCCGGGTCCGGTGCGAGGTGCAGCCGTTCGAACCGGTTGGGGGGATTGAGGCCGGCGCCGCGCCCGGGCCGGGTGGTCGTTGGGGTGGAAAGCGGGGTGTGCATCCGCACACGTTAATGCTTTCGGCGAAAACGCCAGCTTCGTTTGGATCGCCTTCGATCCAGGGAGAGTGGTCGGGGCCGCCCGATTGCGGGTTTGCCCCGGCACCGCGGGTGGGAAAGGATGTCGGACGCGTTTCTCCGATGAAGTCTTTCGCTCTCCCGGCCTTGCTCCTCGTCCTTGCCCTCACCGCGGCTGTGCCGGCGGCGGAGAGCGAGAACCTGGCCGAGCGCACGCTGCGCCGGATCGTGGAGCAGCAGCAGGCCTTGTTCGCCGACGCGGTGAAGCAGGGAGATCAGCTCGACGAGTCGAATTTCCGGCTGCAAGTGCAGCGGCTCACGCATGACTACGAGCTGCTGTTGCGCAACAACCCGTCGTTTGCCGCCGGGTACGCGGCTTACGGGTACCTGCTCAGCAAGACTGACATGCGCAAGGAGGCGCTCGCCCTCTTGTTGAAGGCCAACCAGCTCGATCCCGACATCCCGCTGGTGAAAAACCAACTGGGCAGCCTGCTCGCCGAGGAGGGAAAGCCCCTGCAGGCCGCGCCGTACTTTCTGGCGGCGATCAAGCTCGAGCCCAACGAGCCGCTGTATCACTACCAGCTCGGCACCCTGCTGGCCGAGGCGCGCGAGGACTTTCTCAAAGCGGGGGAATGGACCCGCGCCGCGCTCGATGCCGCGATGCACCACGCGTTCCAGCGGGCGAGCGAACTGGCGCCGGACCGCTTTGAATTCGCGTACCGGTTTGCCGAGTCGTTCTACGATCTGGAAAAGCCCGACTGGGAGGCGGCGTTGAGGGCGTGGAGTGCGTTGGAGGAGAAGGCGCCGACGGCGATCGAGCGGCAGACCATGCGCCTGCATGCCGCCAACATCTGCCTCAAGATGGGCAAGCCGGCCCACGCGCGGGCGCTGCTCAACACCGTCGACGAACCGAAGTTGCAGGGGCAGAAGGAACGGCTGCTGCCGCAGCTTGCCGAGCTCGAAAAGAAGGGCGGTTGAGCGCGCCCAGCGCCGGATTGCCGGCGCCTTTCCAACCCTCCCGCCTCACCCGAAGCGGGCCCTGGCGGTCACGAGCGGGGTGGGGTGGCTCGCCTCGGAGAGAGGGGGCCGCCAACCGGTAGATGCCCCAGGCGACGGCGCGCGCGGCCTTCGCTTGCGCTCCCGGGGACGTTCCCCGCAAGCTCCGCGGCTCCGATGTCCTTTCTCGATCCCTTCGAACGCGCGCTGGGGCGCTACGCGATTCGCCACCTCGGGCTGTATCTCGTCGTCGCCCAGGTGTTCGTCTTCCTCTCCGCGATGCTCGGCCTGGTGCGGCTCGATGCCCTGGATTTTGCGCCGGCGCTGGTGCTCGACGCCGGCCAGTGGTGGCGGATCGTCACGTTCATGCTCATCGTGCCCATTCCCAGCGGTGCGCTCGGGTTCGTCTTCACTGCGTTCGGCTGGTACATCTTCTTCCTGATGAGCAACGCCCTGGAGGAGCACTGGGGCGCGTTCCGCTTCAATGTCTACCTCGGCTTGAGCTATCTGTTGACCGTGGTCCTGTCGTTCCTGACCCCGCTGCATGGGGTGACCAATCTCTACATCCTTGGCTCGGTCTTTCTGGCATTCGCCTTCCTCAATCCCGAATTCGAGCTGCTTCTGTTCTTCATCCTGCCGGTAAAGATCAAGTGGCTGGCGGTGATCGCGTGGGCGTTCAACTTTGTGCAGTTTGTGCGCGGCGACCTCGCGGAGCGTCTGCAGATCGGGGCGACGGTGGTGACCTTCCTCGTCTTCTTTGGCCCGGCCATGCTCCAGTTCCTGCGCAGTGGCCGGCGCCAGACCGCGCGGCGGGCGGAGCGCGTCGTCGAGGAGGCCCGCCCGCGGCATGTGTGCCATGTGTGCGGCAAGACCGACCTCACTCACCCGCAGCTCGATTTCCGCTACTGTTCGAAGTGTTCCGGAGACCAGTGCTATTGCCCGGAGCACATCCATCATCACTCGCACGTGGTGGCGCCCGATGACGCGAAGAAGGGCTGATCCCCTGGCGGGCGCGGCCGCGCGGTTCGGAACCCCGGGTCAGTGGCTGGAGTTTGCGGCGGGCGTACTCGAGCGTGAGGGGGTGGCCTTCGGGCAGGTCGCCACCGATGCCCACGATGAAGCGCTGTACCTCATTCTCCGCACGCTTGGACTGCCGCTCGACAGCGAAGCCCGTGTGCTGGCACACCCGCTGGCGCCGGCGGAGCGCGCCCGGCTGGAGGCCGTCTTCCGGCGGCGGGTGATCGACCGGGTGCCGGCCGCCTACCTCACGCGCGAGGCCTGGCTCGGCGGACACCGATTCTACGTCGACGAACGCGTCATCATCCCGCGCAGCTATTTTCTGGAACTGATTCCCGACGCCCTGGCCGCGCTCCGTCCGCCGCGCCGGCCGGTGCGGCGTGCGCTCGATGTCTGCACAGGCTCGGGTTGCCTGGCGATCCTGCTGGCGCACGCCTGGCCGCGGGCCCGGGTCGACGCGTGTGATCTGTCGGACGGGGCACTCGATGTCGCGCGCCACAATGTCGGCGAACACCGCCTCACCCGGCGGTTATTCCTTTACCGGAGCGACGTGTGCGATGACGTGCCGGCGGGCCGCTACGATCTCATCATCAGCAATCCGCCCTACGAGCCGAGTGCGTGGGTCGACGCCCAGGAGCCGGAGTTTGCGGCGGAGCCGCGGCTCGCGCACGACGGCGGGCCGGATGGCCTCACGATTATCCGGAAGCTGATCCGGCAGTCGGGTGCGCGACTGGAAGCGCAGGGGATCCTCGCGATCGAGGTGGGCGGGCTGCACGCGGCGATCGAGCGGGAGTTTGCCGCCCGGCGACCGGAGTGGTTGCCGACGCAGGACGGCTCCCGTTGCGTCGTGGTCTTTCGCGCGGAAAACCTGCGCTGAGGAGCCCCCGCCAGGCTTCCCGCGGCGGTGCGCTCTAGTCGACTTTCCGCAGGGGCAGACCGGCGCCGGTCCAGTCGCGCAGCCGGCCGACGTTGACGGCCTTGTGGCCTTTGGCTGCGAGCGCGGCGGCCACCTCTCCCGAGCGTGCGCCGCTGGCGCAATAGAGGAGAATCTGTTTGTCGCGGTGCTTGTCGAGAAAGGGCCTCCACTGGGCTTGGCTACCGTCGAAATCGCTTTTGGCGAGCAGTTCAGCGGGGGCGGCGACGCCGGTGCGGCGCCATTCGGGAGCTTCGCGAACGTCGACGAGCACGGCCTTGCCGGCCGCGACGAGTTTGGCGGCCTCCGCGGCGGAGAGGGTGGCGCTGTCGGCGAGGACTGCGGGGACGAGGGTGAGACCCAGAAGGGCGGCGGCGAAACGGAGCAGGAACACGGGAACTAGGATTTCTTACGGGTGGGTGCGGGCGCCTTGGCGGGGGGAGGCGGCGGGGGCGCATCTCCCACCGAGACGCGGATCAGACCGCGCCACTGCCCGGCGGAATATCCGGTAGCCTCGTCGGCAGGATAACGCGTCTTCAAGCTCTTTTGCAACTCGGTCGGCATCGATTCGGGGGCGCCGTGGCACATCACGCACTGCGGGGCGACGCCGATCGGACGGTAGACGCGCCACTCCGACTTTCCTCCGGGCAGATCCACCTCTTGCATCAGGACTTTGGGCAGGACACCCCGTTCGAGATCGCGTTCGACCCGCTTGAGCGCGAGTTGCTCGGCGGCATCGGGGGCGTTGGCCGGGTTGCGCAACTTGAGGCTGGTGCGTTTGACGCCGGTGATGCGCGGCATGCCGGTCAGGATTTCGCCGGTGAGGGGGAGGGCCTTGAGGTGGCAGAACTCGACCGCGTTGGCGGCGCCGCCCTTCGAGGTGGCGACGGCGACCTCGTTACCCAGGGTGGCGGCGAGACGGTTGATGGCACGCTCGCCGAGTTGGCGGATTTCAGTGTGTTCGGCGGCTTCGGGATCGACGAAACGGGCGGTCAGGGCGGGAGTCTCGGCCGCGGGCAGGAAGGTGAGGGTGGAGGCGAAGGCGAGCAGGCAGTGGAGGGCGAGGCGGAGGCGGGTTTTCATGGGCGGAAAGGCGCGGAGCGCGTCGGGGTTGCAGGGCGGAGCTTATCGCATTGGCGGTTGAGCGGGAACGGCCAAAACCGGCGGAGCCGGCGGAAAGTAGTGGTGATATTGCAACGGAACAGGAGTGATCATCGCCGGCCACACGCGGCCGGGACTTGGCGTCGGCGCGACGTCATGTAATAAATTCGGCCGGCCGGGGTTTTATCCGGCGGTGAACGCTGTCCTTTCCACAACCCTGATTCCTTCCATGATGACCTATCTGGCCAGCGGACGGTCGTGCGAGGGCGGCAGGGGATTCGCTGGCTGGCGGGAGCAGATGATCGGGGTGCTGCGCTGGTTGCTGCCCGCACCCGGCGAGGAAATGGTCACGGAGCCGGCCGCAGCAGCCGAGGATGAGGACGCCGGCCACCTCGCGCGCGTCGCCTCCGGTGACGAGCGCGCCCTGCAGCATCTGTTCGACAAGTGGAAGCTGCCTCTCCTGAGCTTTTTCTACCGGTCGCTCGGTTCGCACGCCGACGCCGAGGATCTGACCTTGGAGGTCTTTGTCCGGCTGCACCGTGCCGCCGCCGACTACCGGCCGACCGCGAAGTTCTCCACCTACCTCTTTCACATCGCGCAGAACCTGCTGCGCAACGAATACCGCCGGCGGCGACGGAAACCCGCCCAGCCGGCGCCCCCCGAGCTGTTCGACACCGTCGCGACCGAGACGGCCGAGGCCAACCAGCGGGTCGCCGAACTCGAGGAAATGCTTCAGCGCGCCCTCGCGCGCCTGCCGGAGAAGCCGCGCACCGCGCTGCTCTTCGTGTATCAACAGAATATGGACTACCGCACGGCCGCCGCCGCCCTGCACACCAACGAAAATGCGCTGCGGGTGCTCGTGCACCGCGCACGCCAGATGCTCAAGACCGCCATGGAGGCCCACCCATGAAAACGCCGCATCACGATTCCCCCCGCGAGGCCGAGATCGACGCCCTGCTGGCGCGCCGCTACCGCGATACCACGCCCGAATTCGAGGCCCGCTGGGTCGCGCTGAAACGCGAACTCCGCCAGGCTCCGCCTCCCCGCCGCCTCGCGTGGTTCGAGGGTTGGACCCGCTGGTTCGCCCTCGGCGGCGCGGTGGCGGCCGCCGTCCTCAGCTTCAATGTCTGGCGCCATGCCCCCGTCGACCCCGGCGTCGCGGAAGTATCGCCCGCGCTTGCTGAACTCTTCGCCATGGATGCCGTGCTGGGCCGCGCCTCTGCGCTGCTCGACGCGGAAAACCGGGATGCCCTGATGCATCTGCCCGCCAACGCCCAACCCCGCAGTTGAACCACCCGCCATGAAAACCCGCACCCTTCGCCTGCGCACCGCCCTGGTCGTTTCCTCGCTGGCCTTCGCCGCCGGCGCCTGGCCGGGGTTCGCGGCCCAGCCCGCCCCGCGGTCCGCCGCGGAAATCAAGGAGCTCACCTCAGTCGAGCAGTTCCTCGGCCTCACCGACGCCGAGCTCGATCAGATGCAGCAGGTGCTCGCCCGCATCCGCGCGATGAAGCCCGCGGAGCGCATGGCCCTGCGCGCCGAGATCGAGAAATACCGCCAGCTTCCGGCGACGCAGCGCGAACAGTTGCGCCAGGGCTGGGGCTGGATGTCCCGCGACATCCAGGATGGCTGGCGCGAGATGATGCAGAGCACCACCCCCGAGGAGCATGCCGAGATCCAGAAGGTGCTCCACTCGCTTCCGCCCGAGCAGCGCACCGAGTACCGCCGCAAGATGGTCGAAGCCTACCTGAAGAAGAAGGCCGAGAAGAAGTAGGCGCCGGCCGCAGCCTCACAGCGAAGCCGCCCGGGCCCCTCGTGGGACCCGGGCGGCCTGCTGGAATGACGCACCTTCCGGAGGGCAGCGCTGCCAGCGCCGCGCCTTCCGATCTCAGAGCGCATCGAAAGCGGTCTGCAGTCGGAGGGCTGCGCTCCGTCGCAGCCGTCTTCATCAGTCGCGGCGCCTTCCGAATCCGGCGGTTGGGGGGCCTATTCGACGTCCTGCCGGACAAAGAGGCCGGATCCCTTGCGGGGATCCGGCCTCGGGGCGCTGGTTTCGCTTCAACCGCGGGAGCAGCGCATGTCCTCCGGCGGTAATCAGCTCCCGGGCGTCAGCGGGCAGTTGGCGTTGTTGCCGGTGCCGTTCTTCGGGCCCTTGCCGGGGGCGGTGGCCTTCCCGGAGCCGTCGCGCAGCGGTGTGCCGGTCGAGTTCGGGTTGCCGCGGCCGTTGATCGCCTTGCCGGAACCGTCCTGGAGCGGAGTGCCTTGTCCGGGCCCGGAGAGGTCGCAGACGGCGTTGGCCCGGTTGGCGCCGCGGGCGCCGCCCCCGTTGCCGCCCGGACCGCGGGCGAAGGCGGAAGTGCTGGCGAGGAGACTCGCGCTCAGGAGAGCGGTGGTGAGGAGGATTTTGGTTTTCATGTTTGATTGCGGGTTCGCTCAATTACACCCCGTCGGCGCGGAAACATTACATGCCACGGCGGCGCGTGCGCCGCCTGTAATGTCGGACGGCCGCCGGGGTTTCATGGGGCGGAACCGCCCCGTGGCGGTTTCTCACCCAAACTTCGCTTCAACCGCCCGAACCATGAAAGCCAACTCCCCCGCCACCCCTGTGTCCCGATCCGCCGCTGCGTTCCAGTGGCGCGCCTTCACCAGCGTAATGATGACGCTCGGCTTCCTCCTGCTCGCCGTCAGCGGCACCGTGCTTTTCCTCGCCCCGCCGGGGCGTGTGGCCAACTGGACCAACTGGACCATGCTCGGCCTCCGCAAGAGCGAATGGGGCGGGCTGCACATCTGGTTCGGGACTCTCTTCCTGGCGATGACGATCCTCCATGTGATCTACAACTGGCGTCCGCTGATCAGCTACTTCAAGGACCGCGTGACCCGCAGCCTCGGCCTCCGGCGGGAGTGGGCGGTGGCCGCTGCTCTGAGCGCGGGTGTCTTCGCCGGCACCCAGGCCGGCCTCGCGCCGTTTTCCACGTTCCTCGACTGGAACGAGGAGTTCAAGGCGAGCTGGGAGAAGGTCGCCGAGCGCGCCCCGATTCCGCACGCCGAGCTGCTCACCCTGGCCGCGCTCGCGGAGAAGGGGGGCGTGGATCTCGCCGTGGCGACCACCCGCCTCGCCGCGAAGGGAATCACCGGTTTCACGGGAGACACCATCGTGCAGCAGATCGCCGACGGCGCGAAACTGCCGGCGAAGGACATCTACACCATCCTCATGTCGACCCCGAAAGGTTCCGGCGGTCACGCCGAAGGCCAGGCCGGCGGTGGCCTGGGCTGGAAAACGCTCACGCAGTACTGCCAGGAGCAAGGCCTCGCGCTCGAAGTCGTAAGATCCCGGCTGGCCGCCCAGGGGCTCAAGGTCGATGCCACCATGACGTTGCGCGAGATCGCGTCGAACAACGGCCGGAAACCGTACGAACTCGTCGACCTCATCCGCGCCGAGCCGTAAGGGATGGTCGTTGCTCAGGGTGGATGCTCCCGCTCCCGGGATCCCGAGTTTCCGGGAGCGGATCATCTGGTGCGAACCATCGGGGGCCTGGCCCGCGGCGGGAGAAGCGGGAGGATTGCGCGGAGGTGCCGGCGGAGATCGGCCTGAGATGCGGGGCCAGCGTCCGCGGCGGGAGCGGGCCGGCCCGCGTGCTTTTCTTTGGCCGGGGCTGGCGCGCACCCGGGGATGGGGTCATGATTCCGGTGGTTCCCACGCTTGTATCTTTACTCCGCTCCCCCGTGCACTCGCCTTCCCGTCCGCCTCCGCCGCTGGTCCGCCTGGCCGCCCGCCTCTGGCCGGCGCCCATGGTGGTCCTGGCAGCCTGCACCAACGGCGGTCCGGAGACGGCGCCGCCCGCACGGACGGCGGGAGTGGCGGCGGCGCCGGCCGCGCAACCGCCGCCGGTTGATACCGCCGACCACCAACGCCGGCGCGAACGGCTGGTGGCGGACTTTGTGGAGCCCGCCGGTGTGCGGGATCCGGCCGTGCGGGCCGCGATGCGGAAGGTGCCGCGGCACCTGTTCGTGCCCGCCGACCAGCAGGACGAAGCCTACGAGGATCACCCGCTGCCGATCGGGCATGATCAGACGATTTCGCAGCCCTCGCTGGTGGCCTACATGACCGAACTGCTCGCCGTGGGCCGCGACTCGCGGGTGCTCGAGATTGGGACCGGTTCGGGCTACCAGGCGGCAATCCTCGGCGAACTCGTGCGCGAGGTGTTCACGATTGAAATCGTGCGCCCGCTGGGCGAGCGCGCGGCGGCCCTGCTGGATCGCCTCGGGTACGCCCACATCCACGTCAAGGTCGGCGACGGCTACCAGGGCTGGCCCGAACACGCGCCGTTCGACGCCATCATCGTCACCTGCGCACCGGAGCAGGTGCCGCAGCCGCTGGTCGACCAGTTGAAGCCGGGCGGCCGCCTCTGCATTCCGGTCGGACCGCGCTGGGGGGCGCAGGATCTCTACCTGATGGTCAAGCGGGCCGATGGCACGCTCGAGCGGCGGGCCGTCCTGCCGGTGCGCTTCGTGCCGATGACCGGGGAGGTGCGGAAGGAGTAGGCGGGGGCGTGCCGGTGGCCGGCTTCGGCAGCAGCGGGATCAGGCGGCGGCAAGCATCGCGTTCATGGCGGGAGATCCCTCCGCTCCCGGGGTGGACCACACCCGAGGCGGGCTGCGCTCGCGGGCGGGGGAGCGTCAGCGCGCCGTGGGGCGCAGGGTGCCGTCGGAAAGGATGCGGGCCCGCAGGCCGCCGCGGCCCTTGAGCCAGGCGTGGGCGCCGGGCCCGAGGGCCCCGTCCATCCAGTAGCACGGCCGGCATTCCTCCGTGCCAAAAAAACGGATACCCTGGATTTCGAACTCGACGCCGACCAGCGTGCCGAGGTCGATGCCGGAGACCAGGACGTTGCGCCGGGCGGCGGACGGACGGGCTTCGGGCAGGGCAAGTTCGCGTTGCAGAGCCTCGATGACCTCCCGGGAGAAGAAGGTGATCTGCCCCTTGTAGTCGGGTGCGTGGTCGAAGTAGCGATCGCCCCGCACGCCGCGGCCCGTCACGCATTCCATCGCCTCCACCTCGACGGTCGGCTCGGTGCCGGCGGGACCGCCGTGGTGGCCCACAAAGTTGTGCGCGGAGCTCAGGAACAGCCGCTCCACCACCAGACCGGCGACGGGCCGGCTGGCGGCGGCGCGGGCATCGTTCGGGGTCGCGCTCATGGCGGGCCGTGGCCGTGCGGCGGGCGGATTCCCGTCACTCCTTTTCGTCGTCCGCGAGGTGGCGTTCGATGTGACGATCGAGATCGGACAGGCTGCCGGCACACGAGGCGGCTTTGACGCGGTCGATCATCTCGTCGCACCACGCCTCCTCCTCGACCTGCTCGTTGATGAACCAGTGCATCAACACCTGCGCGGGATAATCCTTGGCGGCGAGCGCGGCTTCGTAGACGGCATTGATGCCGCGGGTGTTGGCCGCCTCCATCGCCTGCGCCTGCAGCGCGATGTCGAGCAGGGACGCGTAGTCGGTCTGCGGCGCCGGGATGGCCGCGAGCACCGGGGCGGAGCCGCGGTCGAGCAGGTGATCGATGATCTTCTCCGCATGCTCCCGCTCTTCCTCCGCCTGCTTGGCGAAGAACGAGGCGAAGCCGGTGAGGTTTTGGGCCGCGCACCAGACGGACAGGGCCTGGTAGGCATGGGCGGCGCTGAGCTCGTGGTTGAGCTGGCGGTTCAGTTCGGTGACGACGGCAGGAGCCAGGGTGGTTTTTGGCATAGGTGTGTGAGATGAAGTTGAGACAGGTTCACATATCCGCGTCGCCGGCAAGCGCAAGGTCGCGGCGCGAATCGGCCGGGGTGGAGGTGTGGCGGTTTCAATCGCGCCGTGCCAGGATCTGCACCACGGCGCCGGGGCCGGTGTGGCCCGTTCCCTCGACGACGTCACGTTCCAGTTCGCGGCCGATGATAAACTCCAGCCCGGCGAGTTCCGTGCGCAGCGTGGCGAGGGTCATGAAGAGCTCCGGGGCGTTGACCGGACCGCCGGTGCGGTGGCTGAGTTGGTCGGGAGTGTAGGCTTCGAGGATGAAGACTCCGCCCGGACGCAGCCCGGCGGCGGCGGCCCGATGCACCGTGGCCCGCAATGAAGGGGGCAGATGCACGAATGTTGCCACGATGCCGGCCCAGGCTCCGGGCGTGATGACGAACCGGCCGAGGTCGGCGGTCACGGTCGAGAGCGCGACTCCGTGGGCGGCCGCGAGCCGCCGCGCCTTGGCGAGGCCCACCGCGGATTGATCCACCGCGGTGACGTGGTGGCCGCGGCGCGCGAGATGGGCGGCGTTGCGACCCTCGCCCTCGCCGAGGCAGAGCACGGGGCCGGCGGGGATGTGCGGGGCGCAGGCGGCCACAAACGCGTTGGGTTCGGTGCCGTAGCAGTAGGTGTCGGGCGAGTAGCGTTGATCCCAGAAGGAAGGCTCCATGCGCCTCAGGGAAGCGGAGGGCATGCGCCCGGCGCAAGGCGGGTTCGCGGGCCGCTTACTGCAACCAGTGGCGCGGTTTGCCGGGCTCGGGCAGCGAAGTCGCGGCCCGGTAGCGGCTGCAGTCGCGGCCGTCACGCACAAGACGCCCCCCGTGCGAGGGGTGACTGCACCAGTGCCACTCGCCGTAGGTGCCGGGCATGGGGCGGGCGTACTCGCAGTCCGGCCCGCACGGCCAGTGCTGGGCATCGACTCGCGGGTCTGGCGGCGGTTCGGCCATCGCGGACAGGCTAGGCGCGTGCGCGCCGCGGCGCACGCCAAAAGGCCGGTCACACGTTCACGGCCATGCTGTAGCCGCGGTGGAACCGCTCCGTAATCGGGTGGCGCATCCCAAGGTGGCGGAAGATTGCCAGGCAGACGGCGCGGGCCCGGCCCTCGTCGAAGCCGGGTTTCTCCTGCAGCACTTCGATTACCGCCTCCAGCCCGGGCTCGAAC
The DNA here is from genome assembly GCA_964504885.1 of uncultured Opitutus sp. Lineage (GTDB taxonomy): Bacteria > Verrucomicrobiota > Verrucomicrobiia > Opitutales > Opitutaceae > ER46. The sequence continues at coordinate 24,686 of CAZDGC010000093.1, forward strand.
TCCTCCCGGCGCAGGTGGGCGATCCCCGCCAGGTAGCGGGCGCCAAGGGGCGTATCCTGGAGTTGGCGACGCTCCCCCGGCGCCCGGAAGGCGGCGGCGAGGGCGCGCACCAGGGCGGCGCCGTCGTCCCAGGCGGAACCGGCCGGGAGGCTGGCGAGGCGGCGCTCGGCCCCGGCGGGATCGGAAAAAACCTCCGAGCGGGCGGTGAGCACGGCGAGTTCCTGGTCGGCGGGGGCGGCGTCGGCGAGCGGACGGAGCAGGGCCGCGGCCTCGGTGGCGCGGCCGGCGTGCAACCATTCCCGCGCGCGGGCCATCGTATCCCGCTGCGGAGTTGGCAGGTGTTCCGCCAGCCACTGGCGCAGGTGCGCTTCCGGCAGCGCGCCGGAAAACTCCGCCACCACCTTCCCGTGGTGGAAGAGCTTCACGTCCGGGATGCCGCGGATGCCGAACTGCCCGGCGAGTTCCGGGTGCGCCTCGGTGTCGATCTTGACGAGGGACCAGCGGCCCTGGGCCTCGGCGGCGAGCCTTTCCAGCACGGGCCCCAGCATTTTGCAGGGACCGCACCAGGCGGCCCAGAAGTCGACCAGCACCGGTGTGTGCTGGCTGCGGTCGAGAACGTCGGTTTGGAAGTCGGTGAGATCGTAAGCCATGGGGGATTTTAATCAGGAATCGGCGGATGGCCAGGCGGCAGCGTGCGGGCGGTGCGCGGAATCACGCGGAGATAATCGGCGGGCGGGCGGCCGAGCTCGCGCAGGCTGCCGTGGGAAATGGTCACCTCGCGGCTCGCCGCCTTTTCCGCCGGGCTGAGAGGAACGGGGGAGGGGACGGTGATCAGCACGAGGCGCTCCACGAGCGCCGGATCGCGGCGGCGCACCCGGGCGGCGGTGCCGAGGCCGTAGCGCATGTGCCCGGCCCCCATCACCGCGAATACCGTGCGCGGCGGCCCCCCCGCGGCGGTGCGGGCGGCGACGATCTGCTCCGCCATGGCCTCGTCGCGCGCCGCCTGCGCCTCGAACATCGGGCGCAGGGTGGCGGCCTCGACGGCGGCGTGCACCGCGAGCTCGAGGCGCATGAGCTGTTCGTAGGCCGGATCGTCGAGCAGGATGTCGGCGGGGAGCTGCGCGCGCTGCTCGGGCGGGAGCGCAGCCACGCCGCCGCCGCGGTAGACGGCGCGAATCACGGCGGCTGGCGCGTTGAGCGCGCGAATGGGAATCCGGTGTTGTCGGGCGAATTCGCAGAGCGGCCGGTAATCGGCATAATTGCCCCACTTCCGCGGCCAGTCGATCGCGCGCACCAGCCCGTCGAAATCGAGCTCGCGGCGGCAGTAGCGATCCACTTCGGCCTGATCGCCGGCCTCGAGCTGTTCGAGGCTCAGGAGCAGGGGCACGCCGCGAGCGAACAATTCCTGCAACAGCTCCAATTGCACCGCGTGGTGACTCCGCACGGTGTGCGCCTCGCCGACATAGATCACTCCGGCGCTGGCGAGATCCTTGATCACTTCGCTGGCCGGCACCTCTTCACCACGGACCAGATCCACCCAGAGCGGCGCGACGGCGGGCGGAGGGTGGGGCGGGCGCGTGGCGGTGGCGCAGCCGGTGAGCAAGGTCATCGTTGCGACGGCGACGAGAGAGGCCGGTCTCATTGCGTCAGGTATCCTTTCGGCTTTGGCAGGTCCGGCGGCCCGTGCGGCAGAGTGTCGGGGATGACGGTGACGTTGGTCGTCAGCTTGAGTGGTGCCGGGCCGCCGAGGTCGAAGGTGAACTCGAGCAGGTAAGCGGTCCAGCCGGCGGCGGGTGGGACGATGCGGGTCGCGCCCACCCCGTCGTGAATCTCGAAGGGTGAGGATTTCCAGGCCGGTCCGAGGGTTTCGAGGCGGAAATCGCGTGCCGTGGGGTTGGTGGCCTGCCACAGCACGGCCTGCCGCGGGGCCGTGCGCGCGGCGACCGTGATCGTGCCGTCGGCGGCGTGCCGCCAGGTGAACTCCGGCAGGGGCTTCCGGTGGATCAACGCATGATGCCAGGCGGCGAGTGTGGCGGAGGCATCCGAGTTTTTCAGCGAATGGTCGGTGTTCGGAATGTAGCGCAGGTACTTCGGCCCGGGGAGTTCGTCGAAGTAGAAGCGCGACGAATCGGGCAGGAAAAACTGGTCGCCGCACGCGTTGATCAGGAGCTTGGGAAACGTGGCGCGGTCGCGGTAGGAAAACGGATCCTCGAGCGCGTAAAGGGCGCGCGATTCCGGCGTGCCGCTCCAGTGCATGATCCCGTGGCGGACGTAGTCGCCCACGGCGGGCGCGAAGAAACCGTAGGCGCGGTGGTGGTGCTCCATTGAGGCCTCGACGTTGAGCACGTCGATCACGAGCGGGCAGAGCCCGACGACGCGCCGGTCGACCAGGGCCGTGGTCCAGGCGGTCCAGCCGCGCTTGGAGGCCCCGGCGACCACGAAGCGATCGACGGCGAGACCGCCGCCCTCCGGGGTGGCGAGGAAGGCCGTCACCGTGTCCAGGGCGCGGACGGCGGCCTTGGTCATTGGCAGGCGGGCGGGCCAGCGTTCGTCGCCGGTTTTCAGATACTGGGCCCAGGAGTAGGCGATGAGGTCGTCCTCGGTGCGGGCGCGGCCGTCCTGGTGGAACATAAGCGGCTGGTTCGGAATGTGGCGCAGTTCGGCGACGACGGAGCCGGTGGCGGTGGCGAGGGCGAGGAGGTCGCGGGAGGGTCGGGAGGGGGGCGAGTCCGGGCGCTGGGAGCCGCCGCCGAGAAAGAGCAACGCGGTGGCAGGGGGGCGGCCGTTCGGCACCACCACGTGGAGGGTGTGTTGCCACTCCGGCCGGCTGACCTCGGCGGGGGTGAGCCAGCGCTGGGAGACGAACTCCAGGGTGTGCGCCACGTGGCCGGGACCGGGCGTGGAGGAGAGTCTTCGCCATTGGTAGGCGGGATCGGGGGCCGCCACGTGGCGATCGAGCGCGGTGGGGCGGGCGCCGGGACGGGTGGTGTCGGCGGCGCGGACGGCGGCGGGCAGGAGGGTGGTGAGTGCCGCGAGGAGGAGCGGCAGCGGGCGGGTGAGGGCGCGACGGCCCAACACGAACGGCAACATGGCGTTGGGTTTAGCGGCGCCGCCGGCCGGGCGTCGAGCGGATAGGCGGGCGGCCGGGGGCAGGGTGTCCTTGCTGGAGAGGGGATCGCCTCCTGACGCGTCGTCGCACGAGGTGGCGCTGGCCGTCGGTGACGATGAAATTGACCCCCATGGCGCCGGCCATCGCGTGGTGAAGGGCAGGAAGCGTTCGATTTCCCCGGTAAGCGTGCGGGCCCGCGGCCGGAACTGCAGCTCGAACGCGCGCTGGCAGCTCACCTTGTAGTCGAGGAGCGGATGCGTGATCGTGCTGCCCGTCCGTTTCTCGTACGCCAGGAAGAGGCGCCTGCGGCCGGCGGTTGCGTTGGGTGAAATCGAACGTGAAGGCGGCTGGGGCGTCGGCACGTTCCGCGGGCCGCAGGAACCGGCCGGTGCGGCCGCGACTACGCCCCGGCGGCCAG
>CAZDGC010000094.1:0-8726 GCA_964504885.1 uncultured Opitutus sp.
GAAAGGGTGTCTAAAAATTACCTTCACCGTTTTCGTCGGAGGGCGCTGCTCCGTCAGCGCCGCTCGCCACACTGCGGCGGCGACGGAGCGCCGCCCTCCAGAAATCCGACTTTTGCGACGCGCTCTATGGCAAACGCGGTAGGAGCGGCTTTACGCCGCGAGGATCGGAGTCCGGCCTGCACATGAGCGGCGTAAAGCCGCTCCTACCCGGCGCGACATTGGCAGCCGCCCATCCCCAATCTCCCCGCCCCAAAAAAACCGTCACCCCATGGATCAATCCGCCATCAAGTCCCGGCTCTGCGTCTTCATGTTTCTCCAGTATTTCATCTGGGGATCCTGGTACGTCAGCATGGGCACCTACCTCGCCACGACGCTCAAGTTCGGCGGCGAACAAATCGGCGCCGCCTACGGCGCCTTCGCCATCGGCGCGATGATCTCGCCGTTCTTCGTCGGACTGATCGCCGATCGCTACTTCGCTTCGGAAAAACTGCTCGCCTTCCTGGGCGTCGCGGGGGGCGCCGTCCTCTGCCTGCTGCCCGGGCTGAAGACGTTCGGCGCCTTTTACCCGGTGTTGATCCTGTATTGCGCCCTCTACGTGCCGACGCTCGCCCTGGGCAACTCGCTCTCCCTGCACCATCTCGCGGACGCCAAGACCGACTTCCCGCGCATCAAGGTGCTCTCGGCCGTCGGTTGGATCGGCGGCCTCTTCACGCTGAGCCTGATCAAGGGCGAGCAGTCGCCCATCCAGTTCTACCTCGCCGGCGGCGTGTCGATTCTCTTCGGGCTTTTCGCGCTCACCCTGCCGCACACCCCGCCAAAGAAGACCGGCGCCAACGTCAGCCTCGGCGAGGTGTTGGGCCTCGACGCCCTCGCGCTCCTGAAGAAGCCGTCGTTCGCCATCTTCATCCTTTGCATGTTCCTGATCTGCATCCCGCTCTATTTCTACTTCGTGATGCTGGGCATCTACCTCACGGAGCTGAAGTGGGACTACATGGCGGTGAAGACCTCGCTCGCCCAGGTGTCGGATGTGATCTTCCTCTTCCTGCTGCCGATCTTCCTGCGCCGGTTCGGTTACAAGATCACGATCTTCATCGGCATCCTCTGCTGGGCCGTGCGCTACTTCCTGCTCGCGGGCAGCGTCGGGATGCCGGGTGCGCAGACGCTCATGGTCTATGCCGCCATCCTGGTGCACGGCGTGTGTTACGACTTCCTCTTTATCGCGGGCCAGCTCTACGTCGACGCCGAAGCCAACGAGCGCATCCGCGGCGCCGCGCAGGGGCTGATCGCCTTCATCCTGTGGGGCGTGGGCTCCTTCGTCGGCACTCTGCTCGCCGGCCAGACCCTCGCGGCCAACAAACTCGCCACGGCGGCGGCGGGGGCGCTGCAGTACGACTGGGCCCGCATCTGGATGACGCCCGCCCTCGGCGCCTCCGCGGTGCTCGTGGTCTTCCTGATCTTCTTCCGCGAACCGGCACGCAAGGACGCCCCATGACCCCTCCCGCTTTCCATTCCGGCCCCGCCGGCCTCTCCCGTCGCCAATTCCTGCACGGCGTCGGCGCCCTGGCCGGGGCGCCGCTCCTGCTTCCCTCCGGCCTGCGCGCGGCCTCGCCCAACGGCAAACTCGCCCATGCCTGCATCGGCGTCACCCGGATGGGGAACAACGACCTCCGGAACTTCCTCGCACACCCGCGGCTGGAGATCGTCGCGCTCTGCGACGTCGACCGCCAGCACCTCGAGACTGCGGCCAAAATCGTGCCGGGGGCGCGGCTCTACACCGACTGGCGCGAGCTCTTCGCGCAGGAGGGGGACCGGGTCGACTCGGTCAATGTGACCGTGCCCGATCACATGCATTACCCGATCGCCAGGGAGGCGCTCCGCCGGGGCAAACACCTGTATTGCCAGAAGCCCATGTGCCACGATCTCGCGGAAGTGCGGCAGTTGACGGCCGCCGCCGCCGCGCGGACCCAGCTCGTGACGCAGCTCGGCACCCAGTTCGCCTCCAGCCAGGCCGATCGCATGACGGTGGAGTACCTCCGTCGCGGCGCGATCGGCCGCGTGAAACACGTGCATCTGTGCTCCACGCGCGCCGCCCCCAACCGCCTCGGCGGACCGCGCGCCGCACCGGCCGCGCCGCCCGCCCACCTCAACTGGGACCACTGGCTCGGCACGGCGCCGGAGCGTCCGTTTTCGCCCAACACCTACCATCCGGCCAAATGGCGCGCCTGGCTCGATTTCGGCACGAGCTGGTGCGCCGACATGGGCTGCCACATCCTCGACGCCACCTGGCGCGCCCTCGAATTGAAGGCGCCCACGAGCGTGGTGGCCCGGGTCGAGCAGGCCTGGAAGGACTCGCCCGCCCGCCGCGCCCAGAACTGGCCGCAGAGCGAGCACGTCACCTGGACCTTCCCCGGGAACCGCTTCACCGAGGGTCGCGAGCTCAAGGTGGAGTGGTACGACGGCCCGGACTTCCAGCCGCCGGCCGAGGTGCGCGCGCTGTATCCGGCCGCCAAATATCCGCCGGAGTCGGCGATGATCGTCGGCACCGAGGGCGCGATTCTCGCGATCCACAACGCCGGTCCGCGGCTCCTGCCCGCCGACAAGTTCAAGACCTATCCGCGCCCGAACCCGCCGCCGCGGGATCATTACCGGCACTACGTCGACGCCTGCCTCGGCGGCGAGCGCACCGCGTCCCACTTCGCGCAGACCGGCCCGATGACCGAGGCGATCCTGCTCGGCTCCATCGCCATCCGCTGCCCGGATCAGCGCCTCGACTGGGACGCCGCCGCGCTGCGGATTCCCAACTTTCGGGAGGCCGAGCGCCACCTGCGGCGCACCTACCGGAAGGGCTGGGAAGTGGCCTGAGCGTGGTGGCGCCAGGACAAGGGTGTCTTGATGGTGGCAGGGGCGTCTCGCCCCGGTGGGCAGAGCCGGGACGGCTTTGCCACTTTGATCCGATCGCGGCGCCATTCCGGCCCGGCGTAACCAGGCCGGCCCTACAGCGGAATGATGCCGCGCCGGATTGCCAGCATGGCGGCCTGGGTACGGTCCGCGGCGCCGAGCTTCTGCAGGATGTGGCCGACGCGGCGTTTCACCGTCACCTCCGAGACGCCGAGGGCATCGCCGATTTCCTTGTTGCTGCGGCCCGCGACCACGAGACGCAGCACCGCCAGTTCGTCGGCAGTCAGGCCCGGTCGCTGGACATGTTGCGCGAGCTCCGCCGCCAGCGCCGGGGGCAGGAAGTACTTCCCGGCGTGCACGGCGCGAATGGCGGCGATCAGCTCCTCCTGGGGGTCCGACTTGATGACGTACGCGTGCGCGCCGGCCTCCAGCGCGCGCCAGACGTTTTCGTCGCCGCCATAACTGGAGAACACCACGACCCGGGCGGGCGGCGTTTCGCGGCCCAGTCGCTCGGTGGCGCTCACCCCGTCGCACTCGGGCATGCGCAGGTCCATCACGATGACATCCGGCAGCAGGCGGCGGTACGCCTCCAGCGCCTGCTGGCCGTCGCCGGCCTCGGCCACGACCTCGATGTCATTTTCCGTGCCGAGCGCGGCGACAAGGCCCATCCGGACGACGAAGTGGTCGTCCACGACTAGAACGCGGATACGACGGGAATTGTTTTCGTTGCTCATGACGAGGGAGGGGGAGGGCGGCCAGGCAGCGGTGGTGTCGGCACGCGCAGTTCCACCTTTGTGCCCTGCCGCGGGGCGCTGGTCAGCAGCAGGGTGCCGCCGATTTTCCGGCTGCGCTCTTGCATGCCGATCAGGCCAAAGTGACCGGTGGCATACCCCGGCGCGTGGGTGAGATCGAAGCCGGCGCCATCGTCGGCCACGGTCAGGCGCAGGTCGTCCGGCCCGTAACCCAACTCCACGCTGATGCGCCGGGCGGCTGCGTGCCGGAAGGCGTTGGTCAGCGCCTCAGCGGCGATGCGGGCAATGTGATGTTCCGCCCGGGCGACGAGCGGGCGGGGGTTGCCCTGGACCGTGACCTTCAAGTCGGCGAGCGATCCCGCGCGAAGTTCGTTCGCCGTCTTCTCCAGCACCGCTGCCAGGGATTCTCCCCCCGCGGCCGACTGGCGCAGGTCCCAGACCGAGCGCCGCACTTCCTCCTGGCTGCGCTGAATCAGGCGCTGTACGACCGCCAGCCGTTGCCCGGTGGGGGCGTCCGCCACGTGCGACTTCGCGGCGGTCAACTGCAGGGAGATGCCGGTCAGTGCGAGCAGACTGTCGCGTGGGGGCAGAGTTGACTCGGGTACTCCGGCAGACTCGAGCCGCGCGTGAAAGATCGTGTCTTCGTCCTGCAGCACCATCACCCAGGCTCCCTGCTGGCGCACAGACTCCAGGAGCAAACCCTGCGCCTGCACGAGGCCGGCGTCGTGCGCACCCCCGAGGAGCTGGCGGGCCGTGGCCGTGACGGGGCGCGGTAGAAACAAGGCCTCCGGTCGTCGCTTCTCCACCGTCCTTCGCCATGCCAACCCCTCGTTACATCGCCCCGACTCTTTTCGTCGCGAGCGTGATCGCGTTTCTCCCTGTCGCCGGCCAGACCGTCACCGCCCCCGGGACCGTCTCGCCCCGGACCGACGAAGCTCCGATTGTGCTCTCCCCCTTCGAGGTCCGCACCGACAGCGACGTCGGCTACCTCGCGGCCAACTCCCTGGCCGGCAGCCGCCTTAACACCGCGCTGAAGGACACACCGGCATCGATCTCCGTGTTCACCGAGGAGTTCATCCGCGATCTCGGCGCGATCGATCTCTCCGAGATCATGCCCTACGCGGCCAACGCGCAGTTCGATTATGCCGAGGCCTCCGACGACGCCAGGGTGACGCTCTTCCAGGAAAACGCGGGCTTCACCCGAGGCAGCAACGCCGCCTACCGTGTGCGCGGCGTGCGGGCCACGACGAGCCGCAACTACTTCGAGTGGGATCTCGCGAGCGACACCTACAACATCGGCCGCGTGGAGGATTCCCGCGGGCCCAACGCCGTCCTCTTCGGGTTCGGTTCTGCCGGCCGCCTCCACCTCGACAGCCAGTGGGTGAACTGGCACCGCGACAACCGGGCCGACTACTACCGCGTCGCGCTGACCCACGAGTTCGAATTCGGCCGCTGGGGCAACTACCGCCTGGCCGCCAGGGGGGAGTTCAGCGACAAGGTCGCCCGCAGCCGGAGCCCGATGCAGGTGTGGTACGACGACACTACCGGCCGCGCGGCCTTCTCCGCGGCCACGCCGGAAGCCTCCGCCAATTTCGTTTACCGCCGCCAGTACGTGACGGAGGGCGCCTGGGAGACCTACCTCGTCCCCGCCCCCGGTCCGCTCGAACACGTCTACGAACCCGTCAGCCGACGCACGCTCTCGGCGCGCTGGGTCGACCGCAACAACGGCCTGATCGATCGCCGCGACCGACAGACCACCGGCATGATCGGCGGCCAGGCGCGGTACTTCCAGGGCCGCCTCGTGGCGGGCTTCGGCTTCCGCAAGGACGAACTCGATACGCGGCAATACTCCAACCGGCGCAACGCCACCACGCTTGTCTACGAATTGGATTACGATCCGGCCCGGGCGACGACGCAGGATTTCTCGGGCGAAACCAGCACGCTCGGCCTGGTCTGGCACCTCACCCCGTGGCTCTCGCTGCGCGGCAACCAGGCCTACAACCTCGCCCTGCCCAACACCAACGTCCGCATCCTCGGCACGCAGGCCGGCACGCCGGTGGGCGCCACCGGGGTCATTCGCTACGGTCCTCTGCCGAAGGGCAACGGGCGCGACCTCGGCGCCAGCTTCGATCTGTTCGAGAACCGGGTGAGCCTTCGCGCGACCTACTTCGAAACCTACACCGAGGGCGCCACGGGCTCCGTCTTCCTCAACAACACCTCACCGTCGGGCATCCTCGTCGGTTTTGGCGCCCTCGATGGGCTGGTCGGAGCGGGACTAATCACCCGCGCGAAGGCGACCGAACTCGAGTACTACGCCGACGCCAGCGCCCAGACCTACGACGTCGGCAGCGAAGGCTGGGAACTCGGCCTCACCGCGAACCCCACCAGCGCCTGGCGCCTCCAGGCGAACTGGTCGACCTCGAACAGCTTCCGGCGCAACCTCGCGCCGGAGGTTTTCGCGTGGGCGGCGGAGATGCTGCCCTACTTCGAGGCGTTCCCGCTCGCCACCGTGATGGGCAACCGCGGCAACACGCTCCGCCAGGAATTCGACGCCTTCAAGGAGAAGCTCGATGAGGTGCGCTCGCTCGACGGGCGCGCGGGCAGCGGCGGCCGCAAGTACAAGGTCAACCTCTTCACCAGCTACTCCTTCAAGGCGGGCCGGCTGCGCGGCCTCACTGTCGGCGGCGGCTACCAGCACCAGAGCAAGCTGCTCATCCGGCGCGACCTCGCCACCGACGTGGAAGTCTACGGCAACTCCTACTGGGACTCCAACGCCATGCTGCGCTACCAGTTCCGATCCGATTGGATCCGGTTCATCCAGGGGGTGTCGGTGCAACTCAACGTAACGAACGTCTTCGACAACGTCGAACCGCTCGCCGTCCGCAAGGAGACCAACGGGCTGGTGGTGCGCTACGTCGTCCGCCAGCCGCGAAGCTGGCGCCTCGCCACGAACCTCTCGTTCTGATTGCCGGCCGGCACGCCCCGGCGGCTGCCCGGGTCCATCGTCCACGCCCACTCCACGCCGCGAGTTTCATGCTCCGCTCCCTCCCCGTACTGACCTTGCTTCTGATCCGGTCGGTCTGCGCCGGCCCGGCACCCGCGGTGTTCCCGGGTGCCGGGTGGACGATCGTCCCGCCGGCGGCGCAAGGCGTCGATGCGGCCAGGCTCGACGAGGCGATCGCCTACCTTGCCGAAAACGCCGGCCGCGACGGCGTCGGCGAAGTCGTGATCGTCCGCCGCGGGGTCGTCATCTGGCAGGGGGACGCCACCCGGAGGATGCACGGCGTCTGGTCGGCGACCAAGTCCTTCACGAGCACCTGCCTCGGCCTGCTGATCGACGACGGCAAGTGCACGCTCGACACGCGGGCGAAGGACGTCGTGCCGGAGCTGGCGGGGGCGTATCCGGCGGTGACGTTGCGGCACTTCGCCACGATGACGTCGGGTTACCGCGCGATCGGCGACGAACCGCAGGGCACCTATCGCCACGGTCCCAGCCGCACGCCCTTCAAGCCCGACCCGCGGCCGCTCTTCGCCCCCGGCGCGCACTTCTGCTACTGGGATTCCGCGATGAACCAGTTTGGGCATGTGCTCACCCGCATCGCCGGGGAGCCGCTGGATCAGCTCTTCAAACGCCGCATCGCCGATCCGATCGGAATGGACCCCAGGGAGTGGCGGTGGGGCGACTTCGGCGTCGTCGATGGTCTCCGCGTCAACGGTGGCTCCGGCAACCACAGCCGGCACGTCTTCATCTCCGCGCGACAGCTCGCCCGTTTGGGACTGCTGTTCCTGCAACGCGGCCAGTGGAACGGCCGGCAGTTGCTTTCCCCCGCCTGGATCGAGCAGGCGACCGCGGTGCAGGTCCCGCCCGACCTCACGCGCGGCTCTCCCGACAGCCGCACCGCCGGGGCCGGCATTTACGGATTCAACTGGTGGGTCAACGGCCGCGGGCCCAACGGAGCGCTCGCCTGGCCCGAGGCGCCGCCGCGGACGTTCGCCGCGATGGGCCACAACAACAACGTCCTGTTCGTCATCCCGGAATGGGAGATGGTTGTGGTGCGGCTCGGGCTGGACTCCGTGGACCGCGTAATCGGCGACGCCCGCTGGAGTGCGTTTCTGGGTATGATCGGGGCGGCGCGCGCTGCCGCCGAGATCGCGGCGCCACGGGTAACGTCGCCGGTCTCCCCCGGCGTCGGCACCCGGGACCGCGCCCCGGTCCCCGCGCCGAATCCTGCGAACTCTCATGAAGACGGATCCTGATCCCGGTTGCCCGTGGCCCCATCTCCGGGTGGTGCGAGTTGTCCCCCTCGTCGGTCTGCTGCTGCTTCCGGGAGGGATGCTCGGCGGCTCCTGGACGGCGCGGACCTTCGACGCCCGGTGGTACCAGAAGCATGGCCCGCCGGTGACCTGCCCGGAGCCGGCCAGCCTCGATGTCGTCTGGCTCCTGCACTTGGCGCAGCCCGACGACGGCACGCTCGATCATGTCAACCCCAACCTCGAGCTCAGGCCCTTCGTGCCGACGCGCGAGACCCCCGGCTGTTTTGTTTCGAAGGCCTTCGGGGATCACCGCCAGGACTGGGATTTCCTTGTGGACTGGCGCGACCGCGTGCTGCGGGAGGCCGGGCTCACCGCCGATGCGCCCCTCGAGGTGCGCGTGGCCGCGGTGGCCAATGCCGCCGCCCTCTCGTTCGAGAACCGCGTCGACCGGTCGAAGACGCGCGAGGAGGCCAACGTCGGCAAGCATGCGGTCGACACGATCATCGAAGGCTCCTGGTGCGTGGGCGAGTCGGGCCTGATGTGTGCCGTCGCCGCGACGATGGGCCTCGAGAGCCGGAGTGTCGGGATGGGCGATCACACGGTGGCCGAGTTGCGCCTGCAGGGCCGCTGGCGCTACGTGGAGAACATCAACTCCGCCCTTCCGCACGCGCTCTGCTCCCGGAGCCTGATCGAGTTCATCGAGAACCCCGAATGCGCGCCGGAGATGCCGGATGCGGTAAAGCGCTTCTGGAGCCGCCGGCGCAGCCTGACGCCCATCTACGGACCGGGCGTGGGCCGCTACTGGCAGTTCAAGCAGGAGGG
>CAZDGC010000094.1:8826-28188 GCA_964504885.1 uncultured Opitutus sp.
CAGGAGGGATGGCGCGCGGCCCTCGTGCCACTCCTGGCGGTCCCGGGGATTGCCTCCGCTTTCTTTTCCGCCCCCGCTGCCACGGCGGCGCCGCCCGCCCCCGTGATGCACTTTCCTGGTGCCGGCAATACCCTTGCCGCCCACGCGCGTTGGACGCCCGCGCAGGCCGGCCTCGACCCCTCGCTCGCGGCACGCGTCGCCGCCTATCTGCGCGACCACCCTTACACCCCCCGCCGGACCGCTCCCCGCTGGGCGCTCTGGCGCCACGGGCGCCTGGTTCATATCGAGGGCGACTTCCTCGAAAAGGCCGACGTCGCTTCGTTGCGGAAGACCTGGCACGCACTGATCGTCGGCGCCGCGATCCAGCAGGGCCGCATTTCCTCGCCCGACGAGAAGATCGGCCGGTGGCTGCCTGAACTGACCGGCCACGACGCCGCGGCCACGTGGCGGCATGTCCTCACCCAATCCGCCAGCTTCGACTACCCGTACGGCGAACACCCCGACTACCGGCCGGGCGAGATGTGGACCTACTCCGACTGGAACCTCGTGCACCTGTGCAACGCTCTCGCCCGCGTGTACGGAAAGAGTGGCTACGCCGACCGCTATGCCGACGTGGCCGCCGGGGCGTATTTCGACGCCATCGGCCTGCAGGGGTGGTCCACCCGGATCGTGAAGGACGCGGCCTTCACCCCGCATCCGGACGACGGTGTCCGCTTCGTCTTCAACCTCGAGCACCTGGGCCGGCTCGGCCTCTTCGCCCTCGCCCGCGGCACCTGGAACGGCGTCGAACTTGTGCCGCGCGGCTTCGTGGAGGCCCTGGAAACCAAGCAGACCCGCGGCCTGCGGGTGAATTACGAAGGCCCCAACGACGGGCGGATTGGGCTTTCTCCCGAGCAGTTCCCCGAGTGCCCCTACGGCTTCCTCACCTGGGTCAACACCGACGGCGACCTCTACCCCGGGGCCGACCGGGCGTGGGCCTGCGGACGGGGCGCGGGGGGCAGCACCGTCCTGTGGAACCGCCATCACGGACTCGTCTTCGCCGGCTTCGGCATCCAGGTCGCCGGCCGGATGAACAACCTGCCGCGGGTGCTCGATGGCATCGTCCGCAGCTCCACCTCGCCCCCATGAACCCGGACCACCCGGATGCCCCCCCGCCGTCCGTCGACCCCGCCGCCGAAACCGATTCCATGAAGAGTCCCCGCCTCGCCGCTGCCGCGACTCGCGCCCTTTCCACCACCCGCCGTATCGTGCTGGCCGGCGCCGCCGTCGGCGTAACGTTTCCGCTCCTCGGCGCCCCCGCCCGCTTTCCGGGTGCGGACTGGGAGATCGTGGCGCCCGAAGCGGTGGGAGTCGATGCCGCCCGGCTCAAGGCGGCCGTCGACTACCTGGACGCCACCTGGGGCCGCGACGGCGCCCGGGAGCTCTTCCTCGTGCGCCACGGCCGCGCCCTCTGGGTCGGGCCCGATGCCGACGCCAGCCACACCATTTTCTCCTGCACCAAGACATTCACGAGCGCGGTGCTCGGCCTGCTGGTCGACGACGGAAAGTGCGCGCTGGACGACCTCGCGGTCAAGCACCGGCCGGAACTCGACGACCAGCATCCCCTCTACGGTCGGATCCGCCTGCGCCACCTGGCGTCCATGTGCGGCGGATACCGCGGCGAGGTGGTCGACAAGCGCCCCGACCAGCCCTGGGGCGACGTGATGAAATACCTGAACCCCCGTGAACCGTACTTCGAGGCGGGCACGCACGTGCAGTACAACGACCACGATGTCTTCGTCCTGGGTCGTATCCTCACCGGCCTCGCGGGCGAGCCGCTCCGGGACGTGTTCCAGCGGCGGATCGCGGGACCGATCGGCATCCGGGATTGGGCGTGGGGCGTCTCCGGCACGATCGACGGCATTGCGCTCAACAATCCCCCGGGCAATCCGGGCGGCAGCGGCGCCGGCGGCGTCAAAATTTCCCCGCGCGAACTGGCCCGCTTCGGCCTGCTGATGCTCAACCGCGGCAACTGGAACGGACGACAGTTGCTCTCCGCCGCCTTTGTCGACGAGGCCACGTCGAACCGCGTGCCGCTGACCGGCGGCTTCCGCAACCGCGACTTCCGCGGCCGGTACGGCTTTTACTGGTGGACCAACGGAGAGATGGTCAACGGCCGCCGCCCGTGGCCCTCCGCGCCGCCGCGCACATACATGAGCCACGGCAACGGCGGGAACTTCTGCTGCGTCGTGCCGGAATGGGACCTCGTGATCGTCCGTACCGGCGCGCCCGTGCGCGACGCCGACCGGGCTTGGGACGGTTTCTTCGCCCGGCTCGCCCCGGCCCTGGCCCCGGTTGGCGCTGCAGTTGCCGCTCCGCGCCACTCCCCGCCGGCACCGGCCGCCGCCGCCCAGCCTCCGTCGGTGCCGTCGGGCGGGACGGCGCCGCCTGCGCCTCCCCGCGATGCACCGCATCGGATCGGCGACTGGACAATCAACCGCTGGGCGGGCCTGGACGTCGTGGGCGATCCCCGTGGGCATGCCATGCATCTGGTTTTCCGCGACGAGATGACGCTCTTTTACGTCCGCAGCGACGACGAGGGCTGGACCTGGAGCCGGCCGGAGTCGATCGTCAACTCCGGCCTGCATCCCCGCTTGGCCCTCGACAGCGCCGGGACCCTGCATCTGGTCTATTGCTCGGCGCGCGGAAAACACCCCGGCGATCGCCTGCCGAACGATGGCTGGTACCAGACCCGGCGCGCCGGCCGCTGGTCCAGTCCCGAAAAACTGAATCAGCCGTCGGAGGGCGCTCTCGACGTGCGGGTGGCAGTCGACGGCAACGACAACGTCCATGTGCTCTACTGGGCGCCCGGTACCGAATCCCGCGAGATGGGCGAGCACGAGCGGCACCGCTGCTGGTACCGGCGCAAGCCGGCGGGCGCGTCGGCCTTCGAGCCCGCGCTCTGCTTCGAAAACTCCGCGGCGCCCGGCGCCTCGTCCCATGGGGCGATCGCGGTGGGGCCGCAGGGCGAAATCCACCTCCTCTACCGCACCTTCCAAACCGCCCCGAGTTGGCTCGGCAACCTCGAGCACCGCATCCGCAACCAGGACGGAAGCTGGCGGGGCGAACCGGCGGTTTATCGCGGGACGTTCTGGGCGGACCACTCGCTGGCGGCCGCCGTCGATCTGCGCGGCACCCTGTACGTGGCCGGCTACACTTTCCGGCCCCATGGCTTTCGCTTCAAAGTCTACCAGCGGCCAGCCGGAGTCGATGCGCTCCAGGAGGTCTTCTCCGAGGCCGACACCTACGGCACCTCGAGCGGCATCGTCGCCTCCCCGGAGGGCGGGGTCTGGGCCGTCGGCTCGGGCAACTGGTCGACCCGCTCCCGGCCCGGGACTCCCCGCAGCAGTTGGTATTACCGCGATGCCGCGGCCGCGGCCTGGACCCAGGGTTTCCTGTCGCCGGCCGAGGCCGCCAACGTCGACGTGTTCTGCGAAGGGCCGCGGTTGCTGTGGCACCGGGGACGGGTGCAGGCGTTCTACCCGGAGCGAGGTGCAGACGGGAAATTCCGATTGTACCAGAGAATTCTGACTCCGCCGCGTCCGGGCGATCGGGCGCAACCCTGATGGCCCTGCAGGCGAAGCCGGTCCCTCACGCTATTTCGCGCTCAGCCTGACGATCTCTCGTTCGGACAGCGCGCGCGGGAAGATCGCGATCTCGTCGAGGCGGCCCTCCCAGTTCGAGTCGTTGTCGGAACGCCCGCCGAACATCGCCTCGGTGATGGTCACCGGCGGGGCCGTGCCCTCGATCTCGAGCGCGCCGTCGAGGTAGACCCGTACGCGCTCACCGTCGCGCACCAGTACCGCGTGGCGCCAGGTCCAGCGGGGTATTTCCGTGCGACCGGTCAGCCGCACGGCGTCGTCGCGCCCGGCCTGGAAGATCAGGCGTCCGGGCGCCTCGCCCTTTCCGCTCACTCCGAGGTGTTCGCCGCGGGTGCTCAGGCCATGGTCGTGGTCCCGCGAATACACCCAGCCGCCGACGGGCCGGGCGTCGCGCGGCAGGCCGTTCCACAGCCAGAGGGAGATCGTGTAGCGATCTCCGAGGCCCGCGAGGCGCGCCCGCAGCCGGCCGCCGACGAAATGCGGGGCGCGGTTGACGGCGCCCGCGCCGCAGAACGCGGTGGGATGCGGTCCCTCGAGATAGTAGGTGATGGCCGGTTCGTAGAACGCATCGCGCCCCGTACCGGTGGCCTCCGCCGCGATCGGGCCGGCGAACTCATCGAGCCGCCACCAGGCGTGCGGCTTGGCGGCGGCGATCGCCCGGGCGGCGGGGCCGCGCGGCAGGTCCACCGCCCGCCGCGGCCGGCCGGTCACGTCCTCGAGCAGCCCGATCGCGGCCTGCGCGATGCGCGGTTCGGCCGTGACCTCGAGCCCGGCGGAGCGCGCCGCCCAGGTATTGTAGCCGCCGAACAGGTGCTGCTCGGGCGGCGGGATGTATCCGTCGCCGCCGTTGGCGAGCTCGATCACCATCGTGTGCGCGAGCGGGCTCGCCGCCTTGATCTTCAGTCCGGTGATGGCGTACGTCTCGCACGGGGTCGTCGCGATCGCGATGTCGCCGAGGCGCAGGGCCTGCACGACGATCTCCGTCTGCTGGCGCTCGTGGAGGAGAATCTGCTCCCGGGCGTAAACTTCCGACGTGGTCTTGGGCAGCCGGCCGGCCATGCCCTCCACGATCCGCTGCGCCCACTCCAGGCGCTGCTTGTCCGGCACGCGGTACTTCAGCGTCAGGCGGCGTTCGGCCATCGCGAGGTCGGCGTCGGCCCGGTACTGGATTCGGCCGTAGGCGCCGGCGGCGATGTCCACCAGGGCGGCGGCATACTGCTCGATTGTGTGTTTGGGCCGATCCTTCTCCGGCACGCGGTAGTCGACGCGGTAGATGTCGCCGCTGCACCCGTGCGACATCGCGCCGACGAAGCGTCCGTCGGGATCGAGCCGCTGCCTGAGGCCCTCGGAGAACAGCCCGAAGTAGTCGGCGCTGATCGCGGTGTCGCCGAAGTAGTGCATCGAGAAATTGGCGATGACGCCCAGTGGCCGGCCGTCGCGCGTCTGCAAGGCGAGGAGGGAAAGCTCGGGATCCTCCGGGCCGGATTCGCCGGTGACGTCGTCCCAGTTGCGCGCGGCGTGCATGTTGGCCCGCAGGGTGGGATTGCCGAACGGATCCTCGGCCAGGCGGTCCGGCCGGCGGATCCAGCGGCGCAGGGCGGTGAATTCCGCCGCGTCGGCCCGCCCGAAGCCCAGCCGCGCGGGCTGGAGCGCGGCCTGCGCGGCGGCGACAGCTTCGACCAGCCGGTCGCGAAGGAAGGGGGCGTAGGCCGCGTCGACGTCCGTGCCGAGGCAGCCCATGGCGGATGGCGCGGTGTGGGTATGGGTCGCCGAAATCAGGATACGGTCGCGCGGAATTCCGGTGCGCGCGGCGGCGAGCGCCTTGGCCTCGTCGAGCAGCGGGCGCGGCAGCATGCAACTGTCCACGACCACGATCGCGAGCGAGGTGCGGCCGTCGCTCAGGGCGAAGGCGCGGGCGTGGACGCGGGTCTTCACCTGGTCGGCCGAGCGGCTGAGCATGCCGCCGTTGATCAGCACGGGGAGCTTTGCCGGCGTGACGTCGACGAGCGCGGCGCCGGCGCGGAAGTCGGCGCGGAGGAGCGGGGCGGCCGCGAGGGCGGCGACGAGTACGATCACGCGGGGGAGGCGGGAGGCCGGAGGGAGGTGGTTCATGGCGGAGCGGGGGAAGGGGGGAAGGCGGAACGGTGGCCGCCGGCCGGGGACCGGCGGGCGGCCTTTCCCCATCCGGACCGCGGTTCGCGAAGCAGGTTGCGCTCCGGCGCGTGGGATGCGGTGGCTCGCCTCGGGGGAGGCGGGACCGCCAGCCGGAAGCGGCGCCCGGCGGCCGGGCGTTCGTCACGTATTACGTGACAGCGTGCGGGAGGGAAGGAGGAACGCGGGCGGAGGGGAATCCCGCAATTCATGCTCCGCGATTGGCAAGGGCTGCGTAGTCCGGCCGGGGCGGCGTCTGGCACACTGCGTCCGCACTCCCGTTTTCCCACGGGATGTTCACTTTACGCCATGCCCACTCAGCCTTCGAAATCGGAATTTATCACGTGTGATGGCAACGAGGCCGTCGCCTCGGTTGCCTACCGGCTCAACGAGCTGATCGCGATTTATCCGATCACCCCTTCCTCCAACATGGCCGAGACCTGCGACGAGTGGGCCGCGGCGGGCAAGTTGAACCTGTGGGGCGAGATTCCACGGGTGGTGGAGATGCAGTCGGAGGGTGGAGCGGCCGGCACCGCCCACGGCGGGCTCCTGGGCGGCGTGGCCACCACCACGTTCACCGCCTCGCAGGGACTGCTGCTGATGATCCCAAATCTCTACAAGATTGCGGGCGAGCTGCTGCCCTTCACGCTCCATGTGAGCGCGCGCGCCATCGCCGCGCAGGGGCTGTCGATCTTCGGCGACCATCAGGACGTGATGGCTTGCCGCGCGACCGGAGCGGCCCTGCTCTCCAGCAACTCCCCGCAGGAGGCGCACGACCTGGCGTTGATCGCCCATGCCGCGAGCTACCGCGCCCGCGTGCCGTTCATCCACTTCTTCGACGGGTTCCGGACTTCGCACGAGGTGCAGAAGATCTCCCTGCTCACCGATGACATCCTGCGCGCGGTGATTGACGAGGATGACATCGCCGCGTTCCGGGCCCGCAAGATGACGCCCGATGCGCCCACCATCCGGGGCACAGCGCAGAATCCCGACGTCTACTTCCAGGGGCGCGAGGCAGTGAACCCCTTCTACCGCGACCTGCCCGGGCACGTGCAGGATATCATGGACAAGTTCGCCGCCGCGACGGGGCGGCAGTATAGGTTGTTTGAATACCACGGGCACCCCGAGGCGGAGCGGGTGGTGGTCGCGATGGGCAGCGGGATTGAGACGATCGCCGAGACGGTCGACTGGTTGAATGGACGGGGCGAAAAGGTCGGCGTCATCGCCGTGCGGCTCTTCCAACCCTTCCATGTCAAGTCGTTCCTGGCCGCACTGCCGCCCAGCGTGAAGGCGATTGGCGTGCTGGATCGCACCAAGGAACCGGGCTCGGTTGGCGAGCCGATGTACCTCAATGTGCAGGCCGCGCTGGCGGAGGGACGGTCGCCGCTCGCGGGTTCTCCGCGCGTGGTCGGTGGCCGCTATGGCCTCGGCTCGAAGGAGTTCACGCCCGGCATGGTGCGGGCGGTGTTCGACAATCTCGCGAAGTGGGAGCCGCAGAACCATTTCACGGTTGGAATCCTCGACGACGTCTCGGGCACCTCGCTGCCCTTCGACGCCGACTTCGATCTCGAGGCGTCCGACGTGCGCCGCTGCGTATTCGTGGGGCTCGGGGCCGACGGCACGGTCGGGGCCAACAAGAACTCGATCAAGATCATCGGCGAGCAGACCTCGAACTACGCACAGGGTTACTTCGTGTACGACTCGAAGAAGTCGGGTTCGATGACAACCTCGCACCTGCGCTTCGGCCCGCGGCCGGTGCGCGCGCCCTACCTGATCCGGCGGGCGGACTTCGTGGCCTGCAGCCAGTTCAGCTTTGTCGGCCGGGTCGATGTGCTCGGCTATGCCAACGTGGGGGCCACCGTGCTCCTCAACTCGCCTTATTCGCCCGAGGAGACCTGGAAGCAGCTCCCGCGGGAGTGGCAGCAGACGATTATCACGAAGAAACTGCGGTTCTTCGTGATCGACGCCACCCAGGTGGCCAACGCCAGCGGCATGGGCCGCCGCACCAACACCGTCCTGCAGACCTGCTTCTTCGCCCTGTCCGGGGTGCTGCCACAGGACGAGGCCATTGCCCAGATCAAGAAGGCGATCCAGAAGACCTACGGCCGCAAGGGCGAGCAGATCGTGAAGATGAACTACGCGGCGGTGGACGCCGCGCTCGCCGGCCTGCAGGAGTTGAAAGTGCCGGTCGAGGTTGACGTGGAGGCGCAGGCCACTGTCCCCCCGAGTTTTGCGGGCGAGTCCGACTTCGTGCGCACGGTTACCGCGCGGCTGCTGGCCAACGAGGGCGACCTGATGCCGGTGAGCGCCATCCCGTTGGACGGCTGCTGGCCGACCGGCACGGCGCGCGTCGAGAAGCGCAACATCGCCCTCGAGGTGCCGGCGTGGGATCCGAAGATCTGCATTCAGTGCAACAAGTGCGTGATGGTCTGCCCGCACGCGGCGATTCGCGCCAAGTTCTGTCCGCCGGAGGCGCTCACGGGTGCGCCGGAGGGGTTCCTCAGTGTGCCGTTCCGCTCGAATGAATTCCCGGGGCAGCGCTACACCCTGCAGGTTGCGCCCGAGGACTGCACCGGTTGCTCCCTGTGCGTGATGGTCTGCCCAGCCAAGGACAAGTCCAACCCGCGCCACAAGGCCATCGACATGGTCGCCCAGCCGCCGCGCCTGGCCGCCGACCGCGCCAATTGGGACTTTTTTCTCAAGCTGCCCGAGCCCGACCGCACCAAGCTGGACGCCAATTCGGTCAAGGGCACCCAGTTCATGGAGCCGCTGTTCGAATTCTCCGGTGCGTGCGCGGGCTGCGGCGAGACGCCGTACCTGAAGCTCCTGACCCAGCTCGTTGGCGACCGCCTGCTCATCGCCAACGCCACCGGTTGCTCCTCGATCTACGGCGGCAACCTGCCGACCACGCCCTACAGCGCCAATCGCGACGGGCGCGGTCCGACCTGGGCCAACTCGCTCTTCGAGGACAATGCGGAGTTCGGTCTTGGCCTGCACCTGGCGGTCGAGCAGCGCAACAAGACCGCCAAGCTGCTCCTGCAGAACCTGGGTGCCCGCGTCGGTCCCGACCTCACGACGGCCTTGCTGCAGGCCGACCAATCCACGGAGGCCGGCGTCGCCGAACAGCGGGCCCGCGTGGCGGCCCTCAAGGAGGCGTTGCGTTCCTTCGACTCAGCGGACGCCCGCAAGCTAATCGCCCTCGCCGACGACCTGGTGAAAAAGACCGTCTGGATCGTGGGCGGTGACGGCTGGGCGTACGACATCGGTTACGGCGGGCTGGACCACGTCCTCGCCTCCGGGGCCAACGTCAAGGTGCTCGTGCTCGACACCGAGGTTTACTCCAATACCGGCGGCCAGTCCTCCAAGGCAACGCCGATGGGCGCGGTGGCCAAGTTCGCCGCGGGTGGCAAGCCGATCGCCAAGAAGGATCTCGCTCTGATCGCGATGCAGTACGGCCATGTCTATGTCGCCCGGGTGGCCTTTGGCTCGAAGGACGGGCAGACGGTGATGGCGATGCGGGAGGCCGAGGCCTATGATGGTCCGGCGCTCGTCATCGCCTACTCGCACTGTATCGCCCACGGGTATTCGCTGCACCTTGGCATCGAACAGCAGAAGCTCGCCGTCGACTCCGGCTACTGGCCGCTGTTCCGGTTCGATCCGCGGCTGGCCGCCAAGGGTGAGGTGCCGCTCAAGCTCGATTCCGGCGCGCCCAAGGTCGACCTCGGCAAGTTCATGGCCAACGAGACCCGGTTCGGCATCCTCCGCAACCTTGCGCCCGCCCGGGCCGACGAGCTGGCGGCCGAGGCCCAGGCCCAGGTGCGCCGCCATTACGCCCTCTACCAGCACCTCGCCGCGCCGCAGGCCGGATCCAACAACGGTCACACTTCCTCATGAATCTCACCACAACCTACCTCGGTCTGAAGCTCGAGAATCCGTTGGTGGTCGGCGCGTCGCCGTTCTGCGACAACACCGCCGCCGCCCGCCAGCTCCAGGACGCCGGCGCCGCGGCGATCGTGATGCGCTCGCTCTTCGAGGAGCAGATCGACGCCGAGCAGCGCGCGCTGGTCTACCACCTGGAGACCCCGGCCGAAAGCACTGCCGAGGCCACCTCGTTCTTCCCTGGCTTTTCGGAATACCAGCTCACGCCGGATCACTACCTGCGCCAGATCGAGCACCTCAAGACGTCGCTCACGATTCCCGTCATCGCCTCGCTCAACGGCTGCCGGCCCGGCGGCTGGACGGAGTACGCGCGGAAGTTTGAGAACGCCGGCGCTGATGCGATCGAGCTGAACCTTTACCAGCTCGTCACGGACAGCGGGGTCGACGCCGAGTACATCGAGGGCAGCATGCTGGAGACCGTCGGCAATGTCGTGCGTTCGGTGAAGATTCCCGTCTCGGTCAAGCTCTCGCCCTTCCATACCTCCCCCGCCAATTTCACGGCAGAGCTCGAGGCCGCCGGGGCGAAGGGCGTGGTCGTCTTCAACCGGTTTTACCAGCCGGATTTCAATATCGAGGATCTTGAGGTTCAGCCGCAACTGCGACTCTCGGATTCGTCGGAGCTCCTGTTGCGCCTGCGCTGGCTCGCCATCCTCTCGCCCCAGGCGCGCGGCTCGCTGGCGGTCAGTGGCGGCGTGCACACAGCCGACGACATCGTCAAGGCCTTGCTCGCCGGCGCCCACGCCGTGCAACTGGTCTCGGTGCTGCTGCGCAACGGACCGCGCATCCTCACCTCCCTGCTCGGCGGCCTGCGCACCTGGCTCACCGAACGCGGTTACGAGAATGTCGAACAGCTCCGCGGCGCGCTCAATCTGGGGCGCTGCCCGGATCCGTCGGCTTTCGAGCGTGCCAATTACATCCGAATCCTCCAAAGCTGGCGGGTGTAGGCCGGTCCGCCCCCCGCACCCCGCCGGCACCTGACCCCAATGCCGTCCCGCGAGCCCACCTCTTCCGAAAACCCCACTCCTCCGGCGCCCACGATGCCGGTGGCGGGAAGCCCGAAACATGCCTGGGCGGAGGTGTCGGGCCAGCCGCCGCCCAAACGCGCCGCCTCGGAGCGGGTGGGGGACTTCGGCGAGATCTACTCGTGCCACAGCGAAGCGGACGCCCAGGCTCAGGCCAGCCGCTGTATCCAGTGTCCGGATCCGCTCTGCCGTCAGGGTTGCGCGCTCTGCAACCGCATCCCGGAGTGGCTGGCCCTGGCCGCTCGCGGGGAGTTCCTCGCCGCCGCGGCCATTTCGCGCTCCACCAGCAACCTTCCCGAGATCTGCGCCCGGGTCTGCCCCCAGGAGCGTCTCTGCGAAGGCGCCTGCATCCTGGGCTCGCGGGGCGATCCCGTGGCGATCGGCGCGATTGAACGTTTCATCAACGACTACGCCTTTGCCCACCATGGCGTCGACGTGACCCCCGCGGAGCCGAACGGCTTCCGGGTGGCCGTGGTCGGTTCGGGGCCCGGCGGTCTCTCGTGTGCGGACGAACTCGCCACCTCCGGGTACGACGTGACGATCTTCGAGGCGCAACTCATCCCCGGGGGGCTGCTGGTGAACGGCATCCCGGCGTTCAAGCTCGACAAGCAGATCGTGGAACGTCGCGTTGAGCTGCTCACGCGCAAAGGCGTGAAGTTCAAACTCGGCGTCGAGGTGGGGCGCGACGTCTCGCTCGACTGGCTGCGTCGCGAATTCGACGCGGTCTTTCTCAGCTTCGGCGCGCAGAAACCCAAACCCCTCGACCTGCCCGGCGCGGACCTGAAGGGCGTCACTGCGGCGCTGCCCTTCCTCATCCAGAAGAACGTCAACTCGCCGCTGCTCGACCTGCCGCCGGTCGACGTCACCGGCAGGAGTGTGGCGGTGCTCGGCGGCGGCGACACCGCGATGGACTGCCTGCGCACCGCCCTGCGCAGCGGCGCTCGCGAGGCGGTCTGCCTCTACCGGCGTGATCTCGCCAACATGCCCGGCAGCCGCAAGGAGTATGCCAACGCCCTTGAGGAGGGCGCGCGCTTCGAGTTTCTCTGCAACCCGGTCGAAATTCTCGCCGGGCCCGACCAGACCGTGAAGGCGGTGCGCTGTGTGCGGATGGAGCTCGGAGCCCCCGATGCCTCGGGCCGGCGTTCGCCGAAGCCGGTGCCCGGCTCCGAGTTTGTCGTGCCGGCTGACATCCTGCTCGTGGCCTACGGATTCGATCCAGTGCCCTTCTCCTCCGGCAATGATGCCACCCCGCTCGCGACCGACCGCTGGGGTTCCATCAAGGTTGACGACAACCAGATGACCAACCTTCCCGGCGTGTTTTCCGGCGGCGATTCTGTTCGCGGTCCGAGCCTGGTGGTCCATGCCGTCCGCGATGCCCGGCGCGCGGCCCGCGGAATCCATCTCTATCTGCAGGAGCGGGTGAAGAACTCCGGATCGGCCTGACCGGACGCGGGGACATTGCCGGGAAGTCGCGTGGGAGCGCAGCGACCGCGGGGCTTCATGCCCGGCTAGGCGTTCACCACGCCTTCGCTCCGCTGAAGCGCGGCTGAACCTTGGGTGGCGGCGCGGTTACTTGTTCGGCTGCGGCTTCGGTCGCGTGGGGAGGATTCCGGACCGGGGAACGCCGTGGGGCTATCGTCCCGCACCAGCCGGGCTCGTGCCGAGGGTCTCCTGCAGCGCGAGGATCTCCCGCGCCACGATCCAGCGGTACACGTCGAAGTCGGCGGGCGACCAGAGATCGTCATGCTTGTATTTCGGCTGGACACGGATCGCGTCCCAGATGAACCGCAGTTCGCCTCCGGCGGTTGCGGCGGCGGTGAGGGCGGCGGACGTGGCGCGGCGTTTCGCCTCGGCGATGAGTTGCTCGAGCGTGTGCACGTAACGATAGTCGGTCCACCCTTCGCGGTAGGCCTCCCACATCGCGACGGGAACCGGTGTGCCGTCGGACTCGCTGCGGTTGAAGAAGTCGCTGGTGGCGCCGTCGAGGTAGTTCCAGGGATCGCCGACGTTATACTGGTAGATCCAGGGGAGGAGCGCACGGAAGCCGGAGCGCCAGAAGCCGAAGCCGTAGGTCATTCGCGCGCCGGTCACAGGCGTGTGGTCGTTCTCGCCGTTGATGTGATTGGGGTAACACCAGTACTCGACCCCGCGGGCACGCGAATCGGCGAGCACAGTGTCGCGGTCGGGCGCGAACGGCTGCGTGCACCACACGTCGACGAACGGCCGCAACGGGTCGAACTGCTCGTGCGTGGGATCCGCGGTGACGTAGGTGCGGACGCCGGCGGCCTTCACGGCGCGCAGCACCTTGACCATGAAGTTCACCGCCGCGGGGGCGGTGCCCGGCTCATCCACGGGGTAATACAGGAATTCCGGCCAGCCGCGTCGCACCCGCTCGGCCTCGACGGTCCGCACGAGTTCGGTGAGCTCGGTTTCGAACGCCGCGGGCGGATCCTTTACCGCCCGCAGGTGCGAGCCGTAGCGCTCGCCGACATGCTTGGCATAGACGCTGTCGGTCGGGATGCCGAGCACCGCGGGCCCGGCGAACCGGTGTTTTTGCCAAAGGGCGAGCTTTTCGGCGAGCAGATCCCAGTTGAACGCGAAGCGTCCCTGGGCGTCGGCGGCGCGCCCGCCGAGGCTGAGGACTACGTTGCGCGTGCCGTGGGCGGCCAGGTCGGCGTGCTCGAGGTCGGCCTTGCGGCGGAAGTACTCGCGCGAGACGTCGTCGGTTGCGCTGGCGGCGAGATCGAGCGGATGGCGGTAGTAGATGCCGTATAGCCTGTTCGGATCCTCGCGCAGGACGATTGGCAGTACGCGCAGCCGGACCGGCACGGCGGCGGATCCCTCCGGGCCGGCGATGGTGACGGTGCCGCGGTAATCGCCGGCCGGGGTGCGCGGGGGCACTCGCACCGTGAGCCAGAAGCGCGTGCTCTCGCCGGCCGGCAGGTCGCCGCGCGTGAAGCGCTCCAGCGCGTCCGGCACGATGCGGTAGCGGTGCTGCACGGTGTAGTTGGGCCGGGCACGGCTGTAACGCACGCGCCGCACCTCGATGTGCTCCGCTGCGATCGGGCCGACCGGGCCGGGCGTGACGGTGACATCACGCAAGGCCCGGAGAGGGAGGACGACGAGGTTGGCCGCGTTGGCCTCGCCCGGCGGGCTGAAGAGGCGGATTGCCGGGTCGAGATCCTCCGCTCGCGGGCGCGTGCCCGGGTAGACGCATTCCAGCGTCGGCCGCGTGTACACGGTGAAACCGCGCGCGCGATCGGCGGCGGCCGGCGGGGGCGCGGTCGCGGGATCGGGTGCCGGGCCGGTTTCCTCCTGCCACTTCGCCCATTCCTGCGGCGGCAGGCGGAAGGTCCATTCCTTGAAGGGCGTGAGGATTTCGCGCTCCACGTGTGCAGCGTCGGCCGCGCTCCACGCGAGGACGGCGTTGACCGCCCACTGGCTGCGCGGGGCAACCGTGAGCGCGAGCGTTTCCCCGGCGGCGAGGCGCGTTCGCAGCCGGATCACCTGGAAGCGGTACGGACCTTCAAACTGCACGCGCTTGGTTTGCGCACCGGCGGCGAGAGTGAAGTCGAAATATTGGCCGCGCTGCGCGGGGTCGCTGGTACCGCAGATGACGGCGACGTCGTAATCGCCGGGCGCAGCCGGAATCGTGAACGTCGCGGGGGCGCGGCCGAGAATTGCGTCCTCGGTGATCGCGTTGGTCCAGATCGGCGGTGGTTCGGTGGTGCCGCGGGAGCGGTTTTCGACGAGGCTGCGGTAGGCCTGGGTTTTGGCGGTGAGCCGCGAGGGCTCCTGCCAGCCGGCGGTGGTGGCGGTGGCCACCGTGGCGGGCGTGATGGCGGAAAAGCCCGGCCAGAGCGCGGATTTCGGCGGACCGAATTCGTAGAGGTACGGGGCGGCGGCGGCGTTCAGCGCTCCGGCGAGAGGGGCGATGACGGCTAACGAACACCAGGCGGAGCGGCGGCAGCTCGGGGTCATGGCAAGTCCTTCCAGGGCGAATCGACCAGACGGAACGGGAGCACGTACACCACGTCTCCCTCTCCGAATTGCAGGCTGAGGTCGTAGTCGCCTTCCGAAAACGGGCCGGTTCCGAGCGGAAATGGGACGGTGGTCAGACCGCGGTGGACGCGAAATTCGCGTCGCGCGAGCACGCGGTCGCGCTGCGCCAGGCGGCCAGCCAGCGTGGCAGCATGCCCGCGGTCAATCCCTGCAACATTCAATCGGAGTGTGACCGAACTCGCCTCCGTGAACGCCACCGTGTTCTCCGCGGTAAACGCGAGCAGCGTGGGCATGGTGTGACGCACGAGCGCCAAGTCGCGGAAGTAGAAGTCGAGCCGGTCGCCATGGCGGTAGTTTGATTCCGCGATGTGAAACTGGATCTGCCGCACCTCGTGGTGACGCGGGATCGAGGCGATGGGGATCCGCACGTGCACCCAGGCGCCGGCCTGGAGTTCGGCGAGGGTGCGCTGGTAGGCTCCGGCTCGATCGGGGGTGTGCAGGCCGAGCCCGGCGGGAATGGAGGGCAGCGACTCCCGGTTGGTGCGCACCAGCACGCGGCACTCGAGGTAGTCCCAGTCGGACCAGTCGCGTTGTGGGCCGGCGGGCAGGCTCCGGTTCACGCGTGGCCAGCCGATCGGGTACTTTGGTTCGCCGGTGGTGTGATCGACGACGACGCTCCAATGCAGGGCACCGGCGGCTTCGCCTGTGTCGGCGGCGGCGACGGCCACCCGACTCTCCGCGGTGGACCACTGCCTGAGTTCGGCGGGGGCGAAGAGGCGCAGGCGTGCGAGCGGCGGTTCGCCGGCGGCATGGGCGGTGAAGTCGAGCACCGCGACGAGCAACGAGGGCAGGATGAGACGCAGCATGGGGAGCCGAGGGTGCTGGATGGAGCGTTTCGTTGTGAAACTCAGGCGGGCAGGAGCGGGCGGATCCCGCGAAACCGCAGGTCCGACCTCAGTCCTCGCGGCATTGAGCCGTTCCGACACGTTCTGAGGGAGGGAATTCACTGGGGGAAACCGTGCGCCGGCTCTCCGAGACTGCCGCGCAACGGGCGGAACGTAAAGCCCCGGGGCGGGAGAAGCGCTGCGGCGGGTCGGCCAGCGGATTGCGTGGCCAGCTTGGTCAGAAACGGCATGTCGTGGCCGACGGGGCCGCAAGCCGCCCGGCGGTGATCATCTGGGCCACGCCGGGGCCATCAGGACACCCAGACGTGGACCTTGTGCACGGGGCCGATCGCGCCGCCTTGGATCAGCTCGACCACGCGGCGGCAGTTTACCGTCGCATGGATGGAGCATCCGGGATC
Organism: uncultured Opitutus sp.; assembly: GCA_964504885.1. GTDB lineage: Bacteria > Verrucomicrobiota > Verrucomicrobiia > Opitutales > Opitutaceae > ER46. Next base: position 24,885 of record CAZDGC010000094.1, read on the forward strand.
AGATCAGAGGTCCAGCACGCGGTCCATCTGGCGGGAGACCTCGGTGAGGCGGGTCCAGTCGCCGCCGCGGACCTCGGCGGCGGCCCACCCCGTAAAGTTGAGCTTCGCCAGTTCGGCGCGCACGGCGGGCCAGTTGATGCTGCCTGCGCCCATCGGCACGTCGAAACCCTTCTGCATGCCCTCCTTCATCGCCTTGTTCAGGTCGTACTCCTTCACATCGAGCTTCTGCGAACGATTGCCCAGCACCTGCGCCCAATGCTCCGCGACGCCCCAGCGCATCATGTTGCCGACGTCGAAATGCACCTGCACCCACGGACTGCCGATTTCGTCGATGAAGCGCGCCATGTCGAAGGCGCTGATGAGGAAGGTCGCCCAGACATTTTCGACCAGCAGCTTGATCCGCTGCCTGGCGGCGTGGGGGGCGGCGGCCTTGAGCTCGTCGCGGCAGCGGTTCCAGTTCGCCACCAGGCCCTGCTTCTGATCGTAGCGGGCAACCACCAGCATCGAGTCGCCGCCGAGCTTCTTCGTCAGATCGATGCCGTCGCCGAGATCCTCGGTGCGGGCGCCGACCGTGCCGTCGATGATCAGCCCGCTTGCCTTGCTCGCGGCGACCCATTCGTCCGGGTTCTTGACGTGGCTGAGGCTGGGTTCGACTCCCTCGTAGCCGCACTCACGCAGCTTGCGGAAGGCCTCGGCGAGGGGCAGGCCCTTCGCGCCGGTGACCATGCCCCACTTGAGGGACTTGCGGATCTTGCCGGTGAACTGCCCCGCGCGGGCGGGGGTGGGGTGGGTAAGCGCGACCGCCCCGAGGGCGGCGCCGGAAGCATGGAGGAACTGGCGGCGGTTCATGCCGCGACCTTGCGAAAATTCCGACGCCAGGGCGAGCCTGCTCACGCCGAAGCGGCCGGCGGCGCGTCCGGCGGCGGGCGATCGTAAAAGAGCCGCACGTCGGCCTCGGTGGTCTGCAGCAACTGCTGGGCGCGCAGCAGCGCCCGTTTCGTGGCGAGGTTGGGATTCTGTTCCACCGGGAACACGTTCTCGTCGCCGAGTTTCTTCAGCAGGCCACTGTTGCGCAGAACGCGCATCACCGCATCCGGCACACCGCTGATCAGCAGGTGGCGGCCGGTCCGGGACAGCCAGTCGTCGAGGCTGTGCAGCGCGAAGACCGTGGTGGCGTCGAGGTGGCGCGCGCTCTTGAGCCGGAGCACGACGACGCGGAGGTTTTCACGCTCGACCTGCCGGCGCACGTGTTCCTGGAACAGGTCCGCGGCGCCGAAGAAAAGCTCCCCTTCGACGTGGATGATCGCGATCTGGGGATGCGGACGGGCGGTCGAATCGGAGAGTTGCGCAAGCTGATCGGAGGAATCGAAGGTGTATTCCACCAGCGAAGGCGTGGAGGCCTTGCGCAGGGCGAGCGCGAGCGAGATGCCGATGCCGAGATAGATGGCGGTGTCGAGGGGCAGGACGAGGGCGGAGCCGAGGGTGACGAGGACCACGATGGCGTCGGAGCCGGTCGAACGGATGGCGATGGCGAGCTGGCGGGTGTCGATCATCCGCAGCCCGACCAGCACGAGCGCGGCGGAGAGCGCGGGGATCGGGATGTGGTTGAGCACGGGGGCGAACAGTAGCAGGGCGACCAGGAGGAAGACCGCCGCGGCCAGGCCGGCGACCTGGGTGCGCGCGCCGCTCTGAGCGTTGACCGCCGAGCGGACGAAAGACGCGGAGCCCGGGACCGTGCCGAAGAAGGCATTGGCGAGGTTGCCGGTGCCGAGGCCCATGATCTCGCGGTTCGGGTCGATGTGTTCGCCGTGCGTGATCGAGTGGGTCTTGGCGATCGACACCGCCTCGATCATCCCGAGGAGCGCGATGGCGAGCGCCGTGCTCAGGATGGTGCGCAGAAGGGGCAGATCCTCCGGCCCGAACGGCACGCCGGCGTAGCCAGGCAGGGTCGCGTCGATCGCGCCCTGGTCGGCGAGCGTGAGCACGGGCAGTTGCGCGAGGAACGGCACGTGCCAGAACGCCAGCGTCACCAGCGTGAGGCCGACGAGGACGTGCGGCCAGGCCGGGCGGGCGGCGCGCAGCAGGAGATACAGTGCCAGGGTGCCGCCACCCGCCAGGGGCACCGCCACGTGGAAATCGAGGAGGGCGATCTGCTGCAGGCCGGTCCACAACTGCAACCACATCGGCTGGCTCCGGTCGCGGGCCAGACCGAAGAGTCCGTGCAACTGCGTCGCCACCAGCAGCACGCCGGTCGCCGATGAGTAGGCGATCGTGACGGAGCGCGAGATGAACTGCGTGACCTGCCCGATCCGCAGCAGCGCGGCGACAATTTGCAGCAGACCAATCAACCCGGCCAGCACCACCGCGAGCTCCAGAGGCGACAGCGCCGTCGGCCGTCCGTAGTGAATCGCGGAGGCCACGAGCAGCGAGACGGAGTTCGTGGCGCCGAAGATTACGAGCTTCGACGAGAAAAAGAGCGCGGAAACAAAGGCGCCGACGATGGCGCCGGTCAGCACCGTGGTCGGGGGCAGGCCGAGGACCAGGGCGAAGCCGAGAATCTGCGGGATGGAAACGAGCGTGACGGTGAGGGCCGCGAACGCATCCGCGCGGAGCTTCTGCCGCGAGTAGTCACGGAACTCCGCCCGGATGGTCGGAAGCAGCAGGCGCCAGTCGGGCTTGAGGCTGTCGATCAGCGGAGTGGCGTCGATCACGATGAAAGGGCCAGTGAACCGCCGCGGGCGGGCGCTGGCAAGCGCCCGGCACGTAGGCGTTGCGTTGACCGGGGCGGGCTGGCAAACCGGCGCGAAACTCCATGAACCCCGAAGCCCGTCTCGCCGCCCTCCAGCTCGTCCTGCCGCCCCTGCCCAAGCCGGGCGGGATCTATCAGCCGGTGGTGATCGCCGGTGCGATGGCCTACGTCTCCGGCCACGGACCGCTCCGCGCGGACGGCACGTGGATCACCGGCCGGGTCGGCGTCGACCTCACGCTGGAGCAGGGCCGGGACGCCGCGCGCCAGACGGGGCTGGCGATCCTCGCCACGCTGCGGGCGCAGCTTGGCGGTCTGGAGCGGGTGAAACGGCTCGTGAAGTCCCTCGGCATGGTGAACTGTCCACCGGACTTTGCGCAGCATCCGCAAGTGATCAATGGATACAGCGAGCTGATGGCGGAGGTGTTCGGTGCGGAGGCGGGCGTGGGCGCTCGCAGTGCGGTCGGGATGGGCTCGCTGCCGGGCCAGATTGCGGTGGAGATCGAGGCGATCTTTGAACTGCGCGCGTGACCCCGGAGGCGGTCAGGCTGCTGGTGG
>CAZDGC010000095.1:0-27771 GCA_964504885.1 uncultured Opitutus sp.
GTGCTGTTGCAGGCCGATGTGCTGGAGCTGAAGGCCAACCCGAAGGCGGAGGCCAGCGGCATCGTCATCGAGTCGGAAATCGACTTCGGGCGCGGTCCGCTCGCCACGGTGATTGTGCAACGGGGCACCCTGCGCGTCGGGGATGCGATTGTCAGCGGACCCCATTTCGCGAAGGTGCGTGCGATGTTCGATGATCAGGGCAAGAACATCAAGGAGGCGCCCCCCGCCACCCCGGTGCGGGTGATCGGCTGGAGTGGAACTCCCGACAGTGGCGCCAGCTTCCGGGCGGTGAAGAATGCCCGCGAGGCCGAGAAGCTCGCCGAAGAGGAGCAGTTGCGCCTCAAGAAGGAGGCCACCACCGCTGCGGCCGCACCGAAGGAAGTGTCCGTCGAGCAGCTTTTCGCCAACATCGCGGCCACCCAGGCCAAGGTGCTCAAGGTGCTCGTGAAGACGGATGTCTACGGTTCATCCGAGGCCGTGCGCGCCATCCTCGAGGGCATCAAGAGCGCCAAGGTCGAACTCGAGATTGTCTCGATCGACGTCGGCCTCGTCACCAAGAACGACGTGCTGATGGCCAGCGCCGCCGGGTCGGTCATCATCGGTTTTCACACGCGGCTGGAAAACGGCGTCACGCCGCTCGCCAAGCACCACGGGGTGCGGATCGAGAGCTTCGACATCATCTACGAGATGGGCGACAAGGTGCGGGAGATGATGGCGGATCTCCTCGACCCGGACATCAAGGAGATCAAGACCGGCGCCGCAGAGGTGCGGCAGGTCTTTCCGCTGGCGAAGGGCTTCGTCGCTGGCTGCCTTGTCACCGAGGGCAAGATCAACCGCAACGCCTCCGCGCGCCTGCGCCGCGGCCGCGAAATCATCCACGAGGGGCGGATTGCCACGTTGCGCCGCTTCAAGGACGATGCCAACGAGGTGCGGGCGGGACTGGAATGCGGCATCAAGCTCGACGACTTCAACGGTTACAACGCGGGCGACGTCATCGAGTGTTTTGAAATCCAGAAGGTCCGCGCCGCCCTGTAAACCGCGGGTCCGGTCCGCGATTCCCGGGAGACCTCCCGTGACCGCCAGGCCACCGCCGGACCCTGTTCTTCCGATGAGCAACCGAACCGTGCGCGTCAACGAGCTCGTTCAGCGCGAGCTCAGCGACATCCTGCACCGTCGCTACCAGAGTGAGGCGGTGGCCGTGACGGTATCGGAGGTGCGCATCTCGCCCGACTTGCGCGACGGCCGCGTGTTTGTCGCGGTGGTGGGCGACGCGGAGATGGCGGCGGCGAAGTTGCGATGGCTGCGGGCGAAGGCGCCCGAGATCCGCGCCGAGCTCGGCCGCAGGATTGTGCTGAAATACCTGCCAAAGCTGGAATACGTATTGGACTCCTCAGCCGCCCGGGGTGCCCGCATCCTGCAGGTGCTGGATGAAATCGAACACCCGGCGCCGCGCCCGGGGCCGCAGTGACGAGGGACGAGCCCGTGGAGCTGTTTTTTCCGGAGCTTTCCGCACCATTCGCCGATTTGCTGGCCGCCCTGGCCGGACGGAAGGTGGCGGTCTGTGGCCACGCCCGCCCGGATGGCGATTGCATTGGCGCCCAGGTCGCGCTGGCGCGGGTGCTCGCGGCGCGCGGGCTTGATGTGATTTGTGTGAATCCCGATCCGGTCCCGCGCCGCCTGCAGTTTCTGGTGCGCGGCATGCCGTTTCGTCGGACGGATGACGTGCTGCGCAACGGCGAAGACCGCGCCGCGGTGTTTGTCGATTGCGCCGACCACGGGCGGGGCGGGGAGCGACTGAAGGCGCGATACCCGCAACCGGTGGGCGTGATCGATCATCATCTTTCAAACGCCGGCTTCGCCGTATTCAACCTGGTCGACAGTGCCTCGGCTGCGACCTGCGAGATGCTGGCGGGCCTGCTGCTCGATCATCGGCTGCCGATCGACGCGCAGAGTGCCCAGGCGCTGTATGCGGGCATTCTCACCGACACCGGCCAGTTCCGTTTCGCGTCGACTTCGCGCCGTTGCTTCGTGCTGGCCGGGGAGTTGGTCGCACGGGGAGCGAGCCCGGCCGAGGCGGGTTACGAACTCTACGAACGCGAGACCGAGGGCAAGCTGCGGCTGCTGCAGCGTTTCCTCGCGTCACTGCGGCTGGAGTGCGGCGGTCGGGTCTGCCTGGGCGCCCTGCCGGCGGGCATCTTCGAGGAGACCGGTTCGCACCCCGAGGACACGGAGGGTCTGGTCGACTACGCCCGCAGCATCGAAGGCGTCGAGATTGGCGCCTTGATTGAGCGGCGGGAAGACGGGACGCTCAAGGCGAGCCTGCGGGCGAAGGAGCCCACGTATCGCGTCGACCTGGTGGCGGCCCGTTTCAACGGTGGGGGCCATGCCTGCGCCGCGGGGCTGAACCTCAAGACCGGAACGGCCGACTTCGAAGCCCGCCTGATTGCGGCCCTGTCGCAACGGCTTGCCGAGGTTGACGCCAGCCGTGCCGCGCGCGCGCGCGCGGAGGAGTGAGACTCATGCTGCTGCCCCCGAAGGAACTGGACGGAATTCTTCTCGTCGACAAACCGAGCGACCATACCTCGCACGACGTCATCGCGCGCCTGCGCGGCAAGTTGAAGATGAAGCGGATCGGCCATGCCGGCACGCTGGATCCGATGGCGACGGGCCTGTTGATCGTGCTCGTGGGGAAGTCGACGCGGGTGTCGCAGTACCTGATGAGCCTCGACAAGGAATACGAGGGCACCATCGAACTCGGCCGGACGACCGACACTCAGGATGCGGACGGCGAGGTCATGCTCACGCGACCGGTGCCCGCGTTGACCGAGGCGCAGCTCCGCACGGCGCTGCAGGGTTTTCTGGGCGATCAGTATCAGACACCGCCGATGTACTCGGCGGTGAAGATCGACGGCGTGCCGCTCTACAAGAGCGCGCGCAAGGGCGAAGAGGTGGCGCGCGAGCCGCGGTTCATCCGGGTGATGAGCTGGGAGCTCACGCGCTTTGGCCTGCCACAGTTCGACTTCCGCCTGCGCTGCACCAAGGGCACCTATGTGCGCACGCTGGCGCATGATCTCGGCGAAAAACTCGGATGTGGCGCGCACCTGGCTGCGCTCCGGCGCACCGCGACGGACAAGTTTCATATCTCGCAGGCGCTGACGCTCGATCAGATCAACGCCTTGAGTCTCCCGGAAATTGAACGACGGCTCATCGCCCCTCGCGACGCCGTGCCTCCGGTGGCGCTCTAGGACGGCGAAGGCGGCGGGCGCGCCTCGGGGAAAAGGACGACCGATGACATTCGCGGCGGAAATCAGCGGCCTGGCGGCGGCGAAACTGCCGGAGCGCCCCCTGCATCTCGCAGTCGGGATGTTCGATGGTGTCCACCTGGGGCATCGGGCGGTGATCGACGCAGCGGTGCAGTCGGCACGGGCCGGGCAGGGGATCAGCGCGGTGCTCACTTTCTGGCCGCATCCGAGTGCGCTGCTGCGGCCGGAAGCTCCCACGCGACTGATTCAGGGGCCGGCGGAGAAGGCGCGCCTGTTGCGGCGGCTAGGCGTCGATTGTGTGATCACGCAGCCCTTCGCGCCCGCGTTGGCGGAGCTCAAGGCGAAGGACTTCTTGCCCTGGCTGCAGCGGCACCTGCCGCACCTGAGGGCGGTGTACGTGGGGGAGAATTTCCGGTTTGGCCAGGGGCGGAGGGGCGATGTGGCGCTGCTGCTCGCGGCGGGCCGGCGCGAAGGCATCCATGTCTTCAGCGCGCCGCGCGTGAGCCTCGACGGCGAACCCATCAGCAGCACGCGCATCCGCGGGCTGCTGGAATCGGGAGGAATCGACTCGGCCAATGCGGCTCTCGGATATCCTTACTTCGCGCGGGGCAGGGTGGCGCCCGGGCGCCGGCTCGGGCGCACGCTTGGTTTTCCCACCCTGAATCTACCGTGGAAGCCGGAGCTTCGGCCCCGTTTCGGGGTTTATGCCGTGCGGGTGCGGGGGGGGGACGAACCAGACGGCGGGCGGCCGGCGGTGGCGAACTACGGCGTCCGGCCGACCGTCGAGGAGGCCGGCGAACCGCTCCTGGAGACACATGTGCTGGCCGACTGTCCGTGGGATGCCGGTGACGCCCTGGAGGTTGAATGGCTGGCATTCCTGCGGCCGGAGCAACGGTTTGCCGGACTGGATGAACTGCGGGCGCAGGTGGCGCGTGATCGCACCGCGGCCCGGGTTTTTTTTCGCCGACCGGCGGATAGGTGAGCCGACCTCGCAGTCCGGCTCGCGCCGCGCGCAAATGAGGTTTTTCCTTGCGCTGCCCCGGCGCGGCGGCGTTACATCGCCGCTCGTTTTTTTCGGACCCTTAGCTCAGTTGGTTAGAGCGTTTCCTTGACATGGAAAAGGTCACTGGTTCGAGTCCAGTAGGGTCCACCATCGGATTAAAGTTATCAAAGCCAAGGTTTTAGAACCTGGAAGAACCCGATCGGAATCGCATTTTCCCGCCTCGTCCACCGCTTGCCGTGAAACGACGGCGCCCGGCCGGAGGGCTCCGGGCCGGGCGTCGGTGAAGTGCGACTGACGGGCTCTGGAGGCTTCAGGCGCCGTGGAGGGCTTGGACGGTTTCCGGGGCGACCACACGGTCGATGTCGAGCAGGGTCTTCACCTGGCCCTTTACCTTTGCCATCCCGAGCAGGTAGGTGGTGTCGACGCGCGTCCCAAAGTCGGGCGTGGGTTCGATCTCGCCCCCATTCAGGGTTACGACTTCCTCGACCGAGTCGACGATCAGGCCCATCTGCACCACCTGCTCGTCGGGCAGCTTGACTTGCACGACCACGATGCAGGTCCGCTCAGCGAACTCGGCGCGCAGCCCGAACTTGGCCCGCAGGTCCACGATTGGAATGACCCGCCCGCGCAGGTTGATCACTCCTTTCACGAAATCCGGCATCTGTGGCACCGGCGTGATCTTCTGCATCCGGATGATTTCACGGACCTTCAGGACGGCGATGCCGTAAGATTCGTTGTCGAGTACGACAGTAAGGTACTTGCCGGCGATGGCCTGGGTGTCGCAGGTAACGGGGGAGGCGGGGGCGGCGGACATGATGAGGAGGCTCGGTTCTGGGTTAAGGACTCAGTTCTGTCTCTTCGGCACCGGCGGCGCGGAGTTTAGGCCGAAAAATCAGGTAAACTTTGGTCCGGGCGTTCCGATTGCAGGGTTACACACCCTTCTCCCCACATGTCGCTTTCCCCGGAGCAGTTTGCCGTCATCGAAGCCACTCTCAACCGCTTTGCGATGGAAGCCGTCCTGGCGTTGCCCGGGAAGGACGACGGGCTGGTACCGGCCTACAGCCTGCTGGGTGAATTGCGCGACCACTTCAGCCTGTGTGCGGAATTGCGTGAGCCGGTTGCCGCCGTGCACCGGCAACTCGAACAACTCCTCGATGCCGCTCAACCCTTCGACGAGGTCGCGCTGGCGGCCGTGCGCGGTCTGGCGGAATGGCTGCCGGTTGCGGTAGGTCGGGTGCGTGCGGGCGAGCCGATGCCCGCGCTGGCAGGCCCGTCTGCGCCGGCGCCCGCGGTGATGGACCAAACCGCCGGTGCTGCGCCTGGCGGCGCTCCGTCGGATGTGCTGCTGGAACTCCATCTCGACGAGAATCGCGATCTGTTGGTCGAGTTCCTGGGCGAGGCGGTCGATCACCTGCAGCAAATCGAGGCGGCGCTGCTGGCCCTCGACCACGAGCCTGAGAACCCCGAGGCGCTCAACTCCATCTTCCGTTCGTTTCACACCATCAAGGGCAACGCCGGGTTCCTCGGCCTCGTGCCGATGCACACCCTGGCGCACGAGGTGGAGTCGCTGCTCGATCTTGCCCGCAACCGCAAACTTTGCCTCCACGCCGCGATCATCACCGAGATTCTGCGCAGCCGTGATGCGCTTTCCGCCCTCACCCAGCAGATCGCGATCGCCCTCGAGCAGGGCCGGCTTCCCGAGCAGATCATTCCGGTCAACCATCTCATCCGCGCCGTCAAATCGCTGGCCGCTGGTGCACCGGTGCGCGCCGAACCCTCCGCGCCGCCGATCGAGTCCGTGGTCGCGCCGCCACCGGCCGAGCCGGCCGTCTCCGTCCCGGCGGAGCCCGTTGCGGCGCCATCATCACCACCGCGCAAGACGGAGCGGCCGGCTGCACCGAAGAGCGACACCCCGGTTCGCGGGGGGCAGGGCGGTGGCAACCAGACGGTGCGGGTCAACACCGAGAAACTCGATTCGCTGATGGACGTCGTTGGCGAACTGGTGATCGTGCAGAGCCAGCTCGCGGAATCGGCGCGCGCCTCGGCCGACGAGAACACCGTGCTGCACCGAAACGTTTCCCAGCTCACCCGCATTGCCAAGGAACTGCAGCACACCGCGATGTCGTTGCGCATGATTCCGATCAAGCCGACCTTCCAGAAGATGGAGCGGCTCGCCCGCGACCTTGCGCGCGACGTTGGCAAGAAGGTGCATTTTGTCACGAGCGGCGAGGACACCGAGCTGGATCGCACCGTGGTCGAGGAAATCGGCGATCCGCTCGTGCACATGGTGCGCAACGCGCTCGACCACGGCCTGGAGCCGCCCGCGGATCGCCGCGCCCGCGGCAAGGCCGAGAGCGGCACGCTGCATCTCAGCGCCGGCCACCAGGGCGGCAACATCGTGATCGAGCTGCGCGACGACGGTCGCGGCCTCGATCCCGACAAGATTCTTGCCAAGGCGCGCCGGCAGGGCCTCGTGCCGGAAAACGCCAGCCTGACCCGCGAGGAGGTGTTCAGTTTGATCTTCATGCCCGGTTTCTCCACCGCGGAAAAGGTCACCGCTGTGTCGGGCCGCGGTGTCGGCATGGACGTCGTGCGGCGCAACATCGAGAAGCTGCGTGGCGCGATCGAGATCACCTCCGAGGTGGGGCAGGGATCCACCTTCAAGATCAAACTGCCGCTGACCATGGCGATCATCGACGGGCTGGTGGTGCGGGTGGGCGACGACCGCTTCATCCTGCCCAGCACCTCCGTCCAGATGGCGCTCCGCCCGGCGCGCGAGAGCGTCTCCACGATTCAAGGCCGCGGGGAGGTGCTCGACCTGCGCGGCCGCCTTCTGCCACTGCACCGCCTGCACCGCCGCTTCGGCATTCCCGCCCAGGCCGAGCAGCCGGCCGACGGAATCGTGGTGATTCTCGAGCACGCCGGCCGCGTTTCCGCACTGCTGGTCGACGAAATGGTCAGCAAACAGGAAGTGGTGATCAAGAACCTGGGGGCATTCATGCGCAACCTGCCCGGGGTCGCCGGCGGGGCGATTCTGGGGGATGGCAGCATCGCCCTGATCCTCGACCCGGGCACCCTGCTCCAGGCGGCTTGAGGCCGTCTTCCTCCCTTCGTGGCTGCTCCGCTTCCTCCTCCGCCCTCCCTCCCGGATGTTTGCGACCGCGCTCTGCGGTTGCCCTGTTCGCCGGCGCTGTTGCCGCGGCTGCTTTCAGTCATCTCGGATCCCGACAGCTCCGCCGACGAAATCGCGCAGATCATCATGGTCGATGCCTCCCTGGCGGCGGCGACTTTGCGGCTGGCCAATTCGGTGATGTTTGGCGGCGACGGGGGGGTCGAGACGGTCACCGAGGCGGTGATGCGGCTCGGCCAGCGGGAGCTTTTTCGGCTGGCGTCGCTCGCCGCGCTGCACCGCTGGGAGCAGGGCGCACCGGGGCGCGGCGGCCCGGGGGACTTCTGCCGGCACGCGCTGTGCACGGGCATTGCGGCCGAGTTGCTGGCCGGGGCGACGGGAGCGGTCGAACCGGACGTTGCCTACACGGCCGCCTTGATTTGCAACCTGGGTCAGCTCGCCGTTGGCCACGCCTGTGGCGCCTGGTTTCCGGCGCTCGACGCGCACTGTGCCGCGACGGGATGCACCTGGAGCGAAGCGGAGCGCGCACTCCTTGGCTTCACCCACCCGGAGGTTGGCGGCCGGCTGCTGCGGGCTTGGCAGTTCCCCGCGCTGCTGGTCGAGGCGGTTGAACATTCGGAGACCCCGCGGCGGGCCACCGGCGAAGGCCGGGTGCTCGCGGCGCACGTGCACGCGGCCAAGTATGCGGCGGCGTCGTTTGGGCCGGGCGTGCCCGACCATGGTTTCCTGTTCGAACTCGATGCGGAAATGCTCGGCGAATGCGGGCTCACGCCGCTCCTGATCGAGGAGACGATGACCGAGCTGCTCGAGCGCGCGCAGGCCCGCCTCCGCGAAAAGCTCACCCACGGCCCGCTGCCGCTGTAGAGTGGCGCGTTCGCCCCGGATGGCCCAACGACCGGGACGTGGGTCGGCCTCCGGATAAACGCCGGCAGGAAAGTGGCAGCCCGCGGGGCATGGCCTCGCCGGCGGGCTAATCTTCCCAGGCGTAGACCTCGATGAGCACCGCGCCGCCCGTCCCGTCGGCGGAGCCGGCGTGGATGGAGTAGGCGCCGGCCGGCAGGTGCATGAGCAGGGCGGCGTCCCGGGAGCCGGTCTCCAGCGGAAAGGCGCCGGCGGCGGAGCACGCGGCGGCCGTGGCGCCGCCGTCGCGGTGCCAGTCGTCGTTGCCGGCGATCCGGCTGCCGCCGCGAAAGAGCGTGAGTGAGGGATCACGCAGCGTCTCCCGCACTCCGAAGCGGGCCAGCGAAGGGCCCACGACCCTCACCAGCACCGTGCGCGTGGAGGCGGCTTCGAGCACAAAGCCTGCCGCGAGGGGGGGCGCGCCGGGCACGAGCTGGGCGCGGACAGACAGGTTGGAAAGCCGCGCCGAACCACCCCCTGCCGAATCGGCATAGAACTCCAGCAGACCGGTGCCACGGGTTCCGGGAGACGCCAGCAGATGGGCGGTGTAGAGCCCCGGAGGAACGGTCAGCAGGAGTGCCGAGTCGTTCCCAGGCCGGGAGAGAGGGAAGGCGCCGAGGGCAAGCGCCTGCGCGGCGATCGCCTCCGCCTGGGGCTCCGCCGACCAGTTGTCGCTGACGGTGGTGACGTTGCCTCCAGTGTACACCACCAGGCGTGGATCGACCAGGACGTCGCTCACACCGAAGACTGCGAGCGTCGGGCCAACGGCGCGCACCAGCACCGGCACCGCGCCGGGGCCACTGGCGGCAAAGCCGGCGATCAGTGGGCCCTCCGCGGCATCGACTCCGGCACGCACGGAGAGGTTTGCCAGCCGGCCCGGCCGATTGCCGGCCCGAATCAGCGCAACCGGCGGTCGCGCCATGCCCTCGCCCAGGAAGAAGCCCGGGTGCGGCGGCTGGTTGTAGGCGACGTTCTGCCAGGCAACGGCGAGGCGGTACTGCGGGTCGTGCATCAGCGTGGGCAGCCGATGATCGGTCGGGTGGGTGGTCGTGAAAATCCGCAGCTCGCGGTTGTCGGCGCTGCGCCAGATCACCTCCTCCCGCCAGTCGCCGAACAGATCGGCACTGAGTGCAGGCGTGGCCTTGGTGCCGTTGTTGGCCGCGCAGCCGGCCGCAGTGAGCAGGCGCGTGCTCGCGCTCCGCTCCCAGTCCCACTTGTCGATCGCCGTGCCGTCGAGGATCTCGCGGAGGAGATCGCCGTCCCACCACACCGCGAAATTCATCGACGACGGGCGTGGGCCGAGGAGTTCGCCGGTCGCAGAATACAGACCTCCGGTGGCCCCCCACAATTCGTAACCGCGATGACGCGGGTCGATGTCGATCGCGACGGCGCGACCGGTGTCCCTGGTGTTGCGCACCGTGAACAGCCGCTCGCCCGTGCGGGCATCGCGCAGACTCAGGCCGATGTGGCCGTTGCCGTTCACGTCTTCGTGGCAGGACCAAACCTCGAGGCCGGGTCGATCCGGATCGAGGTCGCCGACATGCAGGGCGTCGCCGTGGCGCAGCCCGGAGGCGTAGAGGCCGCGGCCGTCGTCGTCGATCACGCACGCGCCGTAGACGATCTCGTCGCGGCCGTCGTCGTCGACGTCGGCGACGGCGAGATTGTGGTTGCCCTCGCCCCGGAAGGCGGCGTGGCCCGGGCTGCCGTCGTCGCTGTCGAACACCCAGCGCAGGTCGAGGCGGCCGTCGCGCCAGTCCCACGCGGCCAGCACGGTGCGGGTGTAGTAGCCGCGGCACATCACGAGGCTGGGGCGGCGGCCGTCGAGGTAGGCGACACAGGCGAGAAAGCGATCGACGCGATTGCCGTAGTTGTCCCCCCAGGCGGCGACGCTGCCGCGGGGCGGCAGGTACGGCGCCGTGGCGAGCGCGGCGCCGGTCCGGCCGTCGAACACGGTGAGATATTCCGGGCCGGAAAGGATGTAGCCGGCGGAGTTGCGGTGGTCGGCCGCCGGATCATCGCCGGGCAGCAGCACCGGCCGGCCGAGGCCGTCGATCGTTCCGGGGGCGGTCTTGCAGGCGACCTCGGCGCGGCCGTCTCCATCAAAGTCATACACCAGGAACTGGGTGTAATGGGCTCCGGCGCGGATGTTGACGCCGAGGTCGAGGCGCCAGAGGCGCGTGCCGTCGAGCCGGTAGCCGTCGAGCAGGACGGGCCCGGTGTACCCGCTCTGGGAGTTGTCCTTGGCGTTCGACGGCTCCCATTTCACGACCATCTCGTACTCGCCGTCGCCATCGAGGTCGCCGACGGAGCAGTCATTCGGGCGGTAGGCGTAGGCCTCGCCCGCCGGCGTGGTGCCGCCGCCGGGCACTTCGAGCGGCAGGGCAAGGTAGGGGCGCACCGGAGCGCTGGCGGGCAGAACAAACGCCGCGCTCGGCGGTCCCTCGGTCATGCCGTCGGGCAGCACCCGGACGAAGTACGAGTGGTCCCGGCCCAATTCGGCTCCCCGGTCGGACAGCCAGGTGGCGTCCGTGACAGGCGTGGCATTGAGCCGCACCGCGGCTCCGTGGTCGGTCCCGCGGTACACGTTGAACGCGGCCAGGACCGAGTCGGTGCCGAGCAGGCGCCAGCTTATGAATACCTCCGCCGCGCTGGTCCGCACGGCCACCACCCCGCGTCCGAGCGCCTCCATCTGTCGCTGTGCGCGGGCGATGGCGGCCGTGCACTCCGCGGCCAGGAGCACGGCGAGCAGAAATCGGGCGGGACGAAAAAGGCGGCGCATGGGGCGGTTCAGAGAAGCAGCCGCAACCTGTCCCGTTGCGGCCGGAAGGAAAGCACGCCGGCCGGCTGACGGTCAGGCGGGCAGGCTGCCTCGTCCACGACTTGGGGCCGCCGGTGGCCGCAAGTGGCAGGGTCGTTCCGCCCCGGTTTTGCGGACGGCGCAGAAGGCGAAAGAGATAACGTTCTGCGGACTTCCGGAAGCCGGGATGCCTCTTCGGACGGCGGGCGCGGGCAGAGATTCCTTTTCCTGACGGGTGCGTCAGGCTATCATCCGAACGCGACGGCATGGCGAGTGAGGTCCAGCCCTGCCGGTGATGCCGCGGCTTCCCCTCGTCTGCCCCTATGAACCCAATTCCCCGATGCTCCGCCCGCGGTTGGTTTGGCCGCCCGGGCCTGCTGTTCATTGCCCTCGGCGCCTCAATCGCGCTGGCCCAGGTGACTCCGAAGGAAATGGAAAAACACGACCGCAACCGTGATGGCCGGCTCGACGCCGCGGAACTGACCGCGCTGGAGGCCGACCGCGCCAGGCAGCAGCAGACCGCGACCCTGGCGGTGGCCGCCGCCGGCGAGGCGACCGTGATGAGCCCGTTCGAGGTCATCGCCGACACGCGCGGATACTATTCCGCCAACACCATGGCCGGCACGCGCCTCAACGCCAAGATCGCCGACCTCGCGTCGTCGATTTCGGTGGTGACACGCGAGCAGATGCAGGACTTCGCGCTGCTGGACCTCAACGACGTCTTCGCCTACGAGGCCGGCACCGAAGGTTCCGGGACCTATACCGACTTCACCATCGACCAGAGCGGGCGCCCCTCGGACAACACCATGGCGGATCCGATCAACGCGAACCGCGTCCGCGGCATCGGCAACGCCAACATCTCCTTCGGCAACTACGAGACGGCGGGCCGGGTGCCGGTGGACCCAATTAACATCGACGCGATTGAAATCAGCCGCGGACCCAACTCCAACATCTTCGGCCTGGGCAACGCCGCCGGCACGGTGAACCTCGTCCCCGCCAGCGCCCATCTCACGCGGGCTCGCTCCCAGGTGCAGTTCCGGGCCGACAGCTACGGCGGCTACCGCGCCAGCCTCGACGCCAACCGGGTGATCCAGCGCGGCGTGCTCGCGGTGCGCGGAAGCGCGGTCTTCCAGCACGATGGCTTTGAGCGCAAACCCTCCGGCACCGACTCCCACCGGCTCAACGCCATGGTGAAGTATCAGCCCTTCCGCCCGACCACGCTCACCGCGTCGTACTCGTACTACCGGTTGCACGGCAACCGCCCGAACATGATCATGCCGCGCGACGCGATCACTGCCTGGCGGGCCGCGGGTTCGCCGACCTGGGATCCCGTGACCTACCGTGCGCACCGCACGGACGGTTCCGTGCTCGGCACGTTCACCGGCAACCCGCCGGCGTACTTCGCGTTCGCCAGCTCGATCAGCTCCGGCGTCGGCACGTCGCTCGTGTCAGTCGATCGCGGCAACGTGGTGGCCTGGGGGCCGGTGCGCTCCTCGACGACCCACACGCCGCAGGCGCTCGACGGGGCGCGCCTGATGACGACCGCGCCGACCTCCATCCGGGCCGCGCAGCCGCTCTTCGCCAGCGACGCCACGGTGGGCGACCAGTCCCTCTACGACTGGAGGTCGATCAACCTCGCGGCGATGAACCGCCTGTACGAGGAGACTTCGACGCTCAACCTGCAAATCGAGCAGATTTTCCTGCACACCCCGCGCCATCTGCTGGCGACGCAGCTCGGCTGGTTCCGCGAGGACTCGGAGCGCCGCCAGCGCGCGCTCTACGGTACCGGCGCCGCCGGCACGGGCGCGGTCGGCTACCTGCAGATCGACGTCAATCGCCGGCTGCTCGACGGTTCGCCCAACCCGAACTTCCTGCGGCCCAATCTCGGCATCGTCGGCGGGTACACTTCCGATTCACCCCTCACCAACGACACGTACCGGGGGCAGCTCGCGTACCGCCTCGACCTCGCGCGCGAGCGTTCCTGGCTGCGCTGGCTGGGCATGCACCAGTTATCCGGATACGGAGAGTACAAGCAGCACGTCACCCGGCGCTTCTCCTTCCGCGATGCCATCGTGAGCGACCATGCGTGGCTGGCGGCAGGCGTGCCGCGCGGCAACCAGGCCAGCACCGGCCCGGAGCCGCAGAATCGGGTTTCGCCGACCATCTCGCGAAACTACTTCCAGTACTACGTCGGCGACGCCCAGGGGCAGAACGTCGACTACGCGCCCTCCGACTTTCGCCACGGAGCCTATCACTACGTCTGGGGCAACACGGCCACCGGCCAGTTCCGCGACGAGATGGCGCTGCTCGGCGGCGCCGCGACGGTCGACAACACCGCCGGCAGCCGCAACTCGCGGCGCGTGCTCAAGACCGAGGGCGCCGTGCTGCAAAATCATCTCTTCGACGGCCGCATCGTGACGACCTTCGGCCGGCGCGAGGATCGCAACTTCACCAGGCGCGGCGTGCCGGCCCGCCTGCTGCCCGACGGTCTCACCCACGATTATGCCTGGGATCACCAATGGGAGGCGGGCGACTGGCTCGCCCGCACGGGACGCACCAAGACTGCCGGCATGGTCGTGAAGCCGGTCTCGTGGCTGCACGTGCACGCGAACAAGTCCGACAGCTTCCTCCCGTCGAGCCCGGCGGTCGACCTGCATGCCCGGTTCGTGCCCGACCCCGCGGGCAAGGGCGAGGACGTCGGCTTTTCCCTGAATCTGTTCAGCGGCAGGCTGATCCTCCGGGCCAACCGGTATACGACCAAGCAAATCAACTCGCGCAATGGCACCTCGAGCACGCTCGCCGGCCGCGCGGTGAAGCTCGACATCTACGACTTCACCACCTCCCGGCCCTTCGGACTCAACTTCCGCGCCCGGAACTGGCTGCGCAACGACGCCGCCCGCCGTGGAGTCTCCCTCACCGAGGCGCAGCTCGACGAGCGTGTGGCGCAGACGATGAAAATGGACCTGGCGATCATCCGGGCGCTGGAGGACGCCACGGTGAACCAGGGCACGCCGCTGGCGCAGGTCGACGATCTGGTGGCCAAGGGCAAGGAGATCGAGGTGCACTTCAACCCGATGACCCACTGGACGATGAAACTCAACGTGACCGAGCAAGAGTCGATCGACGCCGCGGTCGCGCCCGACCTCACGCAGTACCTGGCCGAGCGCCTGCCGGTCTGGACGAGCATCATCGACCTGGATACGGGGCAGCCCTGGTACACCACGCGCTACGAGGGCGGCCAGCACGCCCAGCAGTATCTCGCCGGCAATGTCACCTCCCAGCTCGCGATCGCGAAGGCCAACGAGGGCAAGAGCCGGCCCCAGATCCGGAAGTACCGCGCCAACTTTGCGACCAATTACTACCTGGCGGCCCTGACCGATCAGCGCTGGCTGCGCCGCGTGAACGTGGGCGGCGCGCTGCGCTGGGAGGACAAGGGCGCCATCGGTTACTACGGGGTGCAGCAACTGCCCGCCGTGATCACCGAGCTTGACCGCAATCGGCCCGTCTACGCGGAAGCGAACCTCTACGTCGACGCGTTTGTCGGCTACCGCACCAAGCTCTTCGCCGAGCGCGTCGGCGCGACGTTCCAGCTCAATGTGCGCAACCTCCAGGAAAGCGGCCGACTGCAGGCGATCAGCGCCTTCCCGGACGGCTCGCCCAATGGGTATCGAATCGTCGATCCGCGCCAGTTCATCCTCACCGTCACCTTCGACCTCTGAACCCCTCCGCCATGACGCCCCTGCGCCTCCTCCTGTCCGCCGGCTCCGTGATCGCTTCCGGCCCGCTGCTGCGGGCCGAGGTCGTGCTCGTGGAGCGCGAGCGTCCGGCCGCTGTCGTCGTCACGCCGGACCAGCCCTCCGCGGTGGTGCGTTACGCGGCCGAGGAACTGGTGCAACACGTCGAGCGGGCCACGGGCGTGCGACTGCCGGTGGTGACCGAGAGTGCGGTGCCGGCGGCGCCGGCCGGCCGCGTCTTCCTCGGGGCAACGCGGGCCGCGCGGACGGCCGGCATCGAAGGCGCGGCGCTGCCGCCGGAAGCGGTCCGCCTGCGCACGATGGGGAATGCGTTGTTCATCGCCGGCCACGACGGCGGCGGCGATCCGCTGGATCGCGACACCTCCGCCGGCACGCTTTTCGGCGTTTATGAGTGGCTGGAGCGCGACCTCGGCGTGCGCTGGCTGTGGCCGGGGGAGCTGGGCACGCACGTGGCGCGCACGACGTCCGTCCGGGCCCGGGAGACGGACGCGCGGGTGCAACCGCAGTTTTTCCAGCGTCACCTGCGCAGCGGACTGGGTTTCAAGACCGAGCACCCCGCGCTCGGCTTCACGCCGAAGGCCGCCGAAGCCTACGCGCGGGAGCAGACCATCTTCCTTCGTCGGCATCGGCTGGGCCGCAGCGAACGCTTCAGCTACGGACACGCCTTCACCGACTGGTGGCAGAAATACGGGAAGGAACACCCGGAGTGGTTTCAACTGGTCAATGGCAAGCGCGGGCCGGCCAAGGCCGGCGCGCGCTTCTCCATGTGCGTGTCGAATCCGGGCCTGCACGAGGAAATCGTCCGTGTCTGGAAAAACAAGGGCGGCGCGACGCAGCGTTTCCCGGCCATCAACCTCGTCGAGAACGACATCATCGGGCTCTGCGAATGCGAAAGCTGCCGCGCCTGGGACGGTCCGCCGCCGCCTGACGTGATGAGGTTCTACTCGAAGAGCTCGAAGGTGTACGGCACGCAGTTCGTGTCGGACCGCTACGCGAAATTCGCCCTGGCGGTGCAGGCGCTGGCGGCGAAGGAGAATCCCGACGTGAAGGTGGTGGGGTATGTTTACTTCAACTACTTCCAGGCGCCGACTTCGGGCGTGAAGCTGAACGACAACGTGATCCTCGGCTACTGTCCCTCCGGCGGCTGGTATCCGCGGGCCGATGACGAGCACGCCTGGTATCAGCGGCAATGGCGCGGCTGGCGCGACGCGGGGGCGCGGCTCTTCTTCCGGGTGAACTACTTCCTCGACGGGTACACCCTGCCGTACATTTTCGCGCACCAGTTCGCGGACGATTTCCAGCACGCCGCGCGGAACGGCATGGCGGCGTCTGACTTCGATTCGCTCACCGGCCAGTGGGGCGTGCAGGGGCCGACTCTCTATCTGCTCCTTCGCCTGCATACGCGACCGGCGGCGGCGGCGGACGTCCTGCTGGCGGAGTATTATGCCGCCTTCGGGCCGGCCGGGCCGGCGGTGAAGGCGTATTTTGATCACTGGGAGCGTTACCTGCTGGATGGGCGCCCGCGGCTGGCGGCGGCCTTCGAGGATCGGGTGGCAAGCCGCTGGCGGAGTTTTGCCAAGGTCGCGTACCGGGTCTTCCCGGCGGAGTGTTTTCCGCCGGCCGAGGCGCGCTTGCAGCGGGCCGCGGAGCGGGCGGCCGGCGACCGCGAGGCCACGGCGCGGGTCGAATTCCTTCGCCTCGGGCTGGCGCATGCGAAGCTTTCCGCGGCGGTGTCCGAGCGGCTGTCGCTCGCCGATCCGACGGCGACCCCGGAGCGCGGCAAGGCGGTATTGGAGGAACTGCTCAAGTTCCGCCGGGCGCACGAGCGCACGTGGATCTCCAACCTCAACCACTGCGCCTGGGTGGAGGAATCGAGCTGGAAACTGTCCTCCGAAACGAAGCAGGAGCCGGACTTGTATCCGTAGCGGGGCTACGCTGCGAAGAAAGGACCAAGGGACCAGAGGACGAAGGCGGTGGAAGCAATGGCATCGAGTGCAACGAACGTGACACGGCAGGAGGCCAGGACGACGCGGCGGGGTTTCCTCGGCCTGCTGCTCGCGGGCGCGGGCGGGTGGGGCCGTGCGCACGAGCCGCTGCCCGAGGGCCGGGCGCTCGAGGCGGCGCTGCGGCGGGAGGCCGAGCGACCCGGCAAGGTGGCCTGGCAGCCCATGCTGCACTACCTGGCGGAATTGCACGGGCGGAGCGTGTTGCCGGCGGTGGCGCACTTTCCCCACCCCTACGAGACGATCGGGCCGGGCTATCAGGATGGGAGAGTGTTCGGCCACATCGATCTTGCCCATGCGCGGATCGACACGGTGCGGGCGGCGCCGGAGCACGTCCGCCGCCAGACCCGCAACGAACTCGCCGGCCAGCAAGCCGACGGGCTGATCCCTGGCATCATCAACCTCACTGCGGAAGGCCGCGCGGCGTGGAAGGACTTCAAGGGCTTTCCGCCGTTCTGGGTCGTGCCGGTCGACGAGTGCGTCGCGCAGACTGGCGACACGGCTTTCCTGGGGGAGTGCCTCGCGGCGTTGGAGCGCCAGATCGCCTGGTTCGAGGCGAAGCGCCGGCTGTCGGACGGCAGCTTCTACTACCTCGATCTCGTGCAAAAGACCTGGGAGAGCGGCATGGACGAGGGTGTGCGCTACGACGAACGTCCGGCCGCGCCGGCGGCGGCGGTGGACGCGTGCTCCCATCTGTATCTGATCTATGATCACGCCGCGCGCTGGGGTCGGCGGCTGGGACGGACGGCGGGGAGATGGGAGGGCAGGGCGGAGGCGTTGCGCACTCTGATCCGCACGCGGCTCTGGCACGACGGCGACGGGTTCTTTTACGACGCCTGGATTCGCGGGCGGGAGCGCCGGCCGCTCACCTTTGAAGGCATGTGGCCGGTGGTCGTCGGGGCGGCGACGGATGCGCAGGCGCGACGCGTCATTGAGGGGCACCTGATGAACCCGCGGGAGTTCTTCACGCCGCATCCGCTGGCGACGGTGGCGGTGAGCGACCCGAAGTTCGAACTGCGGATGTGGCGGGGCCCGGCGTGGAACTGCATGACCTGGTGGGCGGCCCGCGGCTGCGCCCGCTACGGGCATCACCGGGCGGCGCGGCGCCTGCTCGAGGCGGCGCTCGATGCGACCGCGGCGCAGTTCGCCCGCACCGGGACGATTTGGGAATTCTACCACCCCCACGGCGGCGACCCGGAAACGGTGCGCCGCAAGGCCTCCGGTCGCAACCTGCCGTGCCGCGATTACGTGGGACACAATCCGCTCTTCGCCCTGGTGGAGCTCTGGCGCCGGTCCGCCGCTGCTGAGCGGTCGTGAGCGCCCGGGTCAAACCGGGACGTAGTCGTAGAGCGGCACCACGCCCTTGCCCGGCAGCTCGACCGGCGGGCGCGGGTGGAAGGTGAACTCGTCGCGCACCAGCTCCCAGGTGGTCTGGGAAACGGTGATTTGCATCGGCTCCGCGGCGGCCTGGATCCGGGCGGCGGTGTTCACGCCGTCGCCGAAAAGATCATACAGGTACTTGGTCGTGCCGACCACGGCGCCGATGGCGCTGCCGGTGTGGATGCCGATGCGGGCCTTCCAGCGGAAGGCGCCGCCCGTCGCCGCGATGCGGCCGCTCTGGTCGAGCAGGAAGCCGTTGATTTCGACGGCGGCCCGCATGAGGGCGAGGGCGGGTTCGCGACCCGAGGCAAAGTTGCCGCCCACCGCCAGGTAGGCATCGCCGACGGTCTTCACCCGCTCGCAGCCGTGACGGGCGACGATGGCGTCGAAGGCGGAGAACAGCCGGTTGAGCTCGGAAATCAGGAAGGGCGCCGCGGATTCCGAGGCGAGCCGGGTGAAGCCCACGAAGTCGGAGAAGAACACCGTGAGATCGTGGAAGAACTCGGGCGCGGTGTGGCCCGAGGCCTTGAGCTCGCGAATGGCGCGATCGGGCAGGATATTGCGCAGGAGTTGCTCGACTTTGCGGCGCTCCGCCACCAGCGCGAGGTGGGTCTTTACGCGGGCCTTCACCTCCGGCACGCGAAAGGGTTTGGTGATGTAGTCGACGCCGCCGGCCTCGAGGCCGTTTACGGTGTGCTCGAGGTCGGAGAGGCCGGAGATGAAGATGACGGGGATTTCGCGGAGGGCGTCGATGTCCTTGAGGCGGCGGCACAGGGTGATGCCGTCAATGTCGGGCATGGACACATCGAGGAGGAAGAGGTCCGGCGGGGTGATTTCCGCCGCGGCGAGGGCCAATCGACTCTGGGTGAAGGGGGTGACTTCGTGGCCATCCCGGCTCAGCACGAGCTGCAGCAGTTCGAGTTGCACCGGGTCGTCGTCGACGACGAACACCTGCGCTGGGGGGGCGGAAGGATTCACGGGGTGCTGCGTTGCGAAGTTCGGATTTCGCGGTAGAGCGTTTCCAGGCGCCGGACCCGGGCGGTGTGCGCTGGATCGGCGATCAGGTTGCGCCGCTCCGCGAGATCCTCGCCAAGGTGGTAGAGGGCGACGGGGCGATCGCCGGCGATGTCGAGCACGAGTTTCCACGGGCCTTCGCGCAGGGCGTGGGCCATGCCGTCGCTGCCGGAAGTGGCGCCTGACTTTGCCGCCGGTTTGCGTCCGGACTGCTTGCCCGCCTTGGCGCCGCCGGCCTTGCCCTTCTTAGTGGCTTTGGCCACCAGGATGGGATCGTTTTCTCGCTCGGTGAACGCGTCTCGGCCGGGGCTGCTCTGGATCAACAGGGTCTGCCGCACCGGCTGATCGTCGCCACGCCGGCCGAGCAGGACCGGGGCGAGGCTGACACTGTCGAGCATCTGCGCGGGGTCGCGGGATCCACCCGCAAGCTCGACGAACGTCGGCACAACATCGTGGGTGCCGATCACCTGGTGCCGGACAGTGCCGGCCGGAACGCGACCCTTCCAGTGGACGACGAACGGCACGCGATGCCCTCCCTCCCAGATCTGCGACTTGGAGCCCCGCAATCCCCCGACCGCGTCGTGACCCGCGGCGCGATCCTGTTCGGTGGGGATGCCGCCGTTGTCACTGGTGACCACGATCAGCGTGGACTCGAGCAGGCCGCGCTGTTCGAGAGCCTCGACGATCTTTCCGACCACCACGTCGAATTCCCTTACCATGTCGGCCTTGGCCGAGATGCCGGTGACTCCCTTGACCGGAGTGCCGAGGAGGCGGTCGGGCGGCGTGTACGGGCTGTGGGCGCCATCGGTGGAGAGGTGGAGGTAGAAGGGTTTGCTCCGATCCTGATCGATGAAGGCGACGGCCTTCCGGACGAGCGTCTCTCCCACGGCGCGGCTGTCCCAATCGGGGAGGCCCGGCCCGGCGACGGGTACGACGCCGCCGTTGCGCGGCCCGGCGGGGAGTTGGGTGACCTGGGTGGCGTCGCCGAGCACGCGGTTGTCCTCAAAGAAACAATACGGCGGTGCCTGGTGGCCGCCGAGCAGGACGCACGAGTAGGTGAAGCCCCACTCACGCGGGCCGGTCTTCATCGGTCGGGTGAAGTCGATCGCGCCGTCGGCGCGGCGCTCCCATTCGCCGCCGAAGTGAAGTTTGCCAAACAGCCCGGTGCGGTAGCCCGCGGCTTGCAGGAGGTGGCCGACGGTCTTCTGGCCGGGCAGAAATTGCGGGGTCTGGCTGTAGCCCCAGGTGCCGCCAGGCATGCGACCGCGCCAGGTGTAATTGCCGGTGGCAACGGCGTAGCGGGTGGGCGCGCAGAGCGCGGCAGGGGTATGTGCATCGGTGAACCGCATCCCTTCGCGCGCGAGGCGGTCGATGTTGGGCGAGGGGATCTTGCCGTGGGGATTGTAACACTGGAAGTCGCCCCAGCCGAGGTCGTCGGCCATGAGGAAGACGAGGTTGGGGCGTGTCGGCTCGGCGGCGGCCAACGGCAGGGCCGCGGCGAGCAACAGGGTGAAAAGACGCGGAAGTTTCATGGGCGGGCGTGGAAGCCGGGTTTGAGCCTGCACGCCTTGGTGGCGGACGTCAGCAAATGGTTTTGCGAAACGGAGGCGAACGGGCTCCCAGAGCAATCCCGTCCGTCTTTCTGCTTGCGGTGCCGCGGAGCCGGCGCGTACTTACCGCCCCTTGTCTGGTTTGGGCGCGGTAGCCAAGTGGTAAGGCCGAGGTCTGCAAAACCTCTATGCGCCGGTTCGATTCCGGCCCGCGCCTCCAGATCCGTCAGATGCCTTAAACGACTGTCGGGACGGGAAGAATCGTGTGGGAATGTCGCGGCCGGCGTAGCAGACGGTAGCAAACCCCGCGGACGAACAGGTTCTCCTGGAGCTGGCGTTGGAACACGTGCCAGATCGACGACACCCGCCGCAAGGCGATACGGGCCGGGACGGACTTGACCGGGACCACGTCGCCGCGGAAGCCGGTCACCCCGCCGAGGAGCAACCGTAGCTCGGCGGGAACGATGGCGAGCGAACGCACCACCGGGCGGAGATCACGTGCGGTGCTCCTCGGCCGCTGTCGACCGGCGTGACGGCGGCTGGCGGCACGCTGCCCCGTTCACCTGCCGCGCACGTCGACCGCGGCGACGTCGCCGTGGTTGTTCTTCACGAAGATGCGGCCGTGGGAGAGCACGGGGGCGACCCAGGCGCGTTTCTTCTCCAGCAACTGCGCCTCGGCGAGGAGTTCGTATTTTGCAGGATTGGCACGGGCGATGACGAGCCGTCCCTGCTCGGCCTGGATGATCAGGCGGCCATCGGCCAGCATGAGCGAGCCCTTGCCGAGCCCGCCCTGCTTCCACCTCACCTTGCCCGTGGCCGCCTCGAGGCAGACAAGCGACGATTCGTCGAAGCCGAACAGATGGCCGTCGAACAGCACGGAACTATTCATCTGGTTGCGCATTGCGCGCGACTCCCAGATCACTTCGGCGGTCGTGCCGGTCGGGCGCACGAGCGCGGCACCGTGGTTGTAGCCGGAGGAGATGAAGACGGCGTCGCCGATTGGCAGGGGGGTGGCGGCGTTGACGTCGTACTGCGTCTTCCACGGGTGGCGCCAGAGTTCGCGGCCGTCGCGGGCGGTGCGCACGACGAGGCCGAATTGATTGAGAAACGCGACCTGCGGGTTGTCGCCGGGTCGGATCACCACGGGGGAGGAGTAGGACGCTGGATCGTCGCCGGCCTTCCAGACGATTTCACCGGTGAGCTTGTTCAAAGCCATCGCGGAGCCGCCCTTCGCACCGACGTCGAGTAGGAGCAGGTCGCCGAGCACGAGCGGTGAGCCGGCGTAGCCCCAGGTGGGCTGCTTGCCGCCGAGGTCCTTGACGAGGTGTTTTTGCCAGATGACGCGGCCCTCTTCGAGACAGAGCAGCAGCCCGTGGCGCGCAACGGTGTAGACGCGGGTGCCATCGATCGCGGGTGAGCAGCCGGGCCCCCCCTCGAACATGTTCGGGTCTAGCGGCTGCGGGTAGGAATATTTCCACAACACCTTGCCGGTGGCGGCGTCGAGGCAGATTACGGTGTCGGTGTTGTCCTGGTTGCCGATGGTGTAGACGCGATTGCCAGAGGTCGTGAACGAGGAGCAGCCG
The DNA here is from genome assembly GCA_964504885.1 of uncultured Opitutus sp. Classification (GTDB taxonomy): domain Bacteria; phylum Verrucomicrobiota; class Verrucomicrobiia; order Opitutales; family Opitutaceae; genus ER46. The sequence goes on from CAZDGC010000095.1 coordinate 22,379, forward strand.
GTTCCGACTTGGGCGCGCCAGAGAACCTTGGGACCGGCGGCGCTCCAGGTGTGAGACCAGCCGGTCTCGCGGGAAATCCCGTCGCGGGTCGGCCCGCGCCACTGGGGCCAGTCGGCAGCGTAAGCGAGCGGTCCGGCGAGGGCGAGCAGCGCGGCGGTCAGGATGGAGCCGGGGCTGAGGGCGGAGGACTGGAGAGCGAGCATGGCGCAGTTCAGCGGGAAGGCCGAGCTTGTCAACTGACGGCGTTCATCGTCACCGGGCAGGGGGCGCGGCGCGACGAACCATCGGATTTTGTGGCGAGGATTCGTTTCAGACCAACGGACCGAAGGACCAGGCGATCGAGGAGCGGGATCGGCACTTCAGCCGGTCGCAGTGATGGGGAGCGTTCAAGGACTCCGAGTAGCGGGCGCGTCTGGATGCAGGGCACCGTAGGTGCGGAGTTCGCCGTTTTCCTGCACAAGTCCGGCGCCGATCTCGGGATGGTTGGCACAGAGTTCAGCCACGGCGGATTCTGACATCAGGAAAAACGCGGTCGACAGTCCATCCGCTTGAGCCGCGGTGGGAGCGAGTGCCCAGGTGCGGGCGGTTCGCACCGCGGGCCGGCCGGTGTGAGGATCGATCAGGTGGGCGCCCTGTTCGGCGACGCCCGAACCGCTGAGCGAGGCGTCCCTCAGCGTGACGACGCGGTAGGATGCCTCTTCACCGATGCCGACCGGCCAGCCGCTGGACTCCGCATCCTGGGTGCCGAGCGCCAGGATGCTGCTGCCACCAGCATTGAGGCACGCCGAAGGGATGCTCCATTCCCGCAGAACCCGGGCCATGAAGTCGAGGGCGTAACCTTTGCCCACCGCACCCAGATCGAGGTCGAGCCGGGTGGCGAGCGAGATCAGGAGATGATTGTCGGGGTCGAGCGCATAGGGAGGAAGGTCCGGCGGGAGTCCGGGGGGGCGTTCGGAGGCATAGGCCGGATCGAAGGCCCGGCCCGTGGCCACGGTGAGGTCGGCGGCAATCAGCAGGCACTCCAGCGCGTCCGGCGACAGCGTCAGGCTCTGATTTCGGGCGAGACGGTTGGCGCGAGCGATGTAACTGGATTCGACAAAGCGACTGAGTTCGCCCTCGATGCGATCGAGCTCGCGAAATGCCGCGGCCGCGGCCTGTCGGGCGTAGTCGCGCGGTTGACCGGCGATGGCGATCTCCCAGAAGGTCGCCATCGCCTCGTGTCGGAAAACGGGGTGCGTCATGGGCGGGATCGGCGCCACATCCGCCAGCGCAAGCCGAGCATTGCCACGGCGGGGCGCCACCACAGGCGGCGGAAACCGTACTTTGAGTCCCCGCGCACGCGGGCATGGTGGCGCACCGGCAGTTCCCCCACGCGGAAACCGGCTGCGACGGCGAGGGCGGGGATGAAGCTTTGCATCAGTTCCATGGGATAAAAGGCCTCCCGGACGGGCCGGCGCATGACACGCAACTGACAACCGGAGTCGTGCACCCCGTCGCCGAGGAAGCGGCTGCGCACGCCATTGGCGACCCGCGACATCAGGCGTCGGAGGGTGGAGTCATGGCGATCGACGCGCCAGCCGCAGGCGAGATCCACCTGCCCGCTTTCCACCAGGGCCAGGAGCGCCGGCAGATCGCGGGGGTCGTTCTGGCCGTCACCGTCCATCATGGCCAGAAAGTTCCCGCGGGCTTCGCGCAAGCCGGCGAGCAGGGCGGCGGCCTGGCCGGAGTTGCGGGGGAGGCGCAATTCCCGGCATGCTGGCCAACGCGCCGCCGCCTCGGCGATTTCGATGGCGGTACCGTCAGTGCTGCCGTCGTTGACGAGGATGATTTCGTACTCGCGTTTCAATTCCTCGAACACGGCGGCGGCACGGGCGACCAGTGGCAGGACGTTGCCCGCCTCGTTGTAGAGCGGGATGACGAGGGAAATCGCAGGGGTCACGGTTCAGGAGTGAAGACGACGCAGAACACCCCGGGTCGCAGGCCCAGGATCGATTCGCGGTAAGGGCGGCGGAATCGCTCTCTCACGGAGTCGGCCAGGGCCGGGGAAGCGATGACGAGTGCACCATCGGTTTCTTGGGGAGGGCTGGTCCAGTAGCCCACTTCCGGGAGTCCCCGCAGGTACCAGGGCAGCGGCCAGTATTCCTCGCTGATGACACGGATCGGCTCCCCGGGTCGGGCGGCGACGGCGGATTCGGCGAGGGGCCGGTACTTGCGGACGTCAGTCGAGCTGTGCACGTAGGCGTAGGGGTTGCGCCAGTCGGCCGGGCGGAGGAACGAGGAACGCCAGGTTTGCTGGATGAGAGTGGCAGCGACGAGCAGGGCCATCGTCGCAGCCAGCGCAATCCCGCCGCGCCCTCGTGAGAGCGCGGCCAGCGCCCCGGCGGCCAGCCAGGCAAACGGGGGCACGAAGTGTACGGCGTGCCAGGGGGTCTTGTATGAAAACCAGGAAAATGCCGCTGTCACCAGCAGGCCATAGAGCGCCACGCCGCGGGCAAATGGCTCGCGGCGGAACCACGCGAGGGCGAAGCCCGCCAGGGTCAGCGCAGAAAATGCTGCTTGGTGCCAGAGCAGTCCTCCGGCGCGGGTCCAGCCAAACAGATGAAGGTAATACCACCACGGCTTCTCGTGTCCGGTGGGTGGGGACTCGGCGCCGAAGCGCGTGAGAGCGTGACCGTAGACCATAAGTGCGTCGCGCACGCCCGCAAAGTGAGTGCCGAACGAGGAGTAGAACAGTGTGGTGGTGGCGACCGCCGCCAGCAGGGCAGCGGCCAAATCGCGACGCGGCCGCCGCGTGGCAGGCCGGGCACCGGATCGGGTGATCGTCAGCGCGATCAGGGCAAGCGCGAGGAAGAGCGGGGCGCTGGCTTTGGTGGCTTGCATCAGGCCGGCGCAGACACCGGCCCCGAGTGCCCAACGGGTTCGCCCGGTGGACCACCAGGTGCGCGCGCACAGAAACACGGCGAGCGTGAAGGTGGCGAGCAGGGTTTCCTGCACGAAGTAGCGGCTGTAGTAGACCGCGGGAGGGGACACCGCGGCCAGACTGGCGGCAGCCAGCGCCACGCCGCGCGACCCGACGGGAGAAACGCCCGGGCGCGGCGCTGCGCCCAGTAAGCCCAGGAGGATGACACCGGCAGTGCCGAACAGAGCGGGTACGAGGCGGACAGTGGTTTCACTCAGTTCCGCCAGCGTGGACTCGCCGCGGAGGCGGGCCAGGGAGAGGGCCGCGTAATAAAGGGTGGGTCCGTGGTGATCTCGCGGATCGAACGCATAGCGACCATGCTCGAGCAGTTCGCCGGTCTTGACCGCCTGGTTGGCCTCATCCGCATGCATCGGCCGCCGATCGAGATCGCGCGTGCGCAACGCGAGAGCGACGAAGGCGACGAGCGCAAGCGGCAACCAGCGGATCAAGAGACGGACCACGGAAGGGAAATGCCCGCGGCACGCTCGTTTGTCAGCTCGAACCCGTGGAAATCACGTCAGCGGCGAAAAAAAAGGCCGGCACGCGCGAACGCGTCCGGCCTCGGCGAGGGAAATGCGGGCCCGAAATTTACTTCATCGCGCCGAACACCTCGACTTCACAGTAGTGGTTCAATTCGTCGGAGGTGTTTCCGTTGCTGTAGAGCCGGACGTAACGCCCGGTCGCGCCCTTGGCGTCAAGAACCCGGCCGTGGTTGGTTTCGACATACGACTTGTCGGAGCCTTTACCGAGCTTGGAGGAGTTGTCGTCGTCGTTGTTGAAGATGGTCCGGACGCCCTTTTTGAACTCGGGATCGTCGGAGATCTGAATGACGACGTCGTGATAAACGCGCGCCTGGGAGTGGAAGTGCCAGACGGCGACGGCGTCGACGCGGGCGGAGCCGCCGAGGTCAACCTGCACCCATTGGGTGTTGGGCCCGAGTTCGACGTACGCGCCGTCGATGCCGGTTTTGTCGCCGTCGGTGATGAAGGATAGCTCGCCGATGACCGGGAGGGAATCGCTGCTCGTCACCTTCTTGCCCTTGGAGAGCAACTTGGTGTCGGGACCGACCATGATGTCGGCGCGTTTCGTGCCGGCCGGCTCGAGGTTGGCGAGCGAGATCGGGCGCGGCGTGCCGGCGAACAGAGGTTTCGGATAGTCAACCTTCAGCGGGCTTTTGCCAGCGGCGGCGAAAGCGGCGGCGCTGAGCGCAAGCGCAGAAACCAGGAGGGAGAGGTGGCGGGAGTGCATAAGGGAGGATTCGAGGTGGAACGGAGAGAGTGACGCCCGGCGAGCCGAAAAAATTCAATCGATTTGCGAGGGAACACAAACCGGGCCGGCAGCCGGGCGTCGGGATTCGCTTCAGGCAACGAAGTCCTGCGGGGAGAACGTCAGCGCCTTGCGGGCCGCGATCGCTTCGTTCACCTTGAGGACAGTCACCGACGACGCGAAAGCTTGCTCCGCCGTGCAGTTCAGCGGGGTGCCTTTGCGGATGGCGTCGAAGAAATTCTCGAGATGCGGCTGATGAATGGCCTTGTCGAGGGTGATCGGGATATCCCACGCCGAAAGCTGGGCGGTTTCGCGGACATCCACCGTGGCCCCCTTGGAGGGGCCGCCGAGTTTCTTGACGCCCGGCTTCTCCCAAGGCTTGACCGGCGCCGGGGCGCCTTCACCGCTTTCGGGCTTGGAGATCAGTCCCTTGGCCACGAACGGCTCCCATTCAGGTGCGCGAGCTTCACGATAGAGTTTCGTGAACTTCGGATTTTCGGACATCTTGAGGGCGCCCTCATCTCCCATGAAGTATTCATGGTAACCGCCGCCGGCGCTCGTGGTGGTGAGCACCTGGTACTGGGCGCGGACGATGCCCTCCTTGGTCTCATATTCGTAGACGATGAAGGCGTTGTCGTACCACTCGTGGTTCTTGTAGTAGTCCACACCGCCGGACGCGAGGCACAGGCGCGGGTTGACGTCGAGCATCCAGTTATAGATATCGATTTGATGTGCGCCGAGGTCTGAGACCGGACCGCCGGCGTACTTCTTGAACCAGCGCCAGTTCCGGAATTCGTGCATGTTGGCGTAGCCGTATTTCTGCAGCTTCGCTTCCGACAGGCCCTGTCCGTTCGGATAACCGAAGTCGTCGGTGACGGCACGGTTCCACTGACCGGTGATATTGGTGATCTTTCCAAGCATGCGTGCCTCGCGAACGATTTTGTCACGGGCATGCAGGTAGCGAGGGTTGCTGCGTCGCTGGTGGCCGATCTGCAGGAGTTTCTTGGTCTCACGCGCGGTGCGCACCATCGAGCGCGCGCCTTCCACGGTATTGGACATCAGCTTCTCGCAATAGACGTGCTTGCCCGCTTTCAGCGCCGCGTTGGTGTGAACGTGGTGCATGAAGTCCGGGGTGGCCACGATGACCGCGTCGAGATCCTTGGTGTTG
>CAZDGC010000096.1:0-15083 GCA_964504885.1 uncultured Opitutus sp.
GCCCCCTGAGGCGCTTTCCCTCTTTACAGGCCTCACCCCCGGCCTAGGTTGCCCTGACTATGGCATCGTACACCACCGCCGCTTTCATGGGGCTGGGGCCCACCGAACTGATCGTCATTCTGGTCATCCTGCTCGTGCTGTTCGGCGGATCCAAGCTGCCCGGCCTCGCCAAGGGCCTCGGCCAGTCGATCAAGGAGTTCAAGAAAGCGTCGAAGGACGAACCCGAGGCGGAGAAACCGGCGCCCGAACCCGCCAAGAAAGAGGCCGACACCCCCACCCCACCGGCTCCCAAGGCCTGAACGCTTCCCCGCCAGAGCGCACCGCCCGGTGCGCTCTTTTTTTCGGCCTGAATTTGCCGCACTGCTGAGCCACCCGGCCGGCCTTGTATTTACCTCGTTGACACCCCCGGAGGCCGCCGATTCGTTTCCGTCGGCGAAACGCCGCCACCCTCCCTGCCTCGCGCACCGTCAACATGGCGAACATTTTCGGCTATTTTTCGAACGACATCGGCATCGATCTCGGCACGGCCAACACGCTCGTCTACGTCAAGGGCAAGGGCATCGTCCTCAGGGAACCGTCGGTGGTGGCGCTCGACACCGCCTCGCGCAAGGTTCTCGCCGTGGGCGACGAGGCGAAACGGATGCTCGGACGCACCCCGGGCAACATCACCGCCATCCGCCCGATGAAGGACGGCGTGATCGCGGACTTCGATGTCACGGAGGAGATGCTGCGGTACTTCATCCGCAAGGTCTCCAATTCCGCCTTCCGCGCACCACCCCACGTGGTCATCGCCATCCCCTCCGGCATCACCGAGGTGGAGAAGCGCGCGGTGATGGAATCCGCCACCCATGCCGGTGCCCGCAGCGTGGAGACCATCCCCGAGCCCATGGCCGCCGCCATCGGCGTCGGCCTGCCGATCGAGGAGCCCGCCGCCAACATGATTGTCGACATCGGGGGCGGCACCACCGAAATCGCGATCATCTCCCTCTCCGGCATCGTATTCTCGAAATCGATTCGCGTCGCCGGCGACGAACTCGACGCCGCCATCATCAGCTACATGAAGCGGGCCTACAACCTGCTCATCGGCGAACGCACCGCCGAGGAAATCAAAGTGAACCTCGGCTCCGCCTATCCGCTCGACGAGGAGCTCACGATGGAGGTCAAGGGCCGCGATTCCGTCGCCGGACTGCCCAAGACCATCCACGTCACCTCGCAGGAAATCCGCGAGGCGCTCGCCGACACCGTCGCCGCCATCGTCGACGCCGTGCGCGTCACGCTCGAACGCTGCCCGCCGGAGCTCTCCGCGGACCTCGTCGACCGCGGCTTCGTGATGGCCGGCGGCGGCGCCCTCATTCGCGGGATCGACAAGCTGCTCAGCGAAAAAACCGGCCTGCCCGTGACCGTGTCCGAGGATCCCCTCTCCGCCGTCGCCAACGGCACCGGGACCTATCTCGAGAACAAGAGTGGTTGAGGGGTGCCCGCGCCCCCCGGGGTGTTGGCTTGCTCCGCGCGGCCCGCGCGCCATTGACTCGCCCGCCGCCACGAGTGCGCGCGCCCTGTGCCTTTCAAACGCTTCGATCAGGCCAATCCCTTCGTCACGCTCGGCGTCGTCGTCGCCGCCTGGCTGCTGGTGCCGACAGCGATCAAGACGTTCGCGCGCGCCAGCTTTTTCGAGCTGACCGCGCCGGTGACGCTCGCCGCCTCGTACGTCCGCGATCTGCAGGAATACTGGGCGCTGCGCCTCCACTCGAAGCACGAACTGATTGAGGCCGGCCGCGACCTCGCCCGCGTCAACGCCTCGTTCGAACTCGCCGTGCAGCAGAATGCCGAGCTGCGGGCGGAAGTCGCCCGCCTCGAGAGCCTGCTGCGGCTGCCGTCGTACCAGGACTACCGCTACGAACATGCCCGCGTGGCCCGGCGCGATTTCTCCGCCTGGTGGCAGCGCCTCGTCATCCGCAAGGGCCGCAACTTCGGCATCCCCGTCGGCGCCCCCGTGGTCTTCACCGGTGGAGTGGTCGGCCGCGTGACCGAGGTCCACGCCGCGACCGCCGTCGTCGAACTCATCAGCAGCCCCGGCGTCCGCCTGGCCGGCGTCGTCGAGGGGGACTCGCGTCCGATCAGCTTCCAGGGCGGACTCAACCCCACGTTTGCCCCGCCCCGCGGCATCGTCGAACTGATGCCGCTCGACATCATCGCCTCGCCCCTGTCGCCGAAACGCCTCGTCACCTCCGGCTTCGGCGGCGTATTTCCCCCGGGACTCACGCTCGGCACCATCATCCGGGCCGACCTCGGCAGCGACGGGCTCTTCAAGTCGGGTGAAGTCCGACTCGACGAACGGCTCGGCTCCCTCACCGAGGTCACCGTCCTGATTCCGCTGGCCCTCGAACGCCCGGCGGCCGGGCCGGCGCGCTGAACCGGATCATCCGCCCCCCATGCGCCGCCCCGCCGTGCTCCTCGCCTCCCTGCTGCTCCTGTGGGCACTGCTCGCGGAACTCAATCATGCCCTCTCCACCTTCCAGCTCTACGTCTTCGCCGGCGGACTCTACGTCGGGCACCTCGCGTTGACCCAGCCGTCACGCGCCGGCCTGGCCCTCGCGTTTCTCGCCGGGCTGCTCTGCGACGCCGGCGCCCCGGTGGCCTTCGGCACCCACGCCCTGCTGTTCGCCGCCGCCCAACTCGTTCTCCTCCGGCTGCGCGATCGCATCCCGCGCGACGACGCCCTCGCGGCCATCCTGGTCGCGCTTTTCACCAACTTCGCGCTCTTCCTCCTCCTCGCCTTCACCCAGGCCCACCTTGCCCCGCCCGGCGCCTGGAGCCGGCTGCTCGCCGACCTCGTCGTCTCGCAGCTCCTCGTCGCCCTCGTCACCCCCTGGTTCTTCGCCCTCCAGGCCCGCGCCGTCGCCCTCGCCGACACGCTCGCCGCCCTGCGCGCCGACCGCGCCGGCTGACGCCCCGCCCCGCCGCCATGCCCCGGCCCGCCAGCCCGCCCGTCGATACCCCCGGCCACCTCGTCGATCGCCGCCGCGCCTACGATCCGAGGATCATCTTCTTCCACTTTGTCCTCGCCGCCCTCCTGGCCGTACTCGGGGCCGGGCTCGCCTATCAGCAGTTGTTCAAGCTCGACGAGCACGCCAACGCCGAGCGGGTGCAGAACCAGCGGCGGATCGTCCACCCCGGACCGCGCGGCAACCTCTACGACCGCCACGGACGCCTGCTCGTCGGCAACCGGCCCCGCTTCTCCGTCCGCCTGCTTCTCGACGCCCTCCGCGCCGAAATCCGCACCGAGCAAATCCGCATCCGCCGAAACTACCGCCAACTCGACGACGCCGAACCCGCCGATCTCCCGAGCGCGGCCCAACTGGTCCAGATCGCCCGCGCCTCGGTCGTCCAGCGCTACCTCGACCAGGTGAACCTCATCCTTGGTCGCGACGAGAAGGTCGACTCCCGCGACCTCGAGCGCCACTTCGCCCGCGAGCTGCTCCTGCCCTACACCCTCCTCGACGACCTCGCCCCGGGCGAATACGCCCGCCTGCTCGAACGCCTGCCCGTCAACTCCCCGGCCCAGGTCTACACCTCGAGCGTGCGGCACTACCCGTTCGGCTCCGCGGCGTCACACACCCTCGGATACGTCGGCACCAGCGATGCCGTCGAACTGGAGGACTTTCCGGGCGGCGACCTGAAGACCTTCAAGATGAAGGGCACCATGGGGCGCGACGGCCTGGAGAAACGCTTCGATGACACCCTGCAGGGCGAGGCCGGCGGCGCGATCTTCCGCGTCGATCCGATCGGCAACCGCATCAACCCGCCGCTGCAGCAGGTGTTCCCCAAGCAGGGAGCCAACCTTGCCCTCTCCCTCGACATCGAACTCCAGCTCGCGGCGGAAAAGCGCCTCGCCGAGACCGAGATGGCCGGGGCCGCCGTCGCCCTCGACGTGCGCACCGGCGAGGTGCTCGTCCTGGCCAGCAAGCCCGACTACGATCTCAACCGTTTCTCGCCGCGCCTTTCCAGCGCCGCCGCCGCCGACATCACCACGCGCAGCGCCTGGTTCAAGCGCGCCATCCAGGGCGCCTACAAGCCGGGCTCCGCCTTCAAGATCCTGACCACGATCGCCGGCTTTCGCGCCGGCACGCTGCAGCCCGACAGCCGGGTCACCTGCCCGGGGTTCTTCCGCGTCGGCAACCGCTCCTTCGCCTGTCACGACGGCCATGCGCACGGCGACATCGACCTCGTCACCGCCATCACCAAGAGCTGCAACGTCTTTTTCTACAAACACGGCGTCGACATGGGTCCGGCGGCGCTGGCGCACGAGGCGCGACGCTTCCACCTCGACCGCCCGACCGGGATTGAACTCCCCGACGAGACCCGCCGCATGATCATCCCGGACCCCGAGTGGAAGCGCCGCGTCATCAAGGAACCCTGGGTGCCCGGCGACACCGCCCAGTTCGCGATCGGACAGGGCTTCGTCGACGTGACGCCGCTGCAGATGGCCTGCTTCGTCGCCTCCGTCGCCCGCAACGAGGTCTGGACCCAGCCCACCCTGCTCCATGTGCCCAACCGACCCCGGCAGCGCACCGAGCCGACCGGCCTCACGCCCGCCCAGCACGCCGCCCTCGTCGCGGGAATGGAGCAGGTGACCTCCCGGCAGGGCACGGCCCACCTCTTCCAGAACCCCCGCGTGCTCTCCCCGCTCGGTCTGCGCATCGCCGCCAAAACCGGCACCGCCCAGAAACAGGATCCCAAGGGCATGATCAACTTCGCCTGGCTGATCGCATTCGCGCCCGTCGAGGATCCGCAGATCGCCCTCGCCATCGCCATCGAGGGTGACACCCCCGGCGAGGAAACCGGCGGCGGCCGCTACGCCAGCCCGGTCGCCCACGCCATCCTCAAAGCCTGGCTCGAGCAGAAGGACCGTCCGCCGTCGGCCCCGGTGCAGTTTCGGAGCGGCTGACCGCCGGCCGCGTGCGCCGCGCTGCCCGCCACGCCCGCCGCGCGCGCCGGAACACCCCGCCCGGTTCCGGCCAGGTCCCCTCCGCGCCGAAACGCAGGCGCTGCAATTCCGCCATCACCGGCCCCGGCGCCGCCCCCGTGCTGAGTCGCGCCAGCCAGCGGCCGGCCTCGCGCCGCACCGGATCGCCCCGGCTCCGGCCGCGGCGGCGAACCCACACCCGCCACCAACCCGGACCCCACTCGCGCCAGAGCCACACCAGCGCCGCCAGCCCGGCGATCAGCCCGAGCCCCCGCGCGACCCGCGCTCCATCCCACGGCGCTGCCAGCCAGCCGCGCACCCCGGCCATCACCTCCTCCAGCACCTCCCGCAGCGCGCGGCCCGTCTGCTGCGTCGCGTCCTTCACCGCCTTCAGCGTCTCCGCCTGCGAACGTTGATCGAAGCTCACGATCCGCCGGTACCAGAACACCCGCAGACTGTCCAAACGCGCCGACCAGCTCCGATCCAGCCGCGACGCCACCGCCGCCTCGCCCCGCACCTCATCGTCCTGGGACGCCGCCGCCGGCGCCAGCGGGTCCGCCCGCCACCAGCCGCCCGCCGCCTCGTCGAAGATCTCCGCCCACGCGTGCGCCTCGGCGTTGCGAATGGTGAAGTTGTTGGAATAGCCGTTCCAGCTCCCGCCGCGGAAACCCGTCACTGCCCGCGCCGGGAAACCCGCCGCCCGCGCCAGCAGCACGAAGCCCCCGGCGAACAACTCGCAATGCCCCGCCTCACGCGAGACCAGCCACCGCACCAGCGGATCGCCGTCGCCCGCCGGCACCACCGGCGCCAGCGAATACCCGTGCCGCCCCCGCAGCCATTCGCCGGCCCGCCGCGCAAACTCCGGCGCGGTCCACGTCCGCCCCGCCGTGATCTCCTCCACCAGCCGGCGCAGCCGCTCGAGATCGCCCCCGGCCAGCAGCAGCCGCGACTGCGTGCCCACCGCCCGCAAGTCGCCCGGCCCCCGCCGGCGCCAGCGCTCCGCAAAGGTCGGGTCCGGCAGCAGCGGACCCAGATCGAATCCATCCACCCGATACGCCGTCATCGCCACCGGATCCTCGCGCAGCGCCGCCAGCGCGAGGTTCGGCGCATAGCGGAAGTTCTGCGCCTCCCGGAAACGCAGCAGCTCGAACGGCCCGAGCAGCGGCAGATACCGGCTCACCCCCGACTCGAGGTAGAAGGTCCACGCCGCTCGCGAACCCGTCCGCGGCCGCGCGTGCCCGGCCTGGAACGCCGCCGTGCGCTCCGACGTGAACTGGCCGCGCAGCGTCGCCGACAGCCGGAAGGTCCCGTTGCTGTAATCGTCCAGCACCAGCATCCGCCAGTACGGCGTCTGCGGCACCTGCGACTGGTCGGAGACGTCGACGCTCAGCGCGATCGAGTTGTCGAGCTGGATCTCCGACACGTCGCCGAACCGGATCACATCGCTGAAGCCGGAGCGGGCCTTCTTGGTGACAAACCGGTCCAGGAACATGCTGTTCTCGATCTGGAAGCGCGGGATGGCGAGGAAGAGCAGGGCCGAGACGCCCACCACACCCGCGAACAGGGCCAGTCCGAGCGCGACCACGCGCCAATCGGTCACCGCCCGCAGCCGCCGCAGCAGGGCCGGCCAGTCCGCGTGCTGCGCCCAGCCCGGAGTTTCGCGGCTCGCGCGCGGCGGCGGGCGCGCGCCGCCGTGCGCCGTCCCCTCCAGGGTGATCACCAGCAGCAGGGCGAGCGAAGCCGCAGTGTAGACGAGGAGATGCGCCGCAAACGTGAGCGACACCGTGAGCACGCCGGCCACGATCACCAGAAAGAGCCCCAGCACGATGATCTGCAGGTCGTCGCGACGCTGGCGGTAGCAGAGGTTGCGGTAAATCAGCAGGAGGATGTCGAGCCGCACCATTGCCGGCAGCAGCTCCATCTTCAGCCAGAGATCGGCGGCGAAAAACGCCACGATGGCCGGAAACGCCAGCGTGTGCACCCAGCGCGGCACCCGGCCGGGCAGAGTGGGCCAGCGCAGGGTGGCGTAGGTCGCCGCCACGGTCAGCCCCGTCAGCACCCAGGCATCGATGTCCATGTACAGCACCGTGCCGACGCCGAGGAGCGAGAGCACGCCGCCCAGCAGCCACTTGAGCTGGTGGAGCTCGTCGGCGGTCAACTGCGGGCGGCGGGCGGGCACCGGGTTCATGCCGACACGATGCGCTGGCCGTCGACGTAGGCGGCGACTCCCCGCGCGCCCTCCGGCACGAAGGTCATCAGGTTCTGGCGGGCCACCGCCGCCGCGGGGTCCACGCGCGCGGCCTGCGCCGCGGGCCGCGCTTCCGCCAGGCGGTCGAGCAGCCGTTCCAGATCCGGGACGCGGCGCATCGGGTGCGGCGCCCCGGCATCGATCGCCACCTCGCGAAGCTGTCCGCGGCGGAAGAGATCCTCCGCCAGGCTCGCCACCAGGCTGATCAGGAGCTCGAACTGCTCCGCGTGCGGCCACAGCCCCGCATCGGTGCGCAGCCAGAGCGAGTAACCCTCGGCGCTCTCCGCCGCAAACTGCCGGACCAGCAGCGTGCGCGTGCGCGCGCTCGCCTTCCAGTGGATCAACCGGTGCGAATCGCCGGCCTGGTAGCGGCGCAACGCCAGCAGGTCGCCGCCCGGGCCGGCCCGCGGCACGCGTTCGCCGCCCGTCACCCGGCGCGCCGCCCCCGCGCCGTGGCGCTGGTAGACCACCGGCGCCGGCCACACCACCGTCTCCACCACCACTCCCGTACCGACCTCCTTCCGCAGGAAGCCGAACGGAAACAGCGAACCCACGCCCACCAGCTCCACCCGGAACCGCCCCCGCCGCTCCGGCTTCACCACCCACTCGACGCGGCCCTCGCCCCGCGGCTCAAGCCGCCCGGCCAGCACCGCCCGGCCGCGCGTCCCCGCGGCGTCCGCCTGCGCCAGGGCCGCCCGCACCTCCGCTCCCTTCGCGGTCACCGTCGACTCCGCCCGCTGCTCCGTTTCCGCCGGCGCCGGCCGCGCCCCGAACTCGAACCAGAGCCCGTAGGTCGGGAGCATCCGCTTCCGGTTCCGCAGCTCGAGCGCCACCACCGCGTCGTGCCCGGCCCGCAACGGCGGCGCCAGTTGCAGCCGCCACCGCACCCCGCGCAGGTTCAGCCACGAGAGCACCCCGCTCAGGATCAGGCACGCCAGCAGCAGCGAAAGGGTGATGAACAGGATGTTGCTCGATGAATTGTAGGCCGCCGTGCCGATGCCGAAGCAAAGTGCGATCAGCACCACCCCCGGCACCGTCGGCAGAATGCGGTGTCCGCGCTGCGGATACACCAGCGACCAGAGGAGGCGGTTCCAGGTGAACGGCTCCCGCCGCGCCGGCCCCGCCGGCCCGGCCCAGTCCGCCGCGCCGCCGCGAACCGGCGCCGGCTCGCGGCCCGTCTCCTCCCCGGGAGCAGCGATCGCCTCGGTCATGAACAGCGGGGGCAGGCGCGTGGTCCAACCCGCCGCCCTCAGGCGGGCGGCGGAATCGACGCCACGATCCGTTTCAACGCCGCCGTCACCGCCCGGCGCTCCTCCAGCGCATCGCTGGTCTGCCGCGCCAGCGCCAGCCGGTGCGCGCAGATCGGCGCCACCAGCTCCGTCACGTCCTCCGGCAGCACGAAGTCGCGCTCCCGCGTCAGGGCCCGGGCCTGCGCCGCCGTGCGCAGCGCCACCCCGCCCCGCACGCTCACGCCGCTGCGGAACTCCGCCTCCGTGCGCGTCGCCGCCACAATCCGCAGGATGAAGTCGAGCACGCTGTCCTCGACGAACACCTGCGGCACCAGCGCCTGCACCGCCAGGATCTCACGGCGGGTGACCACCGGATTGAGGGCGATGCCATCGTAGCCCCCGCGCACGCGGCGCAGGATCTCGCGCTCGTCGTCGGGCTCCGGATACCCCATGCGCAGGCGCATCAGAAACCGGTCCATCTGGCTCTCCGGCAGTGGAAAGGTGCCCTCGTAGTCGACCGGATTCTGGGTGGCAAAGACCATGAAGGGCGACCCCACCGGATGCGCCTCGCCGTCGATCGTCACCCGCGCGCGGTCCATCACCTCCAGCAGCGCCGACTGTGTCTTCGGCGTGGTGCGGTTGATCTCGTCCGCCAGCACGATGTTCGCGAACACCGGCCCCTTCTTGAAGACAAACTCCTTCACCGTCTCGTCGTAGATCGCCACGCCCGTCACGTCGCTCGGCAGCAGGTCGCTGGTGAACTGGATCCGCGCAAAGGAGCAGTCCATCGAACGCGCCAGCGAATAGGCCAGGGTGGTCTTGCCGACTCCCGGCAGATCCTCGATCAGCAGATGTCCGCCCGCCACGAGGCAGATCAGCGCCTGGTCGATCACGTCGTCCTTGCCACGAATGGTCTCCCGCATGTTGGCCCGCAGGCGGGAGAGCGCCTGCTTGGCCTCGGAGAGCTGGGGGGCGGCGACAAAGTCACTCATCGGGCGCACCGTACGGCGGGAGTGGCGCCGCGCAAACGGGTTTTTCAGCCTCCCCGCCGGCGATCCCGCCGGACAACCGACCCGGCGGCCGGGCGGGACCGCGCCCGCGCCGGTCGTCGATGGGGTCAAGGGTTGACTCCTGACAATCCATCAATGCGCACGGCCGCGCAGATCTGAAGTGCCAAAGGGCAACCCCTGACCAATGCCCCAGACTCATTCGCGCAGTCTCCCGGCCACGACGAGCACCGTGTGCGGCGGCAGGACCATCCGGCGGAAGTCGAGACTGCTCTGCTCCTCCGCGACAATTCGAACCCGGGTCTCGTGGGTGTTGTGGGCGCGGGGCGAATCGCCGGCGAGGCGGGCGAGGGTCACCGGGCCGGCGGGCGTCCAGGGCAGATCGAGGGCGACCGTCGTGTCGCCCGCGAGCTTCCGGGAAAGCAGAAACACGGCGAACTGCGCGCCGTCGCGGAAGGCGTGGCAGTCAACGAGGGGCACGCCCGCCCGGGCCGCATCCTGGGCGCGGCGAATGCTGCCGTCGTTGCGTTTTTGCAGGATCTCGCGGGCGGGCAGATCGATCGTTGGCGTGCGCAGGGTCTCGATGCGCAGCAGATCGCCGCGCCCGTACTCGTTGCGGAGCTGGCAGGCGAGGGTCACGGCATGCGGCCGCCACGCGGTGCGGTCCTCGGCGTGGGTGTTCCAGTAATGCCCGCGGCCGAAGTTGAAGTGGCCGATGAGATCGATGCCGGCGGCCGTGTAGTTGAAGTATTGGTCGAGCGTGCCAATCGCGCTGGCGAGCGACTTGCCGAGATTCTGCTCGTCCCAGTCGATCGGCACCCTGGCGCCGGGCAGGGAGTAGCCGGGGCCGCCCTCGTAGACGGCGCCGCCGATCGGACGGGAGCGGGTCGCGTTGACGCGCTGCAGTACGGCGGTGAACTCGCGCACGAGGTCGCGCCCGGTGGTCGCGCCATAGAGGAGGCGCGACTGGAAGGCGATGTCGCCCGAGGCGGCGGTGTCGGTGGCGCCGGCCTCCCAGCCCCCGATGTAGTTGGCGACGTCGACGAAGTCCGCCTCGCGGGTGGTGCGCGCCACGGTTTCGGTGAAACCACTGAGCGACGAGATGAAGCCGTTGGCGATGAACTGGAATCGCGCCGGGTCGAAGTGCGGCGACTGCCGGGCGGTGCGAAACATCAGGTCGGCGTAGCGGGCGTAGTCCTCGGGGCGGCGGGCGAAGTCCTGGGGCTGGAAGAGGCCGTTCCAGACCTCGTTGCCCGCCTCGAGCCAGACCCGCCCGAAGGCGTTCGTCCACGGCTCGGGGCGGCCCCGCGCGGCCCGGAGCCGGCCGAAGGGAGAGTCCGCGGGGCCGGCAAGGTACTCGAGCAGCGCCGCCCACGACTCGGGCGGGTAAAAGGTGCTCACCACGATCCACGGCAGCGCCCCCATCTCCAGGCAGAGTTGCAGCATGTCATGCAGGTCCGCCATCGCGAACGCGCGCAACCGGCCGCCGTCGACGAGCCAGGGCTGGCCGAAGTAGCCGCGCACGAGATCCTCGAGCGGTGGCACCGAGCCGAGGCCACTCTGCAACGGCCAGATGCGGAGAAAGCCGGGGCGCAGCGCACGCACGGCAGACCGCATGTCATCATAAAACGCATACGGCGCGGCCGCCGCGGTGCGTTCCGATACAGCGAAGTTGTCGAGCCAGAGGGTGCCGGCCGCCGTCAGGCCGATCTCCAGATCCGGGTGCCGCGGGTCGGGAGGGCCGCCGGCCAGGGTGAACCGCACCTCCTGCCAGTCGGCACCGAGATCGAACTCGCGTTCGGCCAGCGCCCCAACACGGACGCGCAGCCGGCCGCGCCCGCCGGCCTCCTGCCGGAACCACCCGCCAAATTCGTAGGTGCGCCCCGCGCCAAACCTCACCCACGTGTGTGCCTGCGGCAACGCGTCCTCCGCGCGGGCGGGCCCGGCGCGCGCGGCACCCTCCCCGGCGGCAATTGCTCCTGGGGGCGCCGGGTACCACTGCGGCAGCCGCACGCTACCGGCCGCGGGGAAGCGGGCGCGCAGGCTGGCGCGGCCGCCGCCGGGCGGTGCGGTGGCGGCGTCGAGGGTGATCTCGCTTCCGGCCGGCCGAGGGAGGAACGCCGCTTCGAGCACGCGCGCGGCCGAGCCGTCGGCGAGGGTGAGCCCGGGCGGCACGACGGTGGTGGCCAGCTCGACCACGTATTCGTCGCCCGCCTGCACGGCCGGACCCGGCGCGTCGAAATCGAAGCGGTTGGGCGAGTCCGCGGCGCCGCCCGCGAAGGCCGCGACGGTGGCCGTGCGGAGCGAGATGCAGGTGTCACCGACGTAGCGATACACGCGAATCCGGGCGCCGGCGAAGAAGCCATCGCGGAACGTGCCGCGAAAGGAGGCGAACGGCTCGCGGCGGTTCTCGAGGTGCGTGGCGCCGCCGCCGGTGGCGACGCCCTTGAGCACGGTGTAAACGCGCTCGGGGTGACCGAGGCGGCTCCAGAGATTGAAGTCGCCCTGGGCGCGGCCCGGCTGATATTCGCGCGCCACGTGAATATTGAGCCCGATCGGCCGCGGGGCGCGCACCTGCACGGCGTCGGTCACGCGGAAGTGGGCGTCCGCCGGCGGAGCGGCGGCCGCGGCGGTGAGCGGGACGGGGAGGAGCGCGGGCAGACCGGGCGCGGTCAAGCGGAGAACCCAGCAGGCAAGGCGAAACGCGGAAGGCATGACGGGCGGCGAAGGCGGTGGAGCGACGGGAGGTCCGAAGCCTGGACCCGAGGCGGGAGGCGGACACCAGCCTAGCGAAACACCGCCGCGACTTGCCATGCGCAAACCGGCAAAAGCATGTCGATTCCAGCAGGTAGAGCCTACCTCACTGGCCCCCCGGTCCACCCATTATTGGCGCGCCGCGACCGCCGCCACCGCCAGCCCCAGCAGGCCGGCCGCGAGGGACCAAGCCACCACCTCCCGCGCCAGGAACCAGCCGAACCCAAGGCGGAACGGGCTCAGCACCATCACCGCCACGCCCGCCAGCAACAGCCGCCCCGGCCAGCACGTCGCGGGCGAAGCCGCCAGCCGCCAGAGTCCCGGCACGCACAGCAGCAGAAAGACGAGCCGGTAGGCCCAATTGTGGCCGAGCAGAAACGTGCCGGTGTAAATCAGCGCCCCGGCCACCAGCCAGCCCGCCAATCGCTCGTCCAACCCCGCCGCGGCCAGCCGCGACCGCCCACGCCAGCCCAGCCAGATCGCCAACGCCAGCAAAACCACGGCCGCCACCAGGCTCGCCTGCATCAGGTCGCTCAGCGCCGCCCGGTCCGCCGCCGTCGGAGCCCGCCCGGCCAGCGCCTCCACATGAAGGCGCGAGCCCGCCAGCATCCGCCCGTACGCCGCTTCGAGCCCGCGGGTCGTCTTGCGCAGGATCCAGGCGATTTCGTCGGCGTGCAGCGCCGTCCACCCCAGGAAGCCCGCCAGCGCCGCACCCGCCAGAAGACGCCGCCCGCCCCGCCTGAGCCCGACCAGCGCGGCCAGCACGATGGCGGGGAAGAGTTTCACCGCAGCCGCCGCCAGCACGAGCCCGACTCCCGCCATCGCCCGGCATGCTCCCGGCCGGGCGAAGAACGCGAGCCCGGTCAGCACGAGGAGGAAGGCCGCCGCGTCGAGGTTGCCGCGCTCAATCAGCAGCCACACCGGCGGCGAGGCGATCAAGCCCGCGGCCAGCCACGCCTCGGGCGCGGAGCGGGGCCACAACAGCCAGACCAGCCCGGCCAGCAACGCCGCGGCCAGGCCCAATCCCGCCACCGGCGCCGGCAGCTCCGCCCCGCCCAGCGCCGCCCCCAGGAGGACGGCCCGCGGGTAGTTGTAGGGCTGATCCGGTGACGCCAGCGGATCACCGCCCGCCGCCGCCACCTGCCAGCCCTGCCGCACCACGTGCCAGTCGTGAAAAATCGGCTCGAGCAGCCAGGGCACCCACGCCCGCGCCGCGAGGTGCGCCTCCGGCGACACCGTGATCGCCAGCAGCGCCAGCCAGACCAGGACCGCGGCGCCCACGGGCAGCAGGCACCAGCGGGGCGTCCCCGGGGGTGGTTGATCCACGCTCAGAACCACAGGTTCGGCCAGATCGCCGAGGCGATCAGCGCCTGCACCAGACCGACCAGCGAGATGACCGTGAGCAACACGGTCCAGCTTCGCAGGGTTTCCGCCTCGGTCAGGCCCCCGAGCCGCCCGATGACCCAGAAGCCGCTGTCGTTCATCCAGGAAAACGTGGTCGCGCCATAACCGACCGCGGCGTAGATGTAGAAAAGGTGCACCCCAAAGCCGGTCGGTCCCGCAATCGACAGCATGATCGACGACGCCGTGATCATCGCCACCGTCGCCGACCCCTGGGCGACCCGCACCACGGCCGCCAGCACCCAGGCCAGCAGCACGTAGTTGAAGGCCCCGCCGTCAGCCATCGCCCGCACCGAATCGCCGACGCCCGCATTCTTAATCATCGCTCCATAGGCGCCGCCGGCCGCCGTGATGAGGATAATCACCCCTGCCGTTTCGAGCGGCGGCCCGAGCACGTCGCCAACTTGACGCACGCCGACACACTTCTGCTGCGCGTAAACCGCCAGCGCGATCACCGCCCCGAGCAGCAGCGCAATGTTCTTGTTGCCGAGGAAATCGATCGCCTGCAGCAGGCCCGCCGGAATGCTCCCGCGCACCGGAGCGACAAACGACGCCGTCGCAATCAACCCGACCGGCACCAGCACCGGGGCGATGGACACCCAGAATCCCGGCAGCTCCTCCTCCTTCCGCGCGGCAATCTGCTCCAGTGAGGACAGTGACGAACCGGCGGTTTCCCGCAGCGCGACGGGCCGGCGTGCGTCGATCCAATACGAAAACGCGAGCCCGGCGAACGCCGGCAGCAGCCCGAAGGCGAGCCCGCCGATGATGGCCACCCCGAGATCGAGCTTCAGCGTCTCGGCCACGATCAGTGGCCCGGGCGTCGGCGGCACCGTGCCGTGGGTGATCACCCCGCCGGCGCAGATCGCCAGCAGGTACAGCAGGTAGTGCCGGCCGGTCCGCATCGCCAGCGCCCGCGCCAGCGGCACGAGCAGAAAAAAAACCGTGTCGAAGAAAACCGGGATCGCCAGGACGAAGCCGCACAGCATCAGCGCCAGCGGCGCCCGCTGCTCGCCGAGCACCGCGATGAACCGCCGGATGATCTTGTCCGCCGCCCCGCTCTCCATCAGGGCCACCCCGATCACCGACGCCACTGCGATCGTAAACCCGATCTTCCCGGCCGCACTCCCGAATTCGGTCATCGCCGCCTCCACCGCCTTGGCAAAGCGCCCCGCGTCGGTCTGGCCGACCGCCGTCATCAGGCCGACGAACAATGCGGCAAAGAACAGGGCGAAGAAGGCATGCAGTCGCAGCCAGGCAATCGCGACGACGATCAGGAGGATGCTCAGTGCCAGGACCGTGAGCGGTCCGAACACCAGGGCGAGGGGCGGGGCCAGCATGACGCCGCCCAGCGCGCCAGCGCCCGCCCAGCGCCGCAAGCCCTTATTTCCGCCGCCTCACCCTTCCCGCCTCTCCCGCGACGAGCCACCCGCTCCGCCCCTCCCAACGCGTGGCCCGTCTCGTCAGCCGCGGGAAGCGGC
>CAZDGC010000096.1:15093-27739 GCA_964504885.1 uncultured Opitutus sp.
GCGCTCACCCCAGGATTTCCAGCATCCGCTCGAAGAGCCGGTTCACGCGAGCCTGATTGTCGCGGACGAGGTCGCGGAACCGGGTGAAGTCGATTTCGGTGCCGTTGAGGCCGTTGGCGAAATTGTCGATCAGCGCGAGGCTGTTGTAGTTCAACCCCGCCTCCGTGCAGAGGTCCGCCTCGTGCGCCGCCGTCATCCCAATCACGTCGCCCCACTCCTTCACGATCCGGATCTCCGCCTTGGTCTCGAACCGCGGTCCGCGCATCTGCACGTAAACCTTTCCGGTCTGAATCAGAAACTCCGGCGCCAGTTCGGCCACCAGCCGCGGAATCAGGTTGTTGGCGATCCCCGGCGCACCGCCCTTCAGCTCCGTGTCGAAGAACGTCGCCGGCCCCTGCTGCAGCCCGACGTAGTCGCTGCACGACACAAAGGTGCCCGGAGGCAGGTCCAACTGCAGCGAGCCGACCGAGTTGAGCGAGACGACGTCGCGGAAGCCCAGCGCCGCGAGCGCCGCGATGTTCGCCCGGTAGTTGATCGCGTGCGGTGGCAGCGGCGCGCCGTACCCGTGGCGGTTGATCAGGACGTGTTCTCCGCGCTCCTTGTAGATCACCTCCCCGTATTTCGTCTCGACCGTCTTCACCGCCCAGGACGAGAACAACGTGGAATTCACGATGCTCGTGCCACTGATGAACGCGACCTTCATCCGGAAACTCACACGCCGGCCCGCCGGGATGACAACGCGAAAAGCCCGTCACGTCTGCGGGGCCCGCTTCGTCAGCCGCCGGACGGTCGCCTTCCCGCCCGTCCTCGCCACCCTCCTCGCCCTCGCGGTCACCGGCTGCGCCACCCAGGGCCCGCTCCACGTCTACGCCGTCGGCGAGGGCACCGATCGGCCAATCCTCGATCGCGGCCCGGCCGGCGAGTCCTCCGGTCCCAGCTTCCTCAAACCCCACGAGCGGATCAGCGGCTTCGCCTACGACCCCTACACGGATCACTTCTTTCTCCGCCTCGATCCGGGCAACCGGATCCGCGTGGTCGACCGCCCGGCCCGCGCCATCAAACGCGAATTTGAGATCGCTGGCGCTCCGGCGGGCCGCGGCGATCTCGCCGTACGCCCGCTCACCGGCCACCTCTACCTGCTTGGCCCGGGCCCCGCGCAGATCCTGCAGGCCACGCGCCTTGGCAGGTACCTGGGCGAATTCACCCTCGCCGGGGCCTCGCCGCCGCTGCTCGGCCTCGCCTACGACGCCGGGCGCGACCGCCTGCTGGCGCTCGGCGCCGATGCCCGGCGCATCACGCTGCACGACCGCAACGGCGCCCGGCTCGGGGAACTGGAACTCGCGGCCCCGGTCGGGCCGGCGCTGGCCTTTGACGCCGACGCCCGGGAAATCCACGCGCCGCTGCGCAACCGCCCCGGAACCATCGGCATCTTCGACGAACAAGGACGCCTCCTCCGCACGCTGGCGCTGCCCGCCGCCTCCGGCCTCGTCGACGTCGGCCCCCGTTCTTTCATTCGCGTGTTCTGAACGTGACCCGAGGGACTCCCGGCCGCCACCGGGCGGGCCACGGGAATTGCGTCCCGCCGGCCACGGTTGCCACTTCTCCACCCCACTCCCCCTTCCCATTCGCTCCATGCCCATCATCGATCTCCCGCTGGAGAAACTCCACACCTACCCGGGACGCAATCCGCGCCCGGCCGACCACGATGCCTACTGGGCCGCGGCGCTGCGCGAACTCGACGCCACCGACCCGCGCCCGGAGCTGCGCCCTGCCGCCGTCGTGCAGGCGCGGGAGGTGGAGGCCTTCGACCTGTGGTTCACCGGCGTGGGTGGCGCCCGCCTCTACGCCAAGTACCTGCGGCCAAAGTCCGCCGCGACCGACGGCAATCGTCACCCCGCGGTGCTGCAGTTCCACGGCTACAGCGGGCACTCCGGCGACTGGCTCGACAAATTCGGCTGGCCGGCCGAGGGCTTCTGTTACGCCGCCCTCGACTGCCGCGGCCAGGGCGGGCGCTCCGAGGACAACCTGACGGTGAAGGGCACGACCCTGCGCGGCCACATCGTGCGCGGGCTCGACGATCCCGATCCCGCGAAACTCCTCTACCGGCAGATCTTCCTCGACACCGTGCAGCTCGCCCGGGTGGTGATGAACCGGCCCGAGGTCGACGCGGATCGCATGGGATGCCTCGGCGCCTCGCAGGGTGGCGCGCTCACCCTCGCCTGCGCCGCACTCGAGCCGCGGATCCGCCGCGCCGCGCCGGTGTATCCGTTTCTCTGCGACTACCAGCGCATGTGGGAGATGGACCAGGCCCGCGAAGCCTACGAGGAGCTGCGGCTCTTCTTCCGCGCCTTCGACCCGCGGCACGAACGCGAGCGCGAGATCTTCACCAAGCTCGGCTACATCGACGTGCAGCACCTCGCCCCGCGCATCCGCGCCAGGGTCCTGATGTTCACCGGCCTGATGGACACCATCTGCCTGCCCAGCGCGCAGTTCGCCGCCTACAACAAGATCACCGCGCCCAAGGACGTGGTCCTCTACCCCGACTTCGCCCACGAGCCGCTCCCCGGTCAGCTCGATCGCATCTTCAATTTCATGCGCGACCTCTAGGCCGGCCGGTCGCGCGACGACCGTTGCCGCCGGCCGAGGCGCCGGGCGGTTTGACGGGCGCGGGCCGGCTGATCAACCGGGGCGGGCCGGCCCCACCCCTTCCGGACCCGGCCTTTGATAGACCAGACTCGCCTCGACTGCCCCCCGGCCGCCGCGATCGCGTGCGCTGATGGCCAGGCCGACGCCAAAAGCCACCAGCGCCGAGACCGGGGCGAACCAGAGGAACGACACCCGGGTGCCAAAGTTCAGGCCGAGCACGACCGCCAGCCCGAGCAGCGTCCCCCAGAACGCCCCGCGGGACGTCGCCCGGCGCGTGAGCATTCCGAGCAGGAAGATCCCCGCCAGGCTGCCCGCAAACAGATTGATGATCCGCACCGACGCATCGAGGAGGTTGCCGAAGCGCCCGCCAAAGCAGGCCAGACCCGTGACGATCAGGCCAAAAACCAGCGTCAGCCGGCGCGCATCGCCCAACACCGCCGGACGCCGGCGCACCCGCGGCAGAAAATCGCTGATCACGACGGTCGCGAGCGAGTTCAGCACCGAGCTGATCGTCGACATCGACGCGGCCAGCACCCCCGCGATCAGCAGTCCGCGCAGGCCGAGCGGCATTTCCTCGACGATGAACCGCGCCAGGATGCGGTTCGGTTCGACCAGCAATCCGCCCTTGCCGGGATGCGTGGTGTAGAACGCAAAGAGCGTGGTGCCGACAAAGAACAACGCGAGCCCGACTCCGATCGCAACCAGCACCGAGGTGATCATCGCCAGGTTGGCGTGCCAGAGTGACTTCGTGGTGAGGAACCGCTGCACCTCCGCTTGATCCGATCCCCACTGGCTGATCAGCATGCAGGCCCCGCCAATCAGCCCGCCCCAGAACGTGTAGGTTTCAAAGGGACTCAGCGAGAAGTTCACCAGCCGCAACCGGCCCGAGGCCTCCGCGGTTTCCCACACCCCCGCCAGACCGCCGGGAACCCCCGGCAGCGCCACCGCCAACACGGCTCCGATGCCCAGCAGCAACACCCCGAGTTGCAGGCTGTCAGTCCAGATCACCGCCTTCATGCCCCCGCCCAGCGTGTAAAGGGTCGTCACCAGCCCGGTGGCGGCGATCACCGCCAGGATTGGCAGCCGCGTCATCTCCGCGATCACCAGCGAGGGCGCATAGACCACCACCGCGAGATAGCCGAGCTTCGCGAGCACGAACAGGGCGCTCGCCAGCAGCCGGATCCGCGCGTCGAACCGCCGCTCCAGGTATTCATAGATCGACGACACCCGCAGCCGGAACAGGATCGGCAGCATCACGACGCAAAGCACCAGCAGCGCCAGGGGAATTCCGAGGCGAAGCTGATGGTAGGTGAAGTCGGTGCTGAACGCCTGCCCGGGCGCACCCAGGTACGAGACCCCGCTCACCACGGTCGCGATCCCGGAAAACGCCGCCGCCCACCAGGGGATGTCGTTGTCCGCAAGCAGAAACGCCTTGAGCGACTTCTGCCGGCCGGAAAACCGCAGACCCACCGCGACGACCAGGGCAAAATAGCCGGCGATGACCAGGTAGTCGATCGGACTCATGGACCGGGGCGCTCAGGGCGCAAACTCCGGCACGAAGGTGTAGCTGTACAGCGCCGCCTGCCGCAGGCGAAAACGCAGCCGCACCGCCTCCCCGGCCGGCAGCGCCGTGCGCCCGGACCACGTCACGCGGTGGCGCAGCCGATCCGCCCGCAGCGCGTCACCCGCGCCCGCCCCATAGCCGGGCAGCACCCGCCCGCCGGCATCGATCAACTCGACGCCGACCTGACCGCCCGGCGCCACGTTGGCGTTGATCTCCAGCGCGCCCGTCGCCCTCGGCACCGCCACGGCGGTGGTCTCGATCACGCCCTCCGCGGCGCCCGCATCGAGCGACACCCAGCCGTCGAGCCGCCAGCGGGCGAGGCCCAGGACGATGCGCTTCGGGGGCTGCGGAGCGCCGTGGGTGCCATTGATGCCGGTGTAATAGAGCCAGACTTCGTCGTTCACCACCAGCGGCGCCGTCGCCACGTGCATGATGCTCCGATCGAACTCCTCCCCGCCCGGCAGCACCGGCTCGCGCTCGTCGAGCCGCGACCACGCCAGGCCGTCGCGGCTGGCGATGAGCTGCCCCTCCATCGGCCCGTCGTACTTCGACTGATTGCGTCCGATGGTGTCATGGATCCGCGTGATGCGGAAGAGCGGCACGACCCCGAGATAAGACCCGCCGTAGGCAAAGCCGTGCATGGCGTAGAACTCGGTGCGCTGCTCCGGCCGCGTCACCCAGGCGTCATCCGTCGCATCCGGTGTCAGCACCACCCGCGTTTCCGACCAGTGCAGGAAATCGTCGCTCACCGCCACCGCCCCCAGCCGCTTCTCACGCTCGTGCTTCGGAAAATGCCGCGGCGGATACGGCCGGATATAGGCGAAATACCGGCCGGTCGCCGGATCGCGGATCGCCTGGCCGACCTCCGACCCCACCGCGATCACCCGCTCCGCCGCGGACGCCGTCCAGTGGATGCCATCCGCCGAATGATGGGCCCGGAAGCCTCCGGTGCGAATGGGCTCCGCGATCAGCGCCTTGTAGCGGCGCGCCGGGTCCGGCTCCGCCTCGTCGACCAGGACCGCCCCGCCGTGCGACACCGGGAACACGATATTCGTCGGACGCCCCTCGTGCGTCGCGACCTGCAGATCGGGTTTGGTCCACTGCAGGCCGTCGCGCGAGGTCGCGTAAAGCATCCGCGCCGGCGCCGCATACCACATCCGGAACTCCCCCGTCGCCGCATCGCGATGGACCGTGCCATAAAGGTAAACCCGCCCCTCCTCCCAGGGCCGGTCCGGCTCGAGCACCGGGTGCGCCAGCTTGGTCGCGGCATGCACCACCCGGTTCACTCCTTCGCGCCGGGAAATCCGTGCGTCGTCGACGAAGAGCTCCGTCCCCGCCCGCAAGGGACGAAGCGCCGGCGGCGCCCCGAGTCCGGCCGACCCGGAGGCCAGCCCGGACAGCACAACCAGCAAAGCGAGCATGGGATGACCTCTCATGGAACAATCGTATAGCTGAACAGCGAAGTGTCGCGCAGGTGGAAGCGCAGGCGGAACGGCCCCGCGGCGGGCAGCCGCTCCCGACCCGGCCAACGCACCCGGTGCCGCACGCTGTCGGTGGTGATCACCGCACTCTCCGCAGCGGCATACCCCGGCAGCACCTGCCCCCGGGCGTCGAGCACCTCGACCACGAGGCGGCCACCGGCGGCGTTGGCATTGACCTCGAGTGTGCCCGTGCGGTGCGCAATCGGGGCGGTCTCGACCACCCCGCCGGCGGCGCCGGCGTCGAGGGACACCCAACCGTCGAGCCGCCATTGCGCGCGCGCGATGGTGATCCGCTTGGGTGGCAACGGCGCGCCGTGGGTATCGTTGATCGCCGTGTAGTAGTGCCACACCTCATCACCCACGACCAGCGGCGCCACCGCGACATTCATGACCGAGCGATCGTAATCGGGCCCGCTGGGAATCACCGGATCACGCTCCTGCATCCGCGCCCAGGAAAGTCCGTCGCGACTGGTGATGAGCTGCCCCTCCATCGGGCCATCGTAACGCGACTGCTCCGGACCTTTGCTGGCGTGGATTCGGGTGATACGAAACAGCGGCACGATCCCGAGGTAGGAACCGCCATAGGCAAAGCCGTTCATCGCATAAAACTCCGTGCGCTGCTCCGGCTGTGTCACCCAGGCGTCGTCAATGGCATCGGGCACGAGCACAACCTTCATCTCC
This sequence comes from uncultured Opitutus sp., assembly GCA_964504885.1. Classification (GTDB taxonomy): domain Bacteria; phylum Verrucomicrobiota; class Verrucomicrobiia; order Opitutales; family Opitutaceae; genus ER46. Next base: position 21,466 of record CAZDGC010000096.1, read on the forward strand.
GACCAGTGGATGAAGTCGTCGCTGGTGACGACGGCACCCAGCCGTTTCTCACGGACATTCTTCGGGAAATGCCGTGGCGGATAGGGCCGGATATAGGCGAAGTATTTCCTCGTCGCCGGGTCGCGCTGCAGGTGCCCCAACTCCGATCCGACCGTGATGATCCGGTCGTTGCCGTAGCGCGTCCAGTGGATGCCATCGGCGGAATGATAGCCGGAGAAGCCGCCCACCTTGATCGACTCGTTCACCAGCACCTTGTAGCGTTTCGCGGGATCCGGCTCGATCTCATCGACGATGACCGCGCCTCCCCCCTTGGGCAGGATGAGGTTGGTGCGCCGGCCCTCGAACAACTCGATGTCGAGTTCGGGCTTCGTCCAGTGCACGCCATCGCGCGAGGTGGCGTAAAGCCGGCTGTACCACATGCGGAACTCGCCGGTCCCCGCGTCGTAGTGGGTCGCGCCGTAGATTCGCACGCCGGCGCCGCGCTCCCATGGCCGGTCCGCCACGATGACCGGCTGCGGCAGTTTCCGTGCGGGATGGATGCGCCGCACGACACCCGTGCGGGTCGCGATCTGCACGTCGTCCACAAACAACTCCGTCCCGGGCCGCAGCGGCCGCAGGTCCGCGGCGGCCGCGAACGCCGCCCCGCCCAGGCTCGCGCCTGCGAGGCCGGGGCGGAGCCAGCGGAGGTTTCGGGCGGGCCACCATCTCATGCGTTCAGGAGGCTCCTTTCACGCCGGCGGGGACGGGGGAGGATCAGGTGTCTTCTACGCATGTCTGGGGAGGTGGACGAAAGTGCGGTCGTTCGGCATCGGGCCAACAACGGACGCGGCCGGCCTGGTCAGCCTGGCCGGCCCGCAGACCCCGGCTCCCGGGGTTGCAGGATCGAGGGCAGCGGCACGTGGCCCCGCTCCATCAGCTCCATGAACACCAGCAGTCCGGTCCAGGGATACAGCGGATCGCAGAACGTCACGTCGCCCCCGTAGCCGGTAAGGGCGGAGAAGTTCTCGAACAGGCAGCGTCGCTCCCGCCAGTTGCGCTCGAACAACCGCACGGAACGCGCCGCCAGCTCCCGCGCCACCTCCGGCCGCCCCGCCCGTCGCAGTCCGAGGTAGACGAGGAAGTTGAGAGGCGCCCACACCCGTCCCCGCCAGTAGTGCTGCTCCGAATACGCCGGATCGCTGCGCGGCACCGACGGCAGCACCCACTCGCCCCAGAACTCGTCCTCGTTCCGCAGGTGCCGCCGGATCATCGCGTCCACCTGCTCCCCGTCCGCGACCCCCGCGAGCAGCGGATAAAAGCACATCGGAGAATGGCGCGCGCACAACTCGCCCGTGTCGGTCCGGCGGTTCTCGAAGATGCTCCGCTCCTCGTTCCACAGGGTGCCGACCCGCGCGGCATACTCCGCCCGGCGCGCCTCCAACTCCGCCGCCTCCGCCTCCCGCCCCAGCAGGCGGGCCACCTGCGCCAGCGCCTCGCAATCGAGCAGGTAAAGCGAAACCAGCCCGACGTCGCTCGCCGCCAGCAGGTGGGTCTCCGCGTCGAACGGCACCCCGTCAAACACGGGTGAATTGTCCATCCCGGATTCCAACGCCGCCCCGCGGGCCGTATGCGGCTGGAGAAACTCCGCGCGGTCGCCCACCACGGGCGGGACGGGACGGGATCCCCACGACAACAGACCGGTGCGATTGCGACGCGCCCGGTGCCACCAGCGGTTCCACGCCAGCAAGGCCGGCCAGACCTCCTCGAGAAACGCGCGATCCGGCGCCAGCTCGTGCAGCGCCAGCACCGCGATGCCGCCCACACAGGGTTGCGACCGATCCGCCGACCGCCGGCCGCTGCCGTTCACGACGTTCGGGACGAATTCGCCGTCCACCATCTCCCGCAGGGTCTCGCGGACCGCATTGCGCGCCAGCCCCGGCTCCTCCGGCGCCAGCATCCAGGCGGAAAAGAAACTGTCCCAACAGAACAGCCCGTAACCGAGCCGCGCGACGTTCCACGGGCGCGAGACCGTCGTCAGGACGCGGCGGTGGCCCGGATCGTAAATCGTATCCCAGGCCAGGCACGCCTGGGCCGCGCCGTGCAGCGCCGCCAGGTCGCCCCAGCGGGCCCGCTTCGCCGCCACGCGCTCCCGGGCCGCCGCCACCCGCCGCCCAATCTCCTCCCGCTCCCGCGCCACGCCCGTCGAGATCCCCACCGGCGCCGCCAGCGGCCACACCCAGCCCGGGCTGCGCCGGATGAGATAGGGCTCATCCACCGGTGTCACGGTGGTATGGATACTGATGGCGCCTCCCGGCCACCGGGCCCGCAGGCAGCCGGAGCCCGTGGCCTCCACCGCGCCGGGATGGTTCCAGAGCAGACCCGCCTCGAGGATCAGCGCCGGCGGGCGGTGCGCGGCGGCGGTCGGCGTCACCAGGAGGACCAGGTCGTCGGCCCCGGCCCAGGCGCTCTCCACCGCCAGGCGCACCTCGCCCAACTCCACCGTGAGACTCGTGTAACTGCCGTCCGCGGCATGTTCCCCGGGCTCAATCCGGATGCGCCGCGGCGCCACTTCCGCGGCGGCGAGGCGCACGCCGGCGGTCGCCGCAATCTCCCGCTCCCCGAAGAAGGCGTCCTCCACCTCGGTCAGCAGCCCGTAGTGGCAGAAGGCGAGGTTCAGCGCCAGGCCCGAGGGCAGGTGCACGTGGCTGAGCACGCTGCGCGTGTTCCAGGTGTTCCAGCCGCGGGCGAGTGCCGGCGCCGACGGCGCGAGGGGAAGGCGGTTCATGGGCGGGGCGACGGGATCAGCCAACGCCCGGCCCCGCCCCCGGCTCAACCCCCCGTCACTGGTCTCCCGCGGAGATCTCCGGCGCCGGCGCCGCCAGGGTCTCGCCGCGGGTATAGGTCGGGATGATGCGCGTGTGCCACGGCGACACCTCCTCGCCGCGGAGCCGCTGCAGCAGGGGTCGCAGCAGTTTGTGGGCAAACGCCGCGGGACTGCAGGCGTAGCGCGTCGGCGCCGGCACGACATAGACGAAGAACGGATCGTCGCCGCGCGAGACGAGCGAGAGATCCCCCGGCACCCGGAGCCCGCGCTGCGCCAGCGCACACAGCACGGTCAGATAACCGGCCGAGTTCGAGGCCAGAATCGCCGTGGGCCGCCGCGCCTGCCCAAGCAGGCGGTCCAGCGCCTGGCAGATCGGCGCCGGACCGGCGCCATGGCGCACCACCAGGGCCTCGGCGCCGGCGTGCCGGGAGGAACGCACCGCCTCGATCAACGCCGCCTCGCTGGCGAGATCGCCAGCCCGCCCGGTGCGCTCGGTCAGGAGGGCGATCCGCCGGTGGCCGGCGGCCAGCATCACGCCCGCGGCGTGCCGGTGCACCGCCGCATGGTCCAGATCGACATCGGGCAGCGTGATCCCGGGGTGTCCGGAACCGGCGATCACACAGGGCACCCCGCGCCGTTCGAACCAGCGCTGCACCGGCAGGGTCGACTGGGCCAGCAGCCAGCACCCCGCCGGCTGGGAGCGCACCAGCCGTTCGAGGGCGGCCGCCGGATTCCGGGTGAAGTACTTCCGGCCGGCGCAGGCATGCAGCCGCACGCCCTGCTCGATCAGATAGGTCTTCAGGTGATTCACCCACAGGGCGGTGTAGGGGCGGAAGTTTTCGAGCGGATCGGGCGTGAGCAGGGCGACATCCCGGACCGCGGCCGCCGGTGGCCGCGCCGATCGCGCCGCCGTCTCCACGCGGCAGCCACGGCCGTGTTCCACGGTGATCCGTTGCTCGCGGCGCAACTGCGCGAGCGCCTTGCGCACGGTCTTCCGGCTGACCTGCAGCGTCGCGCTGAGCACCCGTTCGCTCGGCAACCACTCACGCCAGGTGCCGCGGCTGATCTCGTCGCGCAGAACCTGCGTGACCTGGGAGGGCAGGCTGCGAAACGGGAGAACCGGGATGCTCATTTTAAACCGCGGCCGTGGGCGGCCCGAGGGGCGCCTACGGTGGTGGCGGCCGGCCGTCGCGGGAGTCCTGCCGGGTCACCCCTTCGGCCGGCGGCCCACGCCCCAGATCAACCAGACGCCGAGGGCCAGCAGGAGAATCAGCCACCAGAGGTACCGCAGCTCACGCGCGGCCATCTCCACGAAGCGGAGGGTGGCCGGAAAGACGAGGAACAGCACGGCGGCCACGCCGGCCAGCACGCCGCACTGCAGAATCGCCCGGTTGCGGGGGGTCATCGCAGGGGGCGTGACGCCGGAGGCGGCGGCGCGGCCGGACGCCCGGGAGCGGGTGTGGCGGGCGAGCCCGCGCGCGGGCTCGGCGCCATCCCGGCGCGGCGGCTCAGTTCATCCAGGGAGAGCATCACCCCGCCACCACTGCCACCACCGCCACCGACCACGAGCGGCGAGCGCCCGTTCCACCGCTGCAGGATCTCGAGCTTGATGAAGTCGGTGTTGGCCTTGAGCGCCGCGCCCCGGATCTGGATCGCCTCCGCCTCGCCCTTGGCGCGGATGATCGCGGTGTCGGCCTCGATCTGAGCCTTGAGCTGGGTGAACTTGGCCTTTTCCGCCTCCTGCTCCTGCACCATCTTCATCTCGATCGCCGTCTCGAGCTCGTTCGACAGGGCGAGGTTGTAGATCACGAGGTCGGCGACGTGCAGGAACTGCGCGCCGATCTTGCGACGGGCCAGTTCCAAGGCGCGGTTCTTGATCTCCTCGCGGCGCTTCACGATCTGCTCGGCGCTTTGCGTGGCGGCGACCTCCTTGAGCGCCTCCATCACGCGCGGGGCGATCAGATTGTCGAAGGGCTCGCCCGCGTACTCCTGGAAGATCTTCACCACCGATTCCTCCGGCACGCGGTAAAGCACGTGCACCTCCATCTTCACCTGCTGCAGGTCGGACGAGTAGCACTCCGCCGGCATCGCGCGGGTCTGCTGCCGCACGGAAATCTGATAGATGTGGGTCAGGAACGGCTGCTTCAGACCAAAGCCCTCCGGCCGGAAATCCGGCGCCACCGTGCCGAGCGTCACCGCCACTCCGCGATAACCCGGCTGCACGATGTAGGTGGCCGACGACGCCAGCACCACGACCACCACCAGGACGATCAGGATGCCGAACATCCGCCGGATCCAGGCCGGATCGATCTCCACCACCTCAGCCTCGTAAACCCGCCGGTTCATCGCGCACCTCCCTTCGCCGCGGCGGGCGCGGCCCCGTCGGCCGCGAGTTCGCCCAGCGGCAGCAGCATGTTGGCCCCGGACACGCCGGGCCCCACCACCTGCGGCGCCACGCCGTCCCAATGTTCGATGATCTGCAGATCGAGCACACTCGGGTTTTCCCGCAGCGCCCGCCCGCGCAGGGTGATGGACTCGGCCTCGCCCCGGGCCTTGATGATCGCGGTGTTGGCCTCGGTCTGGGCCTGCTGCTGCGCGAAGCGCGCCCGGGCCGCCTCCTGCTCCTGCACCATCTTCGCCTCGATCGCGTTCTCCAGCGCCGTGGTGAGGTTGATGTCCTCGATCACCAGATCCTCGATGGTGAGGATCGTGCCAATCTTCCGGCGCGCACTCTCGACCGCCAGGCTCTTCACCTCCTCGCGCTTCTGCACAATGACCTCCGCCGTGCGCGACGCCGTGACTTCATTGACCGCCTCCGCGATGCGCGGGCGGATCAGCGAGTCGAATGGGTTGCCGGCATAGTCGCGAAAAACCGTCACCACCGACGCCTCCGGCACCCGGTAGAGCAGCCGCACGGCCATCTTCACCTGCTGCAAATCCGACGAATAGCAGTCCACGGACATTTTCGAAGTCTGCTGCCGGATCAACATCGGCGCGATGCGCGTCACGAACGGCAGTTTCAGTCCGAAGCCCTCCGGTTTGAAGCCCGGCGACACGCGGCCCAGCGTCACCTCCACGCCCCGGTGCCCCGGCTCGACCACATAGGTGGCCGACATGCCGCCGACCACCAGGATGAAGATCACCAGCGCGCCAGTGATCAGTCCCGCCACGGTTTTTGGATTCACGTTCTGTTGTTCCTTTCTGGTTTCAAAGTTTCCGAGCCCCGCCGCCAATACAAGGGAAACCGGCCGTGATCTGCGATGCCCCGCCCGCCCCCGCCCAAAAGCGGCTCAACCCACCCACGAGATCCGCTGCATCCGCCCCGCCAGCTCGACATCCCGCGCCGTCACCCGGTGGCCGGCGTCGTGCGTGCAGAGCCGCACCGCCACGCGTCCGTAGACATTGGTCCATTCCGGATGGTGATTCAGGGACTCCGCCTCGAAAGCGACGCGCACCATGAAGCTCAGCGCC
>CAZDGC010000097.1:0-27259 GCA_964504885.1 uncultured Opitutus sp.
CCCGCCGCGCGCGCGCGCGTGGTGCACCCCCGGCCCGGCGCGCGTGGGACGGCCGCGAAGTTGCAGCGCGGCAACTTCCTTGTACACCCGAGCCCCGCGCGCGCGTGGGACGGCCGTGTACAGCGAAGTAGCCGCGCGTCTACTTCTCCCCGGCCGCGCGCGCGCGCGGGACGGCCAATTGTGCGATTTTCGGACATTTCACCGGTTCCGCAGGCCCACCCCGCGCCCGCGCACTTCCGCGCCGCTGCGTGCATCAATTTGACACGAAACGGCGGGAGATGAACGCCACCATTACTCCTCCGGAAACCCTCCCGGCACTCCTGAATGAGACTGCCGTCGCCACCCAGCTCGGGATCTCGCTCCGCCACCTGCGGACGCTCCGCTCCCGTCGGCTGATTCCGTACTTGAAACTCGGCAAGGCCGTCCGGTTCGACCCGGCCGCGGTCAGCGCCGCGATCTCCCGCCTCACCGTCACCACCCCCGCCCGCGAATCATGAACGCCCTGGCCACCCAGAATGCCCAGGGCATTTTCCAACTCAGCGGAATCCACGCCGACCTCTACGTCGAAGTCCGGTCCCCCGCCGCTGCGTTGATCGCCGCCGAGGAGCCGGTCGACGACGATGAGTTGCCGGTCCCCGCCGAGATGCTCGTCGAGCTCCTCGGCTTCGCCTTCGTCGACGGCTTGAGGCCGTTGTACGTGGCGCGGCGGGTGTCGGCCCTACTGCAGGCCGCCGGGATTCGCATCAATGCCCCGGATTGGCGGGTGCCCCCCCGTTATCAGTGGGGGGCTCTGGCCTCGGCGGAAGCCGCCGCGCGTTTCCGCCGCGAGATGGCGATCATCTGGCGGCGTGAGAAATTCTGCGTCCTGGTGCCGGACCGGTTCACGGCCGACGAACAGATCGCGGCCGAGGCCGCCGCGCTGGTGGCCAGCCCGCCACGGTTCGCGCCGGCGCGACGCGCGATTCTCGCCAAGATCTTCGGCGATTGGACCACCGTCCGCTTTTTCGGCGGGACGCCGGGGGCACTTGTTCGCACGGCGTACACGTTCGCCCGCGTTGCGCAGATTCCACCCGCTGGCCTCCTCAGCGCGACAGACTTGGGCAAGCTGTTGGGCGAAACCAAGGCGGCCGTTTCCGCCAGACTGAAGGTCGCCCTTCGGCAGGTCGCTTCAAGCGCAGGATGCCGTGAGCTTTTCCTCCCCGGGATGAAATCCTCCGACGCCTGCAAACGCTACGCCGCCGCACAACGCGGCAACACGAACCGCGCCGACTTCTACCGCCGATGACCGCCGACCCGCAGATCGCCGCGGCAAACGCCGTGGCCCGCCAGCTCGGCGGCGCCGCCGTCGACCCGGCCGGCACGGCCCTACCGGCGGTAGAGCGGCCCCCAGGAGCGGCCGTTACGATCGTCCGGCTCCCTGGCGATCACCACCTCCTGATGGCCACCGCGGCGGATCTCGGCCGCATTGTGGCGGAGCGCGGCGAGACGTTCCGGCGGGAGGATGCCGTTGTCACCGTGGATCGCGAGAAGGCCCGCCTCGTGCCGCTCACGGCGCAACGGTTCCGATCTTGGGTTGAGCGCTACTGCGTCACCGCGAATTTCCGAGGGATGGACGAGAGCGGGAAACCGAAGTGGCACCCGCGAACGATGAACCGGGAAACCGCCCTCGGCGTCCTCGAGTCCGATGCCTTCCTCAAGTGCCTTCCTCGGATCGCGCGCGTCGCCCAAGTATCGATGCCGGTGATGCGACAACACGGTCCCGACGCCGGCCGGATCGTATTGCTGCCGCCCGGCTACGATCCCGCCTCGCAGGTTTTCACGCTGGACGGCGAGGTCGCGGTTCGCCCCGACACGCCGTTTGATGAAGCCCGCGGCGTCCTCCGCGATCTCCTGAAGGAGTTTCCCTTCGGAGATCGGGACCGCGATGGGAACAGCCGCGGGATGGCGGCCGTCGTGGCCGCCGCGCTTTCCCTCTTCGGGATCGGCCTGCTCGGCCCCCTCACCTCGCGCATGCATTTCGTGTTCACCGCAAACACAGTCGGCAGCGGGAAGAGTCTCCTGGCGAAGATCGCGATCTGCCCGGTCTTCGGTCCGGCGCGAGTGAGGTCCAAGGGCGAGAACGCCGAGGAGCTACGCAAGGAGCTCTCCACCGCGGCACTCGACGGCGACAGCTATTTCTTGATCGATGACGTGGACGGCATGTTGCGGAGTCAGGAGCTGAACGCCTTCATGACCTCTTCCACCGTCGGCGGGCGCATGCTCGGCCGCCTCGGCGGTGGGTTCAGCGCCGAAAAGCAATGCGTAGTTTTCATCACGGGAAACAACCTGAAGCTCTCGACCGACATCGAACGCCGGACCCTCCGCGTCGGCCTATACTCGGAAGAGTTCGACGTGCAGGACCGCCAGATCTCGACCGTGATCGATGAAGCCTGGCTGTGCCGTCCCGACCACCGCGGCCGCCTCTTGAGCGCGTTGTGGGCGCTGATTCGCGAGTGGGACGGCGCCGGCCGCCCCCGCGGCGGGCGCGAGCTGCGCGGATTCGAACAATGGTGCGCCACTTTCGGCGGGATCGTGGTGCACGCCGGCTTTGGCGACCCATGCGCGCCCGCCCCCCTGGACGACAATAGCGGCTCGAATGAACGCGCCGACATGCTCGCCCTGGTGTCGGCCCTCGCGGAGCGCCTGGCCACTCCCCAGGGCGAACCCGCCCGCCGGCGGGAGTTCACATTTCAAGAGCTCGTCGACGTTGCCCAGGAGCGCGACGCGTTTTCGTGGGCGATGGAGGGCACTTGGAAGAAGGACCGCGATAGCGGCGAGGAATGGCTTGAGCTCTCGCAGCGCTCGAAATCCACCCTCGGCAAACTGTGGTCCGAGAGGTTCGGCGGACAGATCTTCCGGCTGCCGGCCGGGAGAATCCGGTTCGGCTCCCGGGGGCGCAATCGCGGCCGACGGTACGTCCTGGAGGCCGTCTAGCATCGATCACCCCCCGGGGGCTTCACGCAGTCACGGCACAACCGCCGCCCCCGACGTGCCCCAGCCCGTGGCCAGCTACCACCTCGCCCAGGGTACGGCCACGGACGAGATCCCGGCCGGTTCCTGCATGCGTTCGACCGCGCGCGGACAGCGAGAGGCCCGAAAAAGGCGATCGCGCCCGCGCTCGCGCACACGTGGTTTGGACGTGTGATCGAACGTGTGCATTCGCATCCCTCGTCCTGCTCAATGGCTTACTTGGAGGAAAGCACAGGTTGCATAGGTAGCACAGGTATCAGTGAAGAGAACACTGAGGGAGAGAAGTGTTTGCCAGTGGCGGGATACGTCACCGACCCGTGCAACGTGTGCTCCTGGCCCCCGGGGAAGGAATCTCTTTGCCCAAACGGCACGCGATAGGGTGGGCGCGTCCCCTGAGTGATTTCTACGCGCGCAGAAGAATCGAAGCCTGTCACTTTGCCCGGCACCGCAAGCCTTTACGACGGCCTAGTTGAGAATGCACGGGCGGTTGAGACGCGGCGTGCCATCGGTCGAAAGACTGTCGCAATCCGTTTCGCCCTGAGCAATGCACAGGTCGCGCCCGCGGCCTGCACAAGTCGGACGCACATCACCCCTCCGGCCGGCTGCGTTACCGTCAAGCTTCGCGCGACCTGAACCGCGCTGTGCGCCCGACGGCGCGAACGGTCAGGCGCAAGGGCAACGCCCGATTGCGCGCATCCTGCGGCGGGTGACCCCGCCACGAGTGACAGGTGGCGCACGTGGTCTTCACCGGGAATGTTGACGGGCCACCGCGCACGCTCTTTTCGCGCGAACCTTTTTGACACGCCCCCTATTGGTGTATGACCACCCGCTACCTCACTCTCCACCGGCTCGCCCAAAGCCTTGGGGTGACACGCACCGCGGCCCAGACGGCGATCGTCCATGGCAAGCTCACTCCGGCCGCCGTTCTCGTTGTGCCGACGGGAGAGCAGCCGCTCTTTCTCGAATCGCAGGTTGGTGACCTCGTCCGCGCCCTTCAACCACCGCGCAAGCGGGCCATCGAATAATGAACGTTTCGATCCAACGGATGTTCCGCGTCGCCGAGACGCTTGTAGACCTGCGGGAAGGGCGCCCAGGCGCCGCCCGTGAGTGGCTCGCCTCTCTACGATCAAGACACGGTGGGGATGACTGGCGGAGGATCGCGCTGAAGCCGGTATCGGTGGGAGGCTACTTTGCTCTCCTCAACCGTTTCAGAGGCGGCCCACAAAACGAATTCATCCTCGGCGCCGGCCGTGCCATCACGCGACTGGTGGAGGTTTTCGGCCCTCGGTGGGGAAACGCACTGGCAGTCGAGTTCACGAACTTCCACCCGAGCCACGGCCTTCCGCGGCTCGCAAACGCCGTGATCGAGCTGGAACCGAAGGTTCGCCGCGTGTTGGAGGTGAGCCCCGAAAAACTCCTGTCTCGCGAGACTCTTGACGCGCTGGCCGAGGCGGAAGCAACCGAGGCCGCCGCCGCACCCCCGCCCGCGCCGGCCGAGCCGGTGCCAGCTACCGACCCCACGCCGGCCGCCCTGGCCCCCGCGTCGGCCGCCACCTCCTCGCCGCGTATCCGAACCTCCACCACGCCCGTTTCCGGCCTTGACCGTGTGATCGCGGCGCTGCGGCGCACTCCCTCCCGATGAAAAACATCCCTCCGCCTGCCCCGCTGACCGCCGCAAGCCCCCGGATCTCCGGGCGCGTCTCTGTTATCCACCCCGGAGAGCCGGGGTGGGAGCCTTTGACGCCCGAAGCGCGAGCTTGGGCAATCGCGAACGGCATCCCGTTCTCCACTACCTCCAAGTCCACCGCAACGCAGCCGACTGGCCTCGCCCGCGTTGTCCGAGCCCTCAAGCAGAAAGCCCGATGACCACCACCGAAAATTCCGCCGCGCCCACCGCGCGTGAGATCGAGGAAGCCCGGATCCGCGACGGCCGCGCCCTCGCCGATCAACTCGAAGCCGATCTTGGTATCGACCTCGACGCCCTGGCCGCGGATGACGTGGCCCGGCGCAATTACGAGGAGACCCTCGAAAGCGTCGGTATCTTCACCACCCGGGAGGAAGCGCGGAGCTTCGTATCCCACCTTCTCAGCGCGGTCCACCACGGCACCATGCCCGAGGCTCTCGCGCGGTGGGTTCGCGACACGCGGGAGATCCTCGAAAAGCTGGCCGAGCTTCGGGATAAGCGCGACGCCATGCGCGCCCTGGCCGTTCGGCGGGAACGCCTGGAGGAAAACGTCCGCAATGCGTCGCGCATCCTTCAATACGAGCGGGACCGCCTCGCACTGTATCCCGCGGTCGAGGACTTCGACGGTGCGATGGCGGCTCACTACCTCGCCCACGTCGCCGGGACCGACGTCCCAATCAACCTCTCAGCTTTCGTCACCACCTGGCGCGGAGACGCCGATTTTCGCCGACTCCTGGAAACACGCGTCATCCCCGAACTGGAGCGCCGGCTCAAAGCCGCCGAGGACGCCCTCGCCGGGTTCATGGCGTCGGACGGCGCGGCTCTCCTCGCTTAACCCTTTGCCCGGCGCGTGAATCCACGGCCTGAATACACCGATGGGTTCCGGAGTCGCGGTACTCCGTTTCATGGCGCGCCGGGCAATCTTTTTTCTACGTGAACCTGCTCCTCGAAGACGGCTCTCCTCTGCTCCTCGAAGACGGGGGCGAGCTGCTACTCGAAGACACGCCGATCGAGCCGGCGCCCGCTCCTGAGCTGGCATTCGTCGGAGGCATCTATTTTTGGCGGCCCGACCCTGTTGTCGAAAAGAAGCGCGTCGAAGAGATCCGCATCCGTGGGGATCTCGTTGCCGCCCCCGCCACGATCGAGGGATACCTGCGAGTTGACCCGCCGGCCACGGCGGCGCCCGCCGATGGCGCCGCGGCGAGGGTCGCGATCCCCGTGCCGGCGCCGACGGTCACTCGGAGCGGGACAGTCCCGCACGTGGCCAAGGCAAAGCGAACTGAAACGGAGGCGGAGCGCTGGGCGCGCAAGCGCTTGAGAACCTACGAGGTCGCGCTGCTTCTCGAATTCATCGAGAAACCCGTCTACCGCGTACTGATTGAGGACGTGCAGCTCGAAGCGAAAGGAATTCACGTCCATTTTCGCCGCGTCCGTGGCCGAACTGACCTGGAGCGCCGCGTGAATCGGCGCTGTGATTGCTACAGACTGCTCTGGGCGCTGCGATGGATTGATGATTTTGCGCTCCTTTACCTCGACAGCGAAGCAAGGCGCGAGCTCCGCACGGCCGGTCCGGCCGGGAAACCGGCCCGCGACGGGAACAGCCGCGGCCTGCGCTCGCTCGTCACGGCCGCGAAACGCCTCTTCACCGCCAGTCCTGCCGGGAAGCCGCCGCGCGTGCCTGGCTGAACAATTTCCCAAATGCATGGGGGCCGCCGCGCAATAGCGCGACCGGCTGCCTGGCCCGGAGTCGCTCCCGGGCCGGGCTTTTTTATCGACGCCCAGGCGGGCCGCTCTCATGGTGTCGCCATGAACCTGTGGTTCATCGGGGGTCGAAGCCCGATTAACGCAAACCGTACAATTGGCCGCCATCGAAAGCGGGAGGGCATTTGCGTGCCCAACTTCGACCCCGCCGACGGTGGCGGCCTCTTGTGAGGAAACGGACATGGTTACAGAAACAAGGAAGCTCTTTCGCACCGCCCAGGCGCTTGCGAATGAGACGGGAGTGAGCCGGTACACGATTCAGGCGATTCGCAAGGCCGGCCGCGAAAGCAACGATCCGCTGCCCAATTACTGCACGGCGGCCGAGGTGCGCGCCTGGCTGCGGCGCCACCCGCATTTCGTCGCGCGGGCGGTCTTCGCCGCGGGGGCGAAGGGCGTAGGACCGATTGCGGTGCCGACGGAGAAGCGCAATTCACCGCCCACCCTGGCCGAATCCTCGTCCGACCCGGCGGCCTCCCCGCTCTCGTCGGACACTGACCTCGCCGGCTACCGGAAACACGCGGAGTGGGCGGCGGATCGCGAGTCACGGAGAATCATCCGCGCACTTTGCGATGAGGTCCAGTTTCGGCGGGCAAACGAGAAGCTCGGAGGTGGCCAATGAAGCTCCGACTTGTCATCTCCGACGCGTCCATCGAGGAGTCGCTTGCCGTCCTGGAGGCTGTCGTTGCGGTTGCCGAACCGAATGGGGCTTGCGCAAACCAAGTGAACGCCGCGATCGGTAGGATCATCAACGCCACGCTGTGGGACCTCCGCGCGGACCAGCTCGAAAGGCTAGTGCCCCTGCTGCCGCCGTCGGTTCAACGCCGAATGCAACTGATCGAGCGCAATTGATCGCGACGAAACAAGCCCCGGCACCACCCACCGGGGCTTTCTTCGGGTCGCGAACCCTCTGCGTTCATACAAAAACTCATACAATTCGCGGGTTTTGATGCCTTGAACCGGCACGAACCGGCACGAACTGTCACGACACTAACCGCCCGCAAACCGGCTTGCCAAGCCACTTTGCGGTCAAGTAGCACTTCCACAATGATTTCCGCAAAACTCGCGCGGCAGGGTTCGAATCCCTCTCTCTCCGCCAACGCGACCATCCGGCGGAAATTGGCGCGGTGGGCGGGACTCGAACCCGCGACCGACGGTTTAGAAAACCGTTGCTCTATCCGGCTGAGCTACCACCGCCCGAATCAGGTAACCGGTAGCGGTCACAATTTTCTCCGACAAGGGGAAAACCACGCTTGACTCACCTTCGCTCGATCCTAGCGTCCGCGTCCTTTCCCCTTTCACGGGGTGGTAGCTCAGCTGGTTAGAGCGTCTGCCTGTCACGCAGAAGGTCGCGGGTTCGAGTCCCGTCCATCCCGCCAGTTCTTGAAGCAAGAAGCCCCCTGTTTCGCAGGGGGCTTCTTGCTTTGCGGGACCGCACCTCTCGCGTCAGGCCGCGTCCGCACGCGATGGCAGCAGGCTGGGCCGCCCGGCGCGGCGGGCGGCAATCTCCATCGCCGCGGCAAAGACGCCGGTGAAAAAGAGGTCGCTGAGGAGCGTGTTGCGGAAGAACAGCAACGTCGGCGGGAACTCGGGGCGGCCGACCGTCAGCGCCTGCCACCAGCCGGCGAGGGTCTTGACATAGAAGGGATCCCGCAGCCACGCATCGGTGTTGGTGACAAGATAGAACACCACCGCGCCCACCAGCGCACCGCCAAACAGGCGCACCCAGTTCTTGCGCTGCGCCACCCAGAGACCAAGCGGCACCGCCGCGAGGAAGCACAGCGTGCGCACCCCCGCGCTCGACCACGTCCAGGTCTCGCCGAAGGTGGCGGCGTAATAATGATCCAGATACAAATCTGAAATCACGAGCGCGGCCAGCGGAACGAGCCAGAGCCGCCGGTCGCGGAAATACACGGCGCCGCAGAACGCGAGCGCCATCAACGGCGCGAAATTGGCGAGGGCGGGCGCATGGAGGGCGATCACGCGCCAGCCGGCGGCCAGCACAAGGAGAGCGAGGGCGAGAGGCATGGCAGGGAACTCTGAGGACTTTCGCAGGCGAGACAAGCGCCAGTCTGCGTGCATTCCTTGGGCAGAACGCCGCGTCTATTGCTCGGCCTCGCGCGCCAGCAACCAGAGCAAATCGGAGAGGCGGTTGATGAACTGCCGCAACTCCGGCCGCAGCGTGCGGCCGTGGCCCGGCAATGCCGTCAGCCGCCGCTCCGCGCGGCGCGCGGCGGTGCGCGCCAGATCGAACGCCGCCGCCAGCGGAGTGGCCCCGGGGGTCGCCCAGCCGTCGAGCCGCAGCCCGCGTCGCTCCAGCGCGGCGAGTTCCGCCTCGAGCACCGCGACATCCGCCGCGCCCAGGCGCGCAAACTTCGACCCGGCATGTCGGCCCGCATCCTCCTCGGCGCAGGCCACCTCGCCCATGAGCGCGACCAACAACTGCTGCGTGCGGTTCAAAACCCCGTGGAGTTCCCCGGCGCGCACTCCCGCTCCCAGCAGCGCCTTGGCGGCGCCGAGTGCGACGTTGAGCTCGTCGCAGGCCCCCACCGCCTCGATCTGCGGATGATCCTTCGGCACGCGCTGCCCGTAGAGCAGGCTGGTGAAACCGTCGTCGCCGGTCCGCGTGGCGATGGAACGCGACATGGGGCGGCGCCGGCTCTCACGCAATCCGGCGCGCGGCCAGTTGCGCGCGGAGGCAGAGCTCGGCGGCCTTGAAGACGTGCGCCTGCGTCATCGCCTTCTCGGTGCGGTTGAGGCAGTCGAGGATAAGCTCGCCAAAAAAGCGGTAGCCGACCTGGCCGGTGACATTGAGGTAGCGCTCGCCGGCGTCATCGACGAGGTAGACGTTGTCGCCGGCCTTGTCGCGGGCGACATCGACGTACTTGCGCAGCTCGATGTAGCCCTTGGTGCCGAGGATCACGGTGCGGCCGTCGCCCCAGGTGCAGAGCCCGTCGGGAGTGAACCAGTCGACCCGGATGTAGTTTGAGGAACCATTGTCGCCGAGCAGCGAGGCCTCGCCAAAATCCTCGAACTCCGGCTGGTCCGGATTGGCGAAGTTACCGACCGCGGCCTGCGTCACCGTGGCATCCGTGGCGCCGGTGTAAGTGAGGAACTGCTCGAACTGGTGACTACCGATGTCGGTGAGGATGCCGCCGTACTTGGCGCGTTCGAAGAACCACGCGGGGCGGTTGGCCTTGCCCAGGCGGTGCGGGCCGAGACCGATGACCTGAATTACCCGGCCGATGGCGCCGCCGGCGACCAGGTCGGTCGCGTACATGGCCGACTCGACGTGCAGCCGCTCGGAAAAGTAAACCATGTACTTACGCTTCGTGGTCGCGACCGCGGCTTTGGCCGCATCGAGTTGCGGCAGCGAGGTGAAGGGCGTCTTGTCGGTGAAATAGTCCTTCCCGGCCTGCATCACGCGCACCCCGAGGGGGCCGCGGTCGCAGGGGACGGCGGCGGCGGTGACGAGCTGCACGGCGGGATCGGCGAGAATCTCGTCGAGGGAGCGGGCGATCTTCGCCTGCGGGTACTTGGCCACGAAGGCGGCCGCCTTCTTTTCGTCGGGTTCGTACACCCACTTCAGCTCGGCACCGGCCTCGAGCAGGCCGTTGCACTGGCCGTAGATGTGGCCGTGATCGAGGTGGGCGGCGGCGAAGACGAATTCGCCGGCCTTCACCACCGGGCGGGGTTTGCCCTGCGGGGCATAGTTCATGCCATCGGCTTTTTGGGTCTGGTTCATGAAAGTCATGCGCGGGTGCGGGCGGCCTTGGTTTCGCGTGCCAGCGACTTGATGCGATCGTCGAGCTCGGTGCGGGTTCCGCGGTCCATGCGGTCGATGAAGAGCACGCCGTTGAGGTGATCGACCTCGTGCTGGATGCAGCGCGCCAGCAGACCGTCGCAGGCAAGCAGGTGCGGGACGCCGTGTTCGTCCTGAAACGTCACCTGAATCGCCTCGGGGCGGGGAATCTCCCCGCGGATCTGCGGGAAGGACAGGCAGCCTTCCTCGGCGGCGACTGTGCGAGCGCCGGCCGGAACCATCACCACCGGGTTGGCAATCACCAGTGGCATGAACAGATCGAGCGGCGGCCGAGCGCCATCGAGTTCCCACCTGAAATCCGCCTCCGCGGCGCGGAGATCGACCACGCACAACTGCAGGGCGCGGCCGATCTGCTGGGCAGCGAGCCCGATGCCCTCGGCTTCGTGCATCGTCGCGATCATCTCCCCGGCAAGGCGGGCGAGCGCGGCGTCGAAGGCCGCCACCTTTTCGCCCTTGGCGCGCAATCCGGCTTCGTTGTAGTGAACAATTCGCAGGGACATCGGTCGGAGGTTTCGCAGCGTGGTTTTGCGATTTCCCGCCGGCAAACCAATACTTCGAGACATGAGTGAACCCTCCCCGAACGCCCGCCCGCGGCCCGCGGCCGCGCTGCCGTGGCGCATCGCGCTGGGGATCGGAATCACCGCGATGGCCTGGACGCTCCCCGCCAACTTGAAGTCGATCAGCCCGGCCCTCCTGCGCGCGGCGGGCGCGGGCACCCCCACGCTCGGCGCGTACGGTCGCGACCTGGTGGATGTCGAGAAGATCGGGCCGGCCGCGCTCGTGCTGTCGGCGGCGCGGGTCACGGACGATCCGCGCGCCCCGGCGCTGGCGGAGGCGATGGCGGGCTTTGCCGCTCGACAGCCCGGGCTGGTGGCATGGGGCGGCTGGGATGCCGCCCTGGACCCCCTGTTTGATCTGCGCTCCGAGCGCGGGCCGGCCGCCAGCACGCCCGTGCTCACCTTCTTTGTCACCGCCCGCTCGCGGGAGACCGTGCGGAAGCACCTCGCCAACTCCGGCTCGGACGGCGTGCAGTCGTTGCTCAAGCTCCGCGATCTCACCCACACCGGCCAGTTTGTACCCGCCGCGCGGCCCGGCGGCCAGCCGCTCGACGCCCTGATCCTGTTGAGCGGAATGCTCTACCAGGGGCAGCATCTTTCGCCCCCGTTGCAGCGCGAACTGCGCGCGCTGGCGGACACCGCGCTCCGGCAGGGCGAACTGGGTGCGCTCGACGGCTTCTTCATCAACCTGCTCTCGCTCGGACGGCGGCTCGATTGGACCCAGCTTACCGAGCTGGCCCGGCGCACCGACAGCGCGAAGACGCTGGGCGAATACGCTCATCTCGCCCGTGTCGCCCCCGATCAATTTCCCCTGGTCTACGCCGCCGCTCTGTTTTCCGACTCGGCCGATCGCGCCGCCGCCTACCTCATCGACTACGGCAAGGCCGGGCTGGAGGACCTGAAGCTGGCTCTCGCCCACGGCCAGGGCGCCGTGAAGCAGTTGCTGCAGCGCCGGCTGCCGGTCAACCACGGCTCCACTCCGGTGCTGGGCGGCGCCGCCGAGCTGGCACTGACCCATCCGACCCTGCTCCTCGGCCTCAAGTACCTCGGTTACCTGCTCGGCATCTGGTTGCTCCTCCGGGGCCTCGACCGCTGGTTCGTGGCGCCAGGCGGTCTGCTCGCGCTGCCGCCCACGCTCGGCCATATCCGCGCCGGCGTCCTCGCCACCGTCTTCTCCCTGCTCCTGGTGGCCGCCGGAGAACCGCTGCTGCTCAAGGCAGCCACGCCGTCGGAATTCCAGCTTCGACTGCCCGTCCTGATCGCCACCGGCGACGTCCTCCCCCCCACTCCCTCTGCCTCCACCCATGCCATGAACGACACGTCCACGCTCCTTTCCATCGCCCTGTTCGCCGCCCTGCAGGTCGCGGTCTATTTCATCTGTCTGCTCAAGATCCGCGACGTGGCGCGCCAGCCCGTCGGCCCGCTCGTGAAACTCAAGCTGATGGAGAATGAGGAGAACCTCTTCGACGGCGGCCTCTACGTGGGCATCGCCGGCACCGCGGCCGCCCTGGTTCTGCAGGTGCTGCACGTGATCGAGTCGAACCTCCTCGCCGCCTACTCCTCGAATCTCTTCGGCATCATTTGCGTGGCGCTGGTGAAAATCTACCACGTCCGCGCCTTCAAGCGGCAGCTCATCCTTGAAGCCCAGGCCGAGGCCCGGATCACGTCATGAATCGGACGCTGCTGCTGATCATCTGCGACTTCCTGCTCCTGAACCTCCTGGCGCTGACGCGCTGGGAAAAGGCGGAGCCGACCCAGGCCCGGCGCGCCCCCGTGCCGGAACTCGCCGCCAACACCGTGACGAAGGAGCAGGACCTCGTCGAAACGATGCGGCAGTCGCTGGCGGAGGAACAGTCGGCCCGCGACGAGCTGGCGCAACGCCTCGCGGCGGCCGACGCCGCGCTGGCCGCACGCGAACAGAGCCTCTCGCAGGTGCAGACCGAACGCGCTCGGCTGGCGGAGGAGCGCACCCGGGTATCCGCGCAGCTCGCGGAAACGCAGCGCACCGTCGGCGAACTTTCCCAGCGCGTCGGCGCGGCGACTCAGGAGGCGACCATGACACGCGAACAGCTCGCGCAACTGCAGCGGGAGCTGGCGGAAAAGCAGGCCGAGGCCGACCGGCAGCGGCGCTCCCTGGCGGAGCGCGAGCAGCAACTCACCGACCTCCAGCGTCAGAACCAGGTGCTGACAATGGCGGTGGTGGTGGCCGAACAGGAAAAGAAGAGCCTGCGCGAAACCGCGGACACCCTGAAAAGCCAGGTCGAGCAGGAGCGAACGGAGCGTGAAAAGGTCACCGCGGCGACGACCGTGCTGGCCCAGGGGGTCGGGCAACTGGCGGAGCGATCGGGGGAGCTCACGCGTGAAATCCGCGACCACCGCCCGATCAACGCCAACGTGCTCTACAACGACTTCCTGGCCAGTCGCGTGACCGCTTCCTTCAGCGCCGGACGACAGGGATTCCTCGGCCCGACGCTGCGGACCAAGGACGCCAGCACCGTACTGGTGAGCGACGGCACCCAGGTGTACGCCGTCCTGCACGTGGCCGACACGGTGTTCTCCTTCGCCGAGAATGGCCTCGATTGGGAAAGGTTGACGGTCGATCTGAGCCGCCCAGGGCACGCGCGCCTGCCGGCGAAAAGCCTGCGCTTCCTGGCGCACGATCCGCGGGTGGTGGCGCTGCCGGTGGAGCTGGCGGAGGCCACGCGGCTCGGAGCGCGGGTATACGCCCTGGCAACGGATCCCTTCAAGTTTCCGGAAGCGGTGCTGATCGATGGCGAGGGCCGTGGTTACGGGGAGGTGGGATTCAAGCTGGACCCGACGGAACCCCGGTTCGTGCGGGTCGACAACCGGCTCTTCAAGCGGGTCTTCGGCGACTTCGCCCCCAAGCGCGGCGATCTGGTTCTCGCCAAGTCGGGGGAACTGCTCGGAATCATGGTGACCTCGGACTACTGCGCGCTGCTGAAGGACTTCACCGCGCAGCGCACCATCCAGGCCGGGCTCGACATCCGCGCGCAAGCGACGGGCTCGCTCTTCGACGAGCTGATCGCCCGCGTCCGCGCGCTGCCGCTCAAGCTGCAATGACTGGCGGCAGGTTCACCTCGACCCGGGCCGGTTGAGCTCGCGCACCCAGATGTTGCGGAAGGCGATCAGGTTGTTGTGGTCCTGCAGGGCGAGCGGCAGACGGTCGGCGTGGGCCTTGTACGCCGGGTACCCGCGATTGGGCGTGTGGCCCTTGAGCACCGCATCGTGCTGCACGAGCACGCCGTTGTGGAAAACCGTCATCCGCGCCGGGCTGACCAGCGAACCATCGGCGGCAAAGCGCGGCGCGATCCACACGATGTCGAAGCTCTGCCATTCGCCCGGGCGGCGCGAGGCGTTGACGAGCGGCGGATACTGCTTGTAGATGGCCGCGGCCTGGCCGTTGACGTAGGTGGAATTCTCATACGAATCGAGGATCTGCAGCTCGTAGATGCCCATGAGGAAGACGCCGCTGTTGCCGCGGCCCTGCCCCTCGCCTGAGACCTGCGCGGGGGTGCGGAATTCGAGGTGAAGCTGGAGATCCCCGAACGCCGCCCGGGTGCGGACGTTGCCGCTCTTGGGCACACAGACCATCGCGTCGCCCTCGATCCGCCACGGCGCGGGTGCGCCAGGGGTCTTGGCCGACTCCCAGGCATCGAGGTGGCGGCCATCGAAGAGCACGATGGCATCGGAGGGCACCCCGCCCGCCGGCACACCCACGATGGGCGGCACCGGTTCCCAAACCTGGGTGGCGGTGGCGGGCGGAAGTTCCGGCGTGGGATCGACGGCTTTCTTTTTCGCGGCGGGACTGGCGGCCAGGGCCACGGACGCAAGCAGGAGCGGGAGGACGGCGACAAAGGGTTTCATGGCGGCGCGAGCGTGGCGCGCCCTGGCGGAGCGACGCAAGCCCGGGCCGGAGTCACCCGCGGCGCGCATTCGATTCGACGCCGGCCGGCCCGGGCACGACACTGCCGGCATGCCGACGGCGCCGAACCTCCTGTGGATTGTCACCACCCAGTGGCGGGCGCAGGCCTGCGGTTACGCGGGCGATCCCCACGCACGCACGCCGCACCTCGACGCGCTGGCGGCCGAGTCAATCGATTATGCCGAGGCGGTGACGCCCCACCCGTTCGGACCGTTTGCGCGGGCGGCCCTGCTGACCGGCACGCCCTCGCCGGAAAACGGCGTGCGGAACTACTTCGATCCCCTGCCGCGGGGGGCCGAGACGATTGCGCATCGGCTGCGGCGCCTGGGCTACCTCACGGCGTTCTTCGGCAAGTGGCACCTCGGCCGGCGGAACCCCGCGGCGCCACTGGTCGGCGAGGTCCACGCGCGCCAGCTCGTGCCGCCGGACGAACGCGGCGGGTTCGATTTCTGGGAGGGATTCGAGGGCGGCTTTTTGCTCAACGATCCCTGGCTGCACGGCTCACGGCTGCCGGAGCCGTGCCAGTTCTCCGGATACCAAAGCGACGTCCTGACTGCGCGCGCCGCCGGCTGGCTGGCACGGCCGGGACCGTGGTTCGCCGTGGTCAGCCTGGAGCCGCCCCACCCCCCGTACGATGCGCCGGCGTCGGGAGTGGAGCCCGCGGATCCCGCGGCCCTCCGGTTGCCGCCCAACGTGCCGCCGGCCGCGGCACCCCGGGCGCGGGCGGAACTCGCCGGCTATTACGCCCATCTCGAGGCCACGGATCGGGCACTCGGCCGGTTGGTGGCCGCGGTGGAGCGCGCCCGTCCCATCATCGTCGTAACCTCCGTGCATGGCGACATGCACGGGGCGCACGGGTGCTTCCGCAAAGGCTGGCCCTACGAGGAAAGCGTCCGCGTGCCGCTCCTGGTGCGCCGGCCGGGCGTGGCGCCGCGCCGCGACCGCTCCGCGGTGTCGCTGCTCGATCTGCCCAGCCTCACCCTGGCCTGGGCCCGCGGCGCCACCGACCACGAACCGGCGCCGGAGGCGGCCCGGATTTCGATGCCGTCGGTCGTGGGGCTGCCCTGGCAGTGCGACCGACTCTGGCGCGGGCTGCGCAGCCCGGCGCGCAAACTCGTGCTCAACTCCGAGGGCACGCCGTGGCTCCATTTCGACCTGGAACGCGATCCCTTCGAACTCGAAAACCTCGCCGGCCGCGCCGACCACCGCGCGGACCTCGCCGCGTGGTGCGCGCGACTGCGGGACGGAGCTTGAACCCGGGCCGGACCGGGAGCAACGAGCCTCCACCCGGCCGCAGGAGCGCGCGCCCTGCCAACGGAGCCTCCCCCGCGGCGACCTCACTTCAGTGGCGACGTTGGCTTCCCCTTGGTCTGCGCGCGGTGGGTGGCGACGAAGTGGCGCCGGGCAAGCAGCGAGGCGAGCCAAGGAAGCAGCAGGGCGAATCCGACGGTGGCGAGGAGCAGCAACGCCTGCCGGCCCTCCAGCAGCAGGCCGAGGCCGCCGACCGAAATCGCCGCCAGCGGGAAAAACGCGGCCGGAGCGTTGGCGCCGAGGGTCAAGGCCAGCGCGAGCGCGAGGGCGAAGAATGCGACCGCGGGCGGAAGGCCGCCGCAGGCGAGCCCGGCGGCAAAGGCGAACGGCGCGTGGACGGCATCCGGTTCGCGGCAGACGAGGGTCTGCAGCAGCACCGCAAGGGCAAGGACGCCCCCTTGCACCACGAGAGGCAGGTGGCGCGCCGCGGTGCGGACCGCGGGATCGGGTTGCAGGGCTTCAAACAGGAGCCAGGCGCCCAACGCGGCCCGGCCGAGATCGATGGTATGCAGGCCCAGGCCGAGCGTGCGGGCCCAATAGCCCTGCCATTCCCGCTCGATCGCGCGATAACGGATCCGACGGCCGTGAAACAGACCGATGGGGGTGAGCAGGCAGACAAGCGCGGGAGCGAAACGGAGCCAATCGATGAGCATGAGGTTCGGTACGGGAGGGTCTTCGGGAAGTCACGGGCGCACCGCCTCACGGCCGCTCCGGCGGCTGCCACGGCACGGCGCCACCGCGCTGAATCTGCCGGCTCATCGCCGCCTGGAGTTCGCGCGCGACCTTCTGGTTCTGCGCGAACACGTTCCTCTTCTCCTGCGGGTCGTCGCGGAGATGATAGAGCTCCAGCGGGCCGTAGGGACTGTTCTGCAGCAGCTTCCAGTCGCCGCGGATCAAGGCGTGGTAAGCCTGTCCGCCGTACGCGGGGTTGCCCTCGCGCCGCACGAAGTAGAGCTCGCGCTCCCCGGCCGGCGCCGAGCCGCCCTCCAGCAGGGGCAGCAGGCTGACCGCATCGATCCCCGGCGGCGGTCGGAGTCCGCCCGCCGCGACGCAGGTGGCAAAGATGTCAAAAACCTGACCGGCGTAGTCGGAGCGCGAGCCGGCGGCGATGCGGCCGGGCCAGCGGGCCAGGAACGGCACCCGGAGCCCGCCGTCGTAATGGCTCTGCTTGCCGTCGCGCCACGGATCGTTGTTCTGCGCGTGCGGCAGCGAGCCGCCGTTGTCGGAGGTGAAGAACACCAGCGTGTCGCGCTCCAGCCCGTGCTCGCGCAGGGCCGCGAGCACCTGGCCAATGCGGTCGTCGAGATGTTCCACGAAGGCGACGTTGAGCGCACGCTTGGGATCCATTCCCGGGGCGCGCTGCTGCACGCGCGCCAGCCAGTCGGCGGGCGGTTCAATCGGAAAATGCGGGGCGTTGTAGGCCAGGTAGAGGAAGAAGGGCTGCCGCGCCGCCGCGCGTTCGCGCAGGTAGTCGCGCGCCCAGGCGGTGAAGAGATCGGTGGCGTGGCCCGTCGGCGTGATGACCTCGCGGTTGCGGCGCAGGTAGTTCTGCCCGTGGCGCCGGTGGGTCGTGAACGAGTCCATCATGTCGCCGAGAAAACCGTGGAAGAAATCGAAGCCGCGTTCGGTCGGCGTATTCGGACTCTCGAGACCAAGGTGCCACTTGCCGATCACGGCGGTGTGGTAGCCGGCGGGGCGGAGGACGTCGGCCAGCGTGGGGATGCCCGGGGCGAGGTAACCGAACGAACTGGCCGGCTGCGTCCGGATCACGCCGGGCACGCCGGCGCGGTCGGCGTTGCGGCCGGTCAGCAGCGCAGCGCGGGTCGGGGAGCAGACGGTGCAGTTGGCCCGCATCGTCGTGAAGCGCATCCCCTCCTGCGCCAGCCGGTCGAGGTGCGGCGTGCGGAGGTCGGCGCCGGGCCGGTAGGCCGAGACGTCGCCGATGCCGTGATCGTCGGTGATGATGACAAGGAAATTGGGGGCGCGGCCGGAGGCGCCCAGCACCGGGAGCGACAGCGCGGCGACCAGCGCCGACCAGGCGGCGCCGCGGAGCAGGAGGGAAATCATGGCGCCAACGCCATCGCCCGCGGCGCGTGAGGCAAGAGCCAAAACCCACCGCTTGCGTGCCGGCGGATCGTGGCGCAGGGATGTGCGCATGACCGCGCTCCACCGCACCTCCGCCACCGGAGGGCTCTTCCGCTCCCGCCCGGCCGCCGGAGCCGCCCTGCTGCTGCTCGCAGCCGCCTCCGCCCTCCCCGGCTCCGCGTCCGCCGCCACCCCGCCGGCCCGGCCCAACGTCCTCTTCATCGCGGTGGACGATCTCAACGACTGGGTGGGATTCCTGCGCGGCCACCCGCAGACGCGCACCCCGAACCTGGACCGCCTCGCGGCGCGCGGGGTCGCCTTCGTCAACGCCCAATGCGCCGCGCCCCTGTGCGCGCCCTCGCGGGCGGCCGTCTTCAGCGGGCGGGAGCCCTACCGCACCGGGGTGTACGACAACGACAACGCCGACCTCCGCCGGCTCGCCCCGGAGCTCGTTCTGCTGCCAGTCCATTTCAAGGCCCACGGCTATCGCACGCTGGGCACAGGCAAACTCCTCCACCAGAAGCGCGGCGACCTGTTTGACGACAGTTTCTTTCCCGAACAGCGCTGGAGCCCGTTCGACCCCAAGGCGGTCAACTACACTCCGGAGGAACTGCCCTCCAAGGCCACGTCCCACCCGCGCCATGTGATCCGGCTGGGGCCGGAGGGCCGCGCGGTCGTGCTGCCGCTAAACCGGATGCCGAGCGACCGCCGGCCGCACGATCCCGCCGGGGAGTCGTTCGACTGGGGGCCGGTCGACGTGCCCGACGACGCGATGGGCGACACCCAGATCACCAACTGGGCCGTGCAGCACCTGGGCGCGCCGCCGGGGCGGCCGTTCTTCCTGGGCGTGGGTTTCTACCGGCCGCACATCCCGCTGTTCGCGCCAGCGAAGTACTTCCTGCCGTTCCCCGCGGAGTCGATCCAGTTGCCGCCCGTCGCGGGGGATGATCTCGACGACCTGAGCGTAAGCGCCCGGCGGATCGCGCGCGATCCGGTGACGGCGGGAGCGCACGCGAGCGTGCTCCGGCACCGGCAGTGGCAGGCCGCGGTGGCTGCCTACCTGGCCTGCATCCATTATGTGGATGCCGAAATCGGCCGGCTGCTCGATGCGCTCGATCGCGGGCCGCACGCGGACAACACCGTCATCGTCTTCTGGGGCGACCATGGGTGGCACCTCGGCGAGAAGGAGCACTGGGGCAAGTGGACCGGGTGGGAGCGCTCGGTTCGCGTGCCGCTGGCGATCGTCCCCGCGGCGCGCGATCGAGCGAGGTTCGCCACCGGGCGGACCTCGACCCAGCCGGTTTCACTGATCGATCTCTACCCCACGCTCGTCGAGTACTGCGGCCTGCCGCGGCCGCCGACGCCGCTGGACGGACAATCGCTGCTGCCGCTGCTCCGCGATCCGACCCAGGCGACGGGGCGTGCGGTGGTCAGCACCTTCTACGCCGAGCATTACAGCGTGCGCGACGAGCGCTGGCGCTACCTCCGCTACGCCGACGGCACGGAGGAGCTCTACGATCATCGCTCGGATCCGAATGAGTGGCGCAATGTCGCCGCCGAGGCGGCGCACGCCACGGTGAAAACGCGGATGGCGCAAGCACTCCCTCGCGATCCGAAGCGTCCCGCCCCGCCGGCCAGGAAGGAAAAAGCGGAGCGGAAGCCGCGGCCCTGAGCCGACTGAGCCCGGGATCGGGCCTAAGGCGACAACTCGATCAACCCGACATCGATCAGGGCGCGCTTGCGGTTGCCACCGGCGGCGGCCTTGACAGCGAGCACGTTGCTCCCCGGACGAAGGGCGCGGCGGGCCTCTTCGTGGAGCTCATGATCGTCGTAGCCGCGTTCGGCGCCGGTGCGGCGCAGGGCGAGGCGTCCGTTGAGGAAGATTTCGCAGGGACCGGAGTGGGTGACCCGCAGGCGAAGGGCGGCGGCCGTCACGCTGGTGGCCTCGAAGGTGTGGCGCAGCCAGATTTCCGGAGCATTCCAGGCCGTAACCGCCAGCGCGGCCGGTGGGCCGCCGAGGACGCCCGGCCCGGGCTGCACCCCGAAGCCGCCGGGACTCCGCGCCCAATCCTCGTCCTTGTATCCGGCCGCAGCCCAGTCCCCCGACGGGGCGCGGTCGCGATGGCGCCAGGTGGCGCCGCCCGCGGGGGCGGTCGCGACCAGCATCCGCACGCGCGGCGGCGGCGGCGCGGGCGCCCAACCGGCGGCGCGGGTCCGATCGCGGCGGGCCCATTTTCCCCACCCGGCGGAATCGTACAGCAGTTGCGCGAACACGCCACCCACCACGGGACGCGCGGTGAAGCCCCGTTTTTTTGCGGTGTCGGCAAAGTACCAGTCGGTCATCGGCGACCGATCGGGAGTCTCGTGCAGGAAACGCCGGACCGGACCGACCAGCGCGTCGAAATCCCCGCGCTCCTGGGTGAGCGTTGCGGTCCAGAGGATCCAATCGAGCTTGGTGTAGGTCTGGCGGTTGTCGAGGGGCAGTCCGTAAGGGAGCTGGACGCGACGGTAGTGCTCCAACTCGCGGCGGAGGACCTCCGCGGGAAAGAGGCCCAGCCCGAGGATGCGATCCCAGATCAGGTTGTACTTCTGGCTCCAGGTGCCCGGCTTGTCGAAAGCGAGGCGCGTGTGACCGCCGTCGGTGGCCTCCCGGACCCAGCTTCCGGCGAACTCGCGCGCCAGGCGCCCGTAGGCGTCCGCGCCGGCGGCGTCGCCGCGGAGCGCACAGAGCTGGCTGTAGGCGCCGAGGGCACAAATGGCCTTGGCGCTGAGGTTGACGTTGTGGGCGAGGTGGCCGGCGAAGTCGTCGGTGCAGAGCTGGTTCTCGGGATCGAAGCCCTTCTCCCGCAGGTAGGCGGCCCACTGCGTGAGCTGCGGCCAGTAGCGCGCGGCAAAATCGGCGTGACCCTCCATCCGCGCGACCGCGCCAAAGAGCAGGAGCAGGTTGCCGCATTCCTCCACCGGCATCTGGTTGTTTTCTCCGTATTCACCGTCTCCGTACACCTGGCCGTTGGCCTTGGGATAGGTGCCCAGATCGTGCGGCGCGAAGGGGAAGCGCCAGCGCGGGCTCGCGGCGTAGTTCATGAACGGTACGAGGAACGACTTTGCGAGCGAGGGGCCGAAGAGCAGGAACTGCGGGGCCATCGGGTAGAACACATCCGAGGTGGCGATGCAGCCGTTGGAGTGGTTCTCCTTCGAGAACTGCAGGGGTTGGCCGTTCGCGTCGGCGGCGAACTTGCCGGCCGCGAAACACTGGCGGTAGGCCAGCGCGCCGATCTCGGCGTAGGCCGGCCCGCCCGCGCGCGTGAGATCGGCCATGAGTTCGTCATCGAACGCCGCGCAACGCCGGCGCAGCGCCTCGTACTCGCGGACCGAGGCGCGGAGCAGGTCGGCGGCCTCCCAGCCGGCGCTCCGCCAGTAGGGGCGCAGGTTCGTGCCGAGGTACTGGATCGAGTAGAGATCGTCGTAGGCCAGCAGGAGCCAGCGGCTGACGGGCGTGGCGCCGACCCGGCCAAAGTCGAGGCTCGCCCCCAGCCCGACCGACCCGGCGGCTCCATCACCGGCCGGCAACGCCGCCCACACTGCGCCGTCCGCCAGTTCCCCGGCCGGCGGCACCTTGACGGGAGCCACCCGGGCGTGAGCCGCGGGCGCGGCCAGGTACAGGTAGCCCCAGTCGATCCGCAGGTCGTCGCCTTTTTGATCGAGCACGGCCTGCTCGGCAGCGCCCAGGCGCGCCACTTGCAGATCCTCGAGCCCTGCGGGCGCCTCCCATGCCACGTGCCGCGCCGGCTGGTTGACTGCGAGTTCACCCGAGGCCGAAAAGTGCGCGACGACCTCGTGCGGACGTCCATCGGCGGATTTCACCTCCCAGGTCAGATAGGTGACGGGCCGCGAGAGGAGAGCTATGTCGTCGGGCAATGCCGGGGTCGTGAAAGACAGGGTGAGCTCGATTCCGGCGCCCGTGAAGGTGGCGATCGTGCGCGTCGGGAGCACCGCGAGCCCCGTCTGCGGCAGCGGCGGCCACGCCGCCGGTTGGTCGCCGAGCACGCGGAACGTCCGGCCGTCGACGCGCAGCCAGCCGGAGAGGCGGTGCGGCTTCCCGGTCCAATGAGTCGTACCGGTATCGGTCAACCGGTCGGCGGACGACCAGATGCTGAAATACGGATCGCAAGCGACCAAGGGTACCGACGGCGGGCGGAACGCGGCCGGCGGCGCCGCGCCCAATGGGGCCTTTCCGATTCCCAGGCCGGCGATGACGGCGAACGACAGGAGGGACAACCCCAGACGGAGCACACGCGGATACATGGCCCGAGCCTGATGACCCCCGCCCGCGGCGGCGAGTGTGATGCGCGCAGGATTTTTCGCCGTCGCCCAAGCCTGCGCTTGTACGTCGCGCAGTATCAGCCCTAGCTTTGGCAACTGATGCGTAGACCGCAGCGGCCAGGCCGAGCAGACTGAGGCTTCGGGCGCCGCGTTCACCACGCCCCTCCAACTGCTCCCCTTCCTGTCCTTCCCGTCGCCCCTTCTGCCGCCGCCCCCTTGGCATTCCCCCTCCCTCCCCTTCCACCCGTCCAACCCTGAATCCTTCCGCTCATGAAATTAACCCGACGACAGTTCCTCAAGACCACCGCCGTGACCGTGGGTGTGCCCACCATCATCCCCGCCTCCGCCCTCGGCCGGAGCGGCACGGTGGCCCCCAGCAACCGCATCGTGGTCGGCGGCATCGGCATCGGACCGCGCGGCCGCGAAGTGCTCAAGCACTTCCTCAGCCAGAAAGACGTGCAGTTTGTGACCATTGCCGATGTCCAGAAGACCCGCCGCGAGGTCGTGCGCGTCATGGCCAACCGCCAGTACAACAACCAGGACTGCACGGAGACGCGGGAGATGGCCGAAGTCCTCGCCCGGCCCGATATCGACGCCGTGCTGATCGCCACGGGCGACCGCTGGCATGCCGTCGCCAGCATGATGGCCGCCAAGGCGGGGAAGGACATTTATTGCGAGAAGCCCTGCAGCATGACGATCCGCGAAAGCCAGGAACTCGCGGATACTATCAACCGCTACGGTCGCGTCTTCCAGGCCGGTACCCAGCGGCGCAATGTCGACAACTTCAAGTTCGCCTCCGGTCTCGCGCGCTCCGGCAAGCTCGGCCGGATCCACACAGTTCACGCCGGCATCCTCACCTTGCAGGAGAGCCACAAGTGGCTCCCGGCCCAACCCGAACCGAGCCCCGACGTGTGTGATTGGGATCGCTGGCTCGGCCCGGCGCCCTGGCGCCCGTACAACCAGGACTACGTCAACGGCCGCTGGCGGAACTACTACGACTTCCACGGCGGCGCCGCGCTGCCCGAGTGGGGTTCCCACACCATCGACCTCTGCCAGTGGGGCGCCAGCACCGACGACACCACTCCGGTGGAATTCGAAGCCGACGGTGGCACCCTCTACGGCAAGTACAAGAATGGCATCAAACTTGTGATGCGCCTGGCCGGCTTCCGCGGCGAGGGCAACTGGGTGGTTCCTGGCACCTGCCCGGTGCGTTACGAAGGCGATGAGGGCTGGGTCGAGGCTGCCGACACCGGCAAGGTGGCGGTTTCCTCTCCCAAACTGCTCGAAGGCGGCGCTCCCGCGACGATGGCCGGCACCGACCCTTCCAAACACGTCCGCGACTTCCTCGACTGCATCAAGACCCGCGCCAAGCCCGCCACCAATGCGGACATTACGCGCCGTGGCCACATCATCTCGCATGCCGCCGCCATCGGCTGGCGCCTTGGCCGCAAGGTCTACTTCGATCCTGTGACCGAGACCTTTATCAACGACGCCGACGCCAACCGCATGTGCAGCCGCGCCCGTCGCGCGCCCTGGCACGCCTGATCAACTGAACCCAACGGATCTTCATGAAACCCATCCGCTCCCTGCTGTTGCTGTCCGCTCTTCTCGCCCTTCCGGTCGCGGCCTCCGCCGCCGCGGCCAAGAAGGCTGCAGCGGAACCGATACCCAAGCTGCCACCGATGTCCGAGGCCCAAGCCCTCGCGGTCCTCAAATCCGAGGCCAGCATCCAGGAAAAGGGTCGCGCCTGCCAGGAACTCGGCCATTACGCCAGCGCCAAGTCCGTGTCCGCCCTCGCTGCGCTGCTCAGTCATGAGAAACTCGGCGATTACGCGCGCAGCGGTCTCGAAAACATCAAGGACGCCTCCGCCGGCAAGGCGCTGCGCGACGCCCTGCCCCGGCTCCAGGGGCGGCAACTCGCCGGCGCGATCAACTCCCTCGGCGTCCGGCGCGAGAACGCCGCTGTGCCCGACCTCCAGAAGCTCGCCCTCGACCCCAAGCGCGGCGTCGGCGCCGAGGCGGCCGCCGCCCTCGGGCTGATCGGCAACAAGGCCGCCGCCACGGCACTGCAAAAGATCCTGACCGACGGCCCGGCCGACCTGCGCGTCCCGGCCGCTCACGCCGCGCTCGCGGCCGCCGAGCGCCTCGCCAAGGAGGGTCAGGCCGGCGCCGCCCAGGATCTGCTCCAACGGGTGGTGCGCGCGCTCCCGCCCGGCTTCCTCGCCACCACGGCGCAGAACCAGGCCGCCGCCCTCAAGCGGAAGTAAACCCGCCCGGCTGCTCGGCCGCGCCCGCCGGTTCACCGGCGGGCGCGGTTTTTTAGTGTCCGCACCGCCGGCCAGCGCCCAGGCTTGGAAGTTGGTGGCCGGTCGCGTATCATCCCTCCGTGCACCTCTCCCGCCTCCTGTTGTCCTGCGCCCTGCTGGGCCTCGCCGGCTGTTCCGGCGTGTATTACGATGCCATGGAAAGGGTCGGCATCCCGAAGCGAAAGATCCTGGTCGACCGGGTCGAAAACGCCCGCGAGGCGCAGCAGGCCGCCAAGGCGCAATTCGCCAGCGCGCTGGAGCAGTTCCTCGCGGTCGCGAAGGTGCCGGCCAGCGAATTGCAGGCGACCTACGACAAGCTCAACGGCGAATTCAAACGCAGCGAGGGCCGCGCCAAGGACGTTCGCGACCGCATCGCGGCCATCGACAGCGTCGCGCAGGCGCTCTTCCAGGAATGGGGCGGGGAGCTCGCGCAGTACCGCAACGCGGCCCTCCGCGCGCAGAGCGAACGCCAACTCGCCGCCACCCGCAGCCGCTACACCGGACTCATGCGCGTGATGGAGCAGGCCGCCGCCCGCATGGACCCGGTGCTCGCCGCCTTCCGTGACCAGGTGCTCTTCCTGAAACACAACCTGAACGCCCAGGCGATCTCCGCCCTCACCGGCACGTCGCGGGATCTGCAGCAGGACATCGCCCGGCTGATCGCCGACATGGAGAAATCCATCCGCGAGGCCGACGCCTTCATCTCCTCCCTGCAGACCGCGGGCTGAGCAGTCGCCGATCACCGGGCAGCGACTGCGCCGCCTCTCACCCGCGCCGTCCGTATCAGGCTTGTGAGTACCATTCCGGCAGCTCCGCCCGCGCCGCGCGGGCCAGGGCCGCCACCAGCTCCGGCGTGGCCCCGCGGTAGGGCCAGCGCATTCGCGGGGTGAATCCCGGCAGCCAGCCGCCGGCCGCCGCGGTGGCCTTGTCGGCCGCCATGTTCGGCAGCCCGTGCTGCGTAATCAGCGGCGCCACGTGCGCCTGCCAGAAGGTGCGGAGTCGCTGCTCCCAGGCGAGCCCCGCCGCCGGATCGCGCTCGCCAAGCTCGAACCAGCGCTGGGCGCCGGCGGGATTGAGGCACGCGACGTTGGAATACGCGCCCCGCGCGCCCCGGGCCAGGCCGCTCGCCAGGGTGTGCCCCGGAATGAACACCGACCAGCGGGCGAACACCGGCTGCATCGCCGCGAACCACGCGTCGTCACCCCCGGCGACCTTGATGCCGGCAATTCCGGGCACCGTCTCCGCCAGCCGCTGCCACTCCTCCGGAGTGAGGCGGCGTTTCGCATGCGGCGGGTTGTACACGATCAGCGGCACCGGCGCCGCCTCCGCCGCCATCGTTTCCAGAAACGCCACGATCTCCGCCCACGACGGCACGAACCAGTCCGGCAGCACAACCTGGAACGCCGCCGGCCGCAGCGCCCGCGCCCGACGCAGCCGCTCGCGCGAAAGCTGCGGACTCATATGCGAGGCCCCCACCTGGAACGGCAGGCCCGCGCGCTCGCACTTCGCCGCCAGCAACTCATTCACGCGGTCGAACTCCTCCTCCGTCTGCGCGTAAAACTCGCCCGCACTGCCGTTCGAATACACCCCACTCACCCGCACCGCCACGAAATGATCCAGCTCGGCGGCCAGCAGGCCGTAGTCGATCGTCTCGTCGCCATTGAGGGGCAGCAGCAGGGTCGCCCAGTTGCCCCGGATCTCAGCGGCGGTGAAAGGTCGCATGGAGGAAGCCAAACCGATCCACGGCCGCGTGCCCAGCCTGGGGCGCTGCTTCCGTTGGCCGGCCCGGAGAGCGGCTGCGGCCGGAACGCCCCGCACCCGACCGGCCCCAGCCGGCGCGGAGACCACCGATCCGCAGCTCCGTGGTTCCGCCGGCACCTCGAACCTTGCCACCCGCCGCGCCCGCTTCCTTGCTGCTATCCTGAATCAACCGTTTTCCCCGCCTGCCATGCACTCCCCCGCCCTCACCACCCGCCGCGGCTTCCTCCAGTCCGCCGGCGCCGCCGCCCTCGCCGCGCCGTTCTTCGCGCGCAACCTCCACGCCGCCGCCCCCAGCCGCGTGCTGCGCCACGCCAGCTTCGGCGCCGCCGGCATGGCCTGGGCCGACATCCAGGCGATCTCCAGCAATCCGTTTGTCAAACTTGTTGCCGTCGCCGACGTCGACCTCGCCCGCGTGAAGCAGGTGAAGGAGGCGTTTCCTGGCGTGAAGGTTTACCAGGACTGGCGCCAGTTGCTCGATCGGGAGGGGAACAACCTCGACTCGGTCAACGTGTCGACGCCCGACCACATGCACGCGCCCATCGCCGTGGCGGCCATGCAGCTCGGCAAACACTGCTATTGCCAGAAGCCCCTCGCCCACAACCTGCGCGAGACCCGTCTCCTCACCGAGCTCGCCCGCGAGAAACGCCTGGTGACGCAGATGGGCATCCAGATCCACTCCTACAAGGTCTACCGCCAGGC
>CAZDGC010000098.1:0-26635 GCA_964504885.1 uncultured Opitutus sp.
CGGCCTCGGCGAGGACGCGCGTGAAGGGTTTCTCGCAGTAGACGTGAGCGCCCGCGGCAAGGGCGGCGCGCACCAGGGCGTAGTGCTGCTCCGACCAGCGCGGCGCCACACTTACGAGGTCGGGCTGCTCCCGCGCGAGCATCTCGCGGTAGTCGGCATAGGCGCGGCGCGCGCCCGAACGCCCCTGGGCGCGGACCCGCCCGGCGGCATCCGGATCGGCCACGGCCACCACCTCGATGCCGGGGCGATCATTGAAGATCACATCGAGCCCGTGCCCGAAGTTGCCGCGGCCGGTGTGACCGATGATCGCCGCCTTGAGCGAAGCGCCGTCGCCTGGCGCCCCGGCTCCGCGCACCGCCGGGGACAGGGCGAAGGCGGCGCCGGCGGCGGTGGCACACTGGAGAAAGTCTCGACGAGTCACGGGGCTGCTGCCGTGGACAACACACGCCGGGCACCGGAGTCGTCAAGCGCTCCGCGGCTCGGGAGGCTCCCCCGTTGCCGCGAAACGACCTCACGGTCCGACCACGACCGGCAAGCCGACCCAGGCGAGCCCGAGGAGCGTCCGCGCATCCCAGTTCGCCAGTCGGAAGCAGCCATGCGACTCGGTGCGCCCCACCCGGGACGGCTCCGGTGTGCCGTGAATTCCGTAGCCCGGCAAATCGAGGCCGATCCACGCCACGCCGACCGGATTGTTCGGGCCGGGTGGAAGCAGAATCTTCCGGCCCAGTTCGCGTGCCTCCGCCGACTCGGTGAACACCGCCGGATCGAACGTGTAATCCGGATCCGGGATCACCACCACCACGCGCAGTTCGCCGACCGGCCGCTTCTCGACGCGGCGCGCAATGCTCACCGGAAAATGCGCCGTGAGGCGACCGCGCTCATCCCGCACCTGCAGCACCCGCTCCGCCAGCCGGATGTCAACGCGCCCCGCCGTCCCGAGCCGGTCGATGAACTCCGCCGCCGGGGCCAGAAAAAGCGTGTCCGGCGTGAGCGCCTCCCAGGCGACGCCGGGATTGATCCTCCGCAGGAACGCGGGACCGGCGCGAAACCGTTCGGCCGCGAGTTCGAGGGCAGTCTCATATCCGAGCGCGGGCTGCTGCGATTTGCCCAGCCAGGTGGCGGGCAACTTCCGGAGCTCCGTCAGATCCGCCGCGGCCAGCGAAGCCCAGGCGAGGGCGGGGGCGTCGATCACCAGCGCCGCGCGGGTGGCCGCATCGAGTTCCCCGGTATCCGGAATCCCCTCACGCTGTTGCCAGGCGCGGAGCGCCGCCGCCGACTGCCGCCCGCGGATGCCGTCGATCGGTCCGCCGGAGAAGCCGCGCCGCGCGAGTGCCACCTGTCCCTCCAGCCAGGTCGCGACCGGGCGCGGATAGTCGGCGCCGGCGCCGACCAGCACCGCGGCGGCGGCCGGGAGCGGCGGGAGCACGTCGTTCGGGACGGCCTGGCCTCCCGGCGTCAGGCCGAGGCCCGCGGCGATCCACTGTGCGGCGAGTCGCATCGGGCGCCATCTCGCCCGGGGGTGACGGCCGGGACAAACCAAAAGACCGGCCCGGAGGCCTGCCTTGCCGGTGATCCCGGCAGGCGGCCGCGCTCAGAACTGGCCGCTCACCCCGAGGTTGATCGTCATCGGACCCCAGGTCCGCAGTTGCGGGCGGGAGGGCAGATACCGGTAGCGCTCGGGGCCCTCCTCAAAGAGGTTGTTGCAGTCGACGTAAACGGTGGCGTTGGGGCGCAGCTTGTAGGTGAGTCCGACGTTGACCGTGGTCAGATCCCGGCGCCAGACATCCGCGGCGCGCGTGACCGATGAGTAGGTGATGATGTGCTCGCCGGTGAAGTTGAGCGAGGCGGAGGCGCCCCATTTCCGGTAATTGTACAGCACTCGCACATTGCCGGCCCGCGGAACAAAGCCCGTCACCTGGTTGGTCCGCAGCTCGGTGGTGCCCGTGAACTTGCCCTTGGTTTCCAGCCAGGTGTAGTTTGCCGCGAGGGTGATGCCCTTCAACACGCCCGGCAGAAACGAGAGCCGCTGGCGGAAGTCCGCCTCCCAGCCGTTGACCTCCGCACTGCCCGCATTGGTGGGCGCGGTGAGGGTGTAGCCGGCGAAGTTGCCCTCGAAGCCGTTGTCCGGTCCGCTCGCGATGATCTCGCCGGAGCGGTTTACGATGTAATCGGAGATCTTCTTCTGGAACAGTCCGAGCGTGAACACGCCCGTCTGGCGGAAATAGTACTCGATCTTCAGATCGATGTTCTTGGCGAGCTGCGGCTTCAGCTCGGGATTGCCGGCGGTCACCGTCATCGTCTGATCGTTGAAGGAAATCGCCGGCACGAGGCTGGCCAGCCCGGGACGGCCGTAGCTGGTCGACCAGCTCGCGCGGGTCTTCAGGTTGCGGGTGAGATCGTAGGCGAAGTGGATGCTCGGAAAATACTCCGTGTACTCGCCCTCCGAGGTGGCGGCCAGGTAGTCGATCTGTGCGCGGGCCAGCGCGTCGGCGCGGCGCTCCTCGAGCGGGGCGGTCGCCGGCACCGTGCTCGGCGTGGTCCGTCGCCGGAAATAGGTGAAGGTGTCGAGCTTCACGTTCTCCGCCCGGACCCCGCCCAGCACCGTGAGCCGGTCGAACAGGCGGGTCTGGGCCTGAACGTAACCGGCGTCGACCGCCTCCTCCATGATGCGGCGGTTGGTGTACGGCTGCGTGACCGCGTAGTTCACGTCCTCGGTCCAGAGTGCCGGGTTGGTCAGCTCGGCGTTGATCGAGTCCGGCGCGACCAGGGGCACGCGCATCCCGTGCTGCTGCTCGAAGCGCGACCGCGGCATGACCGCGAATCCACTCAGGGGCAGGAGCGAGCCCGCCGGGCCCGCGGGGTTGGCGACGCGGTTCCAGCGGCGCGGTGACACCTGGCGGTTGTTCACCCGGCGATTCACCGTGTCGACGCCGGCCTTGAACACCACCGGCCGCTCGGCCGGCAACTGGTACTGGACGTTGAACGTGCCGCTGACCTCGTTCGTATCCGTGACGGTGTCACGCTTGGTGTAGACGATGTTCGCGGTGTAGCTGGCGGGGTCGGAGAGGTTGTTGCCCGAGGTCTGGGTGAACACCCGGCCATCGAGGTTGGACTTGTCGAGCACCATGCCGATGTTGGGCGCCCGCATCGTGAGCTGGCCGCCGCTGCGGTCGCGGCGGGCGCCGGAGTTCCAGTGCGTGTTGCTCCAGCGCGCGGCGTAGTCGAGCTTGAGACGCCCGAAGCTGTGTTCGGCGGAAATTGTGCCGGTCGGATTCTTGCTCGTGAAGGAGAACTGCCACATCTCGAGATCGACCACCGAGGCGGGGAGCGGCCGGATCTCCGTGCGGTTGAGGGTGTAGCCGGGCACGATCGCGTTGGTCATGGCGGTGGCGTTGGCCGTGCTGGTCCAGGTGTTCACCCGCGTCCGATCGTAAAACGGCTCGGAGCCCGCGTTGAAGATGAAGCTGAAGCCAAACTTGGTCTGCGGCGAGTGCCGGTAGTCCGCCCGCAGGCTCAGGCCCTTGATGAAGCGGTGATTCAGGCCAGTGTTGTTCTGGTAGTCGGTGAACGGCGCGACCTCCGCCAGGCGATCGGGGAAGAGCCCCGCCACCGGGGTGGTGGGATACAGGAGCGTGTCGGAGGCGATCACGTTGACGCCTTCCGTGTACGAGGTGTTGAGGGCGACGCCGAGATTGCGCTGGCCGCCGAACACGCTGAACACCTCCTGGTAGTTGAGACTGAAGACCGGGTGAACCGGGTGATCCTCGCGCTGCTGGGTGCGCTTCGCAAACGGCGGAGCCCAGCGGGCGCTGACGTTGTAGTTGAAGCGGCGTTTTTCGCTCATGCTGAGGGTCGACCGCGTCTTCAGATTGAGCTGGCCGCCGAGCCCGTTGGCCCGGCGCTCCGGCGTCTGGCCGGCGATGATCTCGATTTGCTCGTACATCGCGCCGGAAAAGGAATGCAGCGTGGCCGAGCGCCCGTCGCCGCCCACCCCGGTCGTGGACATGCCGTCGATGTTGAGGCGGGTGAAACCCGGCGCCATGCCGCGGATGCTCACGTTGTTGACCACATTGTCCTCATCCGTGGTGAAGGAGATGCCGGGCAGCCGCATGGCGAGTTCGGCGATGCTGAGGGTCGGCAGGTTGCCCCATTCGTCGAGGGCGGTGACATTCTTGATGTTGGCGGCGTTGCGCTGCTCGGTGATCGACAAGGCGGCGCCCTCGCGCTCCGTCGCCACCGTGAAGGCCTCCATCAGGATCGCCTGGGTCGGCTTCATGTCGGCTTCGACCCGGCTGGTCTCGCCGGCCCGGACGATCGCAGGCAATCGCCGGTCATCGAACCCGGCATAGGAGATCACCAGTTCCACCGGACCGGCGGGAAGATTCTGCAGCAGGAAGCTGCCGGAGCTGTCCGTGAACTCGGAGCGGTTCAGCGCCGGGATGGACACCAGGGCGCCCTGGAGCCCGTTGCGGGTTGCGGTGCTGATGACCGAGCCAGCGAGGCCGCCCATGCCCTGGGCGGCGAGGTTTCCCGCGCCAAGAGCGGCGAGAAACAGGAGGCGTGGTGCGAAACGCAGCCAGCGCGAAACGACCGGAGGAATCGTCGGGATCATACGGGTGGGAATCAGGCCGGTCCGCGAAGGAAAACCGCTTCCTTCCCGCCGCCGGCCGCGGTGTAGGTCGGCGCACTGAAGGAATCACTCCGCCCCAAGTCGACGCTATTCCGAACCGCTACCTCACCTTTGAAAAATCGGTCGGCACCAGAAAGACCCCGGTCACCTTGGAGGTCACGCGGCCCTCTTTTTCGTTTTCCACGCGGGCCTTCGCCCACGCCGGGTCGTCGCGAAACGCCTTCCACGACGCCGCGGCCGCCTCGCGGCTGGCATGCGCCAGGAAGTAGATCAGCGTCGTGCCGGCGCCCTTGCCGGCATCGGTCGGGTGGAAGTACCCGAGGCTGGTGATGCCGTGTTTCGCGAAGAGCGGCATCGCGTGATCGCGCAGCCGGGAATCGAGGGTCGCCATCTTCCCCTCGGCCGCGACGTACGTGCGCAGTTCAAACACCCGCGACCCGCCGGCCCCGTTGCCGGCCTGCATCGACTTGGAGTAGGTTGTCGGCGCCAGGTACACGGATTCCACCCGGGCCACGATCTTGCCGTTCGCCTCGGTCTGCCTGACCACCTCCTTCCAGGCCGGGTCCGCCACAAAGGATTTCCACGACGCCTTCGCCGCCTCGCGGCTCCGGTGCTCCAGCAGGTAAATGAGCTTGTCCGCCGCCCCGTCCTTTTCGTCCGCC
Organism: uncultured Opitutus sp.; assembly: GCA_964504885.1. GTDB lineage: Bacteria > Verrucomicrobiota > Verrucomicrobiia > Opitutales > Opitutaceae > ER46. Next base: position 5,293 of record CAZDGC010000098.1, read on the forward strand.
GGCACCCAGTAGCCGACATTCACCATGCCGTGCTTTTCAAAGAGCCTGACGGTGTGGTTGCGGAAACGGGCGACGACGTTGGCGCCGTTGCCCGGGGTCGCGGTGTAGGTTCGAAGCTCATACACCGGACCGTCGGCGGCGGCGGGGGCCGCCGCGGCGGTGGACGGGAGGGCCCAGGCGGCGAGAAGCGCGGGAAGCAGGATAAGGCGGCGCAGTTTCATGGGGTCGAGGGGTGAAGGTTCGCCCGGAGCTTCCGCGCCGGCCCGCGCGAGTCAACGCCACGTCGGTACCCTGGCTCGCGCGGGAAGGAGACTCCTGACTCGCTGTGCCCTCCCGATCATCCCGCGGCTCCCGCAGCGGGCCAAGTTCAGCACGAGTGCGCGCGGGCGGCTCGCCGCGGAGGAGGAGGAGCTGCCGGCCGGGAGCTGCGCCCCCCCGCTTCAGCCGGGCGCTCCGCTGGCCCGGTGGTGTGGGAGCCCCGGCGCAACCACCAGCGGGCGGGGCGCGTGCAACTGTGCCAGCAGTTCGGGGAAGGCCTCCCGGATCGGCGAACCGCGGAGAAACTCCGCCGCCAGCTCCGTGCGGCCCCGCACGCGAAGACAGGCATACACATGCAGTTCGAACTGCCGGCGCAACTCATCCCGGGCCGCCTCGAGCCCGAACCAGTCGAGCAGAAACAGCAGCGCCTCCACCGTTGAGAACCGCCCGCCGACCTGCTGCGACCGCAGCCAGAACCGGCTCGCGCCCGTCATGGGCAGATTCACCAGCCGGCCCCGACCCGCCACGGCGTGCGCCATCCGCGTCGCCTCGCTCCACACGCCGTCCAGCAGCACGACCTGCACGGCGGCCGCCTCCGCTCCGACGGGCGGACTCTGGCCATGCGGATGCAGGATCCAGCACTCGCGTCCGGGCCGTTGCAGGCCGTCCGGAAGCGCCGGCCGCTCGCGGTGCCAGAGGTGCACCCGCGCCTCCGGGATCACGCGCGGGATGAGATGCCCGGTGCTGGTCGGGCGGAACTGCTCCCGCGCGTGCATCAGCACGTCGATCGCCAGCGGACAGCCCACCTCGCGCCCCGCCGGGCAGATGCACCAGCGGTTCGTCATCCGGCAACGCGGACAGCGCGCCGTGGACGCCTCAATCAAGTGGCGCATGGCCCGCCGCTCCGCCGCGACTCCCGCGGCCGTTCGTCATCCATTGGATGACATGCACTCCAACGGTCCGTCCGCCCTGCCCGGCTGGGTGGAGTCCCGGAGCGAAGGTCATCCATTGGATGACAAACCGGCCCGACGGGGGACGGGACGCGCCGGCTCACCGCAGGGGCGAGGCCTTCTGCCGCACGAAGTCAACGTCGAAGCTCTGCCCCATCTGCGGCTGGTTGTACTTGCCGACCAGGCGATCCTCCGCGGTGTCGTGGGAAAGCACATACGTGGCCCCCGGGTAGCCGACGTCATTGAGCTCGACCACGACCTGGAGCCCCTCGGCGCCGCGCATCCAGATGGCGCGCGAGACGTGGATCGATTTGGGATTGAAGTACCCGGCCTGCACGACGCCGCTGTGATCGGCGCCGCGCAGTTCGAGGACGTAAGTGCCATCGGAACGCAGCCAGCGGCCCATCATCTTCTGCACTTCCGCCGGCGCACCGGACTCGGCGGCGGACGGCGGCAGCGCCGGCGCGGCCGCCTGAACCCCGGCGGGGGCGTCCGACTTTTTGCAGGCCACCAGGGCGCCGACGGAGAAGGCCGCCATCAGCAAGGCCACGACAGCGGAACGGTGAGAGTGAGCGAAGCGCGGGGAGGACATGGGGGCATCCTGACGCCGACGGCCGCCGCGGTGCAAGCCGCGCCACCAGCCCGGTCGCGGGTCGGACCGTTGGCCGTCGGGCCCCGGGGAAGGTTTCCCGGGGCTCCCGATGGGGTGACGGCTGGTTTCGCCCGATCCGGGCGAAGATTCGCAAAAGTTGCGTAGAGTTGCCGCGCCCAAGCGGGAATGATGGGGTTGCGTTCCCGTCCGCCATGCCCGAAGTCGAAATCACCGCCATCCCCCCGCTCGGCGCCGCCGAGCAATCGATCGCCGACTGCCATTCGCTGCTCAACCTCTACAACGTGCTGCGCGAGGAACTGGGGCAGATGGGCCGCGATCTCGCGGGTGAACCGGTGCTGCTCGGCGCCAGCCTCGACGCCTGCCAGCGGCGGGTGGCGCGGCTGGGGGATGCGGAGGCGGCCCGACAAGACTCGGCCCACGTGGGCGAACTCGAGGCACTGGTGCACCAGGAGCTTGAGCTGATGTGCCGCCAGCACGGACGCCGGGCGGCGGAGCCCGCCGCCACCACGACGCGCGCCCAGCTCGATTCCCTGCTCTGGATTCTCAGTGTGCGGGCGCGGGAGCTGGTGGCGCGGCACCTCGCCCCGGGGCGGGCGCAGACCCTCACCGTGGCCGACCTCGAACTCGACCTGCAGGAGTTCTTTCGGACCATGGAGCAGCACAGTCGCGGCCGCTACCGCTTCGTGTACAACCTCGCCGTCCAGGAGTCGCGCGACTATTACCTCGACCTGTGCTTCGAGGGCACCCGCTCCTCGGCGATCGCCATGCCAGGCATCTGCCGCGACATCCTGCGCGACCTGATCGCCAACGCCCGCAAATACACCGCGCCCGGCGGGCAGATCCGCGTCGCCCTGCACTCGAGCAGCGCCGGACTGCGGTGCGTGATCGAGGACACCGGCCGCGGCATTCCCCCGGCCGAACTGCCGCAGGTCGTCCACTTTGGCGTGCGCGGGAGCAATGTCGCCGAGGTGCGTTCGTACGGGGCCGGCTGCGGCCTCACCAAGGCGTTTCTCGTCACCCGCCAGTTGGGCGGGCGGTTCTGGATCACCTCCGAACTGGGCCGCGGCACGCGCGTGCGCCTGTGGCTGCCGCCGCAGAATGGGGGCCCGGGCCGGATGCCGGCGCTCGGAGAGTGACAACGTGGCGGAGCGCGGGTGTCGAAAAAGCCCACGCCCCCAGGAAATCGACTGATGCGACGCCTTCCTACCGGCCGCGGCCGAGACGGTAGAGCGGCGCGTCCTCGAACATGCGCGTCGTCGGGAGGCGGCCCAGAAACTCGAAGCTGAGATCCAGGACGCGCTCCGCGCCGCAGAGCGCCGCGAACTCCTGGCTCACATAAACCTGCCCTGGCGCGACCGTGGGCAGGATGTGTTGCCCCCGGACCACGTGGGCTCCCAGGCACGACGGCCGCTGGGTGACGGGATCGGGAAACGCGAACACCGGCCCGGCGTGCAGCGCGGCCCGGAGAGCGAGTTCCCCCGGCAGCCCGCGATCCGCCCAGGAAGTCCGCGCCATCGCGTCCCGCAAATCGAGGGCGAAGCGCGCCGCCTCCGCCAGTTGGTCGAACACGAAATACATCATGCCGCCCGAGGTCTCGGCCACCACCGGTCGAACCCGGAGGCTGGCGAGCAGGCGTGCGACCTCCGACTTGAACTCCGTCACGAACGAGGGGAGCTGGTGCTCGGCAACCCGCCGGAAGTTCACCACCTCCACGAACAACAGCGTCCTGATCTCCTGCGCCACCGTCATCGCCGGCGTTTCCGCCTCCCGCACGCCGGTCTCCGCACTGGCCGCCGACGAAGCCACCGGCACAACGGCCGATGCCGGCATCCGGATGATGAACGGCTCGAAACGACGGGATTCCCACTCGGCAACGACACTGCCGGTCCCGCCCGAGCGTTCGGCGGGGCGGCCGTCCCACAGCGCCACCGGCTTGAGCTCCAGGTCGAGTGCCTGCGCTTGCAGCGCGGCGAGACCGGTGAGAATCCGGTTGGCGTAGACCAGCCCAAGGGCGGTCGCGCCTTCGTCCGATGCGGCGCCGTAAACGGTTGAGTTTGCGATCAGAGTCGTGTGGGCGCGCGCGAGTACGTGATGGAACCGAGCCTCCCAGTCGGCGCCGCCAATCAGGACGCTCTGGCGCTTGAAGGCATTGACCGGACACGGCAGCACGAGGTTCACCTTGGCGTCCCGCTCGAGCAGGCATTCGCAGAAGATCAGGTCGCCGCCGCAGGCCGCCGACGAATATCCAAAGCCTGCCTGGACCTCCTGCAGGTAGCTGCGGATCTGCTCGCGCACGGCGGGCTCCATTTCGGGCGTGAACCGCGGGGTGGGCCGCCCGGCGGCGTCCATCATGTGGCCGGAAAAGACCACCACTGACGGAAACTGGAAGCAGGCGTCCAGCCAGTCATGGGGCTGGCCGTTGAACCGCAGGATTTCGCGCGCCTGCCGCCGCATCGACGCCAGATCGCGCCAGCGCCCCTGAAAACACTCGGCCGCCTTCCGATAGAATCCCGCGGCGTCCTCGGTCTCCCCAAGGTGGGTGAGCGCTTCCGCGAGGGTGGCGACCAGCCAGCCATCGATCGGCCCTTCCGGCACCTCCGGCGTCGTGCCAAAGAGGCGGCTGAGGAAACCGCCCTTGCCGGTGACGGTCGCGATTTCCGCGCGGCACTGCCGCGCGACGGTCCTGGCACAATGCTCGGCCTTCGCCCGCTCGCCGGCGGCGGCCAGTGTGAAGGCCAGGTTGATGCCCGGATAATACGATTCGTAGAGCGCAAACGCGTCGCCGTAGTACTTGCAGGCCTGCTGAATCGCCTCCTTCGCCTCGGCGGGATCCGCGGCGTGGCGCCACATCTCCTTGTGGACCCGACCGAGCAGACAAAGCGTCTCCTCGTCGTTCGACGAATCCCGCAGGATGTCCGCGAGCACTTTGCGCGCGGCGTCCAGCGCGCCCGTCTGCACCAGCGCCAGGGCGAGCTGCTGCTGCAAGGTCTTGCCGCCGCCGAACCGCGTCAGCCCGTCACGCGCCACCTCGATCGCCGTGAGCAACTGGCCCGACGACGCCGACTGCTGGACCATTTGCTCGTACTCCTGCACGTCCTGCGCCAGGGCGCTGCGCGTGTGCGAGGAGGGCTCCTCCTCCCGCTCCGGCGCAACCGGCGGCGCCGCACCGAGCGCCACCCCCGTGATTTCGACGCCGGCGGCCGCCGCCTCCGCCCCGGCCACCCGAGGCTCCGACGGGGCAGTTGGCCCCCCGTCGGCCGCGGCCTCCGCAACCGGCCGCGCCTGGGCGGGGACCGGCGCGGGCGCGGCGGCGGGTTCGACGGACTGCGACTCCGGCGCAGGTGGCGTCGCCGGACCCGGTTCAGGGGGCGTGGCTTCCGGTTTCGACTCAGGGTTCATGGCGCGCGGCGCGAGGTGTTCTCCGGTCGCTGCAATGCCGGAGTGGCCGGCTGCCGCAAGCTTTGTTTGCCCGCGAATCCCGGCCACTTGCGAACCGCGGGAGGCTGGCCAACCTCCGCGCCGATGCGTCCCTCCCGCCGCCAGATTCTCCGCCTGCTCGGGCTTGGGCTCGCATCGCTCGCCACCCGGCGCTGGAGTGCCGCCGCCGAACCCATGGGCTCCTCGTATCCGATCAGCGACCACTTCGACGGACGGTATTTCTTCAATCCGGGCGGCCGCGCCCCGCGCGGACTCGGCGCCTTGCTGCGCTGGCAGCTCGGGCGGCAGCGCGGCCCCTGGCCGGAGTGGATCGAAAATCGCGCCACCCCCGCCCTGCCCGATTCCCTCGCCCCACGCGAGTGCGCAATCACCTTCGTCAACCACGCCAGTTTCCTCCTGCAACTGCCCGGCCTCAACGTCCTGACCGACCCGATCTGGTCGGAACGCTGCAGTCCGGTGACCTGGGCCGGCCCGCGGCGCGTGCGGGCGCCCGGCCTCGCGTTCGAACGCCTGCCGCGGATCGACGTCGTCCTGGTCAGCCACAATCACTACGATCATCTCGACCTGGCGACCCTCCGCCGCCTGCACGCCGCGCAGCATCCTCTGATTGTAACGGCGCTGGGCAACCGCCCCTTCCTCGCGCGGGCCGGCCTGGATCGCGTGGTGGAGTTGGACTGGTGGCAGGAGCACGCTCCGCGGCCCGGCGTCACGATCACGTTCACGCCGGCGCAGCATTTCGCGGCGCGGTCGCTCGGCGATCGCAACGAGACGCTGTGGGGCGGCTTTGTGGTCCGGACGGCAGCGGGCCGCCTCTACTTCGCGGGCGATTCCGGTTATTGGAACGGATTCAAGGAGGTGGGCGCGCGCCTCGGCCCCTTCGACGTGTCCTTCCTCCCGATCGGCGCCTACGAACCGCGCTGGTTCATGGAGCCGGTGCACTGCAACCCGGACGAAGCGATTCGCATCCACCGCGAGGTGCGCACCCGGCGCAGCCTCGCGATGCACTTCGGGTGCTTCCCGCTCGCTGACGACGGCTTCCAGCAGCCGGTCGACGATTTTCTCGCCGCCCGCGCTGCCGCGGGCGTTGGTTCCGAGGAATTCATCCTGCCCGAGGTGGGTGAAACGCGTCGGTTGCTGTTCACCTGACCCCCCCCACACCCCTCACGACGTTCGCCCGCGGCGATTCGCTCCCTCTCCAAGCCGGGTTCACGGCGCGGCGGACTTTTCGGATGACACCACCCCGATAATCGGCTGCCCTCAGTTGCGCCGCCATCCCCCCCTCCCCAGGTATGATCAACCGTCTTCCTTCCCTGTTGCTCCCCGCCCTCGCGAGCGCCGCCCTGCTGGCGCCCGCCGCATCCCCCGCCGCCGCCGCCGGCTCACTCGCCGGCTCGAGGCCCAACATCGTCTTCATCATCACCGACGATCAGGGCTACGGCGACCTTTCCGCCCACGGCAATCCCGTGCTACAGACGCCCCATCTCGACCGCCTCCACCGCGAAGGCGTGCGCTTCACGGACTTCCACGTCAGCCCCACCTGCGCCCCCACGCGCTCCGCGCTGCTTACCGGCCGCCATGAGTTCAAGAATGGCATCACCCACACCATTCTCGAGCGCGAACGCCTTGCGCCCGGCGCCGTCACGCTGGCGGAAATCCTGCGCGCGGCCGGCTACCGGACGGGCATTTTCGGCAAGTGGCACCTCGGCGACGAGCCGGAGTACTGGCCGAGCCGGCGCGGCTTCGAGGAGATGTTCATCCACGGCGCCGGCGGCATCGGTCAGACGTATCCAGGTTCCTGTGGCGACGCGCCCGGCAACACCTACTTCGATCCTGCGATCCTCCACAACGGCCGCTTCGTGCGCACGAAGGGCTACTGTACCGATGTCTTTTTCGCGCAGGCGATGGCGTGGATCTCCGGGGTCCGGCGCGCGGGGCCGTTTTTCGCCTGGATTGCGACCAACGCCCCGCATGCGCCGCTGCAGGTGCGGCCCGAGGACGAAGCCCGCTACGCCGGCAAGGTGGCCGACGCCAACACCGCCAAATACTTCGGGATGATCGCCAACATCGACGACAACGTGGGACGGCTCCTCGCGCGCCTCGCGGAGCTCGGGATCGAGCGGGACACCCTGGTCGTGTTCATGAACGACAACGGCGGCACGGTCGGAACACGGCTGTTCAACGCCGGCATGCGCGGACAAAAAGGCGCGCCCTGGCTCGGCGGCACCCGGGCCGCCTCCTTGTGGCGGTGGCCCGGCCGACTCGCCCCGGCGGCGGTGCCGGCCCTCGCCGCGCACCTTGATTTCCTGCCCACCCTCGCCGAGCTCGGCGGCGCAACTCTCGACGCCCGTGCCCGCGCCCAGGTCGACGGGCGCAGCCTGGTGCCGCTGCTCGCCAACCCGCGGGCGCCGTGGCCGGACCGCACGATCGTCGCCCACACCGGCCGCTGGCCCGTCGGCACGGCTCCGGAGGAATGGAAGTTCCGCAACGGCAGCATTCGCAATGCCCGCTGGTCTCTCGTCTCGATCGACGGCGGGCGCCAACCGGCCTGGCAGTTGTTCGATCTGCAGGCCGACTACGCGCAGACCACCGATGTCGCGGCCCGGCACCCGGAGGTGGTCGCGTCCCTCGCCCGCGCCTACGACCAGTGGTGGGCCGAGGCCCGGCCGCTCATGGTGAACGAGGGCGCGACGGGGCCGAAGATCAACCCGTTCAAGGAACTTTACTGGCAACAATTCGGAGGCGGCCCCAGCGAGGAGGATCTGCGGCGGATGGATCCCGTGGCCTTCGCCGCCGGACAGAAAGCGGGAAAGAAGGGTGGCAAGAAGAAGGCCAACTGAGGCGCTGAACACAACAGGGCCGTCACCATGGATACGAGTGCGAGCTCCGGCATCACGGCCTTCGTGGCCCGGCTCGCGGGAGCCCGGAGACTCCCGTTTTGCCCGCAGCGGGCCGCATCGGAAGTCGTCCGGGGCGGGGGGCTCGCCCCGGGACCGGCGGGAGGGTCAACCCGCAGCGGCGCCCTGCCTCCCACCCTGGTCGCCCTGTTCCTCGCCACGTGCGCGACCGCCGCCGCTCTGCCACGCGAAATCGTGCGCGGCTCCTCCGCCCCCTGGCCTCGGCACACCATCGACGCCTCCTCCCGGGGCGCCGACGGCGTGAAACTCGGCGATCTGAACGGCGACGGGCGACCCGATCTCGTCACCGGCTGGGAAGAGGGCGGCGTCGTGCGTGTCTACCTCCACCCCGGCCCCACCGCCGCCCGCGCCCCCTGGCCACAGGCCACGGTCGGTCGTGTCACCAGCGCCGAGGACGCAATCTTCGCCGACCTCGACGGCGACGGCCGCCTGGAGGTCGTGAGCTGCACGGAGGGGAAGACGCGCACAGTCTACTGGCATCGTTTCACCGGCGCCCCCGGGGAACTGCTGGACGCGACGCGCTGGTCGACCGTCGCGTTTCCCGCCCTCGCCGGCGCCCAGATGTGGATGCAGGCCTATGCCGCGGACCTCGATGGGCGCCACGGTTCCGACCTGATGCTCGCCTCCAAGGGCCCGGGCAGCCAGCTCGGCTGGCTCGAGGCTCCGGCGAGGGCCGGCGATCTCGCCGGCTGGAAGTTCCACCCCCTGCGCGCCACCGACTGGGTCATGACGCTGGAGCCGCATGATCTGGACAGCGACGGCGATCTCGACGCCGTCTTCGTCGACCGCAAGGGGCCGCGCAGCGGCGTGTTCTGGCTCGAAAACCCAGGGCCGTCCGCCAACCGCGCCGGCGCGCCGTGGCGGGAACACGCCATCGGAGCCCTTGGCCGCCACGCGATGTTCGCCGACCTCGGCGACCTGGATGGCGACGGCCGCACGGATGTTGCGGTGGCACTCAAGCCCAACGACATCCTCGTGTGCCTGCGGCAGCCCGACGGGAGCTGGCGCGAGGTGCTGCTCCACCTCGACGCCGCCAACCTCGGTGACGCCAAGGCGGTCAAGGTGGCCGATTTCAACGGCGACGGCCTGGCGGACCTCGCCTACACCTGCGAGAACGCCACTGGCGAACGCGAGGGCGTGGTCTGGCTCGAGCGCCAGCGGCACGGCCCGTGGCGCCAGCATTCCGTCGGCGGCTCCGCTGGCGTGAAGTTCGACCTCCTGCAGGCGCTCGATCTCGACGGAGATGGAGCTCTCGACTTGCTCACCTGCGAAGAAAGAGACCAGCTCGGCGTGATCTGGTACGAGAACCCCGCGCGACCACGGCCCTGAACGCCTCTCGCCGCGCCCCCCGCTTTCTCACCCCATGCACCTCACCCCCAGCCCCCACCCCGCTCCTGCGCTCCGCCGCTTCCCCTCGCCCCGCCTTTCCCTCCTCCGCCCGCCTCTTTCCCACTGCCGCTGCCTCCTCGCGTTCCTCTTCCTCTTAGCCCCCCACTTTGCCGCCCTCCCCGCGCGCGCCCAGGAGTCGGCCCCCACTGCCACGATCACCGGACGCATCCTCAACGCGGCCGGAGATCAGTACCTGAACCAGGTGCGTGTGACCGTGCGCGGCACCGGAGTGGAAGCGTTCACCGACGAATCAGGCAGTTACCGCCTGGACGGCCTGCCGCGCCAGCCGGTGGTGCTGGAGGTGTTCTACACCGGCACCGAAGCGCAGGTCATTCCCGTGGATCTCACCGGGCGCCCGGCCCTGGAACGCGACATCCGGCTCACCAGCGCGGCCGCCGCCCGCGCCGGCGGCGAGATTGTACAGCTCGCCTCGGTGGTGGTCTCGTCCTCACGCGAGCTGGACGGCGCGGCGATTGCGATCCACGAGCAGCGGTTCGCACCGAACGTCGTCAACGTCGTCGCGGCGGACGAGTTCGGCATCGTCCCCGATGGCAACATCGGCGAGTTCCTGAAGATGCTGCCCGGGATCACGATGGACTACCGCGGCGGCGATCCGCGCGAGATTTCGATGAACGGCGTGCCATCCTCGTACGTGCCGGTGACGGTCGGAGGCTTCAGCCTGGCGACCTCCGAGGTCTCCGGCACCGGCCGCAACGTCGAACTCAACGCGGTCTCGATCAACAATCTCTCCCGCATCGAGGCGGTGTATTCGCCCACGCCGGAGTCGCCGGGTTCGGCACTGGCGGGCTCGGTGAACCTGGTTCCGCGCAGCGCGTTTGAGCGGGCCCGTCCCATCTTCAACGGCAGTGTCTACCTCGCCGCGCGCGACAGCACGAAGACGCTCCATCGCACCTCCGGCCCGCAGCACAACCCCACCCACAAGGTGCGGCCGGGATTCGAGTTTTCCTGGGTGGTGCCGGTGAACAAACGCTTCGGCTTCACCGTCTCGGGCGGAGCCTCGACGCTCTACACCGAGGGCCCGCTGCTCACCAACACCTGGCGCGGGGGCGGCGCGGCAACCAACGGCAACACCCTGCCCGACACCACGCCGGACCGGCCCTATCGCTCCGACTTCCTGGTGCGCACCGAATCCAAAATCGCCGACCGCTCGTCCTTCGCCACCACGGTGGACTACCGCCTCGGCGCCGCCTCCCGGCTGTCATTTTCTTTCCAATACGGCACCTTTCACACCAACTACAACCAGCGCGCGCTCACCTTCCTCGTGAACCGCGTGCTGCCGGGCAACTTCTCCACCACCTTCACCCGCGGATTTGCCGGCGCCGGCGAGGTGCGCGTCTCCAACGGCGGCAACCACCGCTACAGCCGCACCTTCATGCCGACGCTCGCCTTCCGCCACGACGGCCCGGTCTGGAAGGCCGAGGCCGGCCTGGGCGCGTCGCACGCACAGAACCGCTTCCGCAACGTCGACAAGGACCGCTTCGGCTCGACCCTTGCCCGGCGCACCGGCGTCACCGTGACCTTCGAGGACGGATTCTACCTCCGTCCGCGGATCATCACCGTGACCGACGGCGCCACCGGCGCACCGGTCAATCCGTACGACATCAACACCTACGCCCTCAGCACCGCCGGCGCCAACCCGCAGAAGTCCCGCAACGTCCAGCGCACCGCCTACGCCAACCTGCGCCGGTCCTTCGGCGGCCCCGTGCCGCTCACGCTCAAGACCGGCCTCGACGTGCGCCAGTCGCGCTCTGACAACCGCACCACCAACCTCGCCTATACCTTCGTCGGCCCTGATGGCCGCGCCAGCACAACGCCGGTCGGCAGCGACGACGGCGCCGGCGCGGTTTTCGATCCCTACTTCTTCCAGCAGGCCGGCCTCTTCGGCATCCCGCGCGTGCAGTGGGTCAGCAACGAGAAGGTGCTCGATCTGTTCCGCGCCCGACCGGAGTGGTTCACCAGCGACGCCAACACGATCTACCGCTCCCAGGTGAACACCTCGAAGCGCTCCGAGGAGACGATCACCGCGGCCTACCTGCGGGGCGACGCTGCCTTCTTCTCGCGTCGCCTGCGCCTGACCGGAGGCCTCCGCGCCGAGCAGACCAACATCGACGCCCGCGGGCCGCTCACCGATCCCACCCGCAATTTCCAGCGCAACGCCGCGGGGGAACCCGTCCTCGGGGCCAACGGCCGGCCGCTCCCGATCGCGACCGCTCCCCTGGAGGTGTCCCGGCTCACCCTGATCGACCGGGGTGCACACGTCGAAAAGGAGTACCTGCGCCTCTTCCCCAGCCTCAACGCCGGATTCAACCTGCGCGAAAACCTGATTCTGCGCGCCGCCTGGTACACCTCCGTCGGCCGGCCGAACTTCAACCAATATTCGGGCGGCATCACCCTCCCTGATGTCGAGTCGCCGCCGAGCAACTCCAACCGGATCGTCGTCAACAATGCCGGCATCAAGGCCTGGAGCGCAAAGTCCACCAAGGTTGGGATCGAGTATTATTTCGAGCGCGTCGGCTTGCTCAGTGTCGGCGCCTTCCGCCGCGACTTTGAGAACTTCTTCGGCTCGACCACCTTCAACGCCACCCCCGAGTTCCTGGCGCTCTACGGACTCGATCCCGCTGTTTACGATCCGTTTGACGTCGCCACGCAGTACAACCTTCCCAGCCGCGTGCGCATGACCGGCATCGACATCAACTACAAGCAGGCGCTCACCTTCCTGCCGCGCTGGGCCCGCGGCGTGCAGGTGTTTGCCAACGGCAGTGCGCAGCGGGCGACCGGCGCCGCCACGGGGAACTTCGCCGGCTATTTCCCGCGCAGCGGAAGCTGGGGCATCAGCCTTTCGCGCGAGAGGTACAACCTCCGCCTCAACTGGAACTACCTCGGGCGCCAGCGTCGCGGCGCCGTCACCGGCCGCAGCCTCGAACCGGGCACCTTCAACTGGGGCTCGAAGCGCTCCTACATCGATCTCACCGGCGAATACTCCCTCCGCCGCCACTTCGCCGTCTTCGCCAACCTGCGAAACCTCAACGACCCGACCGACGATGTGGAAATCCACGGCCCCTCGACTCCTGCCGAGGCCCAGTTCCGCCAGCGCGCCGAGTTTGGCTCTCTCTGGACCCTAGGGGTGAAGGCCACTTTTTGAAAACTCGCGGTTCGCCCCGCTGGCCGGCTTGCTTTTCCAGGCCGGTTTGTGGCGCCGGCGCTTGAAAACACGTTCTTCGCAGACAGGTTTTCCGTCCACCCCGCCCCCTCGGAGCCGCCGCAACGCGCGGCCGGCGTTGAGCGGCACCCTCCCCACCATGAGCGCAAAAAAGACCGTTACTAAGAAAGCCGTCGCGAAGGCGCGCGATCTCAAGCCCAGGAAAAACCCCAAGGGCGGCCCGGCCTACCTGAAACTCGACGGCGTCAAAGGTGAGGTAAGTCTGTCGAGTACCCGCAGCGGCTGACCGATTCCGGTCTGGACTTCGCGCGAGGAGCACGACCGACGCGCCCGTGCTCAGGCACCGCCGGCCGCGAGCGGTCGTCTTTTCCACCGCGCCGCGAAGCCGCAAGGCGGGGGGCGCATCGGGAGCGCGGTGACAGCGTGGATTGCGACGCGCGGCCGGTCGCCAATTCCCTTGGCGCCCCCGGCGACACGGCGCAGGCTCGCCGGCCATCATGAGCGCCGCGTCGCCCGCGAATTCTCCCGTGCCGATCGAAACCGAGGCCGTCCTGCCGGCGCACCCGCAGTGGCTCGGTCACCCACGGCCGCTGTTCACCCTGTTTTTTGCCGAGTTGTGGGAGCGGTTCTCGTATTATGGCATGCGCGCGCTGCTCACGCTCTACATGGTGGCGCCGATCGCCGCCGGCGGTCTCGCCCTGCCCGCCGCCCAGGCCAGCCTCATCTACGGCACCTACACCATGTCGGTCTACATGCTGTCGATCCCCGGCGGCACCCTCGCCGACGGCCTCCTCGGTTCCCGCCGGGCAGTCCTGATCGGCGGTGCGATCATCGCCGCGGGGCACTTTTCAATGGCGGTGCCGGGGCAGGCCACGTTTTACCTCGGCCTCGTACTCATCGTCCTCGGCACGGGCCTGCTCAAGCCGAACATCAGCGCCATGGTCGGCCAGCTCTACGAACCCGGCGACCCGCGGCGCGACGCCGGCTTTTCGATTTTCTACATGGGCATCAACGTCGGCGCGTTCCTCGCTCCCCTGGTCACCGGTTTCCTCGCGCAGCACAGTCGCTTCAAGGAGCTGCTCGCCGGCTGGGGCTTCGATCCGGCGCATTCGTGGCACTGGGGTTTTGCCGCGGCCGGCGTGGGCATGGTGCTCGGCCTGTTGGTGTTCGTGGCCTTCGGAGCGGGTCTGAGGCAGGTTGGCCCGCCGCCCGCCCGGGTGCCCGGCGCGTGGCGCAAGCCACTGCTGACGCTCGGGGGCACCCTTGCGCTCTGGGCCCTGGTCCGGCTCTCGGATGAGCCGGCGTTTGAGTGGCTGCGCCTGCTCTTCGTCGCCGTTCCGATTGCGCTCATGGTCTGGTTCGGCCGATCGAAGCAGGCGGAGGTCCGGCGCCTCGGCGCGATCTTTTACTTCTTTATCGGGGCTCTCGTCTTCTGGGCGTTGTTCGAACAGGCCGGCACCTCGCTCACCCTCTTCGCAGAAAATCACACCGCAACCCATGTCGCCGGCGTGGAGGTGCCGTCCTCGTGGTACCAGTCGGCCAACCCCATTTTCGTCATCGGGCTCGCCCCGCTGTTCGCCTTGCTTTGGACGCGCCTCGGCGCCCGCCAGCCATCCAGTCCACTGAAATTCACCCTCGGCCTCGCCTGCCTCGCGCTGGGATTCGGCCTGATGGTGCCGGCCGCTCGCCTGGCCGTGGAGGGCCGCGTGAGCCCGCTCTGGCTGCTCGGGCTCTATTTCCTCCAGACGGTGGGCGAAATGTGCCTGAGCCCGGTCGGGCTGAGTACTTTCACCAAGCTCGCGCCCCGGCATCTGGTCGGCGCCATGCTCGGCATCTGGTTCCTCGGGGCGGCGTTTGGCAACAAGTTCGCCGGCGTGCTGGCGGCGCGTTTCGGCGAGGGTGAAACCGGCCAGCTCGACCAGTTTTTTGGCCAGCAGGCACTCGCCGTATTCGCGCTCGCCGCCGTCTTTTTCGTCCTCGTGCCGTGGGTGCGGCGGCGCATGGGCGGAGTGAGGTGACGGCCGGGAGCACGGACGAGCGGGACCACCGTGAGGGCTGCGTGCCACGGCGCCCGCACCCGCCTTCCCCTGATTCCCCTGGCGATTCGCACTGACGAGGCACAGGGCAGATGGAATCCGCGCCGCGTCCCGCCCGCCTCAGTCGCGGCGCAACCTGACGTTGCGAATGGCCGCGGTGGTCATGTAAGTCGAAATGCCGAGGGGCAGCGACTTTTGAATCTGTCCCGGCCGCAGGCTGAGCGTGCGTCCGGCATGGCGCAGGTTCACCACCGGCCGGTCGTCGATCCAGGCCGCGATCAGCTCGCCCGTCACGCGTACCCGGATACGATACCAGCGGTGGTCGTCGAACTCCATTTCCCGCAGGGTTTCGTTTTCGGGCGCGCTCAGGCGGTCCACGTTGGAGATCCCGACCACCGTGCCGCTCCATCCTCCCACCACGAAGGTACACGCAGCCGCGCCCACCGGCAGGGTGAGCCCGCAAAAGAAGTCCCCCCCCTCGAGCCGCATGGCCTCGAGTTCGATTTCGTAGTTCAACCGCGGCAGCCCCGCCCCGCGCGTCGAGGTCACTCCTGACAAGGTCGTACCTCGCTGGATGACAATCGCCCCGGGGCCACCCAGAAACGGGGATTCCACGCGCACCGCCCCCTCGGCCTCGAATCCCGACTGCACCCAACCGGCCAGCGTACGGCCGTCGAAGAGCGGCTCCCATTCCGGCGTCCCCGCCGGCCCTTGTTCCCCGCAACCACCCAGGAAAAACACCGCTCCGGCAAGCGCCAGAACTGCGATCAGGGAGCGTGCCGCCACGCGGCTTCGGGTGTCACCGGGCTGTTTGGATCTCACGACAGCGACAGCCAATTCATCCGCCGGTCCGGCGCAACCGGCGCCAGTGGAAACGGCAACCCGCCGGAAGCTCGCCAGCTCCTCACCGCCCCGCCCGCCGGAGGTCGCGGGAGTCGGCTCACACACCGATTCGGCGCGGCTACGTCCGTCGCCCTCCCCGCCGTCGTCCCCTGCCAGGCGCCCCGGGGCCGTGATCGGGTTCCACCACCAGGTGCGCCGCCCCGCCGGTGCGCCGGCGCAAAAAAATAGCAGTTGACGAGGACCGCTCCGAGCCTAGTCCTTGCACCCTGTTTTGCGGGCGTAGCTCAGTTGGTAGAGCACCACCTTGCCAAGGTGGACGTCGCGCGTTCGAGTCGCGTCGCCCGCTCCATTTTCATCCAGACCCCGGCCCTCCCGAGAGGAAGCCGGGGTCTTGATTTTCCTCCCCTCGGGTCACGGGCGCGGCCCGGGGACACCGGCACTGCGCAACTTGAAGACCGCCTGGCTGCGAAGCGGAAACGGCGGAGGCGAGTCGGGCGGCAGCGAGGCGAGGATCCGCTGCAAGCGGGCGCGGGCGGCGACCACCTCGGCGTCGCGGCTGCCCGCGAGGTTCCGTTCCTCGCCGGGGTCGTTATTGGCATCGAAGCACCGGCCATCGGAGTAGAGTTTGAACCGTGTGTCGCGCACGACTCGCAGCGTGTGCAGTTGATTGAAGATCCAATCCCGCGCCGGCACGGCGCCGCGTTCGCCCCGCAACCGGCGCGCGTGCGAACGGCCGTCGAGCACGATACCCTCGGGCGGAGCGAGTCCGGCGAGCTCGCAGAAGGTCGGGAACAGATCGGAGAAGTCCGCCAGTGGAATCGTCCTCCCGCCGGGGATGAGGCGCGGGGAATTGGCGAGCAGGACGACGTTGCCGCCGGCCTCCGTGAGCGAATAGAGACCACCCTTCACCAGGCGCCCGTGGCGGCGGGCCGACAGACCGCTTTCGGTGCCGTTGTCGCTCGCCACAAAGAGGATCGTGTTTTCGCGCAGGCCCAGTTCATCGAGGGTGTTCACGAGGTCGCCCACGAGTTGGTCCGCATACCGCAGCATGTCGGCGAACAACTCGCGGTGCGGACGGTGCGGGTCGCGGTTGCGCGGCGTCGGCACGACCGGTTCCACGAAGCTCTGGCCGTGCACGAGGTGCAGCGGGTAATAGAGCAGGAAGGGCCGATGGCGGTGGCGCCGCAGGAAGTCGACCGCAAACTCCTGGGTGACGTCCGGCCCGAACCGCCCCCGGGCGACCTCGCGCCGCCCGTTCCGCAGGAAGACGGGATCCCAGTACCGGCTCTCGATCTTCGGCATGAACACGCCCGTGTCCGGAACCGATTCCCGCCGGACCGCATCGCGAAACTGCCTCATTTCCGCCTCCGACACACGGTCGCGATCGATGCTGCCGGGCCAGACGAGATGCTCGTCGAAACCGTGACGCGTCAGCGCGTCGGGCTCGTCATAGAGATTGTTGATCTGCCACTTGCCCGTGACGCCGGTGACGTACCCGGCCTGGCGGAACGTCCTCGCAAAGGTGATTTCCCGGGCGGGATCGAGGCCACCGCCGCTGTAGAGGGCGGCGTCGTGGTGCAGGATGAATCCGGTGCGGTGAACCTGCCGTCCGGTCAGGAGGGTGATGCGGGCCGGGCCGCAGATGGGAAAGGCGTAGGTGTTTTCGAAACGCACGCCCCCGCGCGCCAGGCGGTCGATGTTGGGCGTGCAGTTCTCCTCACTGCCGTAGCAACCGAACCATTCCTGACCGACATTATCGAGCAGCAGGAAGATGACATTGGGACGCGGCGTAGCGGCGAAGGCCGGCGCGAGACCGAGCAGGGCGAAAAGACCGAGGGCAGCGGGGCGGAGCAGCATGGGCGGGAGGGGCGCAAGTGGGGGGACGGTTGGGGATGGCGGCGGAACGCCGGGCCTAAACCGGCACGTAGCACACGGTGTTGGAGAGCAGAATCGTGACGAAGATCAGGCAGGTCGTCAGGGGACCGAGGTAGATGCGCCCCGTGAGGCGGAAGAAAAACCGGTGATAATACGGCAGGACAAACATGATCGGCACGACCGCAAAGAGCAGGTTGATGTAGAGCCAGTTGTCGGTCCAGAAGACGGTCCCCGTCGCCGCGAACGCGGCGTACTGGAAACCGAGGATGAAGAGCAGGCCGAGGGAATTCGCCAGCCCGCCGAGCAGCATGCCCTTCCATTCGGAATCGCCGGCGACGCGCATGGCGCCGTTTACGCGCAGGGAGTTCGAAAGGAAGAAAAGAAAGAACAGGGGGGCGTACATCAGCAGGAGCACGAGGATGGGCGGCTGGAACACCCGCGCACCGAAGAACAGCACCCGGTAATCGACGTGGAAAAAATAATACACGCCGGCCAGCAGGAGAAAAAACGCGAGCCAGATCGTCAGCGCAAGCAGCAGCGATCGGCCCAGCTCCCGCGCGCTCGTCGCGGCGCCCCACATTTCCGGGCGGATTCCGCGGTGCCGGCCAAAATACCGATAGGTCAGAAAGAACAGCGCGTAACCCACGACGGCGTTGAGCACCGCCCAGAGCATGACCGCATTGTTCATGCGCTGCGGGAAGAACCAGGTCTGCTCGCGACCCGCCGCCGCGGTGAATAGCCGCTGCGACAGCTCCGCCATCGGAATGTAGGTCAAGCAGGCGATGAGCGCGCCCGCCACGAACAACCCCCAATACAGCACCCGACCCGCCCCCCGCGGCCGCGGTTGCGGCGGCGGCACCGGATGCACCAGCGCTCCGAAGTACGGGATCCCGCTGAGCAGCAGCCGCGTCAGCGGCACGAGCGCGACGAACGCCGCCACCAGCGCGATCAGGCAGAGCAGTTCCTTCCAGTACCAGACTTGATCGTGCGGCGGCGGCCCCCCCTCCAACCCGAACACGCGCAGGAAGAACTCGAGCTGGTTGGCCGTCGCCTCGATACTGTAGGGCTGGAACGGATGCAGCAGCGGCTCGTTGTACACGACCCGGGCGGTGCGCGCAGCGAGGTCGCCATACCACCGTCCGATCTCCACCTCCACGAGATCCGCGCCCCCCCGGCCCAGCCCGGACTGAACAACGCGCAGCGCCTCGGGGGCGCGGCGCAGGTCGCCGTTTTTCAGCTCGTTCCGGAACGCGCCCTCGTCGTAGAGCGCGTAGCTGATGCCGACGTTGGAGCGTACGCTGCGCAGGGTGCGCTCCGTCAGCGTGAGCACGTATCCGGAAACAAACACCGAGTGCAGCTTGCTCGGGCGCCCCGTCCGCTCCGCCTCGCGCCCGAAGGCACTCGCCCCCTGAATCGCGGCGTTGCCGCCCGCCGAGTGTCCGGTGGCCGCGATGCGGCTCTGGTCGACATAGTTCAATACGCCGGTGTTCGCGGCGAATTCGACCACGGCGAACATCCCGTACCCTTCATCGGTGGCGGAACGGGTGCGCATCGACGAACTCGAGCCGCCCTGAGCGTAAGGATCGATCGCGATCACCACCACCCCGCGCCGCGCCAGCTCAAGGGAAATGTTGGCCTGCGTCTCCTTGGAACGTTGGAAACCCGGCACCACCACCACCAGCGGCGCCGGCCGGTCGGCCGGCGCCGTGCGCGGACGAAACAGGTCCGCCGCCAGCCACTGGCCGTTCTGAGTCGGAATCTTCAGCCCCGTCACCTGCACCCGCCCGCCCGAGGACTGGACGCGCGAGGCGGCGAAGCACGCGAGCGCCACCACCAGAATGCAGCCGGCGAGCAGCCGCAGGCCCACCGGACGGGACGGAAAGAGAGGAGCCACGAGAGGGGGTGTCATGGTCGCGACGGTGACTCACCGTGCGGCCCTGGGCCAGCCCGGAGCGGGGAGGCGCCGCCGGGTTCCGCCCCGCCGCGTCCGTCTGGCCCGACCCCGGCGGAGGCGGGCGCGGGAGCCCCTGTTCCCCGGCAACCGGCCACGCGGCGCTGCACTCCGCCGGAGTGCTGGTTTCCGCAAAGGCTGGCCGGATTGGCCCGGAGACCCTAACGTCCCCGCACCATGCGAAAATACAACGTCGGCATCGTGGGTTACGGCTGGGCGGCCACCGCCCACCTCGCCGCCATCAATGGCGGAGACCGGGGACAGGTCACGGACATCTGCTCGTCGCGCGCGCTCGACGCGGCGGAGTTGTCCGCCAGACACCAGGCGCCGCTCCGGACGCACCTCAGTCTCGAAGCGATGCTGGCGCGACCCGAGGTCGATGTTGTTTCGATTTGCAGCTACCACGCCCGGCACAAGGAGGAGGCGATTGCGGCGGCGCGGGCCGGCAAGCACCTGATTGTCGAAAAACCCCTCGCCCTGTCACTCGCCGACGTTCGCGACATCGAACGCGAAGTGAAGGCTGCCGGCGTCAACTTCTGTCTGTGCTTCGAGCTGCGCTACGCGGCGCAATTTCTCGCCACCAAGGCGCTGCTCGACGCCGGCAAACTCGGCCGCCTGCACTACGGCGAAATCGACTACTATCATGGCATCGGCCCCTGGTACCGCGAGTACGAGTGGTGCACCACCAACGCCGGTTGCGGCAGCAGCCTGCTGGCCGCGGGCTGCCACGCGCTGGATGCCCTGCTCCTCTGCCTCGGCCCGGACGTCGAGGAGGTATTCTGCTACGGCACCCCCTCCGCGCACCCGATTTTCGCCAAATACGAGTACCCCTCCACCACCGTCACCTTGCTCCGGTATCGCGACGGCCGCGTCGGCAAATGCGCCTCCGTGATCGACTGCTGGCAGCCCTACTACTTCCACACCCACCTCGTCGGCAGCGAGGGGAGCCTGCTGGACAACAGGTACCACTCCAACGCGGAACACGGTGATGACCGCCATCGCTGGAAGGAGCTTCCCTTCAAATGTGTCGATTCGGGTGACGTGGCCGACCACCCCTACCGCACCCAGTTCGACGCTTTTTTCGCCGCGCTCGACCACGGAACCCCGATGCCGCTCACCGGACTCGCCGAGGCCGTGCTCGCGCACGAGGTCATCTTCGCCGCCGAACGTTCGCTGCAGTCCGGCCGCCCCGTGCGACTGACCGAGGTGCGCGGATAGCGACGCGGCCCGGCAATCGCAGCCATCCAGCCCCCGACAAGGCGCCGCCCGGCGCCTGCCGCGACGCGCCCGCAGCAGCGGGGGGCCGTCACTCTCCCAGGCCCGGAGTCGAGGACGCATTCGAACCGCTCTCCGTCAGTGTTCGTGTCCGTGCTCCAGCACCACGACGAGCACCGCCAGTACGCCGAAGAGCGCCGCGAGCAGGCCGGCTTCATGACGCTCCAAGGCCTTGAGACGCACCCGATCAAAGCCGAGCAGCGCAAGCCAGGTGAACAGCGTCATGCCCGCCAGCGTCGCCACCGCGAGAATGGCGCTCAGCACCCAGAAGCCGCGCCACCCAAACTGCACGCCCGAGAGATAGATGGGCAGGAACGCCTCGCACGGCGAGAGCGTGAGCATCACAAAGAGTCCGCCGATTGCCGCCCACTCGCCGGTCCGTGGTGACACCAGGGGGCTTTCCCGCAGTTCCTCCTGCCAGTGGCTGGCCTCCCCTTCCCCGCAGTGTTCACTGGCATGATGGTGTCCGCCCGGCGGGTGATGGTGGCAAAGACCGTGCCCGCTGAACTGGCGCCAGCCATAATAGATGGCAAACACCAGCAGCATCCCGGACGCCACCCACGGAAACGCCTCCACCTTCTCCTCGATCTGGAAACCAAACCACGCGATGCCGAGGCCG
>CAZDGC010000099.1:0-26600 GCA_964504885.1 uncultured Opitutus sp.
AGGCGACGCCCAGGGAGAAGGGATAGGCGGTGAACTTCGGCGCGGCGGTGACCGGGCCGGTGACGCGGCAGGAGGAAAGCAGGGCCGCGGCGGCGAACGAACCGCCGCCGAGGACAAAGTCGCGGCGCGTGAACCGGGCCGCGCCCGGTACCGGAAAGTGGGGGGTGGGCATGCCCCGACGCAACGTCCCGCCCCGGCCTCGGTCAAGGCCGCGGGCGCGCCCGCGCGGCGGCCTGGCCCGCGCCCAGGATGCCCGGCCCGCTCCGGACCGGTCCGATCGGCCTTTGTCACGTAATACGTGACGTCGGCTTCCGGTCGAATCCGGTGCATCGTTGTCACTCATTACGTGACGAAGACACGGGTGGTGAGCGGTCCCTGGAGGTGGAGGGCGGGCCAGGGCAATGGAGGAGCCGGGGGTAGTTCGCGCATCGGGGGATCCGGCGGATTGCGAGCGGCCAGGGCTCGACAGTCGCGCGGCGCCGGCGCAAGCAGGAGAGCGCATGAAGCTTCCCCGAGTTTTCCTCCTTCCGCTGGCCCTGGCGGCCGGTGCAACCGGCCTGCGGGCCGCGGAGTACGATGTGGTGGTCTATGGCGGTACGAGTGGCGCGGTCGTCGCCGCGGTGCAGGCGAAGGTGATGGGCAAGAGCGTCATCCTGGTGAGTCCGGACCGGCATCTCGGCGGCCTGACGAGCGGGGGGCTGGGCTGGACCGACACGGGCAACAAGGCCGTGATCGGGGGGCTGGCGCGCAATTTCTACCATCGCATCTGGAAGCACTACGAATCGGCCGCGGCGTGGAGGTGGCAGGACAAGGCGACGTACGGCAACAAGGGGCAGGGCACGCCGGCGATCGACGGCGACCAGCGGACGATGTGGATCTTCGAGCCGCACGCGGCGGAGAAGGTGTTCGAGGATCTGGTGCGGGAGCACGGCGTGCCGGTGGTGCGCGACGAGTGGCTGGATCGTGCCAAGGGCGTGAGAAAGTCGGGCGCGCGCATCGTCTCGATCACCACGCTGAGCGGAAGGACTTATGCCGGGAAGATGTTCCTCGACGCCACCTACGAGGGCGACCTGCTGGCGGCGGCCGGGGTGAGCTACCACGTGGGGCGCGAGTCGAACCGCGTCTACGGCGAGGAGCACAACGGCGTGCAGACGGGGGTGCTGCACCACCGGCATCATTTCGGCGTGTTGAAGCCGCAGACGATCAGCCCGTATTGGATCCCCGGGGACCCGTCGAGCGGCGTGCTGCCGCGGGTGAGCGCGGCGCATCCGGGGAATTTCGGCGAGGGCGACAACAAGGTGCAGGCCTACTGCTTCCGGATGTGCCTGACGGACCACCCGGAAAACCGCATCCCGTTCGCGAAGCCGGAAGGGTATGACCCGAAGCAATACGAACTGCTCGCGCGCATCTATGCGGCGGGCTGGAAGGAGACCTTTGGCAAGTTCGACCCGATTCCGAACCGCAAGACCGACACCAACAACCACGGTCCCTTCAGCACCGACAACATCGGGATGAACTACGACTATCCCGAGGCGAGCTACGAGCGGCGCCGCGAGATCATCAAGGAGCACGAGGCCTACCAGAAGGGCTGGCTGTACTTCATCACCACCGATCCGCGCGTGCCGAAGGACGTGCAGGAGCGGATGCGCCGCTGGGGCCTGCCGAAGGACGAGTTCAAGGACAACGGCGGCTGGCCGCACCAGATCTATGTGCGCGAGGCGCGCCGGATGATCGGAAATTTCGTGATGACGGAAAACGAACTGCGGAAGAAGAAGCCCACGCCCGACTCCGTGGGCATGGGCAGCTACACCATCGATTCGCACAATGTGCAGCGCTACATCACGCCGGAAGGTTATGTGCAGAACGAGGGCGACATCGGCGTCGGCCTGAAGGAGCCGTACGAAATCGCGTACGGCTCGCTGGTGCCGAAGCGGGGCCAGGTGGAGAACCTCCTGGTGCCCGTGTGCGTCTCGAGCTCGCACATCGCCTTCGGGTCGATCCGCATGGAGCCGGTCTTCATGATTCTGGGCCAGTCGGCGGCAACGGCGGCGGCGATGGCGATCGACGCAAAGATCCCGGTGCAGGACGTGCCGTATGCGAAGCTGCGCGAGCGACTGCTCCGAGACGGACAGATCCTGCACTACACGCCCCCGGCGCCGGCGAAGAAGACGGAGTGACCCGCGCGCCGGGGCGGCGGCGCCGCGTGTCCCGGCCTCTGCCCTCCGCGAGACGCTCCGTTTGCGGCCGGATCCGCAAAGAGGCGAGACCCGCCTTCGCCAGAGGCTACGGCGGGCAGGCTGCCTCGTCCACGGCCGGAGGCAGCCAGAGGGCAAGGGTAGCCGAGGTGCCCCCGCCTCGGCTTTTCCTTCGGCGCCGGGGTCGCGCAGGAGAAAGCGTTCTTCCGGGGTCCGGCAATCGGGATCCGCCCCGCGGCGTGCCGACGGCGTCTTCGCACTTGCCAGTGCCGGCGGCGGTCCCTGTCTTGCGGCATCTTTTCTCCGATGGCGTCCAACTACACCGAAGCGAGCATCAAGACCCTTTCGTCCCTCGAACACATCCGCCTGCGGCCCGGCATGTACATCGGCCGGCTGGGCAACGGCGCCCACGCCGAGGACGGCATCTACGTGCTCCTCAAGGAGACGATCGACAATTCGATCGACGAGTTCACGATGGGCTACGGCCGCCGGATCGAGGTCGAGTTGATCGAGCGCACGGTCCGCGTGCGCGACTACGGCCGCGGCATCCCGCTGGGCAAGCTGATTGACTGCGTCTCAATCATCAACACCGGCGCCAAGTACGACAGCGAGACCTTTCAGAAATCCGTCGGCCTGAACGGGGTCGGCCAGAAGGCGGTGAATGCGCTCGCCTGCGAGTATGCGGCGCAGGCGTATCGCGAGGGCCAGACCAAGCGGGTGGAGTTCGCGCAGGGCCGGCTGCGCAAGGACTTCAAGGTGGCGAAGTGCGACGAGCGCAACGGCACCCTGGTCGAGTTCACGCCGGATGAGGCGCTGTTCGGGAAGGACTTCCGGTTCCGCACCGAGTTCATCGAGGACATGCTGTGGAACTACGCCTTTCTGAACCGCGGGCTCACCCTCACGTTCAACGGCAAGGCGTTCAAGTCGGAGGCCGGCCTGCGCGACCTGTTGCGCAAGAATCTCAGCGGCGAACCGCTGTATCCGATCATCCATCTCGAGGGCGACGACATCGAGGTCGCCTTCACCCACGGCGCGCACTACGGCGAGGAGTACTACTCGTTCGTCAACGGCCAGCACACCACCATGGGTGGCACGCACCTGGGCGCCTTCCGCGAGGCGCTGGTCGAAACGGTGCGCAACTTCTTCAAAAAGGACTACGAGGCGGCGGACATCCGGCAGTCGATCGATGCGGCGATCGCGGTGCGGGTGATGGAACCGGTCTTCGAATCCCAGACCAAGACCAAGCTGGGGTCGGCCAGCGTGGGGCCGAACGGGCCGAGCATCCGGGAATTCGTGGGCAAGTTCATGCAGCAGTCGCTCGACGTCTATCTGCACAAGAACAAGGAGACGGCGGAGGCCCTGCGCTCCCGGATCGAGGAGAGCGAGCGCGAGCGGAAGGAACTGGCCGGCATCCGCAACCTGGCGCGCGAACGCGCGAAGAAGGCCTCGCTGCACAACCGCAAGCTGCGCGATTGCCGGCTGCACCTGGGCGACCGCCACGAGCGCGCGGAGGAGAGCACGCTCTTCATCGTCGAAGGCGACTCGGCGGCCGGCTCGCTCACCGCCACCCGCGACGTGCAGACGCAGGCGGTCTTCGCCCTGAAGGGCAAGCCGCTCAACACCTACGGGCTGTCGAAGAAGGTGATCTACGAGAACGAGGAGTTTCACCTCCTGCAGTCTGCGCTCAACATCGAGGACGGTCTCGACGGCCTGCGCTACAACCGGATCGTGATCGCGACCGATGCCGACGTCGACGGCATGCACATCCGCCTGCTGCTGATCTCGTTTTTCGTGCAGTTTTTCCCCGACCTGATTCGGAACGGCCACCTCTTCATCCTCGAGACGCCGCTCTTTCGGGTGCGCAACAAGAAACAGACGATTTACTGCTACACGGAGGCGGAGAAGGATGCGGCGATCGCCGCGTTGGGCGCCAGTCACGAGATCACCCGTTTCAAGGGCCTGGGTGAAATCTCGGCGGGTGAGTTCAAGGACTTTATCGGCGAAGAGATCCGACTCGAGCCGGTGACGCTGGCGCACTTGCACAACAGCGACGAACTGCTGGCGTTCTTCATGGGCAAGAACACGCCCGAGCGGCAGGAGTTCATCATCGGCAACCTGAAGGTGGAGAAGGATCTCGTGGAGGTGTGAGGGTGCGCGAACTCCGGCAGAGGCTCGGGCCGTTGCTGGCGGGCCTGCTGGCGCTGACGCTGGCCGGCGGGTGTGCGATCACGCCGGTGCCGCGGTTTGCGGCGCCCCCAATTCCCGCCGAGCAGGCGGCGCAGGCGGCGCGGAACCGGGAGGTGTTCGAGCGCGTGTGGCGGCTGGTGGCCGACCATCATTATGACCGGCAGCTCCGTGGCGTGGACTGGCGGGCGGCGGCGGAGCGGTTTGGCCCCCAGGCCGTGGCCGCGGCCGGCGAGGCGGCGCTTTACCGCGTGCTCAACGCCATGCTGGCGCCGCTCGAGGACAGCCATACGCATGCGCTCACGCCCGCGCGGGCGAGCGGCGGACGCGTGTACGGCCGCGCACGGGATTCGCGATGGCGCGGATTGAGGATCGCTGGGTGGTGACGGAGGTGCTGCCGGGCAGTCCGGCGGAGGCCGCAGGCATCCTTCCAGGCTGGATTGTGGTCGCGCGCGAAGGCGTGCCGCTGGGGCCGCGCATCGACTTCCGCCCCAAGGAGGGGGAAGCGGCGGTGTGGGAGTTCCTGGACGCTACGGACCGGCCGGTGCGGCTCGCCCCGGTGGCGCAACCCCTGAGCCTGGCGCCCCGGCAGGTGGCGAGGGTGCTGGACGATGGGGTGGTGTATCTCCGGTTCGACGAATTCAACGGCAGCGGCCGGCGCTGGCTGAGCCGCCAGCTCGCGGCGCACGCCGGGGCGCCCGGGGTGATCGTGGACTTGCGGCAGAATGCGGGGGGCGAGACGATTTCGCTCGGGGTCACGATCGGGGAGTTTTTCGAGCGCGCGGTGGATTGCGGCACGTTCATCAAGCGCAGCGGCGCGCGGGCGGTGAAGACCTCGTGGCAGCTCGGATCGGCGCGGTACCGGGGGCGCGTGGCGGTGTTGGTGGACGGGGCAACCGGGAGTGCGGCGGAGATCTTCGCCGCGGTGCTGCAGGAGCACGGCCGGGCGACGGTGATTGGGCGGCGAACCGCGGGGGCCGTGCTCGCGAGCTGGTATTATGCGCTGCCCGATGGCGGGCAGTTGCAACTGAGCCGGGAGGATTACTTGACGCCCCGGGGGAGGCGGCTGGAAGGGGTGGGGGTCGAGCCAGATGTGACAGTGACGCGGACGCTTGCCGACCTGCGGGCCGGCCGGGACCCGGACCTCGCGGAGGCATGGCGGCGGGTGGGGCCGGGGCGCTGAACGATTCGAACTTTTTGGGGTTGTCACGGGTCGACGACGGGATCGAACTGCCAAGTAACCGTACGGTTATCTGGCCCCGGATTTGCTTTCGTTGCCAGGACACCGTAGCTGCACGCACCCACACTCACTGCTCACCATGAAGACCCTTGGATACCTCCCCCCTCATCGTCCCCCCGCGGGCCTGTTTGCCCTCCTGTTTGGAATCCTGGCTGCAGTTGCCTTGGCGCAGGCGCCCGGCACCGGCCGGGTGATCGGGCGCATCTTCAACCCCGCCACCGGGGAATACGTGCGCAACGCGGAAATCCGGCTGCAGGGCACCGAACGCATCGCGTACTCCGAGGAGGGCGGCGCCTATCAGCTCGACAACGTGCCCGCCGGCGCGGCGACGCTGCAGGTGACCTTCTCCGGCTACCAGACCGCCACCGCGACGGTAAACGTGACCGCGGGCGCGGTGGCCACCCGTGACTTTGAACTCGTCAGCACCCTGGCCGCGCCGGGCGCGGCGGGCGACATCGTGCGCCTCGGGCAGTTCATCGTGTCCACCGAGCGGGAGGGCAACGCCAAGGCCATCATGGAGCAGCGGCGCAACATGAACATCTCCACCTCGGTGGCTTCCGACAGCTTCGGGGACATCACCGAGTCCAACGTGGGCGAATTCCTCAAGTTCCTGCCCGGCGTCGACGTGGAATATGTCGACGGCATCAGCCGCGGCCCGCGCATCGGCGGCCTCGATCAGCAGTACGTGGGCGTGACGATGGACGGCGCGAGCGTGGCGAGCGCGGATGCCTTCGTGGCCTACGGTGCGACCCTGAATGGCAGCGCCGGCAGCCAGGCGCGTTCGGTGGGCTTCGAGCAGATGGCCATCACCGCCGTGGAATCGATCGAGATCAGCCGCACGCTGAGCGCCGACATGGATGCGAACTCCCCCGCCGGTTCCATCAACATGAAGAGCCGCCGGGCCTTTGACCGCCCGGGTCGGCGCATCGACTGGCAGTTTAGCATCGCCTTCAACACGCCGGATGCCGCCAAGCCGGGCAAGGTTTACGGATGGGACGACAACCTGCGCCGGCAGTGGCGCCCGAACTGGCAGCTCGATTACGCGGATGTGTTCCGCAACAAGACCCTCGGCATCCGCCTGAGCCTCAGCCAAAGCAGCACGCGTTCGGAGCAGCAGTATGTCACGAACACCTATCACCGAACGCCGACGGCCACGGATCCCCGGCCGATGGTGCTGCGGGCGATCGCCTTCACCGACGGTCCTCGCCTCTCCAGCCGCGGCAACGCCACCGCGACCATCGACTACAAGGTCACGCCGCGCCTCGTGCTCTCGCTCACGAGCATGTTCAACGCCTTCGAGAACAATGCGCACACCAAGAGCCTGACGTTCTCCGCCGCCGCCAACGGTACCGCCGCGGCCACCGGGCGGCAGAACGTCCTCGGCGACGGCATGACCGAGGTGCGGACCAACGGACTCGCCACCAACACCGCCCGCACCTTCGCCCACGGCGGCGGCAGCGCGATCAAGCTGACCAATTCGCTCACCCTGACACCAAAATTTGAATACAAGCTCGGGAGCCTGACCCTCGACGGCACCGCCAACTACTCCCGTTCGAAGAACGACTACGAGACCTCCAGCCGCGGCACGGTGCGCTCGGAACTGGTCAACGCGCTGCCGGTCGACTTCGTGGCCACGCGCTCCGACCCGATGTCGGCCGAGTGGACCATCCGCCAGACCAGCGGGCCCGACTGGGCGAATCTCAACAGCTACATCTACCCCCGGATCACCGAGGAGGGGCGGTTTGCCTTCACCGAAATCTACACCGGCGAGGCGAACGCGAAGTGGGTTACGCCCTGGCGCCTGCCGTCGTTCTTCAAGTTTGGCGGCAAATGGGCGGAGGAAAACCGCAAGACCGACAATTCCACCGTGGCGGAGACCTACGCCTACATCGGCCCGGGCGGCAACATCCTCAATCCCAACGGCACCATCACCCAGGCGGGGAACTGGTCGTTCCTGCCCTCGCCGCGCGCCTTCAACACCCAGATGGGCAAAATCCGCGCGCTGACCATCGACAACCTGCCGACCATCGCCAACCGCAGTGCCATCTCCCTGCTCTACCGCCAGCACCCGGAGTACTTCACCAACATCGCCACCGCGGAGAATTACTACTCGGCCTACGTCGCCAACAAGCGCGACTTCCGCCAGCACGTCACCGCCGCCTACGGCATGGGCAACGTGCGCGTCGGCAAGCTGCAGGCCCAGGGCGGAGTGCGCTGGGAGCGGACCGAGTCGGAGGCCCGCGAGTTTGATCCGATTCCCGCGGCCCAGGTCGCGGCCGCCGGGTACCCCGTGTCGGCGTCGACCCGGCGCGCGACCACCATTGACGGCATCCGTTACCAGTACTTCTCCCGGCCGCGGATCAACCGTACCGGCGAGTACGACAACTTCTTCCCCAGCGCCGGCTTGAAATACACCATCCGCCCCAACCTCCATGCCCAGGCGGGTTTCAGCCGCGCCATCTCCCGCCCGCCGATCGACTCGCTCGCGGGCGTATGGAACATCAACGACGTCGCGATGGTGATCACCGCCCCCAATCCCAACCTCCTCCCGGAGGAGTCCGACAACTACGTCGCGCGGCTGGCGTATTACTTCGAACCGGTGGGCAGTTTCACCGTGCTCGTTCAGCAGACTGAGATCACCAACCAGCGCGTCACCATCCGCGGCCGGGCGGAGGACTTCGGTTTCGACGATCCCGAGTACGAGAACTACGAGTTCCAGTCGGTGCTGAACAACAACCTGCTTTACCGTTATCGCAGCCTCGAACTCGGCTACAATCAGCAGCTCTCCTTCCTCCCAGGCGTGTTCCGCAACACCAATGTCAACCTCAGCTACACGCGCAACTACGCCAACCAGTACTTCCCTGGCGTCATGCCACACAAAGCCACCGGCAGCATCGCCTGGAGCTACCGGAAAGTGAGCCTGCGGCTCGGCGGCGTCTGGCAGGACGACACTCCCTACACGACGGTCTTCGGCCGCTACCAGCCGAGCAACATCAAGGTCGACCTGAGCGGCGGCTACAAGGTGACGAGCCGGGTGAGCCTCTTCTTCCAGGGGCGCAACATCTTCAATGAACCCACCCTCCTCTACGAGGGCGACCCGACCCGCAACGTTCCGGCCGCACTCTACCGTTACGGCAATTTCGGCGTGAGCTGGAGCGCCGGCGTCCGCGGCAACTTCTGAGCCGGCCGCCCTTCGGGACGTAGCGACGAGCGCGAGCGAGTTGTTCCGCCCGTCGCCTGATCCTGGTAACGACAAGGGGGAGCGAGTCGTTCCGCCTGACGCTGTGCCCCGGGTAGCGACGAGCGGGAGCGAGTCGTCTTGCCGCGGCAGCAGTCCGTCGCTCCCGCCCCTTGACGCCGCCGCGGCGCGCGTGCCAGCGTCCTCGGTTTCAGCACGTAACTTTCGCCGGAATGCCCAAGAAGAAGACCTCCAAACCCGACCAGGATCAGCCGGAACTCCCGCTGGGCAACGGCGGCGCGCCCGCGACCACTCCGCCTCCGCCGATCGCCGCCACCCCGGCCGTCGGCGCTTCCGAGGCGCTGGGGGCATCCGACCCGGGTGAATCCGGCGGGTTTGCCCCAACCCCGAAACGCCGCGGTGGCGACACCGTGCAGACCGAAGACTCCCCCCTCGCCAACAGCTACCGCCACTGGTTCCTCGACTACGCCAGCTACGTCATCCTCGACCGTGCCGTCCCGCACCTCGGCGACGGTCTCAAGCCGGTGCAGCGCCGGATTCTGCACACCTTGTGGGACATGGACGACGGCCGTTTCCACAAGGTGGCCAACATCGTCGGCCGCACCATGTCGCTCCACCCGCACGGCGACGCCTCGATTGGGGCCGCCCTGGTGGCGATCGGGCAGCGGGCGTTCCTGATCGAACCGCAGGGCAACTTCGGCAACACCCTGACGGGCGACGAAGCCGCGGCGCCCCGCTACATCGAGGCGCGGCTGACGAACTTCGCCCGCGACGTCCTCTTCAACCCGAAGACCACGACCTGGCAGCTCAGCTACGACGGCCGCGCGCGCGAGCCAGTCACGCTGCCGGCCAAGTTTCCGATCGTTCTGCTGGAAGGTGCGGAGGGCATCGCGGTCGGCCTCGCGACAAAAATCCTCCCGCACAATTTCAACGACCTCTGTCGCGCGGCCATCAATCACCTGCAGGGGAAATCGTTTCGCATCTACCCGGACTTCCCCTCTGGCGGCATCGCGGACTTTTCGGAGTACAACGACGGCGAGCGCGGCGGGAAGGTGAAGATTCGGGCGAAGATCGAACCACGCTCCAAGTACCTGCTCGCCATCACCGAACTGCCGTTCGGCACCACCACCGAGACGCTCATCGAGTCGATCCTCGCCGCCAACGCCAAAGGCAGGATCAAGGTCCGGCACGTCGACGACAACACCGCCGACCAGGTTGAGATCCTCGTGCACCTGCCGCAGGGCAGCGACCCCGAGCAGGTGATCCAGCAGCTCTATGTGTTCACCGCCTGCCAGCAGAATCTGTCGCCGGCGGCGTGTGTGATCGTCACCGACGAAAAGACCGGGCTCGACCGCCCGGAATTTCTCGGCATCCGCGAACTCCTCAGGCGCTCGGTCGACCAGACCAAGGCGCTGCTCAAGCGCGAACTGGAGATCAAACTCGGCGAACTCGAGCAGCAGTGGCACTGGGACTCCCTCGAACGCATCTTCATCGAGGAGCGGATCTACCGCCGCATCGAAAAATCGAAGACCTGGGAAAGCGTGCTCGAGGAGATTCGCGAAGGGCTGAAGCCGTTCCTCAAGCAACTGCGCCGCGAGGTGACCGACGACGACATCACGCGTCTGACCGAGATTCGCATCAAGCGCATCTCCGCCTACAACCGCTTCCAGGCCGACGAGGCCATCAAGAAGATCGAGGAGGGCATCAAGGAGACGAAGGCCAGCCTGAAGAACCTCACCGGCTACGCGGTGACCTGGTTCGAGATGCTGCAGGAGAAGTACGGCAAGGGCCACAAGCGCCGCACGCAGTACGACGAAATCGAGCAGATCGACGCCTCCGCCGTCGTTTCCGCCAACCAGCGGCTCTACGTCAACCGCGAGGACGGCTTCATCGGCCTCAACTGGCGACAGCACGAGTTCGTGCAGGAGTGCACGATTCTCGACAGCGCGCTCGCCCTCATGCGCGACGGTTCGCTCAAGGTGTCGAAGGTCGCCGACAAGGTCTTCATGGGCCGCAACATCATCCACTGCGCGGTCTGGCCGAAGGAGGGCGACACCAACTTCTACACGATGGTTTACCAGGACAAGGAGTCCGGGAAGGCCTTCGCCAAGCGGTTCCAGATCGGCGGCCTCTCGCGCGACAAGCTCTACCCGCTGGTGAAGAGTGAGGGATCCAAGGTGGTCTACCTCGAGGTCAGCAAGACTGAGAAGGAAATGCCGCAGAAGCTGATGATCTACATCGACGGCCGCAGCGGCGCGCGCGTGCGGGAGTTCGAGTTCGACTTGGCGAACGTCCCGGTGAGCACGCGCACCGCCAAAGGCCTGACCGTCACGAAGTGGCCGGTGAAGGACGTGAAGCGCGTCGACCTGGCGCTGGGTTGAGAGGGGAGGGAGCGCGGACGTAGCGCCCCGGCGCTCGTCCGCGATACGCCCTGGTCTCGCGCCGCGCCGCTTCGCGGGAGCCCGGATTGGGGCTGCCGGTGTTGCCCCAACCAACGTGATCATGAACGCCTTGGGGTTCACGATTACTGCGTTCTTCTTCGCGGGCCGCTGTCAGCGCCGCGCCGCCGATTGCCAGGCGTGTCAAGAGTCAACCCCTGACCCCGTCCGGCTGACATGAGTAAATTGTGTAAACCTTCCCGACTTTGCGTCAGCTCCGCTTACACAAATGTCTGACATAGGAGAATCTATAGATCCTTGCAATAATCAGCGCCGATTCCAGGGGGGGCAGGCTCGGTGGCAGGCGTGTCAGTTTCTGTTATCCGTTCCGGCGCCACGGTCGCCTGATCCATGGCAATCGGGAGCGCGGTATGGCACCGCTCAGCGTCGTTGCATTCGTCGCAAACGGTTGTCGGAAAGCGAGGAATGTGATCCCGCCGAGGATTGGCCCGGCCCCCGGCGCCTCAGCAACTTCGAGCGTAGGCGGAGCGCTCCGCGGCTGTCGGGCGGGTGCCAGCGCCGCGCCGCTGAGAATCAGACGTGTCAAGAGTCAACCCCTGACTCCTTTGGCTTGGCCTGGCCTTCGGCTTGGCCGCATGCTTTGGGGACAAGAAAAAGGACGGAGTATTCAATCTCCGTCCCTTGCAA
Source organism: uncultured Opitutus sp. (assembly GCA_964504885.1). GTDB lineage: Bacteria > Verrucomicrobiota > Verrucomicrobiia > Opitutales > Opitutaceae > ER46. Next base: position 11,905 of record CAZDGC010000099.1, read on the forward strand.
GAATAGTTGGGACGACGCTTAGGCGCGAATCCTGCGGCGCAGCGAAAGCAGTCCCGCCAGTGACAGACCGAGCAGGGTCACAGTCGAAACGCCGTCTGGAACCGACGCACCCTGTTGGTTGGACCAGTGGGCGGTGTAGTCCACCGGGGTGTAGCCTGAGCCGAGCGAGGCGTCGTAGAAGTTATAGGCCTGCATAATCACTTCTTTGAATCCGGTGGTGGTACCTATTGTGGCATCCGAGTACGCCAAACTGCCGTTCACGTAGTAGTCGAAGGAGTTGCCGGAGAACAGGATTTCAAGGGCGTTCCACGCTCCGTAGTTGACGGTTGCGCTCAGGTCCAACCAACCAGAGGCGGTGTCCGCATCCCAGGCGCGAAACCGCGGTGTACCTCCGAAGTTTGCAAATCCAAGGATTGGATACGCAGTAATAGCAGTGCCATTCCACATCGTACCCCAGATATCCGTACGGATACTGCCGCCGGCGGAGTCTCTCCACTCTTCAGGAATCCACAGGTCGGCCGCAATGCTGTCGCTGGCTCCGCCCGAGATCGCATACTTTCGACCTTGGGTATTATAGAACCCTCCTTGCTGTCCGCCGGGACGATTGGCGGCGCCCTCCGCGCTCGTGATCTCGATGCCGAGCACATCAGTGCGACCTTGGAAAGGGCCCACGTTGGAGAAGGAATGGGGTTCGTAACGGTCCGTGGTCCAGTCGGTGGGGAGGGTGGAGAAGTCAGGCATCAGATCAATCGCGTGGACTGATTGAACGCCGACCAAGAGGGCGCTGAGAGCGCCGACACATCTTAGTTGTTGGAGTACCATAGGCTTATTCCGTAGTTGCTGCATTCCTGCCTCGGTCGCTGGCGGAGGAGAAGTGTTCTTCGCGCCAAGACCGCTCGATCGAGAGACAACGGGTGCAAGCAGGCGTGCGGGGTTTAGCGGCTCTCGTGCCACTCGAATCCACGGAAATTTAGCTTGTTAATGGTTAGTCGGATGTGAAAGTTAGTGCCGAGGAAGCTTTCGTTACACGCGAACGGCTTGTAAGGTAAGCTGACGCCTCGATCAACGAACCTTCCGAACCTTCCGAGGGGGTCAAGGGTTGACTCTTGACAGTGGTCGCTGTCCGCCGTGGGGTCGGAGGCATGGCGAGGAAATTGCGGGTGGAGTATGCGGGGGCGTGTTACCACGTGATCAACCGAGGCAATTACCGTCGTGACTTGTTTGTCGAGGACGGGGCGGCGGAGGCGTTTGTACGCTGCCTTTTCGAGGCAGCGGCACGGTTCGGGTGGCGGCTGCATGCGTTCGTGGTGATGAGCAATCACTTTCATCTGGCGCTGGAGACGCCGGAGCCGAACTTGAGCGAAGGGATGCGCTGGTTGCAGGCGACTTGGGCGGCGCGGTTCAACCGTTTTCGCGGCGAAATGGGACGCCCTTTTCAGGGGCGATATCGCGGTCTGCATGTGGAGCCGGGGCACGCGTTGGCGCAGGTCGCGCACTACATTCACCTGAATCCGGTGCGGGCTGGTGTCGTTCCGATCGAGAGGTTGTTGGAGCACCGGTGGAGCAGTCTGACGTGGTTTGGCGGCAGCGACCGACCGCCCTGCCTGGTGGCTGAAACAGTGCTGGCGGAGTGCGGTGGCCTGCCTGATTCAGCAGAGGGCTGGCGGCTCTACCAAACTTATCTCGGCGTACTGTCGGAAGCGGACGCGGCGCGCCGGGAGGAGAAGTTTGGGCGGCTGAGTCGGGGGTGGGCGATTGGGTCTGCGGAGTTTCAGCAGGAGTTGCAGCAGCGCCTGGGATGCGATCCTGCGCGCGAACATTTTGAACTGGTGGGCAGCGATCGACAGGCGCACCAGGAGGTGCGAGCAGCGGTGTGGGAGCGGAGGTTGCAGGGGGTGGCGACTGCGGTGGGCGTGGATCTTGCGGCTCTGCCCAGCAAGCGATCCTCCGCCGAGAAAGTGAAATTGGCGGCGGCGATGAAGGCGAGGACGTCGGTGTCGAATCGCTGGCTCGCGGAGCGCCTGGACATGGGTGAACCGGCCAGTGTTAGCCAGTACGTGCGACGGTTCCGATTGCGAGGAGGGGCGCGGGAGGCGGAGTTCCAAGCGCTATTGTCAAGAGTCAACCCTTGACCCCTTCCTTTTCGATTCGGAAGAGCGGGTTGATGTCAGATGTCGGTAGATCTGACATAAGTTGCTATGGTTCGCGATAATGAGAGACTATTGCGAAAAGAAGCGTTACCCAAGTGTATGAAGGTCAGCGGTGTGGAGATGCGCCGCGAAATATACTCATCCAGGGCGCGGATGTTGCTACGTGCGATCTGTGAATAACATGAAACACAAAGCCCTCCTTCTCCTCAAGGCCGCCGCCGTCGGCGCCGTTCTCTTGCCAGCTCAGTCGTATGCGTTGCTCTACGATCAAAACGTAACCAACAACGCCATCTTCGGCAGCGGCAACGCCAACGGCAGTTTCACGGTGGATCGCGCCAATGGCATCGAATTGGGTTTGCGCGGCAAACTGCGTCACAACGCTTCGGGCGTCGCGGAGAACACCTTCAACAGCAACGGCGACGGTACCTACAGCTTTGCTGCAGGTGTTGCGCCTACGCAGTCGTCACCGACGGCCGTTTGGAGCTTTGAATGGTCGATCAATTCCAACTACGATGGCACCTCCGGTTGGAACTTGAACGGTCTGACCTACGCTCTTCGCATCGACAGCAATCCCACCCAGGCGACTACCTTCTCGTCCTTCGATCCCATCAATGATGCTGGCCCGCTTGGTGGTGGCTGGGATCATTCGATTGGCACCAACGCCACCGCCCAAGGCGCCGGAACGGAAGCCATTAGCGGCGTGACCTACGCCGCACTGATTGCGGATAACAACTTGGCGCAGAATAGCTGGAAGGCTCACTGGTTCCTCGGGGCCGGCTTTGATCCGACCGTTGACGGCACCTATGACTTTGAGCTCTCCGCTTACATTGGTAGCCGCGAAGCGGCCAAGACCCGCATTCAAGTCATCGTGGGTGCGGGCGGCGCAGCCGTTCCGGACGGTGGCGCCACCCTCGCCTTAGTTGGCCTCGGGCTCGCCGGGCTCATCGGCCTTCGCCGGCGCTTTGCCAGTTAATCGCAACCGTAGTTTGCGTACTCCCCAGGCCGGGCCTCTCGCCCGGCCTTTTTCTGGTGGCAGCTTCCCGGGGCGGATTGACGCCCACGCCAAGAATGGGGTCGCCGTCAGCGGCCTCGCTGGCGTTGGATTGGCTTCGATGTCCCACGAACCGACTGTGAATCCGGGCGCGCACCGAGTCCTGCCACGGTGGGTTCGACCGGTGCTGATTTTGCTGGTGGCGGTGCTGTTCGCTGTGCTGCTGGCGAGGACGCTGGGACTCGAGACGGCGGTTCAGGCGGTGGTCGAACGACTGCGTGCTTTCGGTGCGCTGGCATTCTTTGTGGCGATGGCCCTCCTGCCTGCGGCGGGTTTCCCCTTGCTGCCCTTTGCCCTGGCCGCCGGCCCGAGCTACTCGCCGCAACTGGGGGTGGCCGGCGTGATCGGCTGCGCGTGCGTCGCGGTGGCAGTGAATGTTGCGCTATCCTATCTGCTGGCCGCTCGGGTCTTGCGCGGACCGGTGCAGGCGATGGTAGGTCGCTGGGGAGGCAGACTGCCCGACCCGTCGGGCCTGAACCCGTGGCTGCTGACGTTGATCGTCCGGGTCGCACCCGGGCCGCCGTTCTGGCTGCAAAGTTATGCGCTTGGGCTGTTGCGGGTGCGGTTCGCCGCGTACCTCACGGTTTCGACCCTCGTGCCGGCGGGTTACCTGTCGGCGGCGATCCTGCTGGGCGACGCCTGGCTGCACGGCCGGCCCCGCCAGGCATTGTTGGCGGCTGGAGTGATTGGAATTGTCGCCGCCTTCGTGGTGTTGGCGCGGCGGCGTCTTGCGATCGTGCGCCCGCCGGGCCGTTGAGGCGTCCCGGGCGGCCGCGTCGAGGCTGACGAAGGCCGGTGGCTCTGTCTGCGTGCTCCCCGCGGGGAATGCGATCGGGCCGGGCAGGGGAGGAGTTCTCCACAAGCCCATTGGTTTCGGTTTCAGGGTTGGACTTGTCGGCGAAGTGTTGGCAATAGCGGGTGCAGGTTTTCGCCGGTTGCCCTCTGATGCTTCCTCATCCTTCGCTCACGCACCATTACCCTGATACGAAGAGCAAGCCGGAGTTCGTTAATGCGCTCTTCAACCGTGGGGCGGCCTATTACGATTCGGTGGTCGACTGGGGCTTCCTGCACACGGGCGGCGCTTACCGGCGCTGGACGCAACGTCGCCATGGTCTCCGTCCCGGCCACCGCGTGCTCGACGTTGCCTGTGGCACCGGACTCGTCGCGGTCGAAGCGGCGAAGATCCTCGGTTCGGCTGACGCCATCACCTGCCTCGATCCGAGTGAGGGCATGCTGGCCCTCGCCCGGCGCAAGCTGGCCGCCCATTTCGTCGTCGGGCGAGCGGAGTCGCTGCCATTTCCCGACGACTCCTTCGATTTCCTCACCATGGGCTATGCCCTGCGGCATGTCACGAGCCTGGAGGACACCTTTCGCGAGTATCATCGGGTGCTCAAGCCGGGCGGCAAACTGCTCATCCTCGAGGTCACCAAGCCAGGGGGCAGGGTGGGCGGCGCCCTGTTCCGGACTTATTTCGGGACGGTCTACCCGTTTCTCGCGCAGCTTTTCACCCGCAGTCGGGATGCGCGCGACATGATGCGCTATTACTGGGAAACCATGGACGCCTGCGTGCCGCCGGCCACGGTCCTCGACGCGCTGCGCGGAGCCCGGCTGGCGGAGGTGCAACGCATTTCCCTGCTCGGCCTCTTCAGTGAATACCTCGCCGTCAAGTCCCCGGTCGCGCCCGTGGCGCGCTCATCGTCATGACCCCGATGATGTATCGTGCCCTGACGGCGTGCTGTCCCTGGCGGCGAGGCGATCGCGTTGCGCGGGGAGCGGCCGAGGCGGCGAATTGCGCGGGGCGGAGTTGCCGCGCCCGGCCGAAATTGACGAAGTCATCATTCTAATCCTTCGCCGTCTCGTCCTCCCGCCATCCCGCCCGCTCGCGCCCTGTCCCTCATGCAACCGTCCTCTCCCCCTCCCCAGCCTTCGGCGTCGTCTGCTTCAGCGGCGGACAAGATCCGGCAGCTTTCCGAGCCGGCCCAGGCTGCGTTTCGGGCTTTTCAGGCGGGCGGCGAGGCGGCAGCGCTCGATCCGCTGATTCTGGGCGTGCTCGACTATTATGCGCCGCGCCGACCCGCGACGCCGTTCGCCGAAATGCCCGGATCGACCCGCTTGATGGACGATCTGGGCTTCGACTCCCTCGCCATCACCGAGATTGTCTTTTACTTTGAGGACCTGTTCGAGATTCGAATCGCCAACGAGGAGATTCTCGCGGTGCGCACGCTCGACGACCTGCGCACCTTCGTCCGGAGCAAGCTGGCTGCGCGCGCCCACTCGTGACCGCTCCGGGTTCCGCCCGCACGCCCGTGCCGGTGATCACCGGTCTCGGGTTTATCACCAGCATCGGCAATGATCGCGCCGCGGTGCTGCGCAGCCTCCGCGAACTTCGCCATGGCTTCGAGCCCTTCGACTTCCTGGGCAATCCCCGCGTGCCGGTGAAGGTGGCGGGCACGATCAAGGGCTTCGTGTTCCCGTCCGTCAGCAGCCGGGACTGGCGCTGGCCCGTCGCCTACCCGCTCGAACGCGAGGTCGTGCGCGGCCTCGCCCCGCACGGCGTGTTCGCCTGTTGCGCGCTCGAGCAGGCGCTCGCTGACGCCGGCCTGGCGCGCGCGGATCTCACCGACGGCGCCACCGGCCTGTTCTGCGCCTCCGCCGGTTCTCCCCAACTGCTCGCCAGTTTCGTCAACCAGATGCACGCGGTGCGCGGGGAGCGGGGCGATCCGATGGGCATCGTGGCGTCGGTCGCCGGCACCTTGAATTTCAACCTCGCCGCCCATTACAAGATCGCCGGCGCCGTCTGCGGCTTCGTATCGGCGTGCGCCTCCTCCAGCCACGCCCTCGGTTACGCGATGGACGAGATCCGTCTCGGCCGGCAGCAGCGCATGCTGGTCGTGGGCGCCGAAGACATGAATGCGGAGAGCATCCTGCCGTTTGCCAGCCTGCGCGCGCTTTCGACCAACCCGGACCCCGGCACCGCGTCGCGCCCCTTCGACCGCCGGCGCGACGGTTTCGTCGGTACCGGCGGTGCGGTTGCACTCGTGGTCGAGTCCGACGCCCTGGCGCGGCGTCGCGGCGCCCGGGTCTACGCCGAGCTCATCGGCTGGGGGCAGGCAGGGGACGGCCACAGCGTGGCGATCTCGCATCCCGAGGGCGCCGGGCTGCGCGAGGCGATGCGGCGTACCCTCGCGGATGCCCGCGTGGTCCCGGAGGACGTGGATTACGTCAACGCGCACGCCACCTCGACGCCCGCCGGCGATCGTTCGGAGGCTCTGGCGTTGCAGGCGGTCTTTGGCGACCACGCGCGACGGCCGCGCGTCAGCAGCACCAAGGCGCTCACCGGCCATGGGCTCTCGTTGGCCGGCGCCATGGAGGCCGCGTTCTGTGCCCTGGCGATCGCGGAGGGCTTTATCCCCGGAGCGGCCCATCTGGAGGAGCCTGACCCGGTGTGCGCCGCGCTCGACCTGCCCCGGACGTCGCTGGACGAGGCTCCGCGCGTGGTGCTAAACAACAGCAGCGGATTCGGCGGCAGCAACGTCTGTCACCTGCTCCGTCGCCCGCGTTAGCATTGCTTTGTTACGCTGTGTCGTTACCGCGTGCCGTCCCTGCAGGCGGGGCGACCGTGACGCCCGGAAGTCGCGCGGCGGCCCGAGACGCACGGAGCGAGTTACGCCGACCCTCCGGGACGTGAGCCGGGGAGGGGAGGCCCGGAATGGCCGCTCGGGCCCGGCGCGGTCCGTCCGGCCGCGATGAGGTTGGCGGCAGCGGTCATCGCATGTTGGGGGGCGCCGCGACCTGTTCTCCCGTGGTCCCGGTTACGGCACCAATTCCCACGCGATTCGCCCACCCTGCACCGAGACGGCGGCGAACCGCCCGTTGAGACGCCGCTCGGAACCACCCGCCGGCACGTCGAGACCGCCGACCTCCCGCGCTTCGAACACGAAATCGGTGCCGAGCGCCGTCTCGACGATCAGCACGCCGTCCTCGCGCAGGTGCGCGCCGCGCACGAACGGCTCCGCGCCCCGGTGCGCCTCAAATACCGACACGAAACGCTTTTCACCGCCGCCCTCCGTGCGGCGCACGACGTAGGGCAGGGTGGCGCCGAGGTCGGAATTCCTCCAGTCGCGCTGGCCCCAGCCGTCGGCGAGGTAGGCCGTCTCGCCAGGTTGCGGCAGATTCCACGCCACCGCGGTGAGGTCCGGACCGGCCGTCCAGCGCGTCCGCCACGCCGGGCTGGCGGACGCGAGCTCGTGCGGCTGGGCGAAATCGTAGAGCGCCACGGCGGAGGGACGCGCGATCGCGTCGACGACTTCGCAGGTCGGCGCGGAGGCGTGGTACACATAGTCCTGCGTGCGACCGCCTGCGACCCGGAAGAAGTCGACGACATAGCTGCGGCCGGCGCCGTGCTCGATGATCGCCGCAGTCCGGCGGTAGAGAGACGCCTCCGCGTAGGCCCGGGACTCGGCCTGCATCACCTTCACGTGCGCCGACGTGGCAAAGAACCGCACCGCGCCGCCGCGCTCGCGCGAGCGCTGGTCATTGCCGTCGATCACCACCGTGTGGTGGGCGACGGTGCGCGAGGTCTGGTGCTTCCTCGGATGATCCCACAGGTAGCCGAGGTCGGACAGCACCTCGTGTCCGTGTTTCCAATACGACAGGCCGAGACTGTCGTAATGGTGATGGTTGCCCCAGTGGCTCGCGCTGAGCAGCAGCAGGCTTTCGCGACCGTCCGCGCCGGTCCGCAGATGCCCGATCCGCAGTTCGGGGGAGCACCAGTCGGGCAGGTTAATCGTGCCGGCGGGGCGCGCATCGAGGTCCGGCTCGCGGACGTAGAGGGCCAGCCCGGCGTGGGAGCGCGACGGATCGCCGCCGGCGGTCTCGCGGAGGAGCGCCAGGTAGTCGGCGCGCCCCGGGTAGTTGGCGACCATCAGTTCGACGAAGTGGCTGCCGAGGCGCGAGTGGCGGTAGGAGTCGGCGTAACACGGATAGGTGAGGTCGCCCTGCAGTCCCTTGAACATGTTTTCCCAGATGCGTTCGTAGGCGGTGCCACGGTAGAGGTTGACGGCGAGGCGGCGGCGGCCGTCGGGGCCGGTGTAGCCGGGGGGCTCGCTGTAGCCGCGCAGCGCCTGGGGCAGATCCCAGATGTTGCTCAGCGTCATCGACGCGTAGGCGGGCGATTCGGAGGTGGTGCCGTCGGGCAGGAACCAGCCTTCGATGGTCTGCTGGAAACCATCCCAGCCGAACCGCACGAGCCCGGGATGGCCGACGCAGAGGCCGACGAGGGCGGCGGCGGTGCGGTTGCCGACCGACTTGTTGTTGATCGCGGGATCGCTCGTGAGCAGCACGGTACCTTCGAGGAGGAGGTCGCGCTCGATGGTGCGGCGATCGGCATCGGAGTAGAGCGGGGCGCCATCGGGGCCGGTGGCGGTGCAGGTGAAGTCGTAGGCTTCGGTGACGTTGCGGATGAAATGCGACTCCTGGCCCACGCCGCCGGCGCGACCGGCGCTCCAGTAGCCGGTGTGCAGGCGGCGGTCCGGCCGGTTGGGCGGCGGACAGAGCTCGGGGGCGGGCAACTGGCTGATCTGCTGCGCGGCCACGTGCGGGTGGGCGTCGGCGTATTCGCCATAGCCGACGTGCACCAGCCAGTGCGGGTAGACGGCGGCGAAACGCAGCAGGATGGCCCGCACGCCGCGGGCGTACTCGGGATTGCCGGTGAGCAGGTGGGCCTCGGCCAGCGTGCGGGCCAGCCCGGCCAGGTAGGCCACCTTGCGGGCGCGCAGGTTGGCCGAAAAGCTCGGCCGGCCCTGCTTGTATCCAAAGATCACGAACGGCTCCCCGCCGCAGTAGGTGAAGGTCTGCGGCCGGCCCCAGGTGCTGCGCACGACGACGGTTTCCGGGTAGCGCTCATCGGGGAAGGTCGTGCGGCAGACGTCGCAGACAAGCTGATCGGGCGCGCGGGCGCTCCACGACCAGAGGCCGTGCGGGTGGACCGGCTTGCCCTGATCGCGACAGGCCGGGCAGGGTGTGAACTTGGGATCTCCGGGGGTCGTCTCCGGAATCATGGCGGCGAGATAGTCGGACGTGAGCTGATTGACGGCGCCGCGGGCGGTGCGTTCGAGGGAGGTGAGGTGGGCCCGCGCCCAGGTGTGGCGACGCAGGTTTTCCCGGGCCCGGGCGAGGTCGTCGGGCTTGAGGGCGCCGCTCGGGTGCCGGACCGTGTGCCGGTACTTTTGCCAATCGGACCAGTCGAGGATCGCGGGGGCGGCCGAGGCGGGGAGGAGGGCGGCGCCGAGCAGCGCGGCGGCGAGGAGGACGAGGCGGGCAGGGAGCGGACGCATGCGAGGTGTCTCGGGGATGCCAGCCGGTGCGTGGGCCGACAAGAAGCGATCGCCGGCGAGATTCCGCTTCCGGGCAGGCAAGGGGGGCGGACGTATCACCCGTGGCGGTCGTCCGTCGCAGGTGAGGCTGCGCCTGCACCTGCGCTCCGTCGTTCGACTTCCCGATCGGCCGCAGCGCTCGTTTCCGCCCTCGACAGGCTCCGGCGCCCGCCAAAGTGTCGAGCGTCCGCTTCCCGTTCATCCGCTCCTTTCGCTCACCCCATGAACACCAGTCGTCGCCAGTTCCTCCAAACCGCCTCCGCCGGCCTCGGGCTTCTCGCCACCGCCGTCGCGGCCGAAAAGAAGGGCGCGGCCAAGGCCGCCGCGCCGTCCGTCGGCTTCGCAAAGAAGTCGAAGCTGAAGCTCGGCACCGTCACCTACAACCTGGCGAAGGACTGGGATGTGCCGACGATCATCAAGCACTGCACCGAGGCGAAGTTCGAGGGCGTGGAGCTGCGCACGACGCACAAACACGGCGTCGAGGTGACGCTGAGCAAGGCGCAGCGGGCGGAGATCAAGCGGCGGTTTGCCGATTCGCCGGTCGAACTGGCAAGTCTCGGCAGCGCGTTCGACTATCACACCGCCGATCAGGCGAAACTCCGCCGGGACATTGCGGCGACCAAGGAGTACATCGTGCTGGCGCACGACGTCGGCGCCACCGGCGTGAAGGTGCGGCCCAACGGCATCGCCAAGGAGCTGGGCGTGGACAAGACCCTCGAGCAAATCGGCCGCTCGCTGCGCGAGCTGGGCGAATTTGCGCAAGGCTACGGGCAACAGATCCGGCTGGAGATTCACGGCAACCCGACCTCGCAGGTGCCGTACTGCCGGCGGATCATGGACCACGCCAACCACCCGCTGGTGGGGCTGTGCTGGAACTCGAACCAGACAGATCTCGCGGGCGACGGTTTCGAGGCGAATTTCGCGCTGGCGAAGGACAAGATCATGATCGTCCACATGCGCGATCTCTTCCTGGAGGATTACCCCTTCCGGAAGCTGCTGACCTCGCTGAACGCGATCAACTTCACGGGGTTCTGCTTTGCGGAGATTCCCGAGAGCACCGATCCGGTGCGGGTGATGAAGTACTACCGGGCGCTGTGGCTGGCGTACCAGGGGTTGCTGTGAACAGGGTGGGCGTGCGGCGTCGTCGGGCGTCGGGCAGGAAATCGTCGGCTGGCGTAGCCGCGTTGGAGCGGAGCGACAAGGTGGTTCCATGCCAGCCACGCTTTCGCCGTTGGCTTAAGCGCGGCTACACCCGAGGTGGCGGCTGCAAGACACGTGGTGTGATTTCCTGGCCGCCGTCGTCATGGCCGAGGCGTTGAAACATTGGTTCGACGCGGCGCGCTTTGCCGCGCTGGCGGACGTGTTTGCCGCGGTGGCGCCAGGCTTTGACCGCGGGCGTTTTCTCGCGGAGGCGACGCACGGGCTCGACGGCCTCGCGCTGCTGTCGCGCCTGCGGCGGGGCACGGAGGCGCTGCGGGCGGCGTTGCCAGGCAGTTACCTGGCGACCCTGCCGGTGCTGCGGGCGGCGGCGCCACGGATCGAGCACCCCTTCGTGGGGATGCTGCTGCCGGACTTTGTCGGCCGGTACGGTCGCGAGCACCCGGCGGAGTCGCTGGAGGCGCTGTATTATCTCACCCGGTATTCGTCGGGTGAATTCGCGGTGCGCGAGTTTCTGCGGCGCGACCTGCACGGCACCCTGCGGGTGATGGCGGGTTGGGCGGAGGACGAAAACGAACACGTGCGGCGCCTCGCCAGCGAGGGCAGCCGGCCGCGGCTCCCGTGGTCGTTCCGGATCGATGCGCTGGTGGCGGACCCGGCGCCGACGGTGCCGATTTTGGATCGGTTGCGGGCGGACCCGAGCCTTTACGTGCGCAAGTCGGTCGCGAACCACCTCAACGACATTTCGAAGGACCATCCCGAGTGGATGCTGGTCCGCCTGCGCGGGTGGGATCTGGCGCATCCGCACACGGCGTGGATCGCGAAGCGGGCGGCGCGCTCGCTGATCAAGGCCGGGCACGCGGGAGCGCTGGGCTTGTTTCGCTTCGACGTGAAGCCGGCGGTGCGGGTGGAGGGTTTTGCGTTGGCGCGGCGCCGGTTGCGGCTCGGGCAGGCGCTCGAGTTCTCGGGCACCCTGGTCTCGACCGCCCGGCGCCCGCAGCGACTCGCGGTCGACTACGTGGTGCACTACGTGAAGCAGCGCGGCGGGACGGCGCCGAAGGTGTTCAAGCTGACCGAGGTCGAGCTGGCGCCGCGCGGTGCGGTGACCGTGGCGAAGCGGCAGGTGCTGCGCGACTTCACCACGCGCAAGCACCACGGCGGCCGGCACCGCGTGGAACTGCAGGTGAACGGCGCCATTCTGGCCGGCGCGGACTTCTGGCTCGCGGTGTGATCAGATTCTCTCCGGCCAGGCGAGGCGGATGCCGGCGGCGACGAGGCGGGCCTGAAAATCGGCCAGCAGCGCGGGCGTGTGCCGCACGGCGCGCGGGGCGTGTTTGCCGGCGGCGCAGAAGGCGGCGAGTTCGCCGACGGATTCGCCGATGTTCCACTCGACGGGGTGCAGGCGGTAGCAGCCATTGGTGAGGTGGGTGACGCCGAGGTTCTTGCAGGCGGGGAGCAGATTCTCGACGCGCCGCGGGAGCAGGCTGCCCAGCGGAATCTGGAACGGGCGCGCGGGAAAATCGATGTAGTTGTCGCCGCCGCTGCTGGGATGGAGGTCGATGTTGTAGAAGCCGATGCCGACGCTGTCGGGAAACTGTTCAGCCTTGGTTTCGGCGGCGGACTTCGCGCCGCTGGCTTTCATCCGGGCCTCGGTTCCGACGTGCAGTTCGGTGACGGTGAATTCGGCGCGGAGGCGGCGGCTCTCGCGGATGTAGGGGTACTTGGCGAGGCCGTCCTCGGTGCCGACGATGTCGGGGCGCAGGCGCAGACCCTTCCAGCCGGTGCCGCCGTCGGGGCGGGGACATTCGGTCTGCAGCCAGTAGAGCCAGGAGAGGCTGAGCTGCTTGGCGGCGTCGAGGTGGCGGGCGGCCTCGGCGGGCGGCACATCGACGAGGTTGCCGAGCATGTAGTCGTTCTGCGGCCAGTTCACGAGCGTGACGTCGCCGGGGTAGGTGCCGGGGGCGAAATTGGTGCGGTCGACGATGCGGCGGTACTTGAAGAGGCCGGTGCCTTTGGAGGGGTCGAAGCCCATGTTGAAGGGCTTGAGGGTGCGCGGCTGCGAGTAGAACAGGCTGAGGAGTTTGCCCGACCACGGCGGGGTGAGGGGCGGCACGTGGTCGCGCCAGAAGGCGTAATCGCGCGGGCGATCGATGGTGTGGTCCTCGCCGGCGAGGTACTCCATTGCGAAACAGCAGGTGAACGACTGGTGGTTGTGCGGCTGGGCCTCGGGCTTGGCGCGGGGCTCGCCGGTGTCGCGTTGCGCCTCGGCACCGGTGACGTACTCGGTCTTCGTCAGCGGGAGCAGATCGCCGAGTTCGGTGGCGTCGACGAAGAGCGGGGCGCGGAGGACGAGCTCGTGGCCGGTATCGAGGCTGCGAACACGCACGGCTTCGACGCGATCGCCGGTGACGGAGGCGTTGGTGGGGATGTGGCGCAGGAGGAGTTCGATGCGGCGGCCGGCCATGAACGGGGCGAGCATTTCCGTGAGCACGGCGAGGGCGACGCGCGGCTCATGGCAGAGGCGGGAGACGCTGCCGTTGCCGGGATTGAGGACCTGGTTGGCGCGGGCGGCGTCGGTCAGCGGGAAGTTGCGGGCATAGTAGTCGCGGACGCGCTGGCGGAACTGCTGGTAGGACTTGGTGCCGCCGACGGTTTCGATGAGGTAGTTCTCGTCGGGTGGGACGGCCTGGGCGGTGAGCTGGCCGCCGATCCAGTCGGTCTCCTCGGTGAGGATGACGCGCAGCCCCTGGCGGGCGGCGGCGAGGGCGGCGGCGCAGCCCCCGAGGCCAGCGCCGATGACGACGAGGTCGGCGGCGAGTTCCTTCGCGGCGGGGAAGCGGGTGGCGCGGCCGCCGGAAAGCACGGGCGGCGGGGCGGCGCGCAGGGTGGCGGGGGTGAGGGCGGCGGCCGAGGCGGCGAGGCCGGCGGTCTTGAGGAAGGTGCGGCGGGAGGGAGGGGGGGGCATGAAGAGGGGTGCTGTGGAGGGAGGCGTGGCGCGGGCGAGCGAAGGAGCTCTGTTCTCCCGAGCAGGGTCACGAAGGTGCGGGGCGGGGTCGCCCCGCCTACAGCCGGGTCAATGGCGGGGCGGGTCGGGACGCAGAGCCGGGAGGGCTCTGCCACCTCGCTGGCGCAGCTCAGTACGTGCCCTTGAGGGCGAAGGTCCAGGAGGTGCCGACGGTCTCGTAGCGGGTAAGGGCGGTGGGACCGGTGACGAAGCGCTGCTGGTTGATGTAGGGGGTGTCCAGGATGTTTCGGACGCTGAGGGACAGGCTGTAGGTTTGGTTGATGCGCCAGCCGCCGCCGACGTCGAGGTTGGTGCGGTGGCGACGGAAGGTGGTGCCGGCGACGTTGGTGGCGACGGTGTCGGACCAGTTCCAGTTGGCGTAGACGTTGAACTTGTTGTAGGTGTAGTTGAGACCGCCGCTGGCGAGGTGGGGAGTGAGGTTGGCGCGGGGGACCTCGGCGTACAGGCGGGTGTAGCTGCCGCGCACGGAGAGGCGGCGGAAGAGTTGACCGAGGAAGCCGAGGCTCTGGCTGTATTCCAGCTCGAGACTGCGGATCTTGATCGTGCCGGTGCCGTTCTCGGTGGTGACAAACTCGTAGTTCACGAGGTCCTCGTCGCCGGCGTAGCCGAATTCCTGGGCGGTGAGGCGGTCGGTGATGAAGAGGTTGCGCACGTTGCGCTGGGTGCCGGTGATGGCGAGCTGGCCGACGGGCTCGAAGTAGTACGCGAGGCGGCCGGCGAAGTTTTCGGCGCGCTCGGGCTTGAGGCGCGGATTGGGGGCGGTGACGGTGAGGGCGGTCTCGTTGACGATCCAGACGCCGGCGAGGTTGACGTAAGAGGGCCGGCGGATGGTGGAGCTGTAGCCGAAGTGGGCGTCGAGGTTGCGGGCGAGCTTGAACTTGGCCACCGCGCATTCATAGTAGACGCTAAGTGATTCCGCTGCGGAGTGCTGAGCGATT
>CAZDGC010000100.1:0-26480 GCA_964504885.1 uncultured Opitutus sp.
GGTGGCCGGCGTCGTGCGTGCAGAGCCGCACCGCCACACGGCCATAGACATTGGTCCATTCCGGGTGGTGATTCAGGGACTCCGCCTCGAAAGCGACGCGCACCATGAAGCTCAGCGCCTCGCGAAACGACCCGAACTGAAAGGTCTTTTCCAGCGCGTCCCGCTCCCGGCGCCACCCCGGCAGGCCGGCCAGGGCGCGTTCGATTTCCTCCACGGATAACGGCGTGCTTGTGCTCATGCCCGCACCGTGCGCGGCCCCGGGGCCCCGTCAACTCAACCGCCCCGGTTGTCGAAGGGCGCATCTTCCGGTTGGCGGCGTCTCCCCATCGCCCCGTCTTCTCCCGAGCGGGCGACGCGCCAGGCGGGCCGGATGGGGTGGCCCGCGTCGGGAGCGGCGGGATCCCCCAGCCGGCGGATGCGCCCGTTGCGGCGCCGCCTGCGAAGCCGGCTTGTCAAGCTCCGCACCGCGACCCAAGGTCGGGCCTCCATGGTCGCTTCCGACTCCTCCGTTCCGTCCCACGTCGCCATCATCATGGACGGCAACGGCCGCTGGGCCACCCAGCGCGGACTGCCCCGCATCGAGGGGCACCGCCGCGGGGTGGAGACCGTGCGGACGACCACCCTGGCCGCCCGTGATCTGGGGGTGCGGATGCTCACCCTGTACGCGTTTTCCATCGAGAACTGGAAGCGGCCGGACGAGGAGGTGGGCGCGTTGATGAGCCTGCTCGAAGTCTATCTGCAGCGCGAACTGGACACCTTCGTGCGCAACCGGATCCGCCTGCTCACGATCGGCCGCACGGGCGAACTGCCCGCGGGCGTGCAAAAGATCCTCCGGCGGACCATCGAAGCCACCCAGTCCTTCACCGATTACACCCTCGTGCTGGCGCTGAACTACGGCTCCCGCACCGAGGTGGCGGACGCCGCCCGCGCCTATGCCGCCGCGGTCGCCGCCGGCCGCGAGAACCCCGCCGCGGCATCGTGGGCCAGTTTCCGCCGCTACCTGTACACCACCGATCTGCCGGACCCCGATTTGGTGATCCGCACCTCGGGGGAGACGCGCATCAGCAATTTCCTGCTGCTGCAGGCCGCCTACGCCGAGTTTGTCTTCACCCCGGTCCTGTGGCCGGACTTCACCAAGTCCGACCTCGCCGCCGCCCTGGCCGACTTCTCCCGCCGCGAGCGTCGCTTCGGCCGGACCAGCGCCCAGGTCCGGCCCGTCGCCGCAGGCTGAATCCGCGCCACTGCCCCCCGCCCCCATGGTCCAGCGCATCTTCAGCACCGTCCTGCTCTGGACCCTCGTGGGCGCCGTCCTGTGGTTCTTCCGCGCCCCGGGGGCGGTCGCGCTCGCCACCCTTATCTCCGTCGTCACGCTGCGCGAGTTCTACGCGCTGATGCACGGCGCGGGCTACGACCCGTTCGACAAGTTCGGCATGACGGTCGGCGCCCTGGTCACCCTCGCCCCCTGGCTGCGCGCCGAATTCGGCTGGCCCACCGAACTCTTCCTGCCGTTCGGCGTCGTCGTCTTCGCCGTGCGCCTCCTCGGCGAACGCACCCCGGAAACGCGGGTCGAGGCGCTGGCCTCCACGCTCTTCGGCATCGTGTACGTGTCCGTGATGTTGTCGTACCTCGTGGCGATCATCACACCCCTGCCCGGCGACACGATCTCGCCCGACGGCCGTCTGTTGCTCGCGCTCTGGCTGGTCGCCGTGGCCAAGTTCTGCGACTGCGGCGCCCTGCTGACCGGCCTCGCCATTGGCCGGCACAAGATGTCCCCGCAGATCAGCCCCAAGAAGACCTGGGAGGGCGCCGTCGGCGGCGTCCTCTCGTCGATGCTGGTCGGCGCCCTGATCGCCTGGCTCGCCCGCTCCGCCCTGCCGCCGCACATGACGCCGCTGGTCGCCGCCCTGATCGCGGCGCCCATCGGCGTCCTCGCCATCGTGGCGGACCTGGTCGAGTCGATCATCAAGCGCCGCGCCAACATCAAGGACTCGGGCCGCACCATCCCCGGCATCGGCGGCATGTTCGACCTCAGCGACAGCATCATCCTCGTCGCCCCGGTCGGCTACCTGCTCTTCCGGCTGCCCTGACCGGCTCCGGGCGACTCGGCGCGGGCTTGCGCCCCCGGCGCGCACTCCGCCATAAGACCGCGCTTCGTGTCCTCGTCCTCCTCCCTTTCCCGCAAGAAACGCGTCGTTCTGCTCGGCGCCACCGGCTCCATCGGCGAGAACACGCTGCGCGTGCTGGCGGCCCACCGCGACCGGCTCGAACTGGTCGGCATCGCCGCGCGCGCCAACTGGGAAAAACTCGCCGCCATCGCCCGCGCGCACCACGTGCGGCACGTCGGTCTCTTCGACGATCGCGCCCACGAGGCCGCAACCCAAAGCCCGGCGGCGTTTCCCGCCGGCACCCGCCTGGTCGGCGGGCTCGCGGGGCTGCGCGAACTCGCCACCCTCCCGGAGGCCGACATCGTGCTCGTCGCCGTGGTCGGCACCACCGGACTCGAGCCCGCCCTCGCCGCGCTCGCCGCCGGCAAGGATCTCGCCCTCGCCTCGAAGGAAATCCTCGTGCTTGCCGGCAAGTTCGTCCTCGCGGCCGCCCGTCGGCACGGAGCCAAACTCCTGCCGGTCGACAGCGAGCACAATGCCGTCTTCCAGTGCCTCGAGGGGCATCACCACGCCAGCGGCCAGGTCAGCCGCGCCGCCGGCGTGCGGCGCATCGTGCTCACCGCCAGCGGCGGCGCCTTTCGTGACTGGCCCGCCGAGCGCCTCGCCCACGCCACGCCGGCCGACGCCCTCCGCCACCCCAACTGGGCCATGGGGCCGAAAATCACGGTCGATTCCGCCACCCTCGCCAACAAGGGCCTGGAGCTGATCGAGGCCCAGTGCCTCTTCGGGCTGCGGCCGGACCAGTGCGAGGCCGTGCTCCACCCGCAGAGCATCGTCCACTGTCTCGTGGAATTCACCGACGGCGCCATGCTCGCCCAGCTCTGCCCGCCGTCGATGACGTTTCCCATCCAGCACGCCCTCCTCCACCCCGAACGCGCCCCCGGCCCCGGCCCCGGCCTCGATCTGGAGCGACTCCTCCAGCTCGAATTCCGCCCGGTCGACGAAACGCGCTTCCCGATGCTGCGGCTGGCCCGCGAATGCCTCGCCGCCGGCGGCGTCGCCCCGGCCATCTACAACGCCGCCAATGAGGTCGCCGTGGACGCCTTCCTCGCCGGCCGCCTGCCCTACCTTGCGATTCCCCACCTCGTGGACTACACTCTCGGCCAGGTGCGGAACTTCGAACCGGCCGACCTCGCCGCCGTCATCGCCCTCGATGCCGACGTGCGCCGGATCGCCTCCGCCCGACTCTCCCACCTCGCCGCCTAACTCCTTCCCTCCGACTCCGTGGCTCCCGACCTGCTGCCCTCCCTGCTGTCCAACGTCTGGTCGATCTTCCTGGTGGTGCTGTTCTTCGGCGGATCGATCTTCGTCCACGAACTCGGGCACTTCCTCGCCGCGCGGCGGCGCGGCGCCGTGGTGGAGCGCTTCTCCATCGGCTTCGGCCCCGCCATCTGGTCGTGGCGCGGCCGGGACGGCGTCGAATACCGCCTCGCCTGGTTCCCCCTCGGCGGCTACGTGCTCCTGCCGCAACTCGCCGACCTCGGCGCCGTCGAGGGCGGGAGCACCACCGACGTGTCGCGGCTGCCGCCGGTCAGCTACGCGACCAAGATGCTCGTCTTCGTCGCCGGCGCCGTCTTCAACCTCCTCTTCGCCTTCGTGCTGGCCTGCGTCGTCTGGGCGATGGGCCAGCCGGTGAGCAGCGACATGGTGTCGACGAAGATCGGATACGTCGCCGCCACCCTCGACCTGCCCGACGGCACCAAGGTGCCCAGCCCCGCCGCCCAGGCCGGCCTCCGCGTTGGCGATGTCATCCGCCGGATCGACGGCACCGCCATCCGCAACTGGAGCGACCTCCAGAACGCCCTCATCCTCGGCTCCGGCCGCACCGCCACCGGCGAGCCCCAGGTCACCTTCTCCCTCGAACGCGCCGGCCACCCCCTCGAACTCAAGGTCACGCCCCGCCTCGCCGGCGACGAACGGATCCGCCGCGTCGGCATCGGCCCCGGCTTCGAACTGCTCGTCCAGGCCGTCGCCCCCGGCTCCCGCGCCGCCCGGGCCGGCTTCCAGGTCGACGACGAACTCCTCACCCTGGACGGCCAGCCGATGTTCAACGACTCCGCCCTTCGGATCGCCCTCGACGCCGCCGCGGCCCGCGAAGCCGCCGTCACCGTGCGCCGCGCCGGCCGGACCGTCGCGCTGACCCTCCCGCCCCGTTCCGACGCAAAGCCCACCGGCTTCGCCGGCCTCACGCTCCGCACCGGCTACCAGACCGTCCACGTCTCCCCGTTGACCCAGATCGCCGACGTCACCCGCTGGACCATCCGCACCCTCCAGAGCCTCATCCACCCCAGCTCCGACATCGGCCTCAACAAGATGTCCGGCCCGGTCGGCATCGTCCGCATCCTCCACAGCGCGGCCGAAATCGGCCTGCGCGCCGTGCTGATGATCACGATCCTGCTCAACGTGAATCTCGCCATCTTCAACCTGCTCCCCCTCCCGGTGCTCGACGGCGGCCAGATGCTCTTCGCCACCCTTGCCCGGCTGCGCGGGCGCCCCCTGCCGGTCAACGTCATCGCCACCGCGCAGAGCGTCTTCTTCGTCCTCCTGCTCTCGATGGTCGCCTACGTCACCGTCTTCTCCGACGTCCCCCGCATGATGCGCGACCGCCAGGCCGAACGCGCCGCCGAGGCCGCCGCTCCGGCCAAGGCGCCGCCGCCGGCGCCGGCGAAGTAGAAAACCGCTTCTCCGCCTACCCCCGGTCGTCGCCGCCCGGGCCGGATTCGGCAATCGTCAATCGACAATCTTCCCTCGGCCTTCATGTCTTACTGCGCCTCGCGCTTCCACACCGTCCGCCGCCCCACCCGTGAGGTGATGGTCGGCTCCGTCGGCGTCGGCGGCGCCCACCCGATCCGCGTCCAGTCCATGACGACCAGCGACACCCAGGATGTCGCCGCCACCGTCGCCCAGTCGATCGCCCTCGCCGAGGCCGGCTGCGAAATCGTCCGCGTCACCGCGCCCAACGTCGCCGCCGCCCGGTGCCTGCGTGAAATCCGCGCCCGCTTCTCCGCCGCCGGCTTCGGCCACGTCCCGCTCGTCGCCGACATCCACTTCCTGCCCGCCGCGGCGATGGAGGCGGTCGAACACGTCGAAAAGATCCGCATCAACCCCGGCAATTACGCCGACAAGAAGCGCTTCGCGGTGCGCGAGTATTCAGATGCCGACTACAAAGCCGAGTTGCAGCGCCTGCACGACGCCTTCTCCCCGCTCGTGCAACGCTGCCGCGAGCTCGGCCGCGCCCTCCGCATCGGCACCAACCACGGCTCGCTCAGCGATCGCATCCTGAACCGCTACGGCGACACCCCGCTCGGCATGGTCGAGAGCGCCCTCGAGTTCCTCCGCATCGCCGAGGCCCACTCCTTCCGCGACCTCATCCTCTCGATGAAGGCCTCCAACCCCAAGGTGATGATCCAGGCCTACCGCCTCCTCGTGGAGCGGATGGCCCGCGAGGACATGCACTACCCGCTGCACCTCGGCGTCACCGAGGCGGGCGACGGCGAGGACGGCCGGATCAAAAGCGCCATCGGCATCGGCTCGCTGCTGCTCGACGGACTCGGCGACACCCTCCGGGTCTCCCTCACCGAGGACAGCGTGTACGAAATCCCCGTCGCCCGCGCCCTCGCCGCCAAGGCGATGGCACGGTGGCGCGAGGGCGCCGCCGCCGACGCGTCGCCCGCCGCCGACGACCTCGATCCCTACGCCTACACCCGCCGCGCCGCCACACCGCTGGAGTTGAGCGACCGCTGCCGCACCGGCCCGGAGCAGCCGCCGCGGGTCATCGTCCGGCTGCCCTCGGCCGCCGCGCTGGCCCGCCTCGCGCCGGAACTCGCCTCGCCCCGACTCCAGGACACGCCGATCGAGGGCCTGCTGCTGCCAGTCACCACCCCCGGCGACCTCGCGGAACTCTGCGCCACCGCCGCGCAGACGGAGCTCGCGATCGACTTTCTCGCCCTCGAACTCGCCCCGGCCCTCACACCCGACGTCCTCCAACCCCTGCTCGCCCTCAGTCGCGGCCGCCTCGTGCTGACGCGCGCCTTCGCCGCCGGCGACGAGCCCGCGCTCCGCGCCTGGCTGGAACTGGTCGCCCGCCACGGTCACTTTCTGGCCTGCGCAATCGACCCGGCCGATCTCGCCGGGCTCGCGCCGGCCCTCCGTGGCCCCGGCACGGAGCGCCTCCTTTGCACCCTCACCGATGCCGCCCGCCCCCCCGACCCCGCGCATCCGATCGGTCAATACCGCCGGCTCGCCGCGGCGCTGCACCTCGCCCGTCTGCCCGCGCCGATCTGGATCCGCAACACGCCCGCCACCGCCGTGCTCCCCGACGGCTCGTTTCTTTCCCGCCTGCTCGAGGCGTCAATCCTCACCGGCGCCCTCCTGTGCGACGGCCTCGGCGATCTGGTGAGCATCGAAACCGAAGCCGATCCGCTCCGCGCCAACCGGCTCGTGTACAACGTGCTCCAGGGGGCCGGGGCGCGCAGCTCCAAGACCGAGTTTGTCGCCTGCCCGAGCTGCGGCCGCACCCTCTTCGACCTCCAAACCACCACCCAGCGCATCCGCGCCCAAACCGGCCACCTCAAGGGCGTCAAGATCGCCATCATGGGCTGCATCGTGAACGGCCCCGGCGAGATGGCCGACGCCGACTTCGGCTACGTCGGCGGCGCGCCCGGCAGAATCAACCTCTACGTCGGCCGGACCTGCGTGCAGTACAACATCCCGCAAACCGAGGCCGACGCCCGCCTGATCTCGCTGATCAAGGAGCACGGCAAATGGATCGAACCCGCCCCCCTCCCGGCCTGAACCACGCCCGGCGTATTCAGAAAAGCCGTCACCCGTAACCGTATCGTAACCGTCCACACCGTCGCGGCACGGCTTCAGAAGCCCCCCGCGCGGCAACGTAGTCTCGACGGGACTACGCCCCCGGCCCCCCCTTGGGCCAACGCCTGAATGCCCCCCGACGACGCAACGAAAAAATCCGAAAACTTATGCTCAAAATCGGTGTGAACAAGTTGTGGGAAAGTTCGCCTTGAAATGGTTTTTTCGTTCACAGTTACTCCGCCCTCCGCCAGCCTCGCTGCCCGTCGGATCGGTTCTTTCCCATGTCACTCGTACCCGCACCCTGCGGCCCCGGCTGTTACGCCCGTCATTATCCGTTAGCCATCAATCGCTTCCAATTCCATTTTCCCTGCCTGTCTTTTGGTTGATGGCACGCCCGCTTTTTTGTCACGGCCCGGAGGCGCTCGGCAGCCCCGAGAGACATGCCAAGGAACGTTTCGGCGGCGCAATGTGAATAAATCCGCGCCCACCCGCCCGTCCATGTCCACTTCCACCCTCGCGCCCAGCCTCTGGGAAACCGTGAAATGCGACTTCAAGTCGCTGTTCCCGGAGGACGTTTTCCAGATGTGGTTCGAGCCCATGGTCTGTCTGGAAACCACCGCCGACAGCCTGACGCTCGGTGTCCCCAACGATTTCGCCGCCATTTGGATCCACGACAACTACCTCGACCTGATTTCGCAGCGCCTCCGCCTCACCGCCGGGCGCATGGTCAACGTCAAGCTGCGCCGGATCGAGCCCAGCGGGCCGGCGGCCGGCCACGGCTCCAACGGCCATCCCCACCGCCCCGCCGCGGAGGCTCCGGCCTCCTCCCGCGCCCGCAACGGCGCCGCCACCCGGCGGCCAGGCCGGTTTGATGACCGCGGCCCCGCCACGGGCACCCTCAACCCGCGCAACACCTTCGAGACTTTCGTCGTCGGCTCCAACAACCAGATGGCGCACGCCGCCGCCCTCGCCGTCGCCCAGGCCCCCGCCCAGGCCTACAACCCCCTCTTCCTCTACGGCGACACCGGCCTCGGCAAGACCCACCTGATGCATGCCATCGGGCACGCCGTGCTCCGGGCCAATCCCGACGCCCGCGTGGCCTACCTCTCGACCGAAAAGTTCACCAACGAGTTCATCCAGGCCCTCCAGGACAACGCTCTCACCCGCTTCCGCCAGCGTTACCGCCACGTCGACATCCTCCTGATCGACGATGTGCAGTTTCTCGCCGGCAAGGAACGCATCCAGGAGGAGTTCTTCCATACCTTCAACGACCTCTTCGAATCGGGAAAACAGATCGTCCTCACCAGCGATCGCCGCGCCAGCGAGATCCAGAAGCTGGAGTCGCGCCTCGTCTCGCGCTTTGAATGGGGCCTCCCCGCCGACATCCAGGCGCCCGACCTCGAGACCCGTTTCGCCATCCTGCGCGCCAAGGCCCAGCAGTTGAACTGCAACCTGCCCGAGCCCATCCTCAGCTTCATCGCGCAGAACATCACCAAGAACATCCGCCGCCTCGAAGGCGCGTTGCTCAAGGTCTCCAGCTACTCCGCGCTCACCAGCAAGCCCGTCGACCTCGCCACCGCCGAGCGCCTCCTGCACGACGTGCTGATGGAGCAGGCCCAGAACCTCCTCACCATCGAAACCATCCAGAAACGCGTCGCCGACCATTTCCAGATCCGCCACAGCGACATGACGAGCAAGCGGCGGCCCAACAACATCGCCATCCCCCGCCAGATCGCGATGTTTCTCGCCCGCACCCTCACCAAACACTCCCTGCAGGAAATCGGCGACGCCTTCGGCGGCCGCGACCACGGCACTGTCATCCACGCCTGCAAGGCCGTCGACAACATGTGCGAGCAGGACTCCACCATGCGCAGCAGCGTCGAATTTCTGAAGGCCCAGCTCTCGAAATAACCGCATGACCCTCACTCCCGAGCAAAAACAAGCCGTCGCCTCCTGGGTCGCCGGCGGAGACAGCCTCTCCGTCGTGCAGTCGAAACTCTCCGCACAGTTCAAGCTCTCCCTCACCTACCGGGACGTCCGCTTCCTCGTCGACGATCTCAACCTGGAATTGAAGGACACCGGCCCGAAGGTCGATGTCACGGACGTCACCAAGGCCGCCCCGCCCCCCGCTGCCCCGACCGCCCGCCCGGCCCCACCCGCGGAGAAGAAGGGCTTCTTCGACAAGGCCAAGGAGAAACTCGGTCTTGCGAAAGAGGAGCCACCGCCGACGGACGACGACGAGGATCTGGCGGAGGAAGGGATGCTGGAGGAGGAGTTCGCCGAGCCTCCGCCGGCCGGCGCCGCCAAGGTCAGCGTCAGCGTCGACAAGGTCTCGCTGATCCCCGGCGCCCTCGCGAGCGGCAGCGTGACCTTCAGCGACGGCGTATCCGGCAACTGGATCGTCGACCAATACGGCCGCCCCGGTTTTACCAAGATCAGCCAGGACGGCTATCGTCCCTCCCCCGCCGACGCCCAGGCCTTCATGCGCGAGCTCAGCGCCGCGCTGCAGAAACAGGGGTACTGAACGACCGCGCCGGGCCCAACGCAGGGCACATCTCCGAGTTGGCGGTGGTGGCCGGCCGCCTCGAAGCGGGGTGAACACCGCTCGATCTCCCGCCTCTGCCCGGGGTCGCCCCAACGCGGCTACGCCCCCAGCAGCCGGAGAAATTCCGCCTCGTCGATCACCGGCACCCCCAGCGCGCGCGCCTTCTCGAGCTTCGAACCGGCTTCCGCGCCGGCGAGGACGTAGTGCGTTTTCTTGCTCACGCTCCCGCTCACCTTGCCGCCCGCCGCCTCGATTCGCGCCGTCGCCTCCTCGCGCGACAGCGTCGGCAGCGTGCCGGTGAGCACGAGGGTCTTGCCGGCCAACGGGCTCCCCTCCGCCGCGGCCGCCGGCGGGGTCGGATCCACACCTGCCGCGCGCAGGTCGCGCACCAGGTCGAGATTGCCCGGCTCCGCAAACCAAGCCCGCACCGCAGCGGCCGTCTTCTCGCCAAAACCGTCGATCCGCACGAGATCCGCCTCCGACGCCGCCGCCAATGCGTCCAGCGCACGGAAGGTCCGCGCCAGATCCTTCGCCGCCGCCGCTCCCACCTGCGGAATGCCCAGTCCGTTGATCACTCGCCAGAGGTCGGCCCGCCGCCGCGCCGCGATCGCGGCGATCAGGTTGCCCGCCCACACTTCCCCCGACTTCTTCAGCGGCAGCAGTTGCTCCCGGCGCAGCCGGAACAGGTCCGGGAGGCGCCGGATGAGACCCTTCTCGAGCAACAGGGCGACGACCTCCTCGCCGAGACCCTCGATGTCGACCCCGGCCTTCGAGGCAAAATGCTCGATGCGCCGCCGCACCTTCTCCGGGCATTCCGGGTTGGGACACCGCCACACCACCTCCCCCTCGCCGCGCACCGCCGCGGTGCGGCAGACCGGACACTCCCGCGGAAACGCAAACGGCACCGAGCCCTCCGGCCGCTTCGCCACCAGCACCTGCACCACCGCCGGGATGATCTCACCCGCCTTCTCGACCAGCACCGCGTCGCCCACCCGCACGTCCTTGCGCGCGATTTCGTCCGCGTTGTGCAGCGTGGCGCGCCTCACGGTCGTCCCCGCCAGCAGCACCGGCTCCAGCTCGGCCACGGGCGTGAGCGCGCCGGTGCGGCCAACCTGGATGGTGATGTCGCGCACCCGCGTCTCGGCGCGATCCGGGGCAAACTTGTACGCGCAGGCCCAGCGGGGCGAGAGCTTGCGCGCCGCCTCCGCCTGGCCGTCCGCCCCCATGCCGCGGAACCCGACCTTCGGGTGCCGCTGCTGCGCGAACGCGTCGAGCTTCACCACCGCGCCGTCGGTGCCGTAGGCCAGGCCGCGGCGCTGCGTATCCAGTTCCTGAATGGCAGACCACACCGCGTCGATGCCGCGCACGCTCCGGAACAGCTCGACCACCGGCAGGCCCCACGCCCGCAACTGGTCGTGGTACGCCGTCTGCGACTCCACGACCGGCGGCTCGCAGTGGCCGAGGCCGTAGAGCACGATCTCCAGCCGGCGCGAGGCCACCAGCGTCGCGTCAAGCTGCTTGAGCGTGCCGGCGGCGAGGTTGCGCGGATTGGCGTACGGCGCCTCACCCGCCTCCTCCTGGAGCTGGTTGATGCGGCGGAACTCCTCCTCGCGCAGGAAAATCTCGCCGCGAATCTCGATCGCGTCCGGCAACGGCAGCCCCCGCAGCTCCGCCGGCAGGCCGCGGATCGTGCGCACGTTGGCCGTGACGTCGTCGCCCTCCTCGCCGTCGCCGCGCGTCACCGCCCGCGTCAGCCGCCCATGCTCGTAGGTCAGGCTCACCGCCACGCCGTCGATCTTCGGCTCGACCGTGTAAGCGAGATCCTCGGTGCCGAGCGCCTTCACCAGCCGGGCGTGAAATTCGCGGAGCTCCGCCTCGTCGTAGGTGTTGTCCAGCGTCGTCATCGCCTGGCGGTGTTTCACCCGCACAAAACCCTCCGCGCGATCGTCGCCGACGCGCGCCGTGGGAGTGTCAGCGCCGGCCGCGCGAGCCGCCTCCGGAAACGCTCTCTCCAGCCGCGCCAGTTCCGCCTTCAGCGTGTCATAGTCGAAGTCGGTGATATCGGGACGCGCCCGGCGGTAGTAGAGCTCGTCGTGCCGCGCGAGCTCGGCGCGCAGGTGGGCGATGCGTTGGGCAGCCTCCGCGGGGAACATGGCGCCAGTGTTCGCGTCGGTCGCCGCGCGTCGAGCCTGCGCTGGGGGCGCCGGCGTAGGCGGAGACTCGCCTGCCTGAGCGGGCGAACGCCGGCGGCGTTACGCCCGCGCTCCGCCCGCCCCTCACGCATCGGGCCCCGCGGTGTAGATTTCCACCAGCACCGTGCCACTGCCACCGCCTGCTCCCGCCGCCTGCACGGTGTAGGCACCGGGCGGGAGCGTCGCGACCTGCTCGGCTTCGTCGCCGTCTGGCCGCAGCGCAAACGCCCCCAGTTGGTCGCGAAACGCCCGCGTGGTGGCATCGACGGGCGCCAGCCCGCCTACCGGTCGGCCGGAACCGTCGATGACCGTGAGGCGCGGACTCGCCAGCAGACCCGCCGCCGGGAGCCCGAACCCTTCCAGTGACGGCCCGATCGCCCGCAGCAGCACGCGCTTGGGTCCGCCCGCGATCACGAATCCCGTGATCAGCGGCTCGCCGGGCCCGACGACGCCCCGCGCGGATAGGTTGGTCAGGCGCGGATTCGTCTGGGTGGTCGTCAGTTCGTAAACCTCCAGCAGCGCCGCCCCGGCCGCGGAGTTTCCCACTCCAGTCACCTGGGCCGTGTACCCTCCTGGTGGCAGCACCAGCACGATCGCCGCATCGCGACTGCGGGCCGCGAGCGGAAACGCGCCAGCCTCGCCCGCGGCGACCGTCGCGCCGCGCGGGTTGCTGTAACTCGCCTGCAAGGTCGTGGCTCCGGTGGCGGCGTCGAGCGCCAGGTACTGCGCTCCGCTCTGCCAGTCGTCGTTCTGCCAGGCGCGGGTGCGGCTGGCATTGAAGACGCGGAGATACGGATTGGCGAGGGCGTTGCCGACGCCGAAGCCCTGCAGCGCCGGCCCCGCCGCCCTCACGAGCACCATCTTCGGCCCGCCGGCGCTGACGACGAACCCTGTCGTGAGATCGCCGCCCGCGGCGATCTGGCCGCGCGCGGAAAGGTTGGCGAGTTTTTCGGGGGCGCTCACGCCGCCGAAGTGGAACCACTGGCTCGTGGCACTGGAATACTGGCCCGCTTCCACCACGGGAGCACCCCACTGTCCGAGGTTCACGACCCGCGGTGCCAGCGAGAGCTGTTCGAGTTGTGCCCGAGCCCAGGCATCGCCGGTCGGAAGGACAAAAGGTGCAAGTTCCAACTGCGCCCGCGCGCCCGCCCCTCCCGGGAGCACAAGTTCCGCCGCGATGCCCGTCGCACCCAGTTCCAGGCGCACGCGCTCACTGAGGGCGGCAACCGCGACCGTCACCGGCCGGGCGGCCGATCCATGCGCCACCGCCAGCGCGGGCAGCGGGGGCCAGCCTGCCGGTTCCAAGGTCAGGCCGTCGATCGCCTGATCCGCGATCCGCATCCGATAAACGCCGGCAGGATAAGCGGCCGCCAGCTCCCACTGTTTTTCAAAGAAGGTGCGGAACAGCCGGTAGGCGCCGGTCGCCGGCTGGTATTCGAGCGCCTCCTCGCCCTTCCCGTCCGGCAGCACCAGCCGCGGCGGAGTGGAGCCAAAGATCGCCGGCAGGTTGGTGCCGCGGACCTCCGCGATGAACGAATACCAGTCGACCACCGACGGCAACGGAGGCGACTTGGTGTAAGTCCGGAAAATCCCAACATGATCGATCGCCGGCACACTGCTCAGCCGGTGGACCTCGCTCCCCGCCAGCAGAAACGCCCCCGTCCCGAAGTCGTCGAAGTTGGGCACGCTATCGAAGGTCACGGGCTGCCCGTCCGAGGGTTGCTTCCCCGTGCCTTGCACATAACCGAGCGAGCCGTCCGGGCGCACGGCGAGTCCGGCGAGCCCGCGCCACGCCCGCGCCACCACGGGCAGGTAGTCGGCCCGCGGCAGCAGGCCCTGGCGGATTCCCCACGCCATCCCGTAGGCGAAGAACGCCGTGCCCGTGAGTTCGCGGCCGCCGTAGTTGTCGGGGTCCTTCAGGCTCGCGTTCCAGTAGCCGTCGATCCGCTGCAGCGGCACCAGGGCGGCGGCCATGTCCTGGAAGATCGTCACGTATTCCGCCCGGTGGGGCGCGTCCGCCGGCAGCACGTCGAGCACGCGGGCGAGCCCGGCGAACACCCAGCCGTTGCCGCGCGACCAGTAGCAGTGGGCGCCATTGGGTTCCTGATACGGCGGATCGAAATCCGCGTCGCGCCACCAGAGGTGCTCCGCCGGGTTGTACAGCCCGCGGCCGCCCTGCACGGTCATCGTATGGCGGAAGAGCGCGTGCATTTTTTCGAAGTAGCGCCCGTCGCCGGTGAGCACGCCGAGGCGCGCGAACACCGGCATCGCCATCTGGATCGCGTCGATCCACCACCAGTCATCCTGCTTCGCGCTGGCCACCATGCCGTCGATCGCCGCCTTGATTTTCGCGATTCGCTCCGGCTGCGGGTCGAGGGCGTACAGGTCCAGGTAGGTCTGCCCGCAGCACTGGTTGTCGGCGTGCCGCACGTCGGCGGCGCCATAGGCGAGATCCCAGTTGTGACTGCCCGCCCAGCGCACGGCATAGTCGACGTAGCGTGGCTCCGGCGCCACCCGCTGCAGCGCCATCAGGCCCTCGAAGTAGGTCGCGCGCGTCCAGATGTTGCTGGGCCGCGCCCGGTCCGTGATGAGGTCCGCCCCGGGATCGGGATTGGCCGCGAGGAAGCGATCGTTGACGCGGCGCAGGGTGGCGAGCACGGCGTCGGCCGGGGGCAGATCCTGCGCCAGGGCGGCGGCCGCGCCGAGCGCGAGCGCCAGCAGGAGGGAAAAGACGGAGCGGCGTTTCACAGCGGCAGGAGGTGCAGCGCGCAGTGTACGCCGGCCGGCAATCGCTGCGCGGCAAATCTTGGTCTCCGCGGCGCATCGGTTGTTGCGCCCGCCACAGCGGACACCGTGCACGCGCCGCGCTACTCCGCCCAATCCAGCCCCAGCGCTCCCAACTCGCGGCGCAGCGCCCCCAAATCCCACAGATCGATCTGCCCTTCCATGCGCGCCACAATCAGCCGCCGGCCATCCGGAGTGAAACGCACCGCCGGCACCGCGCGCAGCGAATCGGCCACCGCGAGTCGCGCCAGCGTTTCACCCGTGGCTGTCCGGAAAAGCACGATCGCCTGGTCGCCGCGAATCGCCAGCCACGCCCCATCCGGCGACAACGCACCCCGGTTGCTGAAATTCCGCACCTCCACCGGCAGCTCCGGGCCGGGCTCCCAGGTGTCGGTGCGCCACAGGCCCACCCGGTCCCGCGCCGTGCCGGCCAGCACCCATCGGCCATCGGCGCTCCAAACCGCCTCGCGACCGGACTGCCCGCCCAGCGTACGCACCAACCGGCCGGTCGCCACCTCCCGAATCTCCGCCCGCGCGCCCTCCGCCGGCTCGGCGTTGGTCAGCACCCACTGGCCGTCCGGGGAAAACGCCGCGTGACTCGCCCGCGGCAGCGTCCACTCGGCCACGATTTCCCGCGTCCGTATCCGAAACATCCGCACGCGCCCCCCGCGGTAGTCCGTCAACGCCAGCACGCCCGCGCCGCGCTGGATCGCCGTGGGCAGGAACCCGTCGTGACCGGGCACCGTTTCGCCCGCGCCGATCAGCGGGCGCCCCTCCGCACCCTCCGCAAAGGCGTGGCGCTGCAACGGCCCCGCGCTCTGCCCCACCCACAACGCCGCACCCTCGGGATCGAACCGCGCCACCGAGGCCGAATTGCTCGGCGCAGTCTCCAGCCGCGCCGCCATGCGCTTTGCCCGCAGATCGATCAACGTCGGCCCAGCCCAGCCGCCCACCAGCAGCCACCGGCCGTCGGGCGACACGTCCACCGGATCCGCAATGCTCGGCACCGTCTGGTTCGGCCGGGCCGACATAATCGTCGCCAACACCGGGCGGTCCGCCAGCGCGTGCAAGTCCACCGTGCCATTGCTGAAGTACCGCCACTGCCGTGGCGGCTCGCCGTCGAACCACACGCCCGGGCGCCCGCTGTCCTGTTTCGTGAGCAGCAGCCGGCCGCTGTCGATGTCCCACAACCGCGTCTGCCCGGTCTGCTCGCTGAGCAGGAGGCGCTGGTTGTCCGCCAGGAAACACGCATGCAACGCCGCGCGATCCGGCACCACCGCCCGCAGGCTGAGGCCCGCGGCGGCGTGCACCTGCACCGGCCGCGTGCCCGCCGCCAGCCACCGCGCGTCGGCCGACCACGTAACGAAATCCACCCGCCCCGGCGTCGCCGCGCGCCGCAGCTCCCGCCCGGTCGCCGCCTCCACGATCGCCACGAGGTTCTCCTCGCGCGTGCGGCCCCCGCCCGCGGCCAGCGTTTTCCCGTCGGGCGCAAACGCGACCGACACCATACCCTCCTTCGCCTCCCACCGCGCCAACTCCCGCCCGTCCGCCGGCGCATGGAAACTCACCCCGCCCTCGGCTCGCGTCGCCGCGAAGACGTCGCCCTCCGGCGAAAATGCCATGTCCACCCCGTAGCCCCAGATCCGCCACGCCTTGAACGCAAACGGCCGCCCCGTAAGCCGGAAGCGCGGCCGGCCGTTCGCCGCGTCGAGCACGTGAATTTCGTCGTTCTGCAGGCGCACCGCCACGTGGCGACCATCGCGTGACACCACCGTCTGACCCGCGCTCGGCGAGCCGATCCCCGGCCAGCTCCAGTCCACCGTGCCCTCCGGAAACCGCCGCCGCGAAAACTCCCCGCGCTCCGTTTCGTGAATGAACGCCCCGTAGCCGGGCAGCGGCGTGACCGTCGACAGGCCGGGGTCGCTCCACACTTTGGTTGTCTGCCGCGGCTCCCAGTCCGGTGCCGCCAGCGCGGCGATGGCCTCGTTGCGCGCATCGAGCCCGGGGCGGATCGTCGCCGCCTGGCGCAGCGCGGCGAGTGCGTCGCGCCGCTGGCCCTCCCGCGCCGTGAGCCGGGTCGCATGCGCCTGCGCCAGCAGCGCGGCGCGCAACTGCTCGCGCGCCTCCGCTTCGGCCCGCGCCGCCCGGCGGCCCTCGGCCTCGGCCCGGTTCAGCGATTCGACGGTGCGATGCTGCGCCTGCTCCAGCCGCCACGCCGCCATCGCGGACACGCCCGCCACGACCGCGAGCAGCACCGGCACCGCCGTCACCGCCGCCGCGGTCACCGGGTGCCGCCGCGCCCAACGCCAGGCGCGCTGCACCGCCGGAGTCGGGCGGGCGCGAATCGCCCGCCCGTCGAGCAAGCGCCGCAGATCCTCCGCCAGCTCCGCCGCGGACGCGTAGCGCGCCGCCGGCGTTTTCTGCAGGCAGTGCAGAATGATCGTGTCGAGATCCGCCGGCACGTCGCGGTTCACCAACCGCGGCGCCGCCGGCTCCGCCGCGGGAATCTGCGCCAGCACCGCCGCGACCGACTCGCCCGTGAACGGCGGCCGCCCGGTCACGCACTCGTAGAGGATTGCCCCGAGCCCGTATACGTCGGCCGCCGGTCCGAGCCGCGCCCCCGCCGCCAGCGCCTCGGGCGCGAGGTACGACGGCGAACCGAGCATCTCGCCCGTCACCGTGAGATCGCCCGCGCCGGCGACCGGGGCGGCCAGGCCGAAGTCCGCCACCTTGGGCTCGCCCGCCGCGGTGAGCAGGATGTTCGATGGCTTGAGGTCGCGGTGCAGCACGCCGGCGGCGTGGGCATGGGCGACGGCGGCGGCGAGTTTCGCGCCCAGCTCGGCCGCCGCGCGCGGAGCGAGCACCCCGACGCGGAGGCGTTCGCGCAGGCTGCCGCCTTCGCAGTATTCCATCGCCAGATACGCCCCGCCGGGCTCCGTGCCTACCTCGTACACCGTCACGAGGTGCGGGTGCTGGAGTTGCGCCGCGGACTTTGCCTCGCGCCGGAGTCGCGCCTCCAGCCAATCCGCCGGCCGCGTCCCCGCCGCGATCACCTTGAGCGCCACCAGCCGATCGAGGCTGCGCTGCCGGGCCAGCCAGACCACGCCCATCGCCCCGCGGCCGAGCTCGGTCAGGCGCTCGAAATCCCCGGCCGGCAACGCGGGCGTATCCGGGGTTCCCAGCGCCGCCGCCAGCGCGCAACGCGGACACACGCCGCCCGTGGCCGCCGGGTCGTGGCCCGAGCCGCAGATGGGGCAGGTGATCAGGGAAACGCGCATCGTCGCCTGGCAGGGAGTATTGGAGGCCGCGCCGGGTGTTTCCGGAAATCTGGATCTGCCCTACCGCGCCAGAGCCGCCAGGCAGTACCGCAACTCGGCCTCCACCTCGGAACGCGTCGCCACCGTGGCCGCCGCCTCGGCGCGGATGAGCTCCTGGTAACGCTTGCCCAGTCGGTGGACCCTGACCGGCACCAGCCCGCGCGGCACGCCGAGCTGCGCCGCCAGTCGGTCGTAGTCGCCGGGGGCCGGACGGGTCGTGAGATAGGGCCGCAGGGCCACCAGCGCGGCCGATTCGCCGGCGTCGGCGTATTCCTGCTCCAGCCGCCGCATCGCGCTGCGCAGGAGCGCCAGCGCCCACTGGCGATCGTAGTCGGTCGCCGGATCGGCGCCCTCCGCCGCCGGCTCCTCGCCCGCCGCCGGAAGTTCGTCCCACGGCACGACCACCGCACTCCCGCCCCCGCGTTTGGCCGCCACGCGTTTCTGCCACTCGTTGCCGAGGAAGAGGCGACAGGTCTGGCGCAAGTAGGCGCGGAAACGGCCGCGCTCGGGGTCGGCGGTGGCGAAAAAGTCGTTCTCCAGCAGGTGGACGAAGAGCGCCTGCGTGAGGTCCTTCGCCTGCTCACGGTCATGGCCGAGGCGGCGGATGAAGGCGTACACCGGCTGCCAGTACGTGCGACAGAGCCGCTCGAGGGCCCGGCGCTTGCGCTCCCCGTCCGCCCCGGCGTCGAGCACCAGGCTCCAGTCGGTGGAGATGAAGCCGGCGCCCTCCGGGACGTTTCCCCCGGCCTGCCCGGCCGGTGGTGGGGTGGATTCGCGGCTCATCGCGCAGAATTCCCGAAATTTCGCCCCACCCCGTCAATAAATTGCACTTTCTCGGGCACGTCAGTGGTGGACATCGCGCCCGGCGCGAGCCTTTACCTGGCCGATGGCACCAACACTGTCCAATCCGGCGCCCGCTTCCAGAGGGCCGGCACGGTATCCTTCGGCCACGGCCAGCACCACCTCAACAGCGACATCCATGCGTCGAACGCCACCATCGGCGGCAGCACCCTGACCGGCGGCACCTGAATCGTCCGCCACGGCGCCTCTCCCGGCCTGCTCGCCGTCAACGGCAACCTCACCCTGCAGGGCACCTCGCAATTGCTCATGGAGCTTGGCGGCACCGGCCGCGGCACGACCTACGACGCCCTCAACGTCACCGGCGCCCTCGCCTTCGGCGGCACGCTGGTCGTCGCCACGATCGACGGCTTCGCGCCTGCCGCCGGGAACAGCTTCGACCTCTTCAACTTCACCACCGGGGCGAGCACCTTCGCCGCCGTCACGCTGCCCGCCCTCGGGTCGAACCTGATCTGGGACACGTCGGCCCTCTACACGACCGGCGTCCTCAGCGTCGTCGCCACCGCCGTGCCCGAGCCGTCCGCTTACGCCGCCTTCGCCGGCGCGGGCGCCCTCGCCCTCGCCTGGTGGCGCCGGCGGCGCGCGTGACCCCACGGCCGTGTCACGCTCCCTGTGGATGGAACTCCCCGTCTCGTGATCAACGAGGCAGGAGGCCTCGTCCACTGCGGTCAGCAACGCCCGGGGCTGCGAGGATGACGCCGCCGTGCGTGTGATCCGCCGGCCCGTTCGTTTGCGTTGCATGGCGACCTGCTTCCTGTGAAGCAACTCCCGCCCATGTCAGACGCCGACGACGATCGCCCCTCCCGCCTCGTTACCTTCCGCAACGCCTTCCTGTCCGGAGCCCTGCTGCTGGCGCCGCTGGTCGTCACAATCTGGGCCTTCAGCGCCATCGTCGATGCCGTGGGCGGCACCTTTCGCCCCCTCTACGAACATTACCTGCCCGGCTCGCTGCAGCGACTACCGTTCTTCTGGGATCTCCTCGCGACCCTGGTCGTTGTCGTTCTCATCACCCTCCTCGGCTTTCTGTCGAATTACGTCTTCGGGAAATACTTCCTGAGCATCGGCGAACGCGCCATCCAGAGCATCCCCGCCGTCGGCGCCGTCTACAACTCGGTCAAGCAGATCGTCGCCACCTTCAGCACCCAGAACCGCAACCTCTTCAACCAGGTCGTGCTCATCCAGTACCCCCGCCCCGGCATCTGGACCCTTGCCTTCCTCACCAACAAGGTGATGGGCGAAGCCCAATCGCGCGCCGGGCAGGACATCTGGACCGTCTTCGTCCCGACCACGCCCAACCCGACCAGCGGTTTCCTGCTCATGATCCCGCGGCAGGACATCGTCGAACTCGAGATGAGCGTCGGCGATGGCATGAAGATGATCATCTCCGGCGGCGCGGTCGTGCCTCCCTGGCCGTCCCGACCCACCCCCGCCCTCGCCACCGCATCCGACGCTCCCGCGAGCCGGCCGTAGGCCCGCCCCGCCCTCCGGTGCCCGCCCAGTCGTTCCAGACCGACGCCTTCCTCCTGCTGCGGCGCCCGGCGACCGATGCCTTTCAAGGCTGGACCGCGTTCTCGCCCGACCACGGCCCGCTGCACCTCCTCCAGCGCCTGCCGAAAAAATCCGCCGCCAGCGCCGTCGCGCTCGACCTCTTCGATGAAGTCGGGCTGCTGCTCGAGTCCTCCAACCAGGGCCGCACCTGGTTCGTGCAGGAGGCCCGCGTCCTCACCCGCCATCCGGGCCTCGGCTCCAGTTACGAAACCCTCCGCCGCTGCTCCGCCTTCGCCGCCCTCGTCGCCCGCAATCCCGTGTCCGGGGAAAGCCGCCCGGCCGTCGCCGCCTTGCTGCGCCAGGCGTTCGCCGCCTTCGCCGCCGGCGCGCGCCCCGATCTCGTCTACTTCAAGTGCCTGTATCGATTTTCCCGCGACGAAGGCTACCCGGTGAAGGAGCACTGGTTTCCCACCCTGCCCGCCGCCGACCAGGCGCGCGTCGCCGGACTCCTCAACCGCCCGCTCGCCGGGCAGACGGTCACTCCCGCCGACACCGCCCGCCTCCTGCACCGGTTCGAGGACTACCTCCGCGGCCACACCGAGATCCTCCTCGAATGAGCCCAACGCGCCCGCGCCCCTGCCCGGCATGACTTTCGACCTCGACCAGCGCACCGCCGCGCTGAGCGTCGGCGAGTTTGCGGACTTCACGCTCGGCCCCCGCGACGCGGGCTCGAGCGGCGCCGCCGGACTCTGGCGCGCCCAACTCGGCACCCACTGGCACCAGCAACTGCGCGCCCAGACCGCCCGCGAACAGGGCCCAGCCGCCCGCTTCGAGATCCCGATCGCCGGCCGCCTCGCCCACCGCGGCTGGACCCTCGCGCTGACCGGCCGCATCGACCAGATCGTGCCGCACGCCGGCGGCGTCGTGCTGCGCGAAATCAAGTCCGTCCTCTCCCCCCTCCCCGCCGACGAATCGTCCCTCCGCGCCGACTACCCCGCCTACTTTCTCCAGCTCGCCACCTACGCGGCCCTCGCCCGGTTCCAACTCGCCTCCGCCCCTCCCGGCGACACCGCCGCCACACCGGCCCTCGCCGCCGCCGCCGAACTGCTCCCCGCCCCCGCCGGGGCCGAACTCGTCTTCGTCGAAGCGGGCTCCGGCCTGGTCCAGGTGGTCGCGATCACCCCGGCCGACGAGACGCGCGTCGCCGTCCAACTCGAGCGCGTCACCGGGTTTCTCGACTCCCGGGCCCGCGCGCGCGCGCGCCTGCGTCGTCTGCGCTTCCGACCCGCATTCGCCTCGACCCGCCCCGGCCAGGAAACCACCCGCGCCGAACTCACCGCGCGCTTTCAGCAACACCCGCTCGTCTGCTTCGAAGCCCCCACCGGCTTTGGCAAGACCGGCGTCCTCCTCGAATTCGCCCTCGACCAGCTCCGCGCCGGCCACTTCGAACGCGTCCTCTATCTCACCAGCAAGTCCACCGGCCAGCTCCAGGTCGTCCGCACCCTCGCCGCCATGACCGGCCCGGAGCCGGGTCAACCGATCGGCGACCCTCCGGCTGCGACGGACACCCCGGTTGCGGCGTGGCACGTGCGCAACAAGGCCGAGCACTGCATCAACCACACGTTTCATTGCGTCCGTGATTCCTGCGCCCACCTGGACGGCGCCGCGGAACGCTGGGCGCGAAGCGGACTCGCCCGTTTCCACCTCGACGAGCACCAGGCGCGCGATCTCGACACCCTCCGGGCCGCGGGCCGCCACGCCGGCATCTGCCCCTACGAGATCACCCGCGCCGCCCTGCCGTTCAACGAAGTCTGGATCGGCGACTACAACTATGTCTTCGCCCCGCGCAACCGCTCCCTCTTCTCCGAACAGCCCGGTTTCGATCCCACCCGCACCCTCCTGCTGATTGACGAGGCGCACAACCTGCCCGGCCGGGTCGCCGACGCCTATTCCCACGCCTTCGGCGCCGCCGACGCCTACACCGTCCGCGAGGAATTGCACCGGGTGCGCCCCCCCCCGGGCCTGCTCGCCGCCTGGGACCACTGGTGCCATTTCCTCCACCATCTCCGCGCCAACCACGGCCTCCACGCCGCCGACGAGGACGACGCCCGTCATCTGCTCGCCGAAATCGCCCGCCGGTTGCCCACCGCCGCGCTCGATTTTGCGGCCCTCGGACCGTCCGCCGCCGACGCGCTCTGGCAAATCCCCTCCCTGCTGGAGGAACTCGGCGATCCGCGGCCGGGCCGCCTCGCCCCCGCCGCTTTGCCGCGTCTGTGGTGGAGCCCGCGCGACGGCGAACTCGCCCTGACCTGCCTCGATGCCGCCCCTGCAATTGGCGCGCAACTCCGAGACTACGGCGGCGTGGTGCTCGCAAGTGCCACGCTCAGCCCGGTGGACGGTTTCGCCACTGCCTGCGGACTCGACGTGCCGCCCGAACTTCCACTCGCCCCGCCGCCGCCGGCGCCGGAGCGGCTCGGGCGGCTGACCAAACGCGACACCCGCAAGCTTTTCCGCCAGCTCACCAGTGCCGCCGACCTGCTGCGTGCCGAGGAGGCGCGGATCGCCGCCAGTCCCATCCTGCTGCGGGCGCACGCCCCGTGGCGCGAGGGTGCCTACGACCTCGCCATCGACACCCGCGTCGACACCACTTTCCAGCACCGATCGCACCACTATGCGGCCACCGCAGCCACCGTTGTGGCCCTGCACGGGGCCGCTCGCGGGCCGGTGGCGGTCTTCTTCCCCTCGTATGCCTACGCAGAGGCCATCCTCGCCGAGGCGGCCCGCCTGAACCCGACGCTGCGCGTTTCCCTGCAACCCCGCCTGCGGGACCTCGCGGCCCAGTCGGCCTGGGTGGAGGACTCCCTGCGCGATGCCCACGCCTTGTTTCTCGTTCTGGGGTCAAGCTTCGCCGAGGGCATCGACGCGCTCGGCGGGCGCATCGGGCTCGCGATGGTCGTGGGCCCCGCCCTGCCCGAGGTGAATGCCGTGCAGCGGGCGCGACTGGAGGAGGCGGCAAGGCAGGGCCTCGACCGCGCCGCGGCGTTCCGCCGGGTCTACCAGATCCCGGGAATGACCAAGGTCAACCAAGCCCTCGGGCGCCTGGTGCGCGCCCCCGGACAGCGCGCCCGCGTCGTGCTGCATTGCCGTCGCTTCGCCGAGTCGGGGTACGCGGACCTGCTCGCGCCCGAATACCGCGGCGGCACCCGCGTCAGCAGCGACCGGGAACTCCTGGCCTGGCTCGGCCCGACGGCTGCCCTGCCTGACCACCAGCCAAAAGATCCGCCGACGGACGAAGACCCGTTCTGAGCGCCACCGGACGGGGTCACATCGCGACTCTCGACCGTGGGCGACTCCGCGCGATGCCACGCCACCCAGCCCGGCAGGGGTCGAGCGGCGCGACCCGAATTTTCCGGCGCCTTCGCAACGCCTGACGGACGCGCCCCTGAGCCCCCCACGTTCGGACTGGCGCCGCCCTGACGTCCTCGTAACCTTCTCCGAGATTCTGCGTATGGTCCCTTCGCTTTCATGAAAACCCTCTCTTCGGCACAAGACTCGCGTGGTGCCTGCAGCGCCGGCGCGGTGCGGGTGTTCGCATCGGTGGTCGGGTTCTACCTGCTGGCCGCCATGGCATCCGCCCAGGTTCGACCGACTCCCGGCGGTGGCGGCGGCGGTGGCGGAATCGGCCCGGGCGGCGGCGGTATCATCCTGCCACCCATCGGCACGCTGCCCGGTGGAGGAGGCGGCGGAGGAGGCGGCACCACGCCGACCGTGGATCCCTCGATCTCCGCTCCCACGGGTGCGCTCGTCGGCATCCCGACCTCCGCCAGCGTGTCCCTCGGCACCATGGGCTCCGACCAATCCGTCGCGGCCAACGCCACCTACCAATGGAGCATCACCGGCGGACGTTTCACCTCCGAGTCGCGTTCGTCGTCCGTCACCTTTGTCGCGGACGCCCCTGGCATCGTCGCCCTCAGCGTCACTGTCGGCGCCGGTGGCACCTCCTACTCCCCGACCGCCTCGGTAACGGTGCTCGCCGCAGACATCGCCGGCAAGGTCACCACGCCGCCTTCGGTCGCCGCCAACGCCACCAGCGTCTCGGCCTCCGTGCCCGCCGCCCAGAACAACGACCGCACCTTCCGGTGGACGGTGTCGGGCGGTGCCACCATCACCAGCGGCCAGGGCAGCAACGCGATCACCTTTCGCCCGGGCCCACCGGGCCTCAAGGAAATCGTCTGCAATGTGAATTTCCGCAACGTGGTCACGGTGCCCGTGCGCTCGTATGTGATGGCGGTCGGCACCGGCGATCCCGTGACCGTCACGGTCAACGGCGGCAGCGGCGGCGGAGTTTTCCCGGCCGGCTCGCAGGCCTACCTCGTCGCCCATCCTCCCGGGCCGGACGAGGTCTTTGATCGCTGGACCGGCGACACCAGTGTGCTCGGCGACAGTCCAACGGCGGCGATGCTCCCCCGGGCGGTGATCACCGTGCCGGCGTCGCCCGTGACGCTCACCGCCACCTACCGGCCCGCCCCACCCTGGGAACCGGTCGTGGTGTCCCCGTTCAACCCGCAGCCGCAGGCCGGCGCGAGCGCCAACGCCACGACGATGGTCTCCAGCCGCCTGCTCCACCACATCCCGCCCGCCCCGCGCGGCCTGGTGTTTCTCCTGCACGTTTCCGGCGGAAGCGCGAACGACTGGCTCGACCGGCCCAACCAATTTCTCTTCCTGCGCCAGCTCGTCGCCGCCGGCTATGGCATCGCCGCCCTCGACAGCGTGAGCCGCACCGCCGGCACCTGGGCCGCGCCCGCCGCGCTCGCCACCAACCTCGACGCACTCAATCACGCCGCCGCCCTCGACCATCTCCTCGCCGCCGGCGCCATCACCGCCGAAACCCCGGTGTTCTTCGTTGGCCAGGCCGCCGGCGCCAACGCCGCCGCCCGTTTCGCCGACCTGCTCGCCACCGCCAACCCGCCGCGACCCGTGCGCGGCACCGTCCTTTTCCTCGCCTCCGGCCTCGAAACCCTCGCCGTCACCTCGCGCGTGCCGCAGTTCTTCGCCCTCGCCGCGCACGACGGCACCCTCGGCACCGCCGGCCTGCAGGAGGCCGCCAACAACCATCAGATCCTGCTCGGACGCGGCCTCCCGACCACGCTCCGGACCAATGAGCTCTTCCCCCTCCACCCCGGCCGCTTCCGAAAATTCGCGCTGAAATCGCCGTCGTTCACGGCGGACGACGCCGACGCGATCGGCGCCGCCCTCCGGACGGCCGGCCTGCTCGATGCCAATTTCTTCCCCATCGCGCTGCCAAACAACGCCGCGGTGAGCGCCGCCCTCCCTCCCGCTCTCCGGGACTGGACTCGCGAGGTCGCGGCGGAGATCGCGATTGCCGCCGCCGATCATGAATTTTTCAGCGACGCAAGCTCCCCGGTGATCGCGTTCCTCGAGGAACGCGTCGCCGGCGTGCCCGCCGCGCCCCCCGGCCGCCTCGTCAACCTTTCCGCCCGCGGCCACGTCGCCTACCTCGGCGACACGATGTCACTCGGCTTCACAATTACCGGCCCGCAGCGCGCCACCCTGCTCCTGCGCGCCGTCGGCCCCGGGCTGGCCCGCTTCCGGGTCGAAGAGCCGCTCGCCGCCACCCGCCTCGAGCTGTACCGCGGCAACACGGCGGTGGCGGCCAACCAGGGTTGGGACAGCGGCGGTGCTGCCACCCGCGCGCCACTCAACGCCGCCGCCGCCTCGGTCGGCGCGTTTACCCTCGCCAACAACGCCCTCGATTCCGCCCTGTTGCTCCCGCTCGATCCCGGCGCCTACACCGCGCGAATCACCGGCATCGGCGGGGCCGTCGGTGACGTGCTTGCGGAGATCTACGACGTGAGCCGCAACGATTCGCGGCTCAGCAACCTGTCCG
The DNA here is from genome assembly GCA_964504885.1 of uncultured Opitutus sp. Lineage (GTDB taxonomy): Bacteria > Verrucomicrobiota > Verrucomicrobiia > Opitutales > Opitutaceae > ER46. The sequence goes on from CAZDGC010000100.1 coordinate 26,070, forward strand.
CGCTCTCGCGCGTGAACCGCGACGGCGACGCCGTGATCCCGGGCATCGTGATCGCCGGCGACAATCCCCGCACCCTGGTGATTCGGGGCGTGTCCCAGGGGCTGCTGCAGTTTGGCCTGAGCGCCGAACTGGTGCTGAGCGACCCACGCCTCACGCTTTACCGCGGCAACCAGGTGGTGGCTTCGAACAACAACTGGGCACAGGCCAACGCGTCCTCCCTCGCGGCCGCCTTTCCCGCAGTCGGCGCGTTTCCGTTGAGCAGCGCCGCTGATGCCGCCCTCCTCAACCCACTTGCCCCCGGCAGCTACACCGTGCAAGCCGCCGCCACCCCGCTCACCGCCGGCGCCGCCAACGTGACCGGCGCGGTCCTCGTCGAAATCTACGAACTGCCGTAGCTCACCAACGGGGTCA
>CAZDGC010000101.1:0-26480 GCA_964504885.1 uncultured Opitutus sp.
GGGCGGCGAGGCTGTTGCCCACGGCGAGGCCGAGGTTGTTGTGGGCGTGAAACCCGACCTGGCAGCGGAGGGCGCGCTTGAGCTCCGCGACGCGCGCGGCGGCGTCGGCGGGCAGCATGGCCCCGGCGGAGTCGACGATGTAGACACAGTCGGCGCCGTAGGACTCCATCAGCCGGGCCTGCTCGGCGAGGACGGCGGGAGGGCGGAGATGCGCCATCATCAGGAAGCCGATCGCTTCGAGGCCGAGCTCCTTCGCGAGGCCGAAGTGCTGGGCGGAGACGTCGGCCTCGGTGCATTGGGTGGCGATCCGGACGATGCGGGCGCCGCGGCGGGCGGCCTCGCGGAGTTCCTGGCGGGTGCCCACGCCGGGCAGCAGCAGCACGGCGATGCGGGCGCGCGTGCACACGGCGACGGCCGCGGAGATGAGCTCCATCTCGTCGACGCGCGACAGGCCGTACTGCAGCGACGAGCCGCCGAGGCCATCGCCGTGGGAAACCTCGATCACGGGCACGCCGGCCTCGTCGAGGGCGCGGGCGACGGTGCGCACCTGTTCGACGGTGAACTGGTGGCGCATCGGGTGGGAGCCGTCGCGCAGGCTGCTGTCGGTGAGGCGGGGCTTAGGTTTTTGCGGCGCAAAATCCTCATCTCCGCCCGCGGCGGAAAACGAAGGGCAAAGAGATTGATCCTGAGGTGTCATGGGGTGGGGTTTTCGCGCAGCGAAAACATGAGGTTTTTGCCTCCGGCAAAAACCTGCCCGACGCGCCGGGCGGCGGCGGTCATGATGTCGAGGTTGCCGGCGTAGGGCGGCAGGAAGTCCCCCGCGCCTTCGACCTCGAGCAGCAGCGTGATCGTGCGCCGGAGGCCGTCCGGCGTGCGGGCCTCGCCGAACAGGGGTGCGCCCTTCAATCTGTATCCGGGAACATATGACTGCACCTCGGCCGCCATCCGGAGCACGGAGGCGGTGACGGCCGCCTCGTCGAAATCGCCCGCCGGGAGCGCGTAGATCGTGTTGCGCATGAGCAGCGGCGGCGTGGCGGGATTGAGGATGATGAGCGCCTTGGCGCGGGCGGCGCCGCCGATCGTCTCCAGGCCGCGCGCGGTGGTGGTGGTGAACTCGTCGATGTTCTGCCGCGTGCCGGGGCCGGCGGAGGCGCTGGCGATCGTCGCGACGATTTCCGCGTAAGCAAGCGGGGTGACGCGGCTGAGGGCGTGGACCAGCGGGATGGTCGCCTGGCCGCCGCAGGTGACGAGGCTGACGTTGGCGGCGCCGGCGTGGGCGGCGAGGTTGACTACGGGTACGACGCCGGGGCCAAGCGCGGCGGGCGTGAGGTCCACGACGACGCGGCCGGCGGCGGCGAGAGCGGGCGCGTGCCGCCGATGAGCGGGCGCGCTGGTGGCGTCGAAGACGAGGCGGAGCGAGGGATCGGCGAGGATGGCATCGACGCCGCGATCGCCGCCGGGCACGCCGAGGGCGCGGGCTCGGGCGAGGCCGGGCGACGCGGGATCGATGCCGGCGAAGAGGCCGAGGGCGAGGTTGCCGGGGCCCGCGAGCAGCTTGTGCAGCAGGTCGGTGCCGATGTTGCCGGTGCCGAGGATGGCGACCTGGAGCGGGGTGGCGGGCATGGGGGACTCAGCGGCGGACGCGCGTCCAGCGGCCGCCGGCGCGGGCGCTGGCAGCGATAGCGTCGACGATGGCGGCAATCTCGACGCCGGTGGCGAAGGTGGCGAAGTCGGCGCCGTCCGCCTCGCGCGGGTCGCGGCCGGCGGCGATGAAACCGAGGATGTTTCGCATCAGGTTGCGGAAGGCGTCGCTCCACGCTTCGTAGTGGCCGCCGGGCAGCGCGGCGAGCGGCCGCACGGCGGGATCGAGCAGCGGGGGATCCTTGACCCAGGTCTGGTTGGGGGCGTCGCGGCGGCCGACCCAGAGTTCATCCGGTCGCTCCTGCTGCCAACGCAGCGAAGACTGCGCGCCGCAGAGCTCGAGCGTGAGGTCGTTCTTGTAGCCGGGGCTCATGGCGCCGGTGCTGAAGATCCCGCGGGCGCCGTTGTCGAACTCGCACAGCACGATGCCGAGATCCGGCACGCGTACCCGGATGTCGGTGACGGTGCCGTCGGGCTGCGGCGGGCGGCGGACGGGGATGAAGCGGGCGAAGTCGGCGAGCACGCGCACGATGCGCCGGCCGGTGACGTGCTGGACGAGATCGTACCAGTGCGCGCCGGCGTCGGAAACCATGCCGAGCGGTCCTCCCTGGGCGGGATCGAGGCGCCAGTTGTAGTCGGTGTCGCGCGTGAGCCACTCCTGCCAGTAGCGGCCGTTCGCGATTCGCAGTTCGCCGAGTTCGCCGCGCGCGACGAGGGCGCGGGCCTGCTGGAGCATGACGTTGTACCGGATGCTGAAGGTGACGGCGTGGACGACCCCGGCGCGGCGGGCGGCGGCGAGCATGCGGCGGGCCTCGGCGGAGGTGAGCGCCATCGGTTTGTCGACGATCACGTGTTTGCCGGCGCGGGCGGCGGCGATTGCGACCGGGCAGTGGAGGGCGGTGGGGGCGGCGACGTCGACGACGTCGATGGCCGGATCGGCGACGAGCTCCTGCCACGAGTCGTAGGCGCGCGGGACGTGGTACTGGGCGGCGCGGGCGCGGGCGTCGGCGGCGGAGATGGTGGCGAGGCCGGTGACCTCGGCGAAACCGAGGCGGCGGATGGCGTCGAGGTGGTGCGGCCCGATGAAACCGAAGCCGACGATGCCAATGCGGAGCGGTTTCATCGGTTCTTGCGCGCGGCCTTCTCCAGATTCGCGGACGGGATGCGGCCCTGGACGGTCCAGCCGCCGTCGACGTAGAACGTCTGGCCGGTGACGTAACTGGAATCCTGGGATGCGAGAAAGAGGGCGGGTCCGATCATCTCGTCGGGCTCGGCGGTGCGGCCGAGCGGAATCATGGCGCCCCAGACGCGGCGGTAGTCGGGGTCGTCGCGGAGGTTGCGGTCGACGTTGACGGGGCCTGGCGCGAAGGTGTTCACGCGGATGCCGTGGGGTGCGAGTTCGATGGCGAGCTGTTTGGTGAGCCCGTGGAGGCCGGCCTTGCTGGTGGCGTAGGCGACGAGATTTTTCACGCCGAGCTGGGCGCAATTGGTGGAGACATTGACGATGGCGCCGGCGGTGCCGGAGTCGCGCATCCAGCGGGCGGCGGCGAGGGAGCAGAAGAAGGTGCCGCGGAGGTTGGTGTTCAAGACGAGATCCCATTTCTCCGGCGTGGTGGCGAAGAGTTCGCTCCAGCCGGTGAGGCCGGCGTTGTTGATCAGCACGTCGAGGCGTGGGAATCGTTTCCGCGCGGCGGCGAACATGCGCTCGATCTGGGCCGGGCGGGCGAGGTCGGCGCGGAGCACGACGGCGCGGCGGCCGAGGGCACGGACCTCCGCGGCGGCCGAGTCGGCGCCGGCGCGATCGGTGTGGTAATTGAGGATGACATCGGCGCCTTCGCGGGCGCAGCCGAGGGCGAGCGCGCGGCCGATGCCCTTGGAGGCGCCGGTGACGAGGACGGTTTTCGCAGTGAGACGGGGCATGGGGTGGTGAGAGGGAAAGTGACGGTGAGAGTGAGGGTGAGAGACGGAGAGAGGGAGCGACGAGGAGAGTGGGAGAGAGGGAGAGGGGGAGAGGCGGTGTGGGTCCTGTAGTCTCAGCGTCCCTTCGTCCTTCGGTCCCTTACGGCAGCAGCAGCACCTTGGCGGCGGATTTTTGTTCGAAGGCGGCGAAGCCTTCCTGCCAGCGGGCGAGGGGCAGGCGGTGGGTGACGATGCGACTGGGGCGCAGGCCCTGGGCGAGGAGGCGCAGGGTGCGCGTCCAGGTGGCCTCGGTGTAGCCGACGGAGCCGGTGACGTGCAGTTCCTTGAAGCCGATGCGGTCGAAAGGCACGGCGATGTCGCGCCCGAAATGGCCAACCTGGACGTAGGTACCGTGCGGCCGGAGGGCGTCGAGGCAGGCGGCGGCGGAGGGCGCGGCGCCGGCGACCTCGAAAGCCACGTCGATGCCGTGCGGGCCGGCGACGGCGCGGACGACGGAGGGAAGGTCCTCCTGTGTGATGTCGATGGCGGCGGTGGCGCCGAGATCCCGGGCGAGGGCGAGACGGACGGCATCGGCGGCGGTGCCGGCGACGACGGTGCGAACGCCGAGGTGCGAGAGCACAAGCACGCAGAGCAGGCCGATGGGGCCGGGACCGGAGACGAGGGCGACGTCGCCGGCGCGCACGGTGCTGCGTTCGGCGACGGCGTGGACGGCGGCGGCGAGCGGTTCGACGAGGGCGCCTTCCTCGGCGGGCAGGCTGTCGTCGAGGCGGAAGAGTTGATCGGGGCGGGCGACGGCGAAACGCGCGAAGGCGCCGTGTACGCCGTGGCCCATGCCGCGCCGGGTGGGACTGAGGATGAAATCGCCCGCGCGCACGAAGGGGCAGGCCGGGTCGACGACGGCGGTGGCGCCGAGGACGGCGTAACGGGCGGCGGGATCGGTCGTGCCGCGCACGGCGGCGCCCTCGAGGACGACGCGGCCGACGAACTCGTGGCCCAGGATCACGGGCGGGAAGTTACGGAAGGTGTCGTTGCGGACGTGCAGGTCGGTCCCGCAGATCCCGCAGGCGGCGACCTCGAGTTTCACCTGATGCGGGGCGGGCTCGGGTTCGGGAACGTCGATGAGTTCGACGTGGCCGGGGCCGGGCGCGGTCTTGACGAGGGCGAGCATGGTGGGGGCGTCAGCGAGTAGACCGAGTCCTGGAATGCGGGTAGCCACGAGCGTGCGCGCGGGGGGCCGTGAGGCCGTCGACTCGCTTACGCTCGTCGCTACGCCGGGGCGCACCATGCCAAGCGGCAATAGTCACGCAGGGCTGAAAGAGGGAGGGAACTCGGGTCACGGGCTGGTCGCGGGGGGGAGGCCGTCCGCCTGGTCCGAAAGCACCTCGCGGGCGGCGCGGGCGAGGTCGCGGGCGCGCAGGCCGAAGCGATCGAGGAGTTCGGGCGCGTGGCCCGATTCGCCGAACACGTCGCGCACGCCGATGCGGCGGAGGGGGGCGGGGTGGTTTTCCGCCAGCACGGTGGCGACAGCCTCGCCGAGGCCGCCAATGATGGAGTGCTCCTCGGCGGTGACGAAGCCGCGGGTCTCGCGGGCGGCGCGGAGGAGCGGCTCGGCGTCGAACGGTTTCAGGGTCGGGTAATGCAGCACGCGGGCGTCGATCCCGGCGGCGGCGAGTTTGCGGGCGGCGGCGAGCGTCTCCGCGGCCATGATACCGGTGGACACCAGCGTGACGTCGCGCCCGTCGCGGAGCGTCTTGGCGCGGCCGACGACGAAGTCCTGGTGCAGTTCGGGGACGACCGGGTAGGCGTCGCGGCCGAGGCGGAGGTAGACGGGACCCTCGTGGCGGGCGGCGGCGTGGGTGGCCTGCCGGGCCTCCTCGTAGTCGCCGGGGACAAGGACCGTGAGGTTCGGTAGGGCGCGGGCGACGGCGAGGTCCTCGCAGGCCTGGTGGGAGGCGCCGTCGCCGCCGGTGGTGATGCCGGCGTGGGTGGCGGCGACCTTCACGTTGAGCCGGGGGTAGCAGATCGAGTTGCGCAACTGGTCGGCGGCGCGCGTGGTCGCGAACATCGCGAACGTCGTCGCGAACGGGAGGAAACCCTCGAGGGCGAGACCGGCGGCGACGGAGAGTTCGTTCTGCTCGGCGGCGCCGCAGTTGAAGAACCGGTCCGGGTGGCGCGCGGCGAAGTCGCAGGTCTTGGTGGCCTTGGCGACGTCGGCGTCGAGTACGACGAGGTCGGGACGGGCGGGGGCGAGTTCGAGGAGGGCGTCGACGTAGCCCTGGCGGGTCTGCCTAAACATGGGAGGAATCGAGCTCGGCGAGGGCGCGGGCGTACTGCGCGTCGTCGGGCGGGTTGCCGTGCCAGAGCGCGACGCGTTCCATGAAGGAGACGCCGCGGCCCTTGATTGTATCGGCGACGATCATCGTGGGGCGGCCGGTGGCGGCGCGGGCGTCGGCGACGGCGGCGCGGATCTGCGCGAAGTCGTGGCCGTCGATGGCGGCGGTGCGCCAGCCGAAGGCGCGCCACTTGTCGGCAAGCGGTTCGAGCGGCATCACGGCCTCGGTGTCGCCGTCGGTCTGGAGACGGTTGCGGTCGGTGAAGACGATGAGGTTGTCGAGGTGGTACTTGGCGGCGAACATCGCGGCCTCCCAGATCTGGCCCTCCTGCTGCTCGCCGTCGCCGCAGAGGACGAACACGGTGTGCGCCTGGCCGCGGAGTTTGGCGGCGAGGGCGAGGCCGCAGGCGGTGGAGAGCCCGAGGCCGAGCGTGCCGGTGGCGGCGTCGACGCCCGGGGTCTTGGCGGAGGAGGGGTGCCCGGGCAGACGTGAGCCGGGCCGACGGAACTCGGCCAGTTCCGCGAGCGGAAAGTAACCCGCGTGCGCGAGCGTGGCGTAATACACCGGGGTGCAGTGGCCCTTGGAGAGCACGAAGCGATCGCGCTCCGCCCAGCGCGGCCGGCGGGGATCGTGGCGCATGAGATCGAAATAGAGCGCCACCAGGAGCTCGACGGCGCTCAGGCTGCCTCCGATGTGGCCCGAGTTGGCCGTGTGCACCATCGTGAGGATGTCGCGACGGATGAGTCGGGCCTGTGCCGCCAGATCGAGTGGCGGAGCGGAGGACGCGGCGACGGGGGAGGAGGACGGAATCACGGCGGGCGTTGAAGTCGCGGCAGGATAACGAAAGTGGCGCTGGTTGTCTTTGGCGCTGGCGGAAAGTGTGGTTCCCGGGGTGGAAAGGGCTCAGTGCGGTTGGTGGCCCCAGCCCAGGGTAGCCGCGCTTGAGCGGAGCGAAAGCGTGGCCGGGCAAGAAGCCACGTTGTCGCTGCGCTCCAACGCGGCTACGGTCGCCCGGTGAAAAGAAGCGAGACGATGCGCGGAGGAGACGGGGATGCTCACTCCAGCCCGAGGATTCGCCGGTTGGTGGCGGCATCGGAGGCGCCGGCGGCGAAATCGTCGAAGGCGACGGCGGTGGCTTCGAGGAGATGGCGCGCGATGAACGGGGCGCCTTCGCGCGCGCCCTGCTCGGGCGACTTGACGGCGCACTCCCACTCGAGCACCGCCCAGCCGCGAAAGCCGGCTTCGGTCAGCAGCGTGAACACGCGGCGGAAATCGACCTGGCCGTCGCCGAGGGAACGGAAGCGTCCGGCGCGGCCGGCCCAGGACTGGTAGCCGCCGTACACACCGCCGCGGGCATCGGGGCGGAACTCGGCGTCCTTGACGTGAAACCCGCGGATGCGCGTGCCGTAGAGGCGGATGAACCCGAGGTAGTCGAGTTGCTGGAGCAGCAGGTGGCTGGGGTCGTAGTTGAGGCCGGCCGCCGGATGGTCGCCGACCTCGGCGAGGAAACGCTCGAAGGTGTGGCCGTCGAAGAGATCGGAGCCGGGGTGCAGCTCAAAGCCGAGGGTGAGGCCGAGTTCGGCGGCGAGGTCGAGCAGCGGGCGCCAGCGGCGGGCGAGTTCGCGGAAGGCTTCGTCGACGAGGCCGGCCGGGCGCTGCGGCCATGGGTAGGCGAGGTGCCAGGCGAGGCCGCCGGAGAGCACCGGCACGCAGTTCGTGCCGAGGCGGGCGGCCGCGCGCAGCGTGAGGCGGAGCTGCTCCGTGGCCCAGGCCACCCGCGCGCGGTCGTCGAGACCGGCGGGGTAGAACGGCTGGAACGCGACCGCGTACGCGGGATGGATGGCCATCACCTGGCCGGCGAGGGCGGCGTTGAGTTCGGTGACCGCGAGGCCTTGGGCGGCGAGGCGCGCCCGCCAGTCGTCGCAATAGGCGGCGGACTCGGCGGCGAGCGGCAGATCGATCAGGCGGGGCGATTCCCAGGCGGGCACCTGCACGCCGCGGTAGCCGAGCGACGCGGCCCACCGGGCGAGGCCGTCGAGCGTGTCGTACGGCGGCTGCGGGCGGATGAACTGGGCGAGGAAGATCGCGGGGCCGCGAAGGGAGTTCATGGAGTCAGGAAGTTTGACACTGGGGCGAGCGCATCGACCCGACCGGCGTAGCGACGAGCGTGAGCGAGTCGTCGGGTGACCACTCGCTCACGCTCGTAGCTAGCTGCAGCGGAGAAGGGTGGGCTGGCATGAGTGGCGCAGGTAAGCGCGGGTAGCGTTTTCAGTCGCAGATCGCCACGGCGCGGATGGGGGAGCCATCGCGGCCGGCGAAGTTGAGCGGGAAGCCGGCGAACGTGAACGTGTCGGGGAGGGCGTCGAGGTTGGCGAGGCTCTCGATGACGACGATCTCGACGTCGGCGGCGAGGAGGATGTGGTGCAGTTCGAGCCACTGTTTGCCGGGCGTGGGGATGTCCATGCCGAGCAGCCGGATGCGGCGCGCCGCGAGGTAGCGGGCGGCGTCGAGGGTGAACGACGGAAAATCGGAGAAGAACTCCGGTGCGCCGAAACGCCGGTGCCAGCCGGTGTTGACGAGGATCTTCGCCCCCGGGCTGAAGTGCGCCTCGTGGGGGCGGAGATCGTCGACGGTGATTGCACCATTGGGCGCCTTGGGCAGGTGCAGCACGCGCGCCGGGCCGTAGAACCAGTCGAGCGGCATTTGGTCGAGGGTGCGCCCGTCGTCGAAGAAGTGATACATCGCGTCGAGGTGCGTGCCCTGGTGCGTGCCCATCAGCACCTGGCTGATGTTGTAGGAGTGGGTGGCGACGCGCCCGTGCGGGATGATGGCGAGCTTGGGGTCGTTGGGGAAGGCGGCGGCCCCGTGAACCAGGGGATGGGAGAGATCGAGCAGACGCATGGAGGAAAAGGGAGGAGGAAAGGTGGCAGCGGCGGCGCGGGTTGTCTTGAGCAGCGGTGGAAATCGATGGGGGCGCGGCGGAAAAGATGGGGGGGCGGGTGGGGGGGCCACGCGGGGCTGGCATGGAAGATTCAAAGGCTCTTTCAGAGATGTAGGAGCGGCTTCACGCCGCGATGACTCGGAACGAGTCCGGTTTCGGGTTTTCGCGGCATAAAGCCGCTCCTACAGCGTGGGAGTGATTCTCCGGCGGGCATGCCACCATTTCTCCGCATCGAGTTTCTTTACGACGATTTTCAAACCGCAGAATTCTTGACCGCGGATGGCGCTGATGGCGCGGAAAAAGAAGACAGCGGAATCTCCGATTATCTGCGCCATCCGCGTAATCCGTGGTTGGATCCTTGGCTGTTACTTTGGTTGCGGCGCCGAGTCGTGTTGCGAGATTTCCGGTCTAGCGCCGGCGGAGGTACTCCGAGGGCGCGCAACCGAACTCGCGTCGGAAAGCGGTGGCGAAGTACTGGCTGGAGGAATACCCGACCGCGAGCGCGACCTCCAGGATGCTGCGCTCCGGGTGGGAGCGCAACTGGCGCGCCGCCTCCGCCAGCCGGCACCGCGTCAGATGGGTGATCGGCGTGGCGTTGGTCAGCAGCTTGGTGTAGTGGATGAAGCGCGTCGGGCCCAGGCCGCACTGTCGTGCCATGGACACCACCGTCCAGGGCTCCGCGAGATGCTCCGGGCTCCGCTGCAGTTCCGCCCAGAAAAGCTCCACCGTGCGCTCCGCGCTCGCCAGCGAGGAATCCAGGGTCACCCGCCGGCGGCGGAACATCTCGAGCACCAGCACGAGGAGTTCGTTGAGCAGCGCGGCGAGGCGGGAAACCTGATCGCCGCCAGCGTCACGCTCCACGCTTGCGGCGAGACGTTGGAAACATTCCCCCACCTCCGGCGTGGCGTGCCAGACCGGAGTCTCGCAGTGCCGCAGGTATCCCGTCAGCTCCGCGCGATCCGCCGGCGTGAGCACCACCCAGGCGGGCCAGCGCCACGGCTGGTGCGGGCGGCGCACGCCGACGTCGAGGATCAACCAGTGCAGCCGGCCGGGGCCGACGTGCGGGTCGCCCACGCGGTGGCGCTGCCAGGGGCGCGTCACGGTCAAATCGTCCGGTCGCAGGTGGCAAGGATGGCCGTCGACTTCGAAAGCGACGCTGCCGCGCTCGAGCAGGGTGAACTCGACGCCCTCGTTGCGATGCCAGTCGAGGCCCCAGTCCTGCGGGCCGCGGGCGTCCCAGAATCCGACGGATTTGACGCCCGGGAGCGCGCCCGGCGGGAGCCGGCGGCCGGGGTAGTGTCCGCGGACCAGGGCTTCGAGGCGAACGAGGCCTCGCCGTTGCGCGGCCGCGAGGGCGGAGCAGGTGTCGGCCCGGTAGGTCCGATCGTGGTCCTGGTAGAGGGGCAGCAGCATGATGTACAAAATATTTCAGTGAAACCGGGCGAACGACAAGCCCGGCCCTTCGTGTTAGACTGGGGGCGCACTCATCCTCCCCTCCTGCCAGCCCATGAACAAGATTCACCTTGGAATTAACCTCGAATTCGTCCGCCACGCCGACAAGCCGTTCGAGTGGGGCGTCGCCAAAGCCGCGGAACTCGGTTACGCCTACGTCGAGCCGATGGTCCACTGGGGGCGCGAGCTGCTCAGCGAAGCCGGTTACTTCCACAGCGTGTCGATGCTCGACGATCCCCTGCGGCTCAGGCGCGCGTGCGAGAAGTACGGCGTCAAGCTCTCGGGCCTCTCGGCCCACACGCCGATCACCAAGCCGGAGATTGGAGTCGAGTACCTCAAGCAGGCGATTCGTTTCGCCGCCGAGGCCGGCGCACCGGTGGTCAACACCGACGAGGGACCGAAGCAGCCCTGGACCACCGAGGAGGAGGACTGGGTGCTGATGCGCTACACCCTGCGGGAGGCGGCGAAGGTGGCCGAGGCGCGCGGCATCCTCCTCGGCCTCGAGCCGCACCAGCAGTACAGCAAGACCCCCGCGGGGCTCGCGCGCCTTGCCGGCCTGGTGAAGAGCCCGGCCATCGGAATCAACTTCGACACGGGCAACAGCTACCTCGCCGGGCAGGACCCTTACCGTTGGCTGGCACGCGTGGTCGGACGGCTCGTGCACCTGCACGCCAAGGACATCTCCATCCAGCATTCGCAGGCCGAGCGCGGCAAGGTCACCGGCACGCCCGTCGGCTGCGCGTGCGGCGAGGGCGTGATCGACTGGGCGCGGGTCATCACGATCTGCCGGAAGGCAGGACGCGACATCGTGCTGAGCGTGGAGTGCGGCACCATCGAGCAGGCGGCCGCCTCCATCGCCCATCTCCGCCCGCTCCTCTGAACCCCCTCGTCTCCTCATGAACTCCATGCCCACCCCCACCCGACGCGCCTTTCTTTCGACCGCAGCTTCCACCGCATTAGCAGCCTCGGCGCTGCCAGCGATGCTGCGCGCGAGGACCGCCCCGGCGGTCGCTTCCGGTACCAACCTCAACCGCCGCATCGGCGTCGGCTTCATCGGCACCGGCTCGCGCGCCAATGCGCACATGCGCATCCTGGAGCAGCTCCGCGCGGAAGAGAAGGTGCCGGTCGACTTCGCCGCCGTCTGCGACGTCAACCTGCCGCGGGCCCAGCGGGCGCAGGAGCGGCTCAAGGCGACGAAGGCCTATCAGGATCACCGGCAACTGCTGGCCGATCCCGCCGTCGACCTGGTGTGCATCGCCTCGCCCGACCACCATCACGGGCCGCAGTCAATCGACGCCCTGCGGGCCGGAAAACACGTCTATTGCGAGAAGCCGGTCACCCACTGGCGGCAGTTCGCGATCACGCGCCAGCTCGCCGACGTGGCGGCGCAGTCGCCCTGCGCCTTCCAGTGCGGCACGCAGGCGATGAGCGACGGCGCGTGGCACGAGATGCGGCGCCTGGTGCAGGAGGGGCTGATTGGCAAACCGCTGTTCGGCGAAACGGGATTCTTCCGCATCGGCGATTGGGGCGAACGCGGCATGAAGGTTGACGACGCGAACCTGAAGCCCGGACCAAACCTCGACTGGATGGCCTTCCAGGGCGACGCGCCCAAGCGGGAGTTCAGCGTGGACCGCGTGTTCCGCTGGCGCCTGTTCGAGGACTACGCCGGCGGGCCGGTCACGGACCTGTATCCGCATTGCCTGACGCAGGTCATGTACATCCTCGGCGTGGGTTTCCCCGAGAAGGTCGTCGCGCTCGGCGGCATCCATCGGTACGACTACGAACTGCGGGATGTGCCGGACACGTTCAACCTGATCGCCCAGTTCCCCGAGAAGGTCACCATCAGTGTGCTCGGCACCCAGGCCAACGATTTCAACGCGACGCCGTTGCGCGGCGCCGGCCAGCGCTGCCCGATCATCCGCGGCTGGGAGGGCTCGCTTTCCATCGACACGAACAACAAGGACATCCTCTTCACGCCGATTCGGGAAAAGGGCGCCAAGCCGCCGCAGCGTTTCCCGATTCCGTATCCGGAGAACAATGTCGAGCTGTGGAAGAACCTGCTCGAGTGCGCCCGCGCGGGCCGCAAGGACACCTGGAGTCCGGCGGACCTCGCGTTCCGCACCCAGACTGTCCTGCACATGGCCATGCACTCGCACCGCCAGGGCGTCACCGCGAAGTTCGACCCCAAGCGCCGGGAGATCCTTTGAGGCCGGGCCGGGGAGCAAGAGACCATCGGACCACACGACTGGAGAGGTTGAGACAGGGGGCTTTGCGACTGGGGGATTACCAACCATGGAACTAATCAAGTTTGCGCGATTCGCACTGGTCGGGATGGGAGTCACAATTTCGGCGAACGCTGAAATCATCAGTTTGGCCGCCCGTGGCGGCCAAACTGCGCTCGAATACCAGGCGGCGGCCAATCCCCTGAAGCCGTACGTGGCGCAGCTCCGTACGCCCGGGGGAGTGGCGGTACTGCGCGACTCGCCGGCGGATCACGTGCATCATCATGCCCTGATGTTCGCCCTCTCGGTCGAAGGAGTAACCTTCTGGGAGGAAAAGGCGGGCGCGGGCCGCCAGGTGCCGCGCGAACTGAAACGGGAGCGCGACCGCCTGAGCCAGGTGCTCGACTGGACGACGCCGGACGGCAAGGTAGTGCTGCGTGAGGAGCGATCCCTCCGGCTCCACGAGACGCCCGCCCGCGCCGCGACCCTCCTGACGTGGCGCAGCCGGCTGCGGGCGCCCGCGGGCCGCGCGAGCGTGACTTTGACCGGAAGCCACTACTACGGGCTCGGGGCGCGCTTCGTCGTCGCGATGGACCAGGGCGGCGTGTTCACCAATTCCGCGGGAGCCGCCGGCGACGTGGTGCGGGGCACGGAGCGGCTCACGAACGCCGCGTGGTGCGCCTACACCGCGGAGGTCGAGGGAAAGCCGGTGACCTTCGCGCTCTTCGATCATCCGGCCAACCTCCGCCACCCGTCGCGCATGTTTACCATGGCGGCCAAGTTCGCCTATCTGGCCGCCACGCTGAACCTCTGGAAGGAACCCTACACGCTGGAGGCCGCGCGCCCGCTCGACCTCCGCTATGGCGTGGCGGTCTGGGATGGAAAGAGCGAACCGGCCGCCATTGAGGCGTTGTATCAACACTGGCGCGCCCTGTCCGAGTGATTCCGCGCGAACCCGTAACTGGACGATCTCATGAACTCCACGGCGGCCAGTCCCGGTCCTTCGCATTCCGACCGACGCGCCTTATTCTGGGCCTGCTTCACCGCCATCGCCGCCACGGCGGCGGTCTTTGCCGTGCGCGGCCAGGTCATCGGCGACTGGGCGCGCGAGTTTGGCCTCACGGAGACGCAGAAGGGCGAGATTCTCGGCGTGGGATTGTGGCCTTTCGCCGCGGCGATCGTGGTGGTGAGCATGGTGGCGGATCGCATCGGGTACGGGAAGTGCCTCGCCTTTGCGTTTGTCTGCCACGTCGTCTCCACAATCATTCTGCTGTTCGCAAAAAACTACTGGTGGCTGTACGCGGGGACCTTTGTCGTGTCGGTGGGCAACGGGGCGGCGCAAGCCATCGCGGATCCGGTGGTCGCATCGATGTACCGGCAGAACAAGACCACCTGGCTGAACATCCTGCACGCCAGTTGGCCGGCGGGCATGGTGGTTGGCGGCATCGCCGGCATTGCGATCGGGGAGGGGCTCGACTGGCGCTGGCGCATCGGGATGCTGCTCGGCCCCATTCTCCTCTACGGCGTACTCATGCTGGGGCATCGGTTCCCGGTGCACGAGCGCATCGAGGCCGGCGTCACTGACCGCGACATGTTCCGCGAGACGGGCGCCGTCGGCCTGTTTCTGGTGCTGGTGTTTCTCTTTGGCGAGTTCGGGCGCCTGCTGGGACAGCCGTGGTATGCCGGCGTGATAGCGGCGGCGGCGTGTGCGGGCGGCTTTGGTCTTTACACGCGTTCGCTGGGACAGCCCATGTTTCTGGTGTTGCTGGTCCTGATGATCCCACTCGCGACCACCGAGTTGGGCACCGATAGCTGGATTACCTCGCTGATGGAGGGGTCGATGAAGGCCCTGGCCATGAATGCCGGCTGGGTGCTCGTTTACACTTCGCTGATCATGATGGTCCTGCGGTTCTGCGCCGCGCCGGTGGTGAAGCTACTCACTCCCCTGGGAATCCTGATCGCGAGCTGTGTGCTGGCCGTCGCCGGCCTGCTTTTCCTCAGCCGCGCGGAAGGCGCCACGATCCTGTTCGCTGCCACCCTCTACGGCATCGGCAAAACCTACCTGTGGCCGACCATGCTGGGAATCGTGGCCGAGCGATTTCCGAAAGGCGGGGCGCTCTCGCTCAATGCCACCAGCGCCGTGGGCATGATGAGCGTCGGCGTGATGGGCACGGTGTTCCTCGGTCTCATTCAGGACCGCGCGGTGGAGAACCGCCTGCGCTCCGAGAAACCGGCCCTGCACGAACAGGTCGTGACATCCAAACAGAGTGTGCTGGGCGTCTATCAGGCGGTGAACCCCGAGCGCGTGCGCCTGCTGGCGCAAACGGAACAAGCGACGATTCGCGCCCTGGGCGATCACGCGAGCAAGGACGCCCTTGCCACGACCGCAGTTTTTCCGGCCTTGATGCTCATTGGGTACCTGGTTCTCTGGGCCGTTTTTCGCTCGCGGGGCGGTTATCAACCGGTGGCTCTCGTGCAAGCGACCCAGGCAAACGGCCGCGCGGATGGCACTCTCTGACCGGTTCTCGAACCAACCGGAATCCTCCCAAGTCGGGTACCAATCTCTATGACTGCACTCCTCTCCCGCACCCTCCGCATCCGCCGCCACCTTGTCCTGCTGGGCGCGGCGTTCTGCGGCGGTTCGCTGGCGTCCGGCGCAACCAACCCCGCCCGGCCGAACATCGTCGTGATCCTCGCCGACGACCTCGGCTACGGGGACCTGGGTTGCTACAATCCGCAGTCGAAGATCCCGACGCCGCACCTGGATGCCCTGGCGAAAGAGGGAATGCGGCTGACGGACGCACACGCCGCGGCCGCGATTTGCACCCCCTCGCGATACGGGTTGCTGACCGGGCGCTACCCGTGGCGACCGCATGGGTCCGGAGGCTCGCCCGGAGCGAAGGCGCCGGCCGGGGTGACGAATGTGGCCCCCTGGGGACCACCGGTATTCGGCGCCGACCGGCTGACGGTGCCGGGTTTCCTGCGGAGCCGCGGCTACACGACGGCCTGCATCGGGAAGTGGCATCTCGGTTGGGAGTGGCCCACGCGCGACGGCCAACCGCCGCGCACGGGGCCGGACAATCGCAGCAACGTCGATTTTGGGCGGCCGATCGGCGGCGGGCCGACGACCCGGGGCTTCGACACCTACTTCGGCACCGATGTACCCAATTACCCTCCCTATTGCTTCATCGAGAACGATCGGACCCTCGGCATTCCCGACGTGCCGACCAGCACGGAGTTCGAAACGCCCGGTCCCAAGCTGGCCGGGTGGAGCCAGTCGGAGATCCTGCCGGAGCTCACGCGCCGCGCCGTGCGTTACGTGGAGGAGGCGGCCGGTCGGGGGCGTCCGTTCTTCCTGTATTTTCCGCTGACGTCTCCGCACCACCCGGTCGTGCCGACCGCGGAGTTCCGCGGCCGGAGCCAGGCTGGCGACTACGGCGACTTCGTGGTTCAGACCGATTGGTCGGTGGGCCAGGTGCTGGCGGCCGTGGACCGGGCGGGCGTGGCCCGCGACACCCTGCTGATCTTCACGAGCGACAATGGCCCGGAGATCACACGGCTCAACAACCTCGGGACCAAGAATGTCATGCCCGTCGGCGCCTACGATCGGGTGCGCCAGTATGGCCATGCCAGCATGGGGCCCTGGCGGGGCATCAAATACGAAGCCTGGGAGGGTGGCCATCGCGTGCCCTTTCTGGCGCGCTGGCCTGGCCGTATTCCAGCCGGGACAACCAGTACCGAGTTGCTCTGCCTCACCGATCTGCTCGCGACATGCGCGGCGATCGTCGGTGGCGCGCTGCCACGCAACGCGGGGGAGGACAGTTTCGACGCTCTTCCCCTCCTGCTCGGAGGAAAGAGCCGGCGAGACGCGGTGG
Source organism: uncultured Opitutus sp. (assembly GCA_964504885.1). Taxonomy (GTDB): domain Bacteria; phylum Verrucomicrobiota; class Verrucomicrobiia; order Opitutales; family Opitutaceae; genus ER46. The sequence goes on from CAZDGC010000101.1 coordinate 16,385, forward strand.
TAACGAAGAGCGCGGGCGCAGCGCTGGCCGTGCGACGTGGCCCCTGGGTCTGGATCGATGCGCCGGCCGGCAGTCGTCAGGAGCCCGCTTGGTGGAGGGAGCTGCGTGGGTACAAGGCCGACTCCCATCCGGGACAGCTTTACGATCTCAGCCACGATCCGAGCCAGCGGCACAACCAGTTCGCGACGAAACCGGAGATCGTGCAGGAGCTGCGCGCATTCGTCCGGCAACTCGAACAGGAGGGCCGGCATGCCCCGGCGCCGCCGCGGTAGAGCGCAAGAATCCCCCGGGAGCGCGCCGCCTGTCATCTTTTTCCAAGAACCAACAACCCCTAAACCTATGCCTACCCACATCCTGCTTCGGTCGGTCGCTCCCGTTCTCGCGTTCGCCGGCCTGCCGCTCTTCGCCCAGACCGTGCCGCCGCCGCCGGCGGCACCCGCAGAGGCGGCGATCGTCCTTTCGCCCTTCGAGGTCAGCGCCGAGGCCGACAAGGGGTACGCCGCGTCGTCGGCGCTCTCGGGCACACGCACCAACGAGAAACTCGCCAACCTGCCCAACTCCATCTCGGTCTTCACCGCCGATCTCATGAGCGACCTTGCGCTCAACGACTTTTTTGGCGCCGTCGACTTCGCCCTCGGCGCGGAGAACGAGTACAATAATCAGGGTACGATCGGCGCGCCGGTCAATTCCCGCTCCGGCAACCAGATCAACTTCCGCGGCATTCCGTCGATCCGACAACTCCGCGACGGCTATCCCTGGTTCCTCCCGCAGGACGCCTTCAACACCGAACGCATTGAGTTCGCCCGCGGTCCCGGCGGTCTTGCCTATGGCGACGTCGACCCTGCCGGCATCATCAACATCTCCACCAAACGCGCGACCTTCCGACGCCGGGCCACCGCCTTGATCCGCTATGACAATTTCGGGACCCAGCGTTACTCGGTCGACATCAACCAACCACTCCATCCGCGCCTCGGCGTGCGTCTCAACGCCCTCGCGTCAGAGGTCGAGCAGTTTCGCCAACGGAACAACCGTAACCACCACGGCTACGCTGGCGCGCTGCGCTGGGAGCCGTTCGCCCACCGCCGCACCCGTCTCGACGCGACCCTCGAGGTCGGCCGCACCACCTACCAGCTCGGCCACCTGCACCTCAACGACCACGTCACGCCTTACCTCCGCGGCTCCGGCACCAACGCGGCTGACGCCGACCCGGTCCGCGCCGGCGTGCAGGTGAACGGCGTCGGCATGCGCCGCATCGCCGCGCCGGGAAACACCCATGTCTACCTGGACATCGGCGGCACCCTCTACGACATGCAGTCGACCGCGACCACGACCTTCCGCAATTCCGCCACCCTTACCGGGGCCAATGTCGCCACGGGAGCCGATCCTCAGAATCCGGCGCTCGTCCCGCTCCTGCCCATCTCGTATTCGATCACTCCTTACGGCATGGACTGGGGCGGGCCGGACAACCGGGCCGACGCGAAATTCCACGCCTACACCATCGAGCTTTCCCACGCGTTCGGCGAACACCTGCGCGCGCTCGTTTCCTACAACGGCCAGGTCGACGACACCTCGCGGCCGCAAACCTACTCGGCCTCCGGCGCCCTCGGCGTGAACGCCCGCGGCGTGTTCATCGACGTCAACCGCGTCCTGCCGCATCCGACCACCTCCGGCGCCACCATCCCGAACCCGCGTTTCGAGGAGTATTTCGTCGCCTACGGGCCCACGCTCGCCACCGACGGCCACGACATTCACGGCTGGCGCGGCACCGGCGTGTACGACACCAAGCTGCCGTTTTTCGACTCCACCCTCCGCCTGGTGGCGAGCACGAGCTACCGGCGCGAGAAGGTCTATCTCAACACCTTCAACTACGCCCTCGCGCGTGAGGAAATCACGCGCCGCGGTCTCACCGGCGCCGCTGCCACCTTCCCCAACAACCTGGTCACGCCGATCCATTACCTCGCCGACGGCAACAGCGACGAGGCTCTCCGCCTGCGGCTCACGCCCGGACAGGTCGGCTGGTACCGCGCGGGCGGCAACAACACCCGCTTCGATCAGAGCTTGGGCTCCGGCTCCCTTTCCGCCCTGAACTCCTTCTTCAAGGGGCGGCTCCACACCAGCGCCGGCGTGAGCCGCGACTACTTCCGTCAGAACCGCAACCGCGTCGGGGCCGTCAATGCCGCCACGGGCGAGTACCAGCTCTTCGATCTCGCCGGCAACGTCATCGCGAACCCCGGCGACTACGACGTCCCCACCCAGCGGCTCCGGCGCGACTACAGCACCAGCCAGTCTTACGGCGGCGTGTTTCGGGTGCTTCCCTGGCTCCGGCTTGGCGCCGGCTACTTTGAGTCGACGCTCTTCACGGACAGCGCCGGCACCGACCTCACGGGCGGCCCGCGCCAGCCGCGCACGGGCGAGGGCGTCGACTACAGCCTGCGCTTCAACTTCCTCGACGAGCGGGTCAGCGCCACCGTCACCCGCTTCGAGACCGTGGCCGAGAACAATGCAGTCGGCCTCAACGCTGCCGCCCAGCTCGAGCTCAACGCCGTGCTTCCGGCTAACCAGCAGCTCATCGGCACCGGTGACTACCGCGATCAGACCTCCGAGGGCTACGAGGCAGAGGTCCAGCTCAATCTCATCCGCCAGTGGACGGTGCGCGCCACCTACTCCATGAGCCGGGTAATCTTCACCCGCTTCTTCCCGCTCACCGGCGACGCCCTCGGGCTCGCCCGCACCGCCGCGCAGCAGCAAGGCCTCAATCCTGATGAAGCCACCCAGTTGACCGCGCAGTTCCTCCTCGATCAGGAAGGTGCGGTCAGCGCGGTGCGTCGCGAAACCGCGAACCTGGTCACGCGCTACAGCTTCGAGCGCGGCAGTCTGCGGGGCCTCTCGCTCGGCGTTTCCGCCCGCTACGCCCTCGGCAAGCTGCGCGCCAACAGCCCGGGCAACGTCGTCGCCGGCCGCGAACTGTACCCGGCAGGACGCACCTCCGACCTCGTCCTGGTGAATCCCTTTGCCAGCTACCGCCGGAAGGCGTTCGGCCGCACCTGGACGCTCCAGGTCAACGTCAACAACGTGTTCGATTCACGTTCCAACCAGGGCAATAACCCGACGTGGCCGCGCTTCACGGAGCCGCGGCAGTTCATCTCGTCCCTCTCGGTGGAGCTCTGAACCCACGAGTCTGACCGCTGCTGCGGACACTATCCCCATGCGCTTGGCACTTTTTTTCATCGCTGCACTAGTCACCGTCCTTTCCAGCTTCGGCGCCTCTGTCCGCGCCAAGCCGAATGTGATCCTTTTCCTGGTCGACGATCTCGGCTACGGCGATCTCGCCTGCCACGGCAACCGGCAGGCCCAGACTCCGCAAATCGACGCCTTTGCGCGCGAGGCCGTGGCCCTGGAGCGGTTCTACGTGAGTCCGGTCTGCGCGCCGACCCGGGCGTCGCTGCTGACCGGGCGCTACAACTTCCGCACCGGGGTCAGCGACGTGTTTGGGAAGGCCGCGCAGATGGACCCGGGGGAGGTGACGATCGCCGAGGCGCTCCGCGGCGCCGGCTACGCGACCGGGGTGTTCGGCAAGTGGCACCTGGGAGACGTGGGCCCGCACGTGCCGAATGCGCAGGGCTTCGACGAAACCCTGGTGCATCCCGGTGCGGTGCTGCGGCGGTACCAGGACCCGGAGCTGCTGCAAAATGGGGCCAAGAAGAAATTCGAAGGCTACTGCCTCGATCTCTTCACCGATCACGCGATTGACTTCATCCGCCGCCATCGCAACCGACCATTCTTTCTCTACTTCCCGCCCAACCTCATCCACGTGCCGCTGCAGATCGCGGACGAACTCACCGCCCCTTTCCTTGCTCAGGGCGCCAGCCCCTCGACGGCGAAAATCTACGCGATGCTGCGCAACGTGGACCACAATTTCGGCCGGCTGCGCACGGCGTTGGCGGAACTGGGTTTGGAGGACAACACGTTCCTGCTGTTCACCTCCGACAACGGACCCTGCTCCAGCTCGGTGCCGGTCGATCGCCACATGGCGGGTCTGCATGGGTTGAAGGGCACCGTGTACGAGAATGGCATCCGCGTGCCCACCTACGTGCGCTGGCCGGCGGGGTTCCCGTCGCCCGCCCGCGTGCAGCGCCTGACGGCGCACCTCGACGTGTTTCCGACCGTGCTGGCTGCCTGCGGCGTGGCCACGCCGCAGGGCGTCGCGCTCGATGGGCGCAACTTGCTGCCGCTGTTGCGCGATCCCGCCACCGCCTGGCCTGACCGCACGATCGTCCTGCAGTGGGACAGTGGGGAGGCGCCGCGGCGCGGGCACGCGTTCGCCGCCGTGAGCGAGCGCTGGAAGCTCGTGCAGCCCTGCGGCATGGACTCGCGGCAACAACAGCATATCCGCGATCGTTACGCCGAGCTCTGCCGGCTCCAGGGCCGGGGCGCGCGCACGATCGAGGGTCCGCCGCGCTTTGAGTTGTACGATTTGATGGCCGATTCGGGCGAGACGAGGGACCTGGCATCAGCCCATCCCGAGCGGGTCGCGGCGATGCGCAGCGACTATGACCGCTGGTTTGACGTCGTCGCCGCGCGTTGGAGGGCGACTCCCACGCCCTGAGGAACGACCTCGATGAGGTGATCCGGAGGGGGCAGAAATTACCGGCGCGGCACACGGCTGCGGGAGAATGACACCGCCCTGGGCAGCGTTGGCCGACGGAAGAAGATGGATTGTTGGCGAGACCTCGACAGTCATGATCGGGTCGATGCACTCCGACAGATCTCTGGTCCTCCTCCTCCGCCTCGGTGCGTTCCTCTGCTTTGCCGGGTGGACCTGGCATCATTTCTATTGGGAGGCGCCCTACGGAATCCTGCTCTGGCACGACGCCACCTATGCCTTCGCCGGCCAGTGGGGGATCAGTTGGGAGGAGTTCGTCGGCACGGGCGCGGCGGACGGCTTCGTGCAGAAGTGGGTGGCCCGGGTCGGCTGGCTCTATCTGGCCTGCACCATTCTCAGTCTCACGGTGCGCAAGGGGGCGTGGATCCAGATGGCGGCCCTCGTGGGCGGCAGCGGCCTCCTGACCATTCTCTCCTACGCCAAGTACCTCGCCGCCCAGAGCCAGCCGCCGATGTTTATCGAGCATGGCGGCCAGATGCTCGTTCCTGCGCTCCTCGTCCTGGCCCTCGCCGTCGGCGTCCGCCACCGCGTCACCGTCGGCACCGCCATCGTCGCCGTGGTCATGACGTTCGCCGGGCATGGCAGCTATGCGCTGGGCTTCTGGCCCACCCCCGCGGGCTTCCACGGCATGACCGCGGTCATTCTCCAGACGGAGTACCCAGCCACCCGGGCCTTCCTCCATGCCGCCGGCCTGCTCGATTTCCTCGTGTGCCTCGGGCTTTTCGTTCCCGTCCTCCGTCGCCAGTCCGCGTTCTACGCCGCCCTCTGGGGACTCCTGACCTCCCTCGCTCGTCCGGTCGCCGGCATGTCCCTCGATCTGCAGTACTGGGGCGCCGATCATTTTATCCACGAGGCCGTGTTGCGGGCGCCCCATTTCCTCGTGCCGCTTTGCCTCTTTTTTCTGTGGCATCAACCGCGCCGGGCTGGAAATCCTGGATCGAGCCTCGCCACCATGCCTTCCCCGGGCTCCACTTTATTGATGACAAACCCTGCTCCCGCCAACGGACCAACCCGATGAACCTCCGATCCCTCCTCCTCCTCTCCTGCGCCGCGTGTGTGATGGTCCAGGGTAACGCCGCCCAGCCGAAAAAGAAGCAACAGGATGGCCGGGCGCTCCTCTCCATCCCGGAGGTGGCCGCCAAGGACGTCATCTGTTTCGCCCTTTACACGGTCCACGACCGGACGCTCAAGCTGACCGCCCAGCTTTATCCCCTGCCGAAGGACGCCCCGCGAACTCTTCGCCTCGAAATCGAAAGAGACGGCCGGTGGATCGAGGTGGCGCGGGCCAATGTGATCGAGCAAGGCTGGACCGCCCCCTTCCGCGTCGCGAACTGGGACGACACCAAGGCCCAGCGCTACCGGGTCCGCCACGGCTCCGCAGCTACCTACGAGGGCACCATTCGCCGGAATCCCGTCGACAAGGACGAAATCATCGTGGCCGGTTTCACCGGCAACTCCATCCATCCGGCTCATGGCGGCGACATCGCCCGACAGGACATCATCGACAACGTCAGGAAGATCGATGCCGACGTCCTCTTCTTCTCCGGCGATCAGGTTTACGACCACACCAAGCATTACGCCGCCTGGCTGAAGTTCGGACGTGATTTCGGGGCGATCATCAAGGATCGACCGACGCTGACCCTGCCGGATGACCATGATGTCGGCCAGCCGAACCTCTGGGGTGAAAGCGGCAAGATTTCGACGCTGCCCGGTGCGGCGGACGGCGGCTACGCCCAGCCCGCCGCCTATGTGCAGGAGGTGGAGCGCGCCCAGACCAGCCACTTCCCCGACCCGGCGGATCCCCACAAGATCGGCCAGAACATCGGCGTGTGGTTCACCAACCTCAACTGGGGCAACATCGATTTCGCCGTGCTCGAGGACCGCAAATTCAAGACCGGCCCGGCGGGCCGGGTGCCCAAGCAGGGTCCGCGCCCCGATCACATCCAGAACCCCGACTACAATCCGGCCAGCGTGGATGTCGCAGGCGCGGTTCTCCTCGGCGAACGCCAGCTCGCCTTCGTGGAAAAGTGGGCCCAGGACTGGCGTCGCGCCGACATGAAAGTGGCCCTCTCGCAGACCATCTTTTGCGGCGGCGCCCACATCCATGGCAGCGCCAACGGGCGGCTCCACGCGGACATGGATTCCAACGGCTGGCCGCAGTCCGGCCGCAATCGGGCGCTGGCGGCCCTGCGCAAGGGGTTCGCGTTTCATTACGCGGGGGACCAGCACCTCGCCACGATCTTCCACCATGGGATCGACGAGTACCGCGATGCCATCTGGTCCTTTTGCGTGCCATCGATCGCCAATCTCTACCTGCGCTGGTGGGAACCCCTCGCGCCCGGGAAGAACCGGGAGCCCGGCGCTCCCGACTACACCGGCGACCACCTCGACGGCTTCGGCAACAAGGTCACCAACTACGCGGCCGCGAACCCCGAAAAGCAGCCCGGCGGCAACCTCCTCAACACCCGGGCGGCCGGCTTCGGCGTCGTTCGCTTCAACAAGAAAACGCGTGCGATCACCATGGAGTGCTGGCCCCGCAACGTGGACATCACCGATCCCGCCAGCAGGCAATATCCCGGCTGGCCCCGCACCATTTCCCAGTTCGACAACTACAACCCTCCCTCCTGGGGAAAGCTGGGCGGGTTCACGTTCGACGTGGAAAACCCCGTGGTCCAATTGGCCGATGCCGCCTCGGGCGAGATCCTCTACACGGTGCGCGCGAAGGGTAGGACGTTCACCCCGGCCGCGCCCAAGGGCCGGACCTTCGTGGTCAAAGCGGGCGCCAACGCCCCCGACCGCGTGATCGCCCGCGACGCCCAAGTCGGCGACGGTGCGAGGGCGGTCTCCCTACGCTGAGGGGGCGCTGACATCGCCCGCGACGCAAACTCCGATCAACCGGAGGCAAGGTAACCGCGGTGGGAGGGCCGCCGAGAGGGTCCGCGTGTCCTCGCTACCCCGGGAGTACGCGCGCTGGTCCGCCGCCGTGGCGGCCCGCTGGTCCGGGGGCTGTCGCGAGCCGGATATTTCTCCGGCCCTTACCAGGAGGTAGCAGCGGCTTCATGCCGCGAGGAGGAGTGACGTGCTTCCTTCGGTGCGTTCACGCGGGCGGCGGGGGCGCGGGCCAGGCCTGCCCGGCTGTTCCCGGACACGGCCCGCCGCCGCGTCGATCGGGGATTAGGGCACTTCGTACACCTCCACGAGGGCGACACCGGATGTGTTGTTGGCCCCCGCCACCTGCAGCGTGTAGGGGCCGGGCGAGAGGGTGACGAGCAGCGCGCTGTCGAGGCTGCCCTCCGGCAGAGCGAAGGCCCCGACCTTCGCGGACGCCGCGCGGATGTCCGCCGCATTGGCCACGGAACCCCAGCCCGTGTTGGTGGCCAGTTGCTGGGTGCCGCGAAAGAGGGAGAGCACGGGGCGGGCGAGGGTGTCGCTCACGTTGAACGGCGCGGCGCCCAGCGTGGGGCCCACGGCGCGGACGAGCACGGTGCGCGCCAGACCGTCCCCGAGCACGAACCCGGAGATAAGGAGGTTGTCGCCGGCGCCCACGCGAACGCGGACCGAGAGGTTGACGAAACGCGCAACCGGGGCGGGGGACTCCGGCTGGGCGGCCGCGGCAAAGTGTTTCGTGAAGAAGGCCACGATCTGGTCGCGGGTCGCCTGTTCCTCGGCCAGTTCGACCGCGGTCTTGGGGCCGAGCCCCTGCCGCGACCCACCTTCGTCGCGGCCCCAGTAGAACCCGTGGCGGCTCTGCTCGACGGTGAAGACGGTGACGTCGCGGCCCGCAGCGCGGAGCTTGTCGAACGTCGGCTTGATCAGGAAGTGGGGCGCCTGTTCGTCGCCGAGACTGGTGAGGAAGAGCGAGGGGATGACGATCTTCTCCGCGTTCGCCTCAATCGAGAATTCACTCATCATTCGCCGCGCCTCGGCATCAGATCCGGTGCGACGCACGAGTCCCGTGTACAACTGCCGGCCGTTGCTCATGATGATCTGGCGGGAGGAGGCGGAGAGCAGCGAAAGCGGCGGCTCGTCAGCCTGGCCGAGCATGTAGACGAAGGGGTCGGTCATCCAGGGAGAGCCGACCGCAACGCACCGAAATTCCCGGCCCATCTTTTCCGCCGCGCGGAGCGCGAGATGCCCTCCTCGGCTGCCACCGAGCACGCCGATGCGCGTACGATCCACCCGAGGCAGCGTGCCGGCGAAGCGAATGCCGGCGACCACATCCTCCTCTTCGAGGCCGAACAGCCCGTTGCGATAGTCGATGGATAGGATCGCCCACGGCTGCGCATTGAGGGTGTTGACGGTGGGCGTGGCGTCGTTGGCGACGGCGAGCGTGCGCAGGTAGCTGATTTCGCGATCGCCTTCGCCGCCATGAATCGTGACGACGGCAGGGAATGGCCCGGCACCCCGCGGCATCGAAAGGACCGCCGGGATTTTGCGACCGTCGATCGACAGGTACTCGAGCACGCTGGAATCGCGTTCCGGGGGCGCCGCGGCCCGGAGCGGCAAGCCGGCCCCGACCTCGAGCGCGACCCAGACGGAGGCGAACAGGAATCGTCGGAAGTACGTTTTCATCGTGAAGGCACCGGGGGGGAGGAAAAGCGGGAGGCGTGCAGCGGGAACGGCTCCTCAGCGGCGGCGTTCGCGGGCGCGTTCCTGCAGTTGCTCGCGAGCCTCGGCGCGCTTGTTCTCCCATTTGGCGAACTGCTCGGGCGTGAGGATCGCCTTCACCTGGGGCACCGTTTCCTCCTGAATCGCTTTCAACCGCTGGAGCTTCTCGCGGGGCGAGAGACTCTGGTCGCTGCGCAGCGCGGCCATCTTCTGCATCTCGGCGCGAATGACCGGCGTCAGTTTGTCTTTTTGTTCGGGCGTGAGGTTCAACTCCGCGAGGGTTGCCTGCACACGCTCGCGGGCGGCCGCCGCTCGCCCGCTGTCGGCTGACTTGTCGGAGCCGGATTCGGCGGCGGCGGCGGAAGCGGAAGGCAGAACGGTACCCAGGGCAGTCAGCGCGCTGGCGACAACGATGAAACGGAGAGGGTGATTCATGACAGTGGTTATCGGAGTGGGATGAGTTGCAGGTTGGTTGGCCGCGCCCGTCGATCCCGGCGAAGCCGCCGGGCGGAGCGCGGTTCAATAGGGATGGCGGAGCGGACGCCCCGGCGGTTACAGCCGGCGGGCACTCTCGCTCACGGTCGCCGGCCGTCGCCACGCGGCCGGGTGCCGTAACGCTGTTCGATGCGCTCGCGCAGCCATTCGCGCTGCTCGGGCGTGAGGCGTTCGCCCGTCTTCCAGCGCTCGCGCACCCGCTGTCGCACCTCACTGAGGCGTTCGAAGCGTCGCAACTGGTCGGCATCGAGCCGGGGGCGGATCTCCTCATCGATTTGCCGGGAAACCTGGGCGGCTTGGGCGGTCGCCGCGGCGGCGATGGCGCGGATC
>CAZDGC010000102.1:0-11071 GCA_964504885.1 uncultured Opitutus sp.
AGACGCCGTTGTCGAACCGGTAGCTCAAGTCCACGACGTCGGCGTCGATCTCGCCGATCTGCCGGACGCCACCGAGGGTCAGACCGCCGCGGCCGGTGGCACCGATCGTGAAGTCGGGTCCGTAGCTCATCGCCACGCCGGTGGCCGGGGACGGCGTGCCGATGGTGCCGGCGGTGGGTGTCACCGTGACGGTGCCGGTGCGCGCCGAGATCGTGCGGGTCGCGCGCGCACTGAGCGAAAGCACTCCATGCGCTCCGGCCCGCCAGTCGGCCTTGAAGCCGAGGAAGCTCCGGTTGCGATGCCGCGGCGAGGTCTGCCGCAGGAACTGCTGAAAGAACGGCCGGTCGAGCGAGGCGCCCGTGGCGGTGCCGGCGGCGTTCCAGGTTTTGCGCGTGAGGTTCTGCGAGTTGAAGGTGCTGCTCGCCATGCCCGTCACCACGATGCCGAAGTTCCGCCCGACCTTCGCGGTCCAGTCGAAGTCGAAACCCGGAAGCACCTTGTGGGTGGTGTCATCGGTGTACGGATGCGGAGTCGCGCCGAGCGTGAGGTGGTTCATGTTGCCGGTCAGGTTCACGCCGTAGCGAAACTCGGAACGGCTGCGCTCGAAGGCGCTCTTGCCGATCATGTTCACGGTCCCGGCGAGCGCGTCGGCCGGCGTCGACGGCGTGGGTACCTTGGTCACTTCGATCCGGGAGATGGTGTTGATTGACTGGGGAATCAGGTTGACCGAACGCGTGGCCCCGGCGTGGCCGAAGGTGGCGGCCGGCGCGCCATCAATCTCGACCGCGGTGAGTTCGCGGCCGATGCCGCGGATCGAGACGCCGGCGACCTCGGCGTTGTCGTACTCCGCTGCAAGACCGGGCAGGAACTTCAGGAAATCGCCGGCACTGTTGCCGACCAGGTCGCCCAGCGCATCGGTCGCGATCACGTTCTTGAGGTTGGGCGAGAAACGCTGCTCGTTGGTCGCGATCGCATCGGCATCCGTCTCCCGGTTCGTTCCGACCACGAGCGGATCGAGCGTGACCACTTGGGCGTCCCCGCCGTAGCGCTGCCGGCTGGTGAGGGCGATCGGGCGATCGACCGTCTCGCCGGCGGCGAGCGTGAGGTGCACTTCGAGCACATCGAGATTGGTGTAGAACGCCTCCAGCACCACGGCGCCCGCGGGCACGTCGACGAGCCGGAAGAACCCGAACTCATCGGTGTGCGTCAGCAGGTTCGTGCCCTTCACGACCACCCGCGCGCGGTTGAGGTAATGGCCGGTGACGGCGTTTTGGACCCGGCCGGAAACGACGGCCGTGAGCGTGGAGGAGGCGGGCGCAGGCACACGGTCGGAGCCCAGGGCTGGCGGCGCCCCCGCCAGCGCCACCACCAGGAGCGAGAGCGGACAAAGCAGGTTCTCCAGTTTCATCCGCGCCGGTTTCACCGGCTCGCGTTTCGATTACAATCCGGCGCGCACGGTCCGGGCAGATTGGACTAGTGTTCGGTACGTTTGGCCTAGCCTGGAGATGAATCCAGCGGCGCGTCGTGCCGGCGCACCCCGAGCCCCCGGGTGGCCGCCCAACGACAAACGCGATCGCGCGGCGCGCCGGGCGGGCGGCACGGGACTTGTCCAAACGTGCCAAATACTAGCCCGATTCGCACTCGCAGAGGCAAAGGCCTTGCCATCAGCCCGGGTCCCGCGCGTGCTGCCGCGCGCCTTCCGTTCCCATGCCGAGTCCGATTGCCAGCCCCACCGCCGGATCGAACCCGCCGGACGCAACCGAGCCCGCCCCCATCGCCCGACGGCGGCTGGTGATCTTCGCCGCGAGCCTCGCCTGCATCGGCATCGCCTGGCTGCTGCCATCGCCGGAGCCCTACGTGCTCGCCGGCAAGTCCATCGCCCTGACCGAATCCGGCCGGCTCGCGCTCGGGGTGCTCGCCATGGTGATCGTGCTGTGGATCACGGAGGTGGTGGCTTTTCCCATCGCGGGCTTCATCGCCATCGTGCTGATCCATGCGCTCGGCGTGCAGGATTTCAACACGACGCTGGCGCGGGGATTCGGGCATCCCGTCGTCGGCTTCGTGCTGGGGGTCTTTTTCCTTTCACTCGCCGTCACCCGGAGCGGGCTGGGCCCGCGCATGGCCGGAGTCGTGCTGGGGCGCGTCGGCCGGAACCCCCGGCACATCGTCTTTGCCTTCATGGGCGCGGGCGCGCTCCTTGCCTCGGGAATCTCGGACGGAGCGGTGGCGGCCATTCTCATGCCGATTGCGGTGGCGGTGCTGCGGGCCGAGGGCGTCGCTCCCCTGCGGAGCAACTTCGGCCGCGCCCTGATGATCGCCTGCGCCTGGGGACCGGCGATCGGCGGGATCAGCACGCCCGCGGGCACGGCGTCGAATGCGATCTCGCTCTCGTACCTGCACTCCATCGGCGGGGTGAGCCGGGGCTTCGTCGACTGGCTGTGCTTCGGCGTGCCCGCCGCGCTGCTGTTGCTGCCGGTCGCCTGCGTTATCCTGATGTGGATTTTTCCACCGGAGATGCGCGAGCTCGCGCACAGCCCGGCGCAGGCGCTGCCGCGTCCCGGACGGATGTCGCGCGCGGAGTGGACGACCCTGGCCGTGATCGCCGCCACGGTTGCCGGCTGGATCGGGGCTCCCGCGGTCAAGTCGGCGATCGGGCTGGAATTGTCGATCGAGTACGTCGCGTTTGCCGGGGTGCTGGTCTTCTTCCTGCCCGGACTCGACGTGTTGGCGTGGGACGACGTGCAGCGCGAGTTTCCCTGGAGCGCACTCTTCCTGGTCATGACGGGCATCTCGATCGGCTTCGTGATCGGAGACACGGGTGCGGCCGAGTGGCTCGCCTGCGGACTGATCAAGGATCTCGGCTCGCTGCCGCTCTACGTCGCCATCTGCGGGACGGCGCTCATGGTTTGCCTGCTGCACAATCTTTTCGTCAGCAACACGGTCACGACCGTGGTGCTGCTCCCGATCGTGCTCCATGCCGCGCTGCTGCTGGGCGTGCCGCCGTGGCTGGCAGCGGCGCCCGCGGCATTCCTCGCGACGATGGGACTGATCCTCGTGACCACCGCGCCGACGAACGTGATCCCCTACACGGCGGGTTACTTCAGCCTGCGCGATTTTGCGAAAGCGGGGATCGTTCTGAGCGTCGTCGGCCCCATTCTCATCGGCACGGTCATCTACGCGATGCACGTGTTGTTCGGATTCCAATGATTCCCCCGGCGTCTCCGGCCGCACCGCCCGACCTTTCCATCCGTCCATGAGGATTCTTCTCCTTGGCACCGGCACCCCCGCACCTTCGGCCCGGCGAGCCGGCTCGAGCTTTCTCGTGGAGTTCGACGACCGCCGGCTGCTATTCGATTGCGGGCCCGGCGCGCACCTACGGCTGCTGCAGGCCGGCCGCTCGTCGGTCGGGCTGAGCCATCTGTTCCTGACCCACCTGCACTATGATCATTGCGCGGACTACGCCGTGCTCGAACTCGTGCGCTGGGATCAGGCGGCCGGCCGCGTGCCCGAGCTGGCCGTCGTCGGTCCCGCGGGCACCGCGCGCATGACCGCGCGCCTCTTCGGCTCCGGCGGCGTCTATGCCGCGGACATACGGGCGCGCACGCGGCATGCGGCCAGCCGGGAGGTGTACGAAGGCCGCGGCGGCACCGGCACCCGGCGCCCGCCGGCCCCGGTGGTGACGGAACTTGCCGACGGCGCGTGTTACGACGGCGACGGCTGGCGGGTGCGGGCGGCCGGGATGGTGCACTGCGAGCCGTACGTCCTGACGCTGGCGTACCGACTCGAGACCCGGGCGGGGCACGTCGTGTTCGGGGCCGACACCGCGCCGACGCCGCGACTGGTGGCGCTGGCGCGCGGCGCCGACGTGCTCCTCCACATGTGTCATTTCCTCGAACAGCCCGGGGTCGATCCCCGGGTGAGGCAGTCGTGCTCCAGCCACCTCGACGCGGCGCGGACCGCCCGCGACGCCGGCGTGACGCAGCTCGTCCTGGTGCACATCGGCCCGGAGCTGGAGCGGGGGGAAACGCGCGCGCGGGTGCTGCGCGAGGCCACGGCGGTTTTTCGCGGCCCGATCGTGTTTGGCGAGGACCTGCTGGAGATCGACGTGACGGCGAAGCGGCGCCCCGTCCCCGTCGCGGCGCCCTAGGGCTCAGTGCGGACTGCTGAGGATCGGCGATCGCTGCCGGCGCAGGCGGTACTCGCGCGGTGAGAGTCCGGTCAGCTTGCGGAACGCGCGATCGAAGTAGGTGTGGGTGCCGAAACCCACTTTCCAGCAGATCTCGCTCACGCTCAGGTCGGTCTGCGCGAGCAGATTCTTCGCCTGTTCGAGCCGGTAATTGATCAGGTAACGAACGGCCGGCTGGCCGATGTTGCGTTTGAACGTCCGCGCGAACGTCGAGCGCGACATCCCCGCCACGCGCGCCATCTCCCCGAGCGCAATCTCGCGGCCGTGGTGCCCGTGCACGTGCTCCAGCACCCGTCCGATGCGGGTGTCGCGTTGGTGGCGCAGCGACGACTCGCGCACAACGAGCCGGCCGCCGAAGAACCGCCGCGCGGGCGGGGCGTCCCGCGCCGGCCAGTCTTTCCGCACCGCCAGCACCATCTCCACCGCGGCCCGCCCCATCGCCACGTAGTCGATGTGCACCGAGGTGAGAGGGCGGTGCAGATCCACGAAGAGTGGATTGCCATCGATCCCGACCACTGCGACGTCGCCCGGCACCCTCAGGCCGGCGTCCTCCACGCAGTTCAGGCAGGACGCCGCCGTCTGGTCGTCGACACCGATGATGGCGAGTGGCAGCGGCGAGTTGCGCACCAGCCGCATCAACCGCACCCCGGGGCCGACGTCCGGTCCCCAGAACCGTTCCTCGCGCTCGATGTCGAGCATCGCGAAGGTGCATCGATCCAGCCGGCGCTGCACCGCCGCGCGGAGCGTTTCGCCCCGCCAGCGCGACGCGGGATTGTCCCGCCAGCCCACGAAAAGGAAATGCTGCACGCCCTGCGCGATCAGGTGGTCGGCAATCGGTCCGGCGATCGCCGAGGAGTCGCCGCCGAGGGTCGGGATCGGCAGGTCAAGCGTGCCGCCGATGGCGCTGACGACCGGAATCCGAGAGCCGAAGCGGCGGTAGACGCGCTGGATGGCGACGGTCTTGCCCCAGACGACGATCCCTGTCACCGCACCGTCGATGGCGCGCGGATCGAACCCTTCGTAGTCGCGCCAGAACGTCGACAGGCCATGGTGAGCGCACGCCTCCAGAATTCCGCGCGCGATCATGCTCTCGCGATAGCCGGAGCCGTGCGTCAGGAACAGAAGGACCGGTTTCGTCATGCAAACACCCGGCCTTCCGACTTGCGCGGGCGTCGGTGTCCGAATCGAGGCCCGACGCCGCGCACCGTCAAGTCTGCTCGCAGCTCCTTGCAGACCGACCGATTGCTCGTCTGCCCCGGGCGCACGGGTAACGGCGGGGAGGGCCAACTCACCGCGTCCTTCCTATTCCCTGCAAAGCAGTATCGTCGTTCGGCGATGTCCGAGGTCACTTTCCGAAACCTGACCCTTTCCAGACTGCCCCGCCGGGTAGGCGTCGACTTCGTCGAAAAAGGCCACGTAGAGATCCGCGCGGTCAAAAAGCGATCTCCACCGGGCGCGGTAGAGGCGCAGCAAGTCCTTCGGCAGGCTCTCCAGTCGCAAGTAGGGCGGATTGCCCACGATATGGCTGAAATTGGTCTCCAACGACAAAGTCAGGAAGTCCGCATGGACTATCCACTGCTCCAGCCGAGCCTCAGCCGAATGCCGGCTCCAGCCGTGTTCGGCCAACAATGCATGGAGCCGCTCCCGACAGATCGCCAGTGCAGGGAGACTTACCTCCACGGCGCGCACCACGTCGGAAACGCCGAGGTCATCCGGACGGCATTGGCGGAGCAAGCGATTCACCGCCGGGATGAAGAAGTCACCCTCGCCAACGCAGGGCTCCAGTAACCGACAGTGGCGCAGATCGGTCTCATCGTCCCACCCGGTGAGATCGAGGATGACGTCCGCCACCTCGGGCTTGGTGTGGTTTGCTCCATGGGAGGCGGCATCGGCTTCCGAAAAATCGGTCACTGCATCCCCGGTGGGGGGCAGCGGTTCGAAACGCTCTGCTTGGGTCGGTTGCATGAAAGGACCGGGCGCGGTGCCCCCAATGAATCGAACGCCCGGAGATTCTAGCATGATGTTGGAGCTCATCCGGACAGCCCAGGGGCGCAACCGCTTCCTCCTGCCCGGCTTCCACCAACCTGCACGTTCACCGCAACGCCACTTCCGCCGCAGCCGTGACGAAGCCGGTCGGGCGGACGACGGCGAGCCGGACGCGCACCGGTTTCGTCCCGGCCGGCGCGTCGATCGGCACGTCCAGCGCATACGACTCGCCGGGACCCAGGATGGGCAGCGCGCTGCGCACCGTGCCCACAACCCCGCCGGCGGAGTCGAGGAGTTCCACGCGGACGGCGTAGTCGCGCAGAGTGTACGACGGGAAGTCCGCGCGCGCCTGAATGGTCGCCGCCACCCGCGCGCCGCCGGCCGCGGCCCGCGCCTCGCGAATCACTGCCGGGGAATACTCTTCGGCGAGCAGCGCGTACGTCGGCTTCTCCCGGCGATCCGCGTCGACCACGCCCCATTGCCGGTAGCCGCGCGCATCGGTGCCGGGCGGAAAACGGCTGCGATAGTCGTTGTAGGTCCAGACCGAGGCGCCCACGACGTAGGGGCGGGCACGGAAGAGCTCGATCGTGCGCCGGTGCGCCGCACGGCGGGCGTCCTCGTCCGGCAGCAGGTCAGCGCGAAAGCCGTATTCGGTCACGAGCACGGGTTTGTCCGGCCAGCGTGCGTGTACCAGGTCGAGACGCCGCGCGAAGTGGTCGTACATATTGATGCAGATCAGATCCACGTAACGGGAACCCTCGTCGTCAGCGTGCTGGAACTTCTCGGAAAACGCCTCATGGCTGGCGAACGTGAGCAGGCGGGTGTCGTCCAGCGTGCGCGCCCAGTCGATCATGTCCTTGGTCCAGCGCAATCCGGCCGGCGAGGAGGAGGGGTACTCGTTGCCGACACTCCAGCCGATGATGCAGGGGTGGTTCCAATCGCGTTCGATCATCTCCCGCATCTGGGCCTGGAAGTCCGCGCGGATCGCGGGCGAGTCCATCTGCGCTTCGGTCAACTGCCAGTTGAGCCCCTCCTCGATGATCAGCAGGCCGTGGCGGTCGGCCCAGTCGAGGATCCGCGGTTCGACCGGATAGTGGGTGGGGCGCATCAGCTCCATGTTCGCGCGCTTCATCTGCGCGAGATCCGCACCGACCACCTCGGCGGGATCGATCGAGCCGAACTGCGGATGATCGCTGTGGCGGTTGCCGCCGCCCATGCGGATCGGTTCGCCGTTGAGCCACAGCCGGCCGGCCCGGGCCTCGATCCGGCGGATGCCGAAAGTCGCGGCAGCCGCTGCGGTTTCGCGGGCGCCCTCGAGCAGAGCGGCGCGCGCCGTGTAGAGCCGGGGCTGATCCACGCCCCACAGCCGCACCTGGTCGCGGCGGAGTTCGACGCGGGTGGTCACGGGAGTGCGGGACTGGGGCGGCAGCACGGCTTCGACGGCGAGCCGCGGGAGGCCCGGCCCGGCCTCGACCACTTGTTGGTCGTGTTCCAGGGTGAAACCGACGCGTACCGGCGCGGGCTGGCCGGTCGTGTTGGTCACGTAGGCAGTCAGCGCGACCGTGGCGGTGCCGGCGTCGAGGTGCGGGGTGGCGATGACGCGCAGGGCGGAAACGTACACGGCGTCGGACCGCAGCAGCCGCACCCCGCCGAGGATGCCGCCGTATTCACGCCACGGATAAACCTGATCCTGGGGCCGGGGGCCCGGGCGTGCCCCGGGCAGGGTCTCCGTCGACCAGGAGTTGTCCACGGCGAGCGCGACGGTGTTTTCCGCGCCCGGCCGCAGCCACGGGGTCACGTCGAACTCGAACGGCGTGTAACCGCCGACGTGTTCGCCGGCGACCTGGCCGTTGATCCACAGGCGGGCCCGCTGAAAAACGCGATCGAACGCCAGGCGGGCGTGGCGGCCCCCCGCGGCCGCGGGCAGCGTGAACGTGCGCCGGTACCAGGCGGTGCCGACATAGGGATAGCGGGGGTCGACCGTCCAGCAGTGCGGCGTATGCACCTCGGCCCAGTCGCGCACCATGAGCCCCGGCCGATGCCAGCCGCTTTCCTCGCCGCGTCGCACCGGATCGAGCGCGAAGCGCCAGGCGCCGCCGAGGTCGATCACGTCCGCCGCGCGGACCGTTCCGGTGGCGACCGCGCCCCACAGCAGGAGCGCGGCCAGCCAGCGGTCGCGTGGTCGTGCCGCTCCCGCGGGGTGATGAGGACGAGTAGGACCGCTGGACGGGAAAGAGGTTGGGGGTAGCATGACACGGAGGCGGCGTGGCAGGCGATGATGGCGGTCGTCGCCCCGCTGAGACGACGCCGCCAGAGTTTTAGCCTAAAGCCATGGAATCCGGCCGCGGGTGCAACGATCCTCGACCTGCGCCCGTCGGGAGCGCATGAGAAATCCCGCCCGCGGGCGAGCGCCGCGGCGCCCCCATGGATCTCCAGTTGCGCGACAAGTCCGTCCTCATCACCGGCGCCTTCGGCGGTTTCGGCCGCGCCCTCGTCGCCGGCTTCCAGCGCGAAGGCGCCCGGGTGTTTGCCGCCGGTCGGCAGGAAGCGGCGGCGGCCCAGGCGCAACTGGCCGCGTTCGCCGTGCCTCCGGCGTATGTGACGCTCGACTACCGCCGCCCCGAGACGATTCGCGCCGCGCTGGACGCCGCCACACCCGACATCGTCATCGCCAACGCGGGCGTCACGCATCCGGTCAACGTCACCGAGGTGTCGCTCGAGGCCTGGAACGAGGTGCTCGCGGTCAACCTCACGGGCAACTTCCTGCTCGGCCAGGCGAGCGCGCGACACCTGGCGGCGCGCGGCGGCGGGGTGATTCTCTTCATCGGAAGCTGGGCGCAGAACCTGCCGCAGCCCAACATCGGCGCCTACGGTCCCAGCAAGGCCGGCATGAAGATGATGGCGCTGTGCCTGGCGAAGGAGATGGCACCGCGCGGGGTGCGCATCAATCTGCTCAGCCCCGGCATCATCGACACCGGCATGGCAGCCCGGCAGATGGGCCGCGAGCCCGAGCGCCGGGCCCGGGCGGAGCGGGTGACGCGCTGCGGACGCCTCGGCACGGCCGAGGAGATCGCCGACGCCTGCCTCTTCCTCTGCTCGCCGCGCGCGGGCTTCATCTACGGCGCCGACCTCACCATCGACGGCGGGGCGAGCCTCGGCGTGATTTGATCCATGACGACGATCCACGGGGTCTGCCCCATCATTCCGTGCCCGTTCGACAGCGCCGGCGGCGTGGACCTCGCCGATCTCGATCGCGTGGTCCGCTGGATGGCCGGCCACGGGGCGCACGCCGCGACGCTCTTCGGCATCGCCGGCGAATATTACAAGCTGACGGACGACGAACGCGGCCGCATGGTCCCGGTGGCGGTGGCCGCTGCGCGCGCCGCGGGGATCCCGCTGATCGTTTCGGTGACGGACCATGCCACCAACATCGCCGTGGCGCGGGCGCGGCAGTGGCAGGATCTGGGCGCCGACTGCCTGATGCTGCTGCCGCCGCATTTCCTAAAACCGTCCGCCGCCCAGCTTGTCGCGCATCTGACGGCCGTCGCCCGGGCGGTGACGATTCCGGTGATGGTGCAGTACGCGCCGGAGCAGACCGGGGTGGCCATTGCCCCGGACGCGCTCTGGTCGGTGGCGCAGCACTGCGACACGGAGGTGATCTACAAGATCGAGAACCGGCCGCCGGGGCCGACGATTTCGCGGCTGCTCGCGCTCTCCGGGGGAAAGGCGCGGCTCTTCATGGGCAACGCCGGCTTCCAACTCGTCGAGAGCCACGCGCGCGGCTGCGTGGGCTTGATGCCCGGTGCGTCAATGACCGACCTGTATCGGCGTGCCTGGGACGCGTTGCTCGCCGGCGACCGGGCCGAGGCGCTCCGCCTGCACACGCTGCTGCTGATGGTGCTGAATCACATCCGGCAGGACGTGGAGCAGATCATCCATTTCGAGAAACGCATCCTGCGCCGCCGCGGCGCGCTGCAGTCGGACGGCGTCCGCCTGCCGGCCTTCGCCTCGGATGTGTTCTTCGATCAGATCTTCGAGGAGCTTTGCGCCGTGCTGGCACCGGAGCTGGCACCCTGAAGACACGGCGAAGTGGTTCTTTCGTCCGGCGCTGACGTGCCTGATGGAGCCGCGTTGGAGCGCAGCGACAACGTGGTCTCACCTGCGACCACGCTTTCGCTCTGCTCAAGCGCGGCTACGACGCCGACCCAGGTCCACCGAGCCGGCAGCCGGCAGGCCGACTTTTCGACGCCCTGATCGGTCCCTCACCGCGGCTCCGCGCGGAGCGTCACGCCGTCGCGCCAGACGCCGTCGATCAGCACGAGTTTGCGGACGTCGGGCAGGCCCCGCTCGAAGTGGAGGATCTTGGCGGCCAGAAGATCAATGGCGGTGGCGCCGATGCGATCGGGGCACTCGTCGATGCCGCTCACCGGTCGCGCGAGGTGGCTGCCGGTCGACAGCGAGAGGTAGCCGAGGCGCTCGGGCACCGGGTGGTTGAGCTCCTCCAGCATGGTCAGCACTTCATCGCCGAGGCTGAGCACGACGTCCGGGCGTTCGCGGCGCAGCCAGCGCGCCAGCGCATTGCGGTCCACTTCGGGCATGAACAGCACCGCGGCGCGCTGCGCCTTGGGTTGCAGCGACTGGTGCCAGAGGAAGTGCGACAGGATGTGGTGACCGGTGCGAAAGTCCCGCTCCTGATCCAGAATCAGGCCGGGACGCCGGTAGCCGCGGGCGCGGAGGCGCTCCATGGCCAGGTTGATCGTCTGCTGGCGGTTGGTGGAGACGACGTCCAAGCCGAGGAACTCGTTGCTGTGGGAGGTCGAGATGGCCGAGAACGGCCGCCAGTCGAAATCGAAGCGCGCGATTCCCCGCGGGAAGGGCGGCACCAGAATGCCTTCGATG
>CAZDGC010000102.1:11081-26462 GCA_964504885.1 uncultured Opitutus sp.
ACCTGCGTGAAGCGCTCTCCGAGGCGCGGGACCCGCTTCGCGATGCCTTCGATGCCGCGGGCCTGCAGAATCGAACACATGCGCGCCGGAGTCAGACCCGCGGCCTGCAGCCAGAACTCCTCGATCTGAAAACCCAGCGCCGCGCACCGCGCCTTCGCGCCCTCCAGCATCCGCTGCCGGGAACGGGACGGACCGAAGTTCGCATCCGTCTTCATCGCGTGCAGGTAGGCGATCGACGGAGTGGTCCGGGCCTCGCGCCGGCCGCGGATGTAGCTCAGCATGCGGCCGATTTGCGGGTCCGGTCGGTAGCCGATTTCCTCGGCGATGCGCTGGATGCGCTGACGGGTCGCGGCCGGCAGGGTGGGGTGGTTGCGCAGCGCCAGCGACACCGTCATCTGGCTCACGCCAGCCAGCCGGGCGATGTCGCCGTAGGAGGGGACTTTTTTCTTGGGTGAATCGGGCGCCATGGCCGGGCGCTTTGCGCCGGGCGCATTCTTCGGTGGCTTGATCCGGGGCGTCAAGGGGAGCAGGCGTGGCCCGGGCCGTCGGGCTCAGCGGGCACGCAAGAGGTGGTACTTCCTTCGGTGACGCGCCCGTCGTAGCCGCGTTGGAGCGCGGCGACAACGTGGTCTCACGAACGGCCACGCTTTCGCTCCGCTCAAGCGCGGCTACCTTGCCGACGCCGGATCGAGAGAACGCCGGAATGCACCCCCGCTCCTCAGACGCCCCTCAAAACGGCCGGGCGTACCTCAGTACTTCGGGCGTCGGCTCGACGCCGAGTCCGGGGCCGTCCGGCAGCGTGAAGGTGGCGCCATCGCAGGACATCGCGGTCGTCACGTAGCGGAGATTCCGATCGAAAATCGAGTGCTGGTATTCGTGCAGGACGAAGTTCGGCAGCGCGGCGGAGACCTGCAGGCTGGCGGCCTGGAAGATGCCGATGCCGATGCTGGCGTGGGGCATCACGCGGCAGTGGTGGGCGGCGGCGCAGCGGCAGATATCCCACATCGCGGTGACACCCATCCGACCGATTTCCGGCTGGATGGTGTCCATGCAGCGCGCGTGAAACCGCGGCAGGTATTCGTGCAGGGTGCGCAGTTCCTCCCCGGCGCCGATCGGGGTCCGGACCGCGCGGGCCACCGCGGCGAGCCCCGGCACGTCCTCCGGATGTACGGGCGCTTCGGCCAGCGCGAGGTCGTACGGCTCCAGGCGGGTGATCAACCGGATCGCCTCCGCGGCGGTGTAGCGCCAGTGCAGGTCGATGAAGATCTGCACGTTTGGTCCAACCGCCGCACGGAGCGCCCGCATCTCGGCTTCCTCGCCCTCGGCCGCCATGGCCGCGGCAAACTTGATCGTGCGCACGCCGCGCGCGGCCATTTCGGCCGCCAGCTCCGCCCGTTCCGGCAGGGTGGAGCGGGGCAGCCCGGAGGCATACGCGGGCAACTGCGTCCGCCGGCACGCGCCGAGCAGGCGCGCGACCGGCAGGCCCGTGAGTTTCCCGCGCAAGTCCCAGAGCGCGATGTCGACGGCGGCGATCGCGTCGACATGGAAGCCGCCGAAGAACCCGCGCACGCGCATCGCGTCGTAGAGATCCTCGTAGATCGCGACGGCGTCGTGCGGTGTGCGGCCGAGGATCTGCGGGGCGAGCAGGTCGCGGACGATGGTCGCGGTCACCTCCGGTGCCACCACGGCCACGCATTCGCCCCAGCCGACGGCGCCGCCGGCCGTTTCGACGCGCACGAGGGTGCAGTGATCATGCACGCTGTAGAGGCTGCGATTGCCGGGCCGGATGAAGTACCCGCGTTCGTTGGGCCGCACGCCGTCCTCCAGCGGACCGAGGTACGGAATCTCCCGCGGCAGCGCCAGCGGATAGGCTTCGACCCGGGCAATGGCATCGGACGACATGGCACCGGTCTGCCGCCGCGCGCGGGCGGGAACGACGGCGCTGCCTCTTTATCCTAAAGTGGGGCGCCGGCTTTAGCCTAAAGCCTGCCGGGGCTCGGAGGTGCGTGGTGGCCGGCGCAGACTCGCCTTTCCGGGCGTTCGCGCACTCGCTCCCTCCGCGCGTCGACCGGCGCCCCGCCAACGCATGCCGCCTTCCCCTGCTGCCCCCTCCTCCGCTTCTGCCGCGCCCGCCGGGCCGTCCGGTCCGCCGCGCGCCGTGATCTCATGGCGCTGGCTGGTGGTCGCGCTGCTGGTGGTCTCGACGTTTCTCAACTATTTCGATCGGCAGATCCTCTCCGTGCTCAAGACCACCTTGAAGCAGGAGTTCGCGCTGACCGACACGGACTACTCGCTCCTGATCACGGCCTTCATGCTGCCGTACGTGATCATGTACCCGATCGGCGGGCGGCTGGTGGATCGGTTCGGGCCGCGCTGGTGCATGGTGGGCTTCGTGGCGGTGTGGTCCTCGGCGACGCTGGGCATGGGTTTCGCCGGCACCTTTGCCTCGCTGGTGATGCTGCGTGCGGTCCTGGGGGCCGCGGAGCCCGGCAACTATCCCGCGGCGCTGCGGGCCTGCACGGTGCTCTTTCCGCCGGCGCAGCGCGGGCTGCCGGTCTCGCTCTTTTCCGCCGGCAGCGCGGTTGGGGCGATCGTGGCGCCGCCGCTGATTGCCTGGATCACCGTGGCCTGCGGCTGGCGCTGGGCCTTTTCGCTGCCGGCCGTGATCGGTTTCGTCTGGGTCGGCACCTGGCTGGCGGCGACGCGCCGGAAGGTGGGCCAGAGCGCACTCCTGAGTGGTGGTGATGCGGCCGCCGCAGCGCCGTTGGGGCCGGTGCTGCGCAGTCCCAATATCTGGCGCCTGATTCTCGCGCGCCTGATCAGCGACCCGGTGTGGTACTTTTACCTGTTCTGGCTTCCTGGATACCTGCAGGAGGCGCAGAAGCTCACCCTGGCGCAGATCGGCTGGGTGGCCTGGGTGCCGTTCCTGGTCGCCGACGTGGGAGGGATCGGCGCGGCGCATCTCTCGGACCGGCTCGTGCGCCGCGGCTGGGCGGCGGACCGGGCGCGCAAGACCGTGCTCACGGTCGCGGCCTGCTTTGCGCCGCTCGGGATGGTGACGACGCAGTTCGGGGTGGCGGGCTCGATCGTGATCTTCAGCGTCGTCGCGGTGGTCTGCACGACCTGGCTGTTCAACCAGACCGCGCTCCTGGCCGACGTGGCGCCGCGGGAATCGGTGGCCAGCGTGCATGGCGTCTCCGGGGCGTGCGGTGCGCTTGGCGGCTTGATTTTCAACGCGGGGATCGGCCCGGTGGTGGATGCGTTCGGCTACGCACCGGTGTTTGTCGTGGCCGGCACGCTGCACTTGCTCGCGGCCTTCATCCTGCGCGGCGTGCAGGCCGCGCCCCGTTCGCCCGCAAGTGTTACCGCGGCCGGCGACCGTACCTAGCGATCGCGCAGTTCTATGCCCGGTTTACCGCCGTAAGTGCGGTGCGTCGGGGATGAGGCTGGGTCGAGATTCGGCATGCAGAAGCTCCTTTTGTCCATTATGCCGGCCGGGGGAGCTTGCTATGATGCCACGGTTTGTTCCGCGGCCCGTCGCCGGCCCTGCCATCTCCTCCCGATCCTTCCAGCCCCCCTCCGTCATGAAATCCGCCACCTATCCCTGCTCTCCCACTCGCACCTGGCTCCTTGTCCTGGGGTTGCTCGGCGCACCCCTCGCGAGCCTCGTCGCCGCCGTGCCCGGGTCACGCGACAACTCCGTCGCCGCGCGGGAGCAGCGGACGGCATGGTTTCGCGAGGCCAAGTTCGGACTCTTCATTCACTGGGGGCTTTATGCGATCCCCGCCGGCGAGTGGCGGGGCCGGGAGATCCCGGGGATCGGCGAGTGGATCATGAATCGCGCGAAGATCCCGGTCGGCGAATACGCGGCGCTCGCGCAGCAATTCAACCCGGTGAAATTCAACGCCGAGGAGTGGGTGCTGCTCGCGAAGGAGGCGGGCATGAAATACATCGCCATCACGTCCAAGCACCATGACGGCTTCGCCCTCTTCAGGTCGAAGACGAGTCCGTACAACGTGTTCGACGCGACGCCGTTCAAGCGTGACGTGATCAAGGAACTTGCCGCGGCCTGCCAGAGACACGGTCTCCGTTTCGGGCTCTACTACTCCCAGTCCCAGGACTGGTACCACGCCGGCGGCGAGGCCGCGGGTGGCAAATGGGATCCGAAGCAGCAGGGGGACTTTGACACCTACCTCCGCACCGTGGCCGAGCCGCAGGTTCGCGAGCTCCTGACCGGCTACGGGCCGCTGAGCCTGATCTGGTTCGATACGCCACTGAACATGACCGAGGAGCGGGTGAGGCCTTTTGTTTCCGCGATCCGCACCTTGCAGCCGGATTGCCTGATCAACAGCCGCCTCTTGCTGCGCGGCGCCGACATCAAGAATCTGTCCGCCGCGCAGATTGCGAAGGCCGCCGAGGCGGGCTGCGATTACATTTCACGCGGGGATAACGAAATTCCACCGCAGGCGGTTCCCGGTCTGTGGGAGACACCGGCCACGCTAAACCACACCTGGGGCTTCAAGAAAAACGATCACGACTGGAAGCCGTCGTCGGACCTGGTTTTCAAGCTGGTCGACATCGTCAGCAAGGGCGGCAACTACCTGCTCAATGTTGGCCCGACGGCCGAGGGCGTGATTCCAGGCCCAAGCCAGGACGCATTGCGCGGCGTGGGCCGCTGGCTCAAGGTCAACGGTGAGGCCATCTATGGCGCCGGCCCGACACCCTTTGGCCCCGAGTTTGGCCGGCCCGCGCCGACTCCGGCCCAACCGGCCAAGGCCAAGGCAAAGGGCAAAAAGGCTCCCGGGACCGACTTCCTGGTAGCCAGGGAATGGCGCTGCACGACGAAGCCCGGGCGCCTCTACTTTCACCTCTTTGCCTGGCCAGCCGCGGGAAAGTTCGAGGTCAGCGGGGTGACATCGAAGGCCACCCGTGCCTATCTGCTGGCGGATGCCGGCCGAACGGCACTCACAGTGTCGCAAACTGGCTCGACCCTCGCGATCAAGGTGCCCGCGAAAGCTCCGGGCGAATTTGCCTCGGTCCTGTGTGTCGAGATCGCCGACACCCCGTAACAGCCGGACGAAGGCGGCACAGGCGACCCGCTGGGTCCACCGCAGCCCCGCCCGGGTTTTAGGCTAAAGTTCCGCGTGACTCGGCGGCCCTCGCCGCCGCGCTCACCGTGTCGCAGCCGGATCCTCCGCCGTCAGTCAGGAGGATGCGCGCTGCCGGCCCGCGCCGTCTCATGTTCCGCGCCGATCCCTTCGTCCTACCCGACCAACCCTGCAAGATCCCGACGCCCTCGCCCCCTGCGTGAGGCCGGCCCGTCCCGATTCCTCCCCAAGAAAACCCATGAAACTCCCCCGCCACCTCCGACAGTCAGCCCTGACCCTTGCCGCGCTCTCGCTCGGTTCCCTGGCCGCGCCGGCCGCTTCGGCGCCCGCCACGCCGACCGCCACCCGCGACGAAGACCCCGTCGAACTCAGCCCGTTCGTCGTCACCACGGACAAAGACGTCGGCTACCTCGCCGCCAACACCATGTCGGGCAGCCGCCTCAACACGCCGCTGATCGACACGCCCGCGTCAATTTCCGAAATGACCAAGGAGTTCCTCGAGGACATCGGGGCGACGGAAATGATGAACGCCGTCGACTACGCGATGGGGTTCCAGTCGGAGATGGCCGGCGGCAACGACAACACCGTCCAGTTCAACTCCAACCGCGCCATCGCACGCGGCCTCGGGCGCGGCACCGCTTCGCGCGACTTCTTCTCCTGGGGCCTCAGTTCGGACACGTTCAGCGTCGAACGCATCAGCTTCAGCCGCGGTCCGAATTCGATCCTCTACGGCGTGGGCAGCGCCGGCGGCATCATCAACTCGATGTCGAAGCGCGCCGGCTTCCAGACGCGCAGCGAGCTGAATCTTCGCACCGACGAGCACGGGAGCTGGCGGATGCACCTGGACCACAACCAGCGGCTGCGCGCCAACCTCGCGCTGCGGTTCAACCTGCTGCACGACTCGCAGCGAACCTGGCGCGAACTGGAGTACACCCGCAGCCAGCGCGTGCATGTGGCGGGCACCTGGCGGCCGTTTGCGCGGACGGAGCTGCGCGCCGACTACGAGCGGGGCGTGCAGGACCGGCTGTTGGGCCTGCGCTTCAGCGCGCGCGACTATTTCACCATGTGGCTCGATTCCGGGAGCCCGGCCTACGACCGCGCAGTCAACGTCAACACGTACCCGACCGGCACCGTCTCCTGGGGGGCGAATCCGCGCCTGGTTTACGACGGCGATGCGAACCGGTGGTACAACTTCCAGCGCTACGCCCAGACCCGCGGCCGGGGCGGCGCGGTCGCGGCGGGACGGAAGATGCGGAACGAGGACTACGTCCCGTTCGGCGCCCTGCTGCTGGGGCCGGCGTCGACGTCCGACAACGCCTACTGGTCCAGCACGGTGGTGTTGCAGCAGGAGGTGGCGAAGAACCTTTATATCGAACTGGCCGCCAACCGGCAGGTCGATTGGCGGACGGTCAATCGCGCCACGAGCCACGATCAACTGGGTGTGCACCTCGAGCCCAACCGCACCCTGCCGGACGGCACCGTGAATCCGCACTTCGGGGCGATGTTCCTCGAGGGGCAGGCCTTGAGCAACCGCTCGTCCGGCGAAAACACGAACCTGCGTGCCTCGGCGACCTACGAACTCAACACCCGCCGGAAGTGGCTGGGCGTGCATCGCTGCCTGGCGATGGCCACCAACGAGGACGGCAAGGGCACCAGCACGCAGTGGAACGAGGCCAACCTCACTCCGCTCAATCCCGCCGTGCCGGCCTACTCCAACGCGCAGAACACCGTCAATCGCCGCACCTACCTGAACTTCCAGGGCGGCAACCGCAGCTACAACCAGGATCCGTTCCGCCAGGTGTATCCGGCGACAGCGTTCACCGACGCGACCAACGGCCTCAATGGCCGGATTACGCCGGGCTTCTT
Source organism: uncultured Opitutus sp. (assembly GCA_964504885.1). Taxonomy (GTDB): domain Bacteria; phylum Verrucomicrobiota; class Verrucomicrobiia; order Opitutales; family Opitutaceae; genus ER46. The sequence goes on from CAZDGC010000102.1 coordinate 18,056, forward strand.
CGTCAGCAACCAGAGCCCGACCAATAGCCAGAACACCGCGCTGATGGCCGCCGGACAGAGCGCCTTCTGGGACGGCCGCCTGATCGTCACCTACGGGGTGCGCAAGGACGAGGCCGATCGCCAGAATACCCTGCTCACCCGCCACGCCGTCACCCAGGAAGTCACGGGCGTCGTGTGGAACCCGGTCCTCACCTACGCCGGCACCACCCGCACGCAGGGCGCGGTGTTCCACCTCACCCGGTGGCTTTCGGTGTACGGCAACCGCTCCGACAACTACACGCCGCAGTCGGGCCTCGACATCAATGGCAACAACATCGGCAACGTGCGCGGCGAGGGCTTCGATTACGGCGTGAAGTTCCGCGTGGGCGAGAACCAGCTCTACGGCCGCGTGGGCGTCTTCGAGACCAAGGCCGCCAACCAGGCGGGTCGGAATTTCACCATCCTCAACAATGTCCAGGGCATCTGGCAGGCGATCGAGGGGGCGACGGGCGAACACGTCTCCCGCTTCGTCGGCAGCCCGATCAGCAACACGGATACCCAGGCCACCGAGGCGAAGGGCGTCGAGGTGGAATTCACCGCCAATCCGCTCAAGGGTCTGGCGCTGACGCTGAACTACTCGACGCTCAAGGTGCAGGCGGCGGACCTCTTTCCGATCAGCCGGGCCCACGTCGCGCAGCACCGCGCGCAGTGGGCCGCCAACGGGGAGCTCGCTACCCCGCTCGGTGGCGCCGGCAGCACTGTGGCCGGGGCGCTGGGCATCATCGACGCCAACCTGGCCCAGGACGCCCTGCAGGACGGGCGGGAGGCGCTCAACAACTACCCGATCAGCCTGAGCGGCTTCGGGCGTTATCAGTTCCAGGGCGAGAAGCTGAAGGGCTGGAGTGCCGGCCTGGGCGCACGTTACCGCGCCGATCGCGTGCTGGGTTACACCCCCGACAGCCGCCCGGTGCGGGGACCGAAGTGGCTCGTGGCCGACGCCAACCTCGCGTACCGCCGCCCGCTGTGGAACCGGCGCGTCGAGATGCGCGTGCAGTTGAACGTGCAGAACCTCTTCGACAACCGCGATCTCATCTGGACGACGATCGACCCGGCAACCTTCGAGAAGAACGATTACTCGATGTTCTCGCCGCGCCAGTTCATCCTCTCGGCGAGCTTTTCGTATCGATGATTGATTCCCGGCCTTCCGCATCACGAGCCGTCGGTGTGCTCCGACTCGCGGCCCTGCTGGCGCTGTTGCCCGGTTCGCTCCCCGGTGCCCGTGGCGTCGACGGCGCGAACGCCGCCGCGTCCGCCTATGTGGTCGATCATTCGCGCAGTCCGCACACGCCGTTGCGCCCGCTGCCGTTCGACGCCGCGCAGTGGACCAACGGCTTCTGGGCCGAGCGTTACCGGCAACTGGTCGAGGTGACGCTCGAAGAATCGTGGCGGCTGCTCGCCGATCCGGCGAAGGGCCACGTGCTCGATAACTTCCGCGCGGCCGCGCGGCCGGGGGAGGGGAAGTTCGTCGGTACCGCCTGGCAGGACGAGTGGCTCTACAAGTGGCTCGAAGCGGCAGTGTGCGTGTGGGCCACCACCCGCGATCCGGCGCTCGACCGCCGGATGGACGAGGCGATTGCGCTCATCGCCGCCGCGCAGGAGCCGGACGGTTACCTCTCGACCAACATCACCGCGAAGCGCGCCCCGCGGTTTCAACGGCCGCAGGATCACGAACTCTACAACCTGGGACATCTGATCCTGGCGGGCGTCCAGCACCACCGGCTGACGGGGAAGAACACCCTGCTGTCGGTGGCGGTGCGCGCCGCGGATTTTGCCTGCCGCACCGTCGGAGTGACGGTGAAGCCGTCGTTCGCGCACAACCCGTCGATCCTCATGGGGCTGGTGGAGCTTTACCGCCTCACCGGCCGGCGGCAGTACCTCGACAGCGCACAGCTCATCGTCGACCGCCGCGGCACGGCCCCGCGCCGCCAGTCGCTGTGGGCCATGCAGCCGGACATCCACGGCACCGACTTCATCCAGGACCGGGTGCCCGTGCGCGACTCCCAGGAGATCGTCGGCCACAACGTCTTTTTCACCTACCTTTACACCGGTGCGGGCGATCTGCTGGCGGAGACGGCCGACGCGAAACTCGCCGGCGCCCTCGACCGGCTGTGGGCCGACCTCACGCAGCGGCGGATGTTCATCCACGGCGGGGTGAGTGCGATTCCCGTCGGCCTGTCGAACAACGCGCCCGTGGTCGAAGGCGCCGGCGCCCCCTACCAGCTTCCGAACGCCTCCTGTTACAACGAAACCTGCGGGCAGATCGGCGTCTTCATGTGGGGCTACCGCCAGCTCACGCTCCGTCCGGATGCCGCGTTCGCCGACGTGATGGAGCGGGAGATGTACAACGGCATCCTCGCCTGCCTCGGCCTGGAGGGAAAGTCGTGGTTCTACCGCGCGATCCTGCGCCGGTACGACGCCAACTACCGCGGATCCGGCTGGACCGACCTGGCCCAGCGGGGCCAGCCGGCGCACAACCAGATCTGCTGCCCGTCGAACCTCCTGCGCACCATCGCGCAGCTCAGCGCGTATTGCTACAGTCAGGACGACGCCGGTCTCTGGGTGCACCACTACGGCGGCAACCGCGTGCAGCTTGCGCTGGCGGCGGGCGGGACGCTGTCCTTTGAGCAGATCACCGACTATCCCTGGAGCGGCGAGGTGCAGTTTGCCATCCGCGAGGCGCCGGGGCGGCCGGTGGCGTTCCGCCTGCGCCTCCCGTCGTGGGCGGAAAAGGCGGGGGTCAAGGTCAACGGCAACGCCGTGGAACCTGCGGCGATCGTTCGCGGCTACGCCACCGTAACGCGGACCTGGCGGAGCGGCGACCGCCTCACGCTCTCGTTGCCATGCGAGCCCCGCCTCGTCACCGCCGACCCGCGCGTCGAGGAGGCCCGCAACCAGGTCGCGGTGATGCGCGGCCCGGTGTTGTATTGCCTCGAGTCGCCCGACCTGCCGGCCGGGGTGGAGGTGCCGTCGGTGTACGTGCCGGGCAACGCGCGCTTCACTCCCGCGGCCGGGTTGGCGGGCGTGGCCGCGCCGCTGGCGCGCACGACCGTGGCCTTGCGCGGCCGCCTGCTGCACCGGCCCAACCCGGCTGGCGACGACCTTTACCGGACGGCCCCGGCGGCGGCGTTCCGGCCGATCGAGGCCCAGCTCATCCCGTACTTCGCCTGGGCCAACCGCGGCCCGTCCGCGATGAGCGTCTGGCTGCCCGCGGCCTGGCAGGCTCCGGCCTTGCACTAGCCCGGAAATCTCATGTCCGCTGGAGAATCACTCCCGCGCTGTAGGCGCGGCTTTGCGCCGCGAAAAGGCGGAACCGGAATTGTTCCGAGTCGTCGCGGCGTAAGGCCGCTCCTGCATCCTGTGTTACGGTGGGAAAAATCTCGGCTTGGGGGCCGGACGGAGCGCGAGGAGATCAGCCTCCAACCAGCGCCCCATCTCCGCCCTATGCACCTGCCCGCAACCGATCCTCACTCGGTCCCCCCCCCGCGCGATGCCCGCGGGCAACTGCGAAGCCGCGGGCGCCTTCACGCGCTCCTCGCTGTCCTGCTCGCGGGCACCGCGGCCCCCCCCGGTTTCGCGGCCGCGCCGCCGCAGGTCACGGTCTGGCCGGCCGCGGAGGGCACACCTGTTTCGCCGGACTATGAGGTGACCGTCTCGCGCGGCGGCGAGTCGTGGCGGCCGCCGACGTTCTGGTCGTTCAGCCGCGCCGTCAACAAGACCGTCGATCCCGAGGGGCGGTACATCAAGCTGTCGTTCCTCGCCCTGCATTCGACCGAGCCGAAGGCGCCGGAGCAGAACCGCGACACCTACGCGCATTCGTGGGCGCAGTTCGATTTCGCGGGCGGACCGGTCGAGGTGGCGGTGAAGATCAAGCGTCCGCTGCCGGGCGTGACGCTGCCGCTGCGCAGCGCCGCGGTGCTGCCTTCGGTGCACGGCATCCAGGCGCGGGTCGAAGGCGGCGACACGATCCGCTTCACGCTTCCGCGCCCGGCAAAGATCGCCGTGGTGCCAAACCACCGCGAGGCGCTCGCCCAACTGGCGAAGACGGAGGAAAAGCGGGCCCTCGAAGGGTACCGCAATCCGCTGTTTCTCTTCGCCCGGGCGCCGGAGCGCGACGTTCCCGCGAAAGCGGCCGGAGGCACACTGGTGATCCGGCCCGGGCAGGCGGTCACACCCGCGGAGTTCGGGCGGGCGAAGGTGATCTGGTTCGAGCCGGGCGTGCACGACTTCTCCCGCTTCCCGGGCGATGAGCAGTACTACATGATGCTGCGCACCGGACAGACCGCCTACCTCGCGGGCGGAGCCTGGGTGTACGGCAATTTCCGCTCCGCGGTGCGCCGGCCGATCGGCGACATTCCCCTGGTGCGCGGGCGCGGTGTCCTTTCGGGCGACAAACAACCCTGGGACGGCGTGCCCTACGTGCGGACCGTGGTCTCCAATGTCCAGCTCGACGGCATCACGATCACGGATCCCCACAACCACATCCAGCACTCCATCGCCCCCGTCCGCGACACGGCCGTCGTCGGCGCCTGGCACGGCAACACCGATGGGCTCACCGTCGAGCCGCGGCCCGGCGAAGCTTTTGCCGGCTGGCACATCGACGACTGTTTCGTGATGGCCGCCGACACCAACCTCAAGGTCGGCGGTCCGGCGCGGGCGCGGAACTACGTGGCCTGGCAACTCAACAACGCCGAACCCGTGTGGATCCGGAACCCCCACGGCGCTGTCGTCGATGGCGTGCACGTGATCGCGTACCACAACTGGAAGGGGCGCCAGACCTTCAATCTGCACGGCGGCCGCGGCGGGGCGCGGAACACAATCATCCGCAACATCGTCGTCGAGGCACCGTTTGTCCCGCTGCTCTTCCTGCTGCCAGCCGAGGACCCGGGCGCGCCGCAGTTCGGGAACGTAATCTTCGAAAACGTGGTGGTGAACACGCCGCACATCGCCGCGAAGTCCCCGATTGGCGCCCCGCAGGCCGGCGGGCCCGCCACCGGCCGCATCGTCTTCCGCAACCTGATCATCAACGGCGTGCGCGTCACGAACGCGAACTGCCGCGACTACTTTGAGCTGCGACACGGCGTCACGCCGGGAAAGGAGCTGGTGTTCGAATGAAAACGATGCGTTTGCCGTCGTCGCTCGTGGCTCAGCAGGTAGCCGCGCTTGAGCGCAGCGAAAGCGTGGTCGCGCTCGGAAAGAGCGAAAGCGTGGTGGTGCGTGAGGCCACGTTGTCGCTGCGCTCGAACGCAGCTACGGGCGGCCAGGCCTTTCCGTCTCTCGCCGCCAGGCAAGGCACCGTTCGCCCTTTGCTCCGCACCGCGGCCATCGCCGCCGCGCTGCTCGCCCTGGGCGCCGGGCTTTTTCTGTCCGCCGTCACCGCCGCGGAACTCGACGAAAAGGGCCGGCAGAAGCTGTCCCAGGACACGCGCGCGGTCATCGTCGTCACCGGCTTGATCCTGCAGGAGGATGCGGCGGGTGCGGTGCGGAGGAAGGACCTCGCCGCGGCCGAGGGCGCGGTGGTGCGGGTGACGCGGACGGGTGGGGCGCCCGTCGAGAAACGCACGGCCCTCTTCGGCGCCGGAGGACCGCGCGCGGATCGCGGGCATTTTTCCGCGGACTTCCTCGTCGATCTCGACGCCACCTACGACATCGCGATGACCTTCCAGAACGGCACGGTCATCCGGATCGCCGACTACCGCCTGCCGAAAGAATGGCGCACGCACTTTTATTTTCACAGCACGCGTGGCACCAAGTCGCCGGCGTCGGTGCTGCGCATCGGCCGCGACGACGCCACCGGGCTCGCCTGCTACGTGTACGCGGTTTTTCCGCTGGAGGCCTACCGCAGCCTCGGCGGGCGGCAACTGCCCTGAGGGCGATCCTCCCGTGTCTCCAGCTTGCGCGCACCTGCAGCCTGCTTGTCGCCTGCCGCCACCCTCCGCAGCAGGAACAAGCCCATCCCGACGGCGGGCGGAACTGCGGTCGGCCGAAGCTCACCGCGTGCCCCGGCCGGGTTGCGGCTGCGCCCGTCGACAATGGAAGTCCGGACTGACGGCCTTCGCGTTCGCGGCGGGGCTGATGTGGGCCGGCAGCGCGGATGAGGTCGGCATGAAAAGCGCGCTCGATTTTCCCGGGATCGATCCCACGGGCGCGCGGGACTCGACCGCGGCGCTGAACGCGGCGGTGGCGTGGTGCGCCCGGAACGATCGCACGCTCTTCATTCCGGGGGGCAGCTACCTCGTGAGTGACACGATCCGGGGCGAGAGCCGGTTGGGTGCCCATGACGGGCGCAATACCGTCGTCATCGTGGGCTCCACGACCCGTCGCCCGGTGATCCGGCTCCGCGATCGCGCGGAGGGGTTTGACTCTGACGCCAAACCCAGGCCGCTGCTCCAGATCTTCGGCACCGCCCGTCCCGGGCAGCCGGGCCACAGTCCGGTGACCGTGCTGTTCAACAGCGGGATTCGCGGGCTGGAATTGGATCTCGGCTCCGGCAATCCCGGCGCGGTGGGCATCGAGTTCGACTCGGCGCAGGATTGTTTTATCGAGGACGTCAGGATCCTGGCGCGCGAGGGCCATGCGGGCATGCGCGGGCTCCCGGGCCGGGGCGGTACGACGGGCAATTGCGAGATCATCGGCGGACGCTACGGGATCGACACGAGGACGGTCGGGCCGATGCTCGTGGGCCTGCGCCTGCGCGGACAAAGTGCGGCGGCCCTGCGTCTGGGCGCCATCCGTGGCACCTCGCTCGTCGGGGTCGAGATCGAAGACTGCCGCGGCAGCGGCATCGAAACCGTCGGCACCGGCGGCCACGAACAGGGCAATCTCTCGATCGTGGATCTCAGCATCAGTCTGGCCCCGGGAAACCCGGCGCCGGCGATTCTCAATCGTTCGCGGCGGGCGGTGCAGCTCCGCGAAGTGCATGTCCGTGGCGCCCGGATACTGGTGGACAATGACGGGGACCACGATTTGGCGGGGCCGGGCGACGACTGGCTGCGGGTCGAGCGGTACCACTATGTACCGGCGCGGCTCAACGGCGTGGCGGCGCTGCACGTGTGGGAAGGGCGCGAGACCTCCGGGGCCGTGGCGCAGGCGATCGCCGGCGAGGCGCCCACGGGCGTGGTCCGCCGGCATGTGTGGGAGCGCACACCCTCGTTCGAAGACGCGGGCGTGATCGTCGTACGGCCTCTGCCGGAGCAGGCTGACAACCGGACGGCGATCCAGCAGGCGATCGACACAGGCCGGACCGTGCAACTGGCGGCCGGCCGATTCCCGGTCAGCGGACCGATTGTGTTGCGCCGCCACACCGTGGTGATGGGCGTGCCCGGGCTGAAATCCGTCCTGGTGCCCACCTGGCGACCGGACCGGCCTGAATGGTGCATCGACACCGACGATGCCGCCGAAGCCGACACGTACCTGTTGGACGTTGCGGTCGATACGCCCGACGGCCGGAATTTCTTGGGCGGCATGCGCTGGCGGGTGGGACGCGATTCGGTGGCACGTCGCTTCCGGTGTTCGCTCCGCCCGGGTCATGCGGAGACGAATTTCCATAACTACGAGATCACGGGGAATGGGGGCGGACGTTGGTACGGATTCCACGATCACGCCAGTCTGCGCCGCAACAGTGGGCCGCCACATCCGTGGTACCGAAAGGTCTTTGTCGCCCAAACCACCGGCCAGCCGATCACGTTCTACGGCCTGAACCTCGAACGCGGAGGCTCGCAGCGCGGCGACCGGCAGCATCCGTTCTTCGAGGCGATCGGAGCCCGGAACATCCGCAGTTTCGGCTCCAAGGTCGAAACCGAGGGAACGGTCTTCCGGTTTGAGCGGTGCGAAAACGTGCTGGTGTCGACCTGTGTCTCCCACACGCCCATCCCGAAGGGAGCGCCGCTGCTGGAGTTTCAGGACTGCCGCCGGGTCGAAGTGCACAACGTCTACCTCGGGGCCAGGACGACCATCGCCACCCTCGAGCCCGTGCCGATGCTCGTCGATCGCACCCACTCGGTAATCGTGCCGCAGGGCGTGTATCTCGGCTGCTTCCGCCACGGCGAGATCGACCTGGAGGCGTGGCGCTGATCCGGGGTTCGCATCGTGAGCAAGCGCCCCTCCCGCATTCGTCGGCTCTGTGCTGCGGTGGCCGCGCTCATCCTCAGTGGCGGCGTGCTGTCCGCGGCCATTCCCGACGCCGCACGGGAGGATCCGCGCTTCGCCCTCGGTTACCTGGTGGTCACCCATTACGCCGGCGTGCGCAGCGACGGCGCCGGCGATTCCACCGCGGGACTGCAACAGGCCGTGGACGACGCGTACGCGAACGACCTCGTCGCCTTCTTTCCGCTCGGGACGTACGTGATTTCGGATACCCTGTGCCTGTTCC
>CAZDGC010000103.1:0-25733 GCA_964504885.1 uncultured Opitutus sp.
GGCGGGAGGTGGGCGGGCAGGGGGCGGGGGGGGCGCCGCCGTTCACCACCAGCCGCGGGCGGCAGCCGTGCGGAGGGCGTCCTCGAGCGGCGGCAGGTACGGGTGCCACTGGCGTTCCCATTCGAGGCTGAGCAGGCCGGCATAACCGCCGGCGGAGAGCGTCGCGCGCAGCCGGGCCATGGGGAAATCGCCGTCGCCCGGCGGAACATAGGTGAACGGATGCCGGGCGCTGGGCACGCCGATGCTGTCCTTCACGTGAATATGCGCCACGCGTTCGCGGATGGCGGGCCAGGTGACGGCCGGATCCTCGCCGCCCTTGCGCCACGTGTGGTGGGAATCCCAGAGGAGGTGAACCTCGGGCGCGGCCGCGAAAAAGCGCTGCAGCGCGGCGGCAGTGAGGAGGGAATCGTGGGTCTCGATCATCACGTCGACGCCCCAGCCGCGGTCGGTGCGGAGTGCGCGCCACCAGCCGAGGGTGACGGCCGCGGCGGCGATTTCGCCTTCGCCGGCGTCGCGCCCGCCGTCAAACACCCGCAACCAGCGTACTCCCAGCGCCTCGGCCCAGACGGCGAGGGTGGTGAGTTCGCGGCGGTCGGGCTCGGTGGGGTCGACCAGCCGCAGCGAAGCGTCCAGGGCGAAGAGCCGCACGGTCGGGTGGCGGTCGCGCAGGTGCGCCGCGAGGCGTGCGGGAGTGCCGTAGGTCGCGGTGAGGTAGCCGGCGAGATCGACGGTGCCGCCGAGGGTGCGCAGTTCCACGGCCGGGATGGCGTGCCGGGCGGCGAGGTCGAGGGCCTCGTCGAGCGACGCTTCGGGGCACCCGAGGCTGGAGAAACAGCGCAGCATGGCGGGCGATTAAGCGGCGCGACTGGTCGCCGACAAATCCGGATTTTGTCTCGCCGCGGGGCGGGCCGTTTTATCTCTTAACCTCCTCACTCCTCCAACCATGCCCCGTCCTGTCACCCTGTTCACCGGCCAATGGGCCGACCTCCCCCTCGAAAAGCTCGCGCCGCTCGTCAAGAAGATGGGCTACGACGGTGTCGAACTCGCCTGCTGGGGCGACCACTTCGACGTCGATGCGGCCGCCTCGAGCAAGAAATACGTCCACGACAAGTGGGCCCAGCTCAAGGACCACGGCCTGACCTGCTACGCGATCTCCAGCCACCTCGTCGGCCAGGCGGTGTGCGACAACATCGATGCCCGCCACCAGTCCATCCTGCCGCCCGACGTCTGGGGCGACGGCGATCCCGAAGGCGTGCGCAAGCGGGCCGCCCGCAAACTGGCGCTGGCCGCCAAGGCGGCGCGGGCATTTTTCGACGCCAAGCCCGGCCGCGGCGCCAAGGACGACTTTCCCGCGGTGGTCAACGGCTTCACGGGCTCGTCGATCTGGCATTCGATCTACGCGTTTCCGCCGACCTCGCAGGCGTATTGGGATGCCGGATTCGCGGACTTCGCGAAGCGGTTCGGCCCGATCCTCGACACCTTCGAGAAGCACAACGTGAACTTCGCGCTCGAGGTGCACCCGACGGAAATCGCCTTCGACATCGCCAGCGCCCAGCGCGCGATCGCGGCGGTCAACGGCCACCGGCGCTTCGGCTTCAACTACGACCCCTCGCACCTCGGCTACCAGGGCGTCGACTACGTGAAGTTCATCCGCACCTTCGGCGACCGGATCTACCACTGCCACATGAAGGACGTATGGTGGGGCCACGGCGACGGCTCGGTGGGCGTGTTCGGCGGGCACGTGAGCTTCGGCGACGCGCGCCGCTTCTGGGACTTCCGCTCCCTCGGCCACGGCGACATCAAGTTCGAGGACATCATCGTCGCCCTGAACGACGTCGGCTACCGCGGCCCGCTCTCCGTCGAGTGGGAGGACAGCCGCATGGATCGTTTCCACGGCGCCGCCGAGGCGGCCGCGTTCGTGCGCAAGGTCGACTTCCCCTCCAGCGCGATCGCCTTCGACGCGCAGTTCGACCGCTGATGCCGGGGCGCAGGGACTGAGGGAGTGAGGGATTGAGGGGGCCGCCGGCGGGCTCCTGATCCCCGCTCCTGCAGTCCATCCAGATTGCGACGGCTCGCCCCCTCGCTCCCGCCGGTCCGTGCTCGTCCGCCCGGCTCCCTTCCCGCCCTCACTCCCTTAATCCCTCACTCCCTTCCTCTCATGAGTACCAAGATTGCCATCATCGGTGCAGGCGGCATGGCCGCCTACCACGCCAAAGGTTTCCGCGATGCCGGTGCCGACCTCGTCGCGCTGGCCGACGTCAACGGCGCCGCCGCCGAAAAGGCCGCCGCCCGCCACGGCATCAGCCGCCATTTCAGCGACGTGGGCGAGATGTTGCGCGCCCTGCCTGAGATCGACGCGGTGTCGATCATCGTGCCGAACAAGTTTCACGCCCCCCTCGCGTTGCAGGCGCTGAAGGCGGGCAAGCACGTCTTCTGCGAAAAGCCGCCGGCGCTCAATGCCCGCGAAATGACGCAGCTCAAGGCAGCGGCCGAGAAGGCGAAGCGCACGCTGATGTTCAACTTCAACAACCGCGCCCGCCCCGAGAGCTACGCGATGATGGAATACATCGGGCAGGGCGTGGTCGGGACGATCAACTCCTGCCAGGCGAAGTGGATCCGCCGCACCGGCATCCCCGGCTTCGGCGGCTGGTTCACCACCAAGGCTCTCTCCGGCGGCGGCCCGTTGATCGATCTGCTGCACATGATCGACCTCGGCCTGTACTTCATGGGTTATCCCGCGCCCGCCCACGTGCTGGCCCGGACGTATCAGGACAACATTACGGACAAATCCTTCAAGGGCCCGTGGGGCATCCCCGATGTCGCCAAGGGGGTGACGGATGTCGAGGCCGCCGCGCACGGCTTCGTGACCTTCCAGACCGGCCAGTCGATGTCCTTCAGCGTCTCCTGGGCCGAGATGAACAAACGCGAGGAGGTTTCGGTCGTCTTTCAGGGGGCGAAGGCCGGCGGCATGGTGCGGCGGCTCTTCGGCATCGACGGGCTCGACGACACCGCCGCCGACGACTGCGAACTCTACACGCACGAAAACGGCCGTCCCGTGAACCGCCGCATTGTGGTTCCAGCCGACGAGACCATGGGGCGCGTCCGCTCCGCCGCCAACTTTGTGCGCGTACTCGAAGGCACCGAGAAGCCGCTCAACACGCCCGACCAGGCGCTCGCGCTGATGAAGATCATCGACGGCGCCTACAAGTCGGCCGCCACCGGCCGGCCGGTCGCCCTGTAGCCCCGCAGCGTCCCTCCCCCGCGCCGCGCCCGTCCGGGGTGCGGCGCGACTCTTTCCACCCCACGACTCCACACACATCATGAAACTCAATCGCAAGCTACGCATGGGCATGGTCGGCGGCGGCCGCGGTGCCTTCATCGGTTCGGTGCATCGCATGGCCGCGCGCCTCGACGGCGAGATCGACCTCGTCGCCGGCTGTTTCTCTGCGGACCCGGAGAAGTCCCGCCTTTCGGGCGCCGATCTATTCCTCGACCCGGCCCGGGTCTACGGCTCCTACCAGGAGATGGCCGCCAAGGAAGCCACCCTGCCCGCGGAACAGCGGATCGACTTCGTGTCGATCGTCACCCGCAACAACACCCACTACGCGATCGCGAAGACTTTCCTCGAGGCAGGCTTCCACGTCATCTGCGACAAGCCGCTCTGCTTCTCCTTCAAGGAAGGCCTCAAGCTGCGCGAGGTCGTCCGCAAGAGCGGCAGGGTGTTCGCCCTCACCCATAATTATACCGGATATCCCATGGTGAAGGAGGCGCGCGACTGGGTGCGCACCGGCAAGCTCGGCAAACTCACCAAGATCGTGGTCGAGTACCCGCAGGGCTACGCCATCACCGCCCTCGAGGCGGGCACCATCAGCAAGATCGCCAACTGGCGCATGGACCCGAGCGTGTCCGGCGTTTCCAACTGCATGGGCGACATCGGCACCCACGCCCACAACCTCGCCCGCTATATCTCGGGGCTCGAAGTTGAGGAAATCTGCGCCGAGCTCTCCACCTTCATCCCGGGCCGCCTGCTCGATGACGATGGCAACTGCCTCGTGCGCTGGAGCCAGGGAGTAAAGGGCGTCCTCTACGCGTCGCAGATCTCCAGCGGCGAGGAAAACAATCTCAACATCCGCGTCTTCGGCACCAAGGGTTCGCTGCAGTGGTTCCAGGAGAACCCCAACGAGCTGATCTTCAAGAAGGCCGACGCCCCGCAGCAGGTTCACCGCCGCGGCAATGGGTATCACTGCGAAGCCGCCAAGGGCGCCATCCGCACGCCGTTCGCCCATCCCGAAGGCTTCATTGAGGCCTTCGCCAACGTCTACCGAAGCGCCGCAACCGCGATCGCCGACGCCATCGAAGGCCGGAAGGCGCCCAAGGGCGGGTATGACTTCCCGACGGTTGATGATGGCCTCGCGGGTATGGCCTTCATCGAGTCGGCGGTGAAAAGCTCCAAAGCTGGGGCAAAGTGGGTCAAGTTCCCGAAGATCTGAAGCGACTCACACCCTCCGCCGTCGTTGTGGCCGCGGAGGGTGCGGTCAGTCCAGGTACTCGTCCCGCGGATCAAACGCGGGGATGGCCACGTTGACGATCCGGAACCGGCCGACGAGCCGGTGGCGGCAACCGGGCTTGATGAAGACCGACATCATCGGACGCGCCGGGATGCGCTCGCCGTCCAGTTCGATGAAACCCTCGCCTTCGAGGACGAGGTAGATCTCCGTCATGAGTTTGTGATAGTGGGTCTGCGCGTCGATCGAGATGTCGACGAGGTGGATCGTCGCCAGCCTGTTTTCGGGCGTCGCGAAGCCTCGCCGCGATTGACCGCACGGGCACGATACGGCTGGGACTTGGTCGAGCTGGGTGATCAGGTAGTTGGCGGTCGGGCCGGACGGCGTGGCAGGTACGGAGGGGGCGTTCATGGGAGGGGCGAGTGCGGTTGGCGAACGGTGAATTCGTGAGGGGGAGCGCGTGGTACTACGCAGGGACTGGTCGTTCGTATTCTCTCCGGATTTTCTAAGTAACTTCCCTCAGTTTTTGGCCTTGCTTGGGTCGGCGTAAACGCCAATTTCTAGCATCACTGCTCGCACTTGAGCGAATATCATCATCATTAGTAGAACGACAGAAGTAGCCCATGAAAATGTCTCACTCGAACCGCAAAGGTTTCACCCTCGTCGAAATCATGATCGTCGTGGTCATCATCGGTCTGCTGGCCGCGATGGCAATTCCGGCCTTCCAGAAGGTGCGCGTCGCGTCGCAGGACAAGGCCGTGTTGAACAATGCCCGCCAGATGGCCGCCGCCGCCGACCAGTATTACCTGGAGAACGGTGCGACCTTCGCCTCCTCGACCTCCCTCATCGGGCCGACGAGCTACGTCAAGGCGCTCAATACCGTGGCGAGCGAGTCCTATCCTGGCTTCTACACGCAGGGCATCACGATCACGATCTCGGGCATCGCGAATGCCCGCACGATCACCTACGCCCCGTAATCTCTGCGTCGGCAGAGTCCCTCGTTGCAGCCGCCCGCAGCATAACCGGGCGGCTTTTTTTTCCACCACGCCGCTGCCAGGACGCTGCGCCGTCCGCGCCGGCCGCTCCCTTCATTCGAACCGTTGTCGCGCGTACGCCAGCCGCGGGGTTTCCACGGCTCCCTAGCCGGACGGCGGATTCATCCTGCAGTAGTCATGAAACCTCACCAGTTTTCCCGCCGTGGCTTCACTTTGGTGGAGATCATGGTGGTCGTGGTCATCATCGGTCTGCTGGCCGCGCTCGCCCTTCCCGCGTTCCAGAAGGTGCGGCAGGCCTCGCAGGACAAGGCCGTCTTGAACAACGCCCGTCAGATGGCGGCGGCGGCCGACTCCTACTTCCTGGAAAGCGGCTCCACGTTCGCCGCCTCCGAGAGTCTCGTGGGCGCAACGGCCTATGTCCGGACCCTCAACACCGTCGCCCTCGAAAGCTATCCCACGCATTACACCCAGGGCGTGACGGTGACGATCGCGGGCGTGGCCAACGCCCGCACGATCACCTACGCGCCGTAGTCCGTCGCGCAGGCGGGCCCGACCCGGGGGCGCACGGCCGCCGCCAGAGCCCCGCCTGCTGTGCCGGCACGCGTGCTCCCGCTGACGGTTGCCCGGCCTGCGGCGCCGATCGCATTCGCCGCGGGCTTTTCATTTCCCGCCGGCGGGCCACGCTCGCCGTCTTCGTATGGTTTCTCCGTTTCTTGCCGCGCTGGTGCGCGATCGTCGCTGCCACTTGCTGGCCCTGACCGGGGCGCTGGCGGCGGTGCTCGCGTTTTTCGCGATTCCGGATCAGCTCGCCATCTCCCTCGTTTCGCACGCGGGGTACTGGTGCGTGCTGGCGGCCTTTGTCTTGTGGGTTGTTTCGCTCGGGCGCGTTCTTGCGCCGTGGTGGCGTGACGGCGGCTGGCGCCATCCCGACTGGGCCACGCTGGCCGTGGTCGGCGCGGGGGGGGTCGTGCTGCTCGTGCATGAGGCCTTCGGGTTCAAGATCATCATGGACGAGTTGATGCTGCTCGGCACCTCGATGAGCATGCACCTCGACAAGACCGTGCTGACGCCGCTGCGGGGCAACGACATCCAGGGGGCGTTCGTGATCGTCGAGGGCATAGTCGACAAACGTCCGCTGTTCTTCCCGTTCCTCACCTCGCTGCTGCACGATCTCACGGGCTACCGGCCGGAAAACGCGTTCGTGCTGAACGCGCTCCTGACCTTCGTGCTGCTGGCGCTGGTGGCGGCCACCGGCCGGCTGCTGGCCGGGCGGATCGGGGGCTGGCTGGGCGTCGCGCTCCTGGCCGGACTCCCGCTCCTGGCCCAGAATGCCACCGGCGGCGGCTTTGAACTGCTCAACCTCGTCATGATCCTAGCCACCCTGCTGCTCGGGGCGCGGTTCCTCGAGCGGCGCGATCCCGACACCTTGAGCGCGTTCTGCCTCGCCGGCCTGCTGCTGGCGCAGGTGCGGTACGAGTCGGTGGTCTTTCTGGCGCCGGTGGCGCTGACGGTGCTGTGGGCCTGGTGGCGCGAGGGCCGGCCGATCGTGTCGTGGCCGGTGATCGCCGCGCCGCTGCTGCTGGTGCCGTATCCACTCCAGCATCGCATCTTTGATCTTCGCGCCTCGGCCTGGGAGATGTTCAGCAAACCGGGCTACTCCGAGCCGTTCTCGCCGGCTTACGTACCCGAAAACCTGGGACACGCCCTGGCCTTCTTCTTCGGCCGTGCCTCGGACCAGCCCAACTCGCTGGTGCTGTCGGCGCTCGGGGTCCTCGCCGTGCCGTTCTTCGCCCTGCTCGTGCTCAAGCGCCTGCGCGATCTCGGGCGTGAGCCGGCCGGCAGCGCGGCGGTCACGATCTTCGCCCTCGGCTTCGCCCTGCAGTTCGGGCTCATGATGGGTTACTTTTGGGGCAAGTTCGACGACCCCGTCATCCGTCGTCTCAGCCTGCCGACGCACCTCGGCCTCGTGATCGCGATCCTCGCGGTGCTGCCCTCCTTTCCCCGCCCGGCGGTGGCGCGGGCGCTGCTCGGCGTGGCGGCCCTCGGCCTGCTCGCCCGCAGCGTGCCTTCCATGGCGGCGCATGCCTACAGTCAGGAATACATCCCTGGTCGCGAGGTCGCGTGGCGGCGGGAGTTCATGGCGGCGCAGCCGCGGCCCGATTATCTCATGATCGACAACGACGCCACGCTCTGGGTCACGCACCGGGTGTCAGCGACCCCGACCGTGGCGGCGGTGAAACGCCGCGCGGACATCGCATTTCACCTGCGCAACCGCACCTTTTCCGACGTCTTCGTCTTCCAGCGCTACCACCTCGATCCCGACACCGGGGCGATGACGCTGCGCGAAGGGGACGATCTCGGCCCCGCGTTCGTGCTCGAACCGGTGGCGGAGCGGCGCCTGCAAATCCTCACGCTCTCGCGCATCAGCCGGGTGAAGGAGATCCGCGCCGACGGGGCGGTGTTGAGCACACCCGATCCGGTGACGGCCCGCGTACCGAAGGCCAAGGCCGAGGTCGATCGCGCCCGGCAGCAGTTCCTCGAAAGCTACATGAAGCAACTGCCGTGACCGCGGCGGCCCTTGCCCGTGATGCCCACCCTGCTTCGACTGGCCGCCTTGTTCCGTGACTCCGCCGCGCGGCGGGCGGGGCTGCTGCTGGCGGCCTCGGCCGTGGTGGCCGGCGTCGTCGGCTTCGTGCTGGTGCCCCCGGCGACGGCGGAGCGCCTGATCGTGCAGGGTGGCTACTATTACATCCTCGGTGTCTTCGCCCTCGCCGGGTGGTACGCGGTGCGCGTGGCCGCACCGCGCCGGGAGGTCTGGCGCCCGTGGCTGCGGCGGCCGGGCTGGACGGCGGTCGTGGTGGTGGCGGCGACGGCCTTCGCGGTGTGGTCGGACGCGTTCCGGCACAAGGTGCTTTTCGACGAATACGTCCTGCAGGGCACGGCGTGGCACCTCCACGCCACCAAGGAGGTGGGGACGCCGATGCGGGCCTACGAGTTCGCCGGCACCTGGCTTGCGCTCGACACCTTCCTCGACAAGCGCCCCTATTTTTTCACCTTCCTGGTCTCGCTCGCGCATGATCTGGCGGGCTTCCGCCTGGAAAACGCGTACGCGGTCAACGTGGCGGGGGCGTTTGTCTGCCTCGCGCTCGTCGCCTGGCTGGTGCGCCAGCTCACCGGCCGGAGCCCCCCGGCGCGAATGGCGGTGGCGCTGCTCGCGACGCTGCCACTGTTCGGCCAGAACGCGACCGGCGCAGGCATGGAACTGCACAACCTCGCCATGATCGCCGTGGTGGCGGCGGCCGGGGTGCTTTACCTGCGCGCCCCAGACGGCGACCGCCTCGCCCTGCTCGTGCTGGTCGCGGTGCTGCTGGCCCAGAGCCGCTACGAATCGGTGCTGTTTGTCGCGCCGGTCGCGGTCATTGCCGTGCTGGGGTGGTGGCGCGCGGGCCGGGTGCTGCTGCCGTGGCCCGCGCTGCTCGCGCCCCTCCTGCTCGTTCCGTACGCGTGGCATAGCCGGATTGTGGATACCAAGCCGGTGCTGTGGCAGCTCCGCGAGGGCGACACGGCGCGCTTCGGCTGGCAGTATCTCGGCACCAACCTCGAGGGGGCGGGGAACTTCTTCTTCGCCACGTCGGCCGGGCAGCCCAATTCACTCTGGCTCACCCTGCTCGGCCTCGCGGGCCTGGCCTGGGCCGGGGTGCGCCTCGCCGCCCGGTGGCGCCGGCCGGCGGCGGAACGCGCCCCGCTGCCGGCGGCGATCCCCGTGCTGGCGCTGGTTGGGGCGGGCGTCGCCGCCAACCTCGGCCTGCTGATGTTCTATTACTGGAGCCGCTTCGATGAACCGATCACCTCGCGGTTCGCGCTGCCCTCGACGCTTTTCCTCGCACTGGCGGCCGGCTGGCTCTGCCACTCGCTCGATGTTCGCCATCTCCCCGCCACCCGCGTGGCCGCGCTCGGCCTCGGGGCCTGGCTGTTGGTCTTCGGCGCACCCGCTTTCGCCCGTTCCCTCTACACGACGCAGAATCTGGTGATGCAGGAAATCGAGTGGGAACTGGACCAGGTGCGGCGCCGCCCCGGCCCGGTCCTGGTGCTCACCTCGAAGGCCACCATGCCGTACCTGCTCAACCGCATCTCCGCCATCAACACGCCCGTCGCCCGCGGGCGCGCCGCCCAGATCGACTGGCATCTGCGGCAGGGCACGTTTCGCGAGGTGCTCGTGGCTCAGGTGATCCGCCCGACCTCGGGGAACGGCGATGCCGGCGTCGAACCGGAGGACGAACTGCCACCGGAGTTCCAGCTCGAGCCCCTCGATCGAAAACGCTTCGGCCTGCGCTGGATCCGGCTCAGCCGCCTGCGCGCGATCACGCCGCCACCACCGGATTCGGTATCCGAACGTTCATGACAAAAGGCCGAGACGGGCGCATCAGCGGGAGTCGACGTCTGCCAGGATTTCCGCTGGGGTCCGCCCCTGCGCCCGGAGGGTCCGGAGCGCCAGCGCATCGTGGCGCTTGGCGAGGCGCTCGCCGTGCTCGTCCCGCACCAGCGGGGCGTGGTAGTAGCGCGGGACGACGTGGCCCAGGGCGCGCAGCAGCAGGATTTGGCGGAACGTGCTCTTGATCAGGTCGCGTCCACGCACGACCTCGGTGATGCCAAGCTCGCCGTCGTCCACGGCGCAGGCGAGCTGGTAACTGGGGGTGTCGTCCCGGCGCCACACGAGGAAGTCGCCGAAGTCGCGTCCCGCCACCGCGCGCTGCGGGCCCGCGGCGCCATCGGCGAACGCGATCTCGTCACCCACCGGCACCCGGAAGCGCCAGTTGACGGCGGGGGGAAAGGTGAGCGGCGGCAGCGCCGCCCCGACCGGCGGACGAAACTGCAGGGGATAGCGCGGTTCGTCGTCCACGCCCTCTTCATGCGGCGCGCCTGCCGCCTCCCGGACGTCGCGCCGCGAGCGCGGGCAGGCGAAGAGGAGGCCGGCGGCGTGCAGCTTCGTGAGGGCGGCGCGGTAGCGCTCGAGGCGCGCACTCTGCTGCACGGGGGGCTCCTCCCAGTCGAGGCCGAGCCAGCGCAGATCCTCGATCATTGCGGCGACGTAGCCGGGCCGGACGCGGGCGCGATCCAGGTCGTCGCTGCGCAGGAGGAGCGTACCTCCGGCGGCCCGGGCGCGCTGCCACGCCACCCGGAAGGTGCGCGCATGGCCAAGGTGGAGGTATCCGGTCGGGGAAGGGGCCAGGCGGCCACGATAAGCGGAGGTGGGCACGGGAGTCGGGCGGGAGCTTTGGGTTTGAATTCCCCGGTCTCAACACTCACCTCTCACGCCTTTCGCATGTCGAAGCTCCTCTGTGTCTACTGCGCCTCCAGCGACCGGATCGACCCCAAGTACTCCGCCGTCGCCGCCGAGCTCGGCGGGGCGATGGTGGCGCGCGGCTGGGGGCTGGTCTATGGCGGTGGACGCACCGGGACGATGGGCGCCCTGGCGCGCGCGGTGAAGGAGGCCGGCGGTCGGGTGGTCGGCGTGATCCCCGAGTTCATGAAAGTGCGGGAGCTCGCCTACGACGAGGCCGACGAACTCGTCACGGTCATCACCATGCGCGAGCGCAAGCTGCTGATGGAGACACGGGCCGATGCCTTCGTGGCGCTTCCGGGCGGCTGGGGCACGCTGGAGGAGATTCTGGAGATCCTCACGTTGCGCCAGCTCGACGTGGTGCGAAAACCCTGCGTGTTTCTCAACCAGGACGGTTTCTACGATCCGCTGCTCGCCCTCTTCGATCGGATGCTGGCGGAGAAGTTCTACAAGTCCTCGAACCTGCAACTCTATGGCGTGGCGCGCACCGTGCCCGAGGTTTTTGTGCGCATCGCGGGTGCGCCGCCCTCGCCGGTCGAGTCCAAATGGTTCGATACGCGTTGAACGCATGGAGCCGCGGCCCCGGATTCTCGCCCTCCTTCGCGCCCATGCCGCGCGCCTGCTCGATCCCCACGAAGCCGCGATGACGTCGGCCACGGTCGCGTTTGTGGAGATCCACGCGGACTGCCTCCACCGCACCTGCGAGCCGGGGCACCTGACGGGTTCCGCCTGGATCGTGAGTCCTGATCGCCGGCGCACGCTCCTGCTGCATCACCGCAAGCTTGACCGCTGGCTGCAACCGGGCGGGCACGCCGACGGCGACGGAGATCTCGCGGCGGTCGCCCTCCGCGAGGCGCGCGAAGAGAGCGGGTTGACCCGGCTGCGGCTGGTGTCGCCGGAGATCTTTGACCTCGACCGGCATTGGATTCCACCGCGTGCGGGCAGCCCCGGCCATCACCACTACGACCTGCGTTTCCTGGTGGAAGCGGATCCGGGCGAACCTCTCACCGTGTCAGCGGAATCCCGGGCGCTGGCGTGGGTCGAGCTCGAAGGGGTGGCGGAGTTGAATCCCGAGGAATCGCTGGCGCGCCTGGTGCGGAAGACGCGGGCGCTGGGCGGTCCCTGACCGTTCCCGACGGGGGGCGGGCGCGGGGTCTTGCGACTGCGCTGGAAGGCGTCGCGGCCGGCTCCGCGCCGCGTTCATCCTTGGCGGCGGAGGTGCGGGCGTGGTACGCAGGCGGCGCATGAAACACCCCGCGTTCGCCTGTTCCGTCGGTCTGCTTCTCTCCGCGCTCGGCCTGGGCGCCGCCCAGGGGGCGAAACCCTGGCACGTCTATTTTGGCACCGGGGGGCCGGGCGCCAAGGGGATCTACCGGGCCACGTTTGATCCCGCCACCGGCCGGCTGAGTGCGGCCGAACTCGCCGCGGAAATCGGGTCGCCCGGCTTCCTCGCGTTGCATCCGGACGGGGACAAGCTGTACGCGGCGGCGAATTTCCCCGGCGGGCCGGGGGCGGCGGCGTATCGAATTGGCCAGGACGGAAAACTGTCGCCGATCAACACGTCGCCGACCGGCGATGGCGGGGCGGCGCATATCGCGGTGCATCCGTCGGGAAAGTTTGTCATGACGGCCCAGTATGGCGGCGGGTCGGTGGCGGTGTTTCCGCTCGAGGGCGGGGGGCGGCTCGGGGCGGCGAGCGTGGTCGAGCACGAGGGCGGCTCGCGGGTGGTCCCGAAGCGGCAGGAGTCGCCGCATCCGCACTACGTCGGCTGGTCGCCCGACGGGCGGTTCGCGCTGGTGCCGGATCTCGGGCTCGATGGCATCGTGATCTACCGTGTTGACGCCGCGGCGGGCACGGTCGCGCGGCACGGTTTCGCGGCGTCGGTGCCGGGCGGGGGGCCGCGTCACCTGAAGTTTTCGCCGGACGGCCGGTTCATCCACCTGCTCGACGAGTTGTCGTCAACGCTGACGACCTTCGCGTGGGACGGCGCGGCGGGGACGGCGCGGCGGCTGGCCACGGTGCCGGCCTTGAGCGAGGCGGTGAAGGCGAAGGAGCACTTCAATTCGGCGGCGGAGATTCTGGTGCATCCGAACGGGCGCTTCCTTTACTACTCGAACCGGGGGCATGACTCGGTGACGGTGTTCCGGGTCGACCCGGCGACGGCGGCCGCCGAGGTCATCCAGGTGCAGCCGGTGCGCGGGGCGTTTCCGCGCAACATCAACCTCGCGCCCGGGGCCGGCTGGCTGCTCGCG
Source organism: uncultured Opitutus sp. (assembly GCA_964504885.1). GTDB lineage: Bacteria > Verrucomicrobiota > Verrucomicrobiia > Opitutales > Opitutaceae > ER46. The sequence goes on from CAZDGC010000103.1 coordinate 13,094, forward strand.
GCCGGCGCGGATTCGAACACGGTGTCGGTGCACAAGGTGAATCCGGATACCGGCGAGCTGACGTACCAGACCAAGGGCGTGATCAACGTCCCGGCGCCGATTTGCATCGTGTTTGCCCGGCCCTGAGCCGGGGGAAACGCGGACGCGCGCCCATGCCTTTGCGACTGCAGCGGGTTTCGCTGATCGACCAGGTAAGCGCCCGTCTGCGCGAGTGCCTGGCGCGCGGCGACTGGCCGCAGTGGCTGCCGAGCGAGCGACGGCTGTGCCTGGAACTCGGAGTCGGCCGGAACTCGCTACGGGCGGCGTTGCGGCGGCTCTCCGACGAGGGCGTGCTGGAGGTTCGCCCGGGTTTCGGGCATCGCAACACCGGGAGGATGCCTTCGCAGTACCGCCCGGACGATCGGGTGGTGGCGCTGCTGTCGCCGTTGCGGTTGGACGAGTTGCGGCCGAAGCAGGCGCTGTGGATCGACGAATTGCGGGGGATCCTGGCGGAGTCCGGCTGCCGCTTGCGAATCATCCACCACCCGCGGCCGGCGCGGATCAGCCCGGCGCCGGCGCTGCAGCGTTTGGTGGAGCGTGAGCGGCCGGGGTGCTGGATTCTCGTGCGCTCGAACCAGGCGGTGCAGGCGTGGTTTGCCCGGCAGCGGCTGTCGTGTGTGATTGCGGGTTCGTGCCACGAGGGGGTGGACCTGCCGTTTGTCGATCTCGACTACCGGGCGATGTGCCGGCATGCGGCGACGACCCTGTTGCGGGCCGGACACCGGCGGATTGCGTACCTCACTCAGAAACCGGACTCGGCGGGCGATTTGCGGAGCGAGGAGGGTTTTCTGGAGGGCGTGAAGGGCTTTGGGGCGCCGGAAGCGAAGGCAGGCGTGGTGCACCACGAGGCGGATCGAACGAGTGTGGCGCTGGCGGTTCGGCGGGTGATGAGCGGGCCGCGGCCGCCGACCGCGCTCTTCATCAATCAGTCCTATCACTACCTGACGACCTGCAGTGTATTGGCGGAGCTTGGCCTGCGGGTGCCTCGGGAGGTGTCGCTGCTGTGTCGCGACGAGGATCGATTTTTGGACTATCTGGTGCCGGAGCCGGCGCGCTATGTGGAGGATTCGCATCTGTTCGCCCGCAAGCTCGCGCGGATTACGGAGACGTTGATGCGGGAGCGACCGGCGAAGCCGCCGCGCGTGCTGCTCATCCCGCGCCTGGGGCCGGGCGCGTCGATCGGTCGCTGGTCCGGGGAAGGCTGATCCCGCGGAACCCTTCCGGGCTCGTCAGGATTTCTTCTTTGCCGGGGGCGGAGCCTCTTTCGGCTCCCAGTCGGGCGAGGGCGAGCGGGCGGTCTTCAGGTAGGCGTCGATGCGGGCAACGATGTCCGGGTGGCGGGAAGCGACGTTGGTCTTTTCGGCGACGTCGTGCTGCAGATCGTACAGGGCAAGGGGAGCGGAGAGGCTGCGTTCGCGGATGCCTTTCCAGCGGCCCTGGTACAAGGCGGCCTGGGTGAAACCGCGTTCGTGGAATTCCCAGTACAGGAAATCGTGGCGGGACTGTTCGGTGGCGCGGCCACGCAGGGCGGGAACAAAGCTGAGCGAGTCGAGGCCGGCGGGCGGACGGGCTCCGGCGAGTTCGGCGGCGGTGGCGAACCAGTCGCCGAAGTAGGCCACGTGGTTGCTGGTGGCGCCGGCGGGCACGGTGCCGGGCCACCAGGCAATGGCTGGCACGCGAATGCCGCCGTCAGTGAGGCTGCGCTTGATGCCGCTGAAGGGGCCACTGGGCTGGAAGCGGGCGAGGTTGTGGTTGCTCTCGTTGTGGGGGCCGTTGTCGCTGGTGAAGATCACGAGGGTGTTGGCGGCGAGGCCGAGCAGCTTCAGATGGTCGAGCATGCGGCCGACATAGCTGTCCATCCGCGTGATCATGGCGGCCTGGCCCTTGTCCTGATCGGGCCAGTCCTGGCGGGCGTAGGGGCCGAAGTCGGGCACGTGGGCGCCATTCTTGAGGTCGCGGGTGCGCTCGTTGTTGGCGTGCGGGATGATCATGCTCCAGTAGAGAAAGAACGGCTGGTGCTGGTGCTGCGCGACGAACTTCAGCGCCTCGTCGGCGAAGAGATCGTCAGCGAAGAGCACGGCGTCGGTGGCGTAGCCGGCGCCGTCGGGGCTGACGGTGGTGACCTGGTTGGGGAGGGCGATCTTCTGCTCGTTGCGCCAGAGGAAGTCGGTGAAGTGGTTGTGGGCGTGGCGCTGGTTGAGGAAGCCGAAGAAATACTCGAAACCCTGGCGGCGGGGCAGGCCGCTGTCGGCTTCGCCGACGTCGCCGAGGCCCCACTTGCCGACGAGGGCGGTGGCGTAGCCGGCGTCGCGCAGGGTGCGCGCCACGGTGACGTCCCCGGCCCGGAGGGCCTGGGCGCGGGGGTTGGTGGGGCCGGCGTTGCCGCGAACGCGGGTGCGCCCGTGATGCTGGCCCGTCATGAGCACGCTGCGGGAAGGGGCGCAAACGGTGGCGCCGGCGTAGAACTGGGTGAACCGGAGTCCTTCGCGGGCCATCCGGTCGAGCTGCGGGGTCTTGATGACCTGCTGGCCGTAGCAGCCGAGGTCGCCGTAGCCGAGGTCGTCGGCCATGATCCAGATCAGGTTCGGCCGCTGGGCGGAGGCGCCGGGGGCGACAGTGCCGGCGCCAAAGAGCAGGAATGGGAGGAGCAGACGGAGGACGGGTTTCATAGGGGGGGCGCGAGTGGGGGAGGTTCAGGAGCCCTTCTTTTTCTTTCTGGGCGCCGGTTGGGGGTTGGCGGCGGCGGCCGCGGCGAGGGCGGGCCCGTGGTCGGGCGGCATCGAGCGGTGCCACGCGAGGACGGCGGTGCGGAGACGGGCGACGATGTCGGGGTGCTGGTTGGCGAGGTTGGTGGTCTCACCGCGGTCGCGGGCGAGGTCGTAGAGTTGCGGCAGGGTGCCGTCGTATTCACAGAGCAACTTCCAGTTGCCGTCGCGGATGGCGAGGTCGGGCTGGCGCTCGGGGATGAGCGGGGGCGAGGTCTTGCGGTCGGGAGGGCGACGCCAGAGGATCGGAGCCTGGCGCGACGGTGTGCCGCGGCCGAGGAGCGCGGGGGAAACGTCCTCGCCGTCGAACGTGACGCCGCGGGGGGCGGGCACGCCGGCGATCCGGAGCAGGGAGGGAACGAGATCGAAGGCGGCGAAGACGGAGGTCTCGTTGTGGAAGCCGGCGCGGGCGCGATCGATCAGCCCTGGGCCCCAAACGATGAGGGGGGAGCGGACGCCACCCTCAAAGAGCGTGGTCTTGGAGCCGCGGAAGGGGCCGCCGGAACCGGCGCCGGGCTCGTGGCCGTTGTCGGAGCAGACGAGCACAAGGGTGTTGGCGCGCAACTGGGGGTCGTCGCGGAGGTGGTTGAAAAGTTTGCCGAGCTGGCGGTCGAGCTCCTCGAGCACGGCGAGGTAGCGGCCGCGGTGGGTGTCGCGCCAGTTCTCCACGGACGGCCAGAACGGGCTGTGGACGTCGTCCGGCCAGAGGTTGAGGTAGAAGGGCTTTCCGGCGCGCCGGGCCTTTTCGAGGAAGGGGATGGCCGCGTCGATGAAGCCGGTGGTGATCTGGGAGCGCAGCATCCAGGTGACGGGCTGGCCGAGACGCTCGGCGTTCTCCCAGATGCGGCCCGGTTTCTCGTCGCCGGGCTTGAGGGTGAGCGGGAGGAGCTTGGCGCCCATGCCTTCGAAGTTGGTGAGCGATTCGTCGAAGCCGTAGGCGGTGATGGGCGGGGCGTCGTCGACGTCGCGCTGGCCGCCCAGGTGCCATTTGCCGAAGTGGCCGGTGGCGTAGCCGGTCTCGCGCAGGAGGCGGGCGAGCACGGGGGCCCGGGGGTCGAGCCACTGGGCCATGCCGCGGCGCTCGTTGTCGGCGCGGTTGTTGAGGAACGAGGTGATGCGCCAGCGCTGCGGGTACTGGCCCGTGGTGATGGCGGTGCGGGAGGGCGAGCAGATGGGCGAGTTGACGTAGAATTGGGAGTAGCGGATGCCCTCGGCGGCGAGGCGGTCGACGTTGGGGGTGCGGGCGTCCGGGTTGCCGAAGCAGGAGAAGTCGCCCCAGCCCATGTCGTCGATGAAGACCAGGACGAGGTTCGGGCGGTCCGCGGCGTGGAGCGTGCCGGCGAGGAGCAGCAGGGCGGCGAGCAGGGCGGAGGGCAGGCGGCGGAGGCCGGGGCGGAGCGAAGGGTTCATACGGAAAGGGGATGACATGGGCGAATTTCCGCCCGGGGGCAACGAGCGTCAGCGGGGTGATTTTGCGGCCTGTTTTCGGCCCTTTTTCGCCGCGGGGCCGGCAGGGGCGGGCTCCCCGTAGGCCGGGGTCCAGATCCAGGGAAGGACGTGGGCGCGGCGGGCCCAGGCCTCCCACTGGCCGACCATGGTCCGCACGCGGTCGGGGTGGCGGGCGGCGAGGTTGTGCGTCTCGGTGCGGTCGGCTTCCAGGTCGTAGAGTTCCCAGGCGCCGGCGGGGCCCTTCGCGACGAGTTTCCACCGGCCGTCGCGGACGGCGCGGTTGCCCTCATGTTCGAAGAAGATCGGCGCGGTGCGTTCGAGGGGCCAGCCGGACAGGGCGGGTCGCAGGCTGACACCCTCGAGCGGGTGGATGCGCTCGCCGTCGCGTTCGGTGGGATACCGGGCACCGGCCAGATCGACACACGTGGCCATGAGGTCGATGAGGTGGGCGGGCTGGGGTTCGAGGGCGCCTTGGCGGGAGCGCGGGATCCCCGCCGGCCAGTGGGCGATGAGGGGCGAACTGATGCCGCCCTCGTGCACCCAGTGTTTGTATTCGCGGAAGGGGGTGTTGCTGACGTTGGCCCAGGCCTCGCCGTAGGCGTGGTAGGTGTCGGCGGCCCCCGGGAGCACGCCGTAACCCTGCCGCATCGGGAAGCCGTCGCGGGTCTGCTTGGGGACCATGTCGGGTTGCAGGTAGGTGGCGGCGAGCGGGGGCAGCGAGGGCTGGGCGGCGCGGTGCCGCGGAGCGGAGGTGCTGGTCTGGCGGCCCATGCCCTCGGCGCAGCCGCCGTTATCCTGAAGGAAGAGGAGGAGGGTGTTGTCGAACTGGCCGGTGCGCTTGAGTTCGGCCACGAGGCGGCCGATGCCCTGGTCGAGGCAGTCGATCATCGCGGCGAACACCTCCATGCAGCGCAGTTCGAACTCGCGATCGCGCACCTCGGCCCAGGCGCCGCCCTTCTGCGGGGCGAGCTCCCAGCGCGGATCGATCAGGCCGAGTTGTTTCATCTTCGCGACGCGGGCGGCGCGGATGGCGTCGTAACCGGCGTCGTAGCGGCCGCGGTACTTGGCGAGGTCGGCGGCTTTGGCGTGCATCGGCCAGTGGGGGGCGGTGTGGGCGACGTACAGGAAAAACGGTTGCCCGGGGTGGTCGCGCGCGTGGTCGGCGACGAAGCGGGCGGCGTGGTCGTTGATGGCGTCGGTGTAGTAGAACTCGCGCGGCTGGTATTCGGGGTCCGCGTACGGCGAGACCGGGGTGTTGTCGCGGGTGAGGGAATTGGGGTCAAAAAAGCTGCCGGCGCCGTGGATGGTGCCGTAGAAGCGATCGAAGCCGCGCTGGAGGGGCCAGTTGTGTTTGTCCGCTTCAGTGGTGGGGACGACCTTTTTGGTCACGTGCCACTTGCCCGCCAGGTAGGCGCGATAGCCGGCGGGTTTGAGGGCCTCGGCGATCGTGACGCAGCGGCGGTTGAGATCGCCGCGGTAGCCCTCGAGCCCGCGGTCGTTCATCATGTGGCCGATGCCGGCCTGGTGCGGGTAGAGGCCGGTGAGCAGGGAGGCGCGGGTGGGGCAGCAGCGGGCGGTGTTGTAGAACTGGGTGAACCGCACGCCGCCCCGGGCCAGGCTGTCGAGATGGGGTGTGTCGATCTCGCCGCCGTAGCAGCCGAGGTCGGAGTAGCCCATGTCGTCCGACATGATGACGATGACGTTGGGCCGCGGCGGGGTGGCGGCGAGGGCCGGGATGGCGGCGCCGGCGGCGGCGAGGAGCGCGAAGGAGGCGAGGAGGGGGAACTTCATGGCGGCAAGTGATGGTGGCGGGGCGGAGGCGGGCGGGGCGCGGAGGGAAGGATCAACGCCCCTCGGCGGCCCAGCGTTTCATGAGGGCGATGTTGCGTTCGACCTCCGGGTTGCGGCGCTTGAGGTATTCGGCCATGTCGGAATCGTACCGGGCGTCGCTTTCGGCCCCGGGATCGCGCGAGTCGCGCAGCCAAGTGTCGAGCTGGGCGCGGTGGGCCTCGAGCGCGGTGCGGTGGGCGGGGTCGCCGGCGAGGTTGCGGATCTGGGCGGGGTCGGCGGAGGTGTCGTAGAGTTCCTCGCTGGGCCGGGTGGGGCGGAAGAGAAGTTCCTCGCTCAAGGGGTCGAGCCGGCCCGCGGCGTGCAGGGCCCGCAGGGCCTGGAGGATGGGCTTGGCGTCCTTGTAGGCGTTGGGCTGGAGATGCGGGCGATCCGGCAGGAAGTTGCGGATGTAAAGGTAGCGGTCGGTGCGTACGCTGCGGATACGCTCGACGGTCTCGTCGCAGCGGTCGCGGGCGGCGAAGACGGCGGAGCGCGGCCGGTAGTCCGGGGCGAGGGGATTGCGGGCCTGCAGGTGGGCTGGCAGCGGCAGGCCGGCGGCGGCCAGGGTGATCGCCGCGAGGTCGATGTGTTCGACCAGGTCGGTGCGGACGGCGCCGCGGGGCACGCCGGGACCGCGGGCGACGAACGGGATGTGCGTGCCCTCGTCGTAGAGGAACTGCTTGCCGCGGGCGTGGCTGATGCCGTGGTCGGTGATGAAGAGGACGAGGGTGTGCTCCCACTGGCCCTCGCGTTCGAGGCGGGCGATCACCTCGCCGACGTGGCGGTCGGTGATGCGCACGGAATCGAGGTAGGCGGCCCAGTCTTCGAGCAGCACGGGGTCGCGGGGATAATACGGGGGCAGGACGACGCGCTGTGGATCGGTGGGGGTGCCGAGCTCGTCGCGGCTGCGCTGGCGGAAGGCGGCGCGGGTCTCCGGCGGGCCCTCGCGGAGTTTGCCGCCGTGGAGTTGCACCTGCATGAAGAACGGTTGGCCGGGGCGGCGGCCGGCCCAGTCGTGGCTGTCGTAAATCGCGGGGTCCCACTCGAAGTTGTAGTCGGTCTTGCCGAGTGGCGGGCGGCCGGCGGGCCGGCCCTTGGCGTTGACGGCCGGCAGGGGGAGGTTGCGATGGTCGCGACCCGGGAGTCCGCTGCCGATGCAGGTGTAGTAGCCCGCCTGCCGCAGGAGGGCGGGGACCGGAGTGACGCCCGGAGGCAGGTGGATCTTGAGGGCGCCGCGGCCACTGCGGTGATGGTGGGCGCCGATCGTGGTCTGGTACATTCCGGTGATGAGGGCCGAGCGCGAGGTGGAGCACACCGGCGCGGTGACGTAGGCCCGGGTGAAACGCGTGCCCTCGGCGGCCAGCCGGTCGACGTGCGGGGTCGCGACGAGTTTTTCCCCGTTGCTGGCGAAGTGAGGCGACATGTCGTCGATCACAAACCAGAGGACGTTCGGGCGGTTGGGACCGGCAGGTGCCGCGGCGGCGACGCGGGGGTGGGCGAGGCTCGCCAGCGCGGGCAAGAGGACGAGCACGAGTCGTGGCAGACGGGAGAAGCGGTGCGTCATGAGTGGGGAGGAACGGGTGGGCACGGGTGGGCGGAGACAATGCTACGGCGCGAGGTGCCAGTCGGCGCCATCGGCCATGATGCTGGCGTTGAGGCGCAGCAGGGCGCGCTGCAGCCGGGCGGCGACCTCCGGGCGCTCGGCGGCGAGATTGTGCTGCTGTCCGGGGTCGGACTCGAGGTCGAACAACTGCCAGTTGTGGTAGCCGCCGGCCTTGATCGCGGGAATCCAGGCTTCGCGAAACATATTGTCGGTGGAGAGCTCGTAATCGGGGTCGGCGGTGAGCGACCAGCGGCCATCGCGAAGGGCGACGATGGGGCGCGATTTCTGCAGGTGCCAGAAAAGCGGCTGGTGCCGGCGGAAGGTGCGCCCGGGCTCCGGGCGCAGGAGGGGCGAGAGATCGGTGCCGTCCAGGGCCACGCCGGCGGGAGGTGCGATCCCCAGCAGTCCGCACACCGTCGGGAGAAGATCCACCAGACCGGCGGGCGTTGCTTCAACGCGCCCGGCGGGTATTCGGCCGGGCCAGGCGAAAAGGCCCGGCACGCGAATGCCGCCCTCCCAGTTGGTACCCTTGACGCCGCGCAGGGGGCCGACGCGGTCGCGGCGGTAACTGCCGTTGTCGGATGCGTAGATGATGAGGGTGTCCTCGGGGCGGGCGACCTGGGCCAGCCGGGCAAGCAGGCGGGCAATGGCGCGGTCGGTGTGGTCGATGGTGGCCGAATAAACGGCGCCGGCGTCCTTGGGGGCGCCGTAGACGGCGACGATCTCCTCCGGGGCGGCGAGGGGGGCGTGGGGTTCGTGTAACCAAACGTTGAGGTAGAAGGGACGATCGGCCGGGCGGGATTGTTCGAGCCAGGCGAGGGCTTCGTCGACGACGAGCTGGCAGGAATAACCGGCGAGTTCGCCCGCCGGTTCGCCGTTGCGGAGGAAGTTGCGCGGATTGCGGTGGCTGGGGGCGGCGTTGTTTTCGGTGGCGAACCAGTGATCGAAGCCGTGGGCGGCGGGGGTGGGCTTGGGGCGGCCAGGGGTGGGGAGGCCGAGGTGCCATTTGCCGACGTGGGCGGTGGCGTAACCGGCGGCCTTCAGCACCTCGGCGAGTGTGACCTCGCGCTCCCGCAGGTGGGAGTGCTGCGACTTGTCGTCGATCCAACTGTACACGCCGGTGCGGATGTGATGGCGGCCAGTGAGGAGGGTGGCGCGCGAGGGGGAGCAGACGGCGCAGCCCGAGTAGAAATCGCTGAAGCGCACGCCGCGGGCGGCGAGCCCGTCGAGCGCAGGGGTGCGCACCGGACCGCCATAGACGCCAAGGTCGCGGTGGCCGAGGTCGTCGGCCAGCAGGATGACAACATTGGGGCGCCCGGCCGCGGGCGCGGCGGCGACCGGCAGCAGGAAGGCGGCGAGCGCGAGGATCGGGAGGCGCATGGCGGAAAGGGGTGCGTGGCGGGGTCGCAGGGGAGGGCCGGAGGGCGGAGCGTTTCCCATCAGAGCCCGGGAAACGCGGGCGCGAGATCGAGCGGGTCGGCGAGTTCGCGCTGGAGGAGGCGCAGGCGCTGGAAGAGCTCCCGGCGGCGGGCGGCGTGGGCGGGGTCGGCGGCGAGGTCGCGCCGTTCGTCGGGATCGGCGGCGACGTGGTAGAGGCGGGCGACCTTGGCTTTCGGATACAGGATCAGCTTCCAGCCGTCGTGGACGACGGCGCGCTGCAGATCGAGGTAGGCGCCGTAGATGGCGGGATGGGACGGGGCGGGGCCGGCGAGGTGCGGGCGCAGGTCGCGGAAGAACACCGTTTCCGGCGGGGTCGCCCCGGCGAGACCGAGGGCGGTGGGCATGATGTCCTGCAGGTAGACGGGCGTGGCGATCCGGCGGCCGGCGGGGACGCCCGGGCCGGCGACGAGCAGCGGCACCCGCAGGCTGTGGTCGTACATGTTTTGTTTGCCGAAGAGCCCGTGGTGGCCGACGGCGAGGCCGTGGTCGGCGGTGAAGAAGATCCACGTGCGGCCGGCCTGGCCGCTGGCCTCGAGGGCGTCGAGGATGCGCCCGACTTGCGTGTCGAGGTGGGTGATGAGCGCGTAATATTCCTGGCGGTGGACCTTGACGGCGTGTTCGGTGCGCGGGAATGGGCCGAGTTTTTCGTCGCGCAGCTTGGTCCCGCTGCCGATCTCCTCCTTGTAGGGGTACTCGGGCTGGAAATTGCGCGGGACGGCGATGCGGTCGAGCGGATAGCGGGCGACGTACTCGGCGGGGGACTGGCGCGGGTCGTGGGGGGCGTTGAAGGCGGCGACAAGGAAGAAGGGCCGGTCGGAGCCGCGGGCCTGCCCGAGAAAATCGATGGCGTCGGCGGCGACGACTTCGCTCCAGTGCGTGCCACCCTCCCAGAAGCCGCCGAACTTCGGATCGGACGGGCTCCAGGGATCGGGCTGCCCCGCGAGGGGGCGGTTGTAGCCGGCGGGCACGTCCTTCGGCATGCCGGGACGGAGGTGGCGGACGACGTCGAAGGCCTTTTCGGCGGACGCCTTCACGTGCCATTTGCCGGTGTAATAGGTCCGGTAACCGGCGCCGGCCATGAGCTGGGGCCAGAGGCGGCCGGCCTCGCGCTCGCGGTCGGTGGTGTCGTAAATGCCCCGGGCCGACCAGAGGCTGCGGCCGGTCATGAGCATGGTGCGGCTGGCGACACAGACGGCGGGGCTGAACGAGCCCATGTTGTAGGCGTGCGTGAAGACCGTGCCGCGCTGCACAAGTCGGTCGAGGTGCGGGGTGTCGATGTCCGTGTGGCCGAGGGCGCGGATGGTCTCGAACGACTGATCGTCGGCGAAGAGGACGAGGACGTTGGGGCGGGTGGTCGTGGCGGCCGGGAGGGCGGCGGCGAAAGCTCCGAGGGTGAGCAGGGCGCAGAGGAGCCCGGCGCGACGCGGCCGGAGCGGGAGCAAGCGGGAGGCGGAGTGGCACATGGATCGGAACGCGAGGGAGGGGGGGAACTGAGGCGAGCGCGAGACCGTTTCACCGGTCAGGCGGAGTGGAAGGAAAAAGGCGACCTGAATCGGGAAATATCAGCCCAGCGCGGCTCAAGGCTGCCACCCAAGGAGTTGCCCGGTTCACGCCGCGCTGGGAGGGAGGAGGGAAAGTGAAGGGGAGTGAGGGAGAAAACCGACGCGAGACACGGACGGAGCTTGCCCGAGGTGCCGCCGCGAAATCGTCGCGAAAAAAGACGATCCGGAGAAGCAGTGGCGCACAGACCGCTGCATTGATGTAGGAGTCGGGTCACGACTTCCGGATGCTGATCGGCCAGGTTCCGGGTTTCCGCGCGGTCGGTCTTCAGGCTCGCGAGGAAATTCTCAACCCGCTCGCTGCGGCCGTCGAGCGCCGCGCCGGAGAGTTTGATCCCGGTCAGCGCGGCGAGCATCGGCAGCCAGTCGCAGGCAAGGGCGAGGATGTAGATGACGTTGGGCGGAGCCGCGCTGGCAGCGAAACCGAGGCCCGCGCAGCAGGCGGCAAGGAGGGCGGTGGCCCAACGGATCAACGAATCATGGGTTCATTGTTTTCCGGAGGCTTTGGCTTTGTTCCTGTCGTGCAGGGGAAATTCGGCCGACTCGGTTCGGGCCGTGGTCAGCAGGCGCTGGAGCGCAGCGGCGATTTCCGGGTGGGCGTTCGCCTGGTTGGTCGTCTCCCCGAGATCCTTCGCCAGATGGTAGAGCTCGACCGGCCGGTCGGGCGCACGACGGACCATTTTCCAATCTCCGCGCCGCACGGCCTGCTGCGGCGCTGCCTCCCAGTAGAAATGATCGCGCCGCTGCTGCTGAGCCGGCTGGCCGGTGAGGGTGGGAAGAATCGAGACGCCATCGAGGCCGGAGGGCACCGGGGCGCCGGCCAGCGCGGCAAAGGTCGGAAACATGTCGGCAAAGTCCGAGACGAGCGCCGATTCACTGCCGTGGGCGATGCGGCCCGGCCAGCGGGCGAGGAAGGGCACGCGGATGCCGCCCTCGTAGAGGGTGAACTTCAAGTCGCGCAGGGGACCGTTGCTGTCGAAGAACTCCGGATCCTGGCCGCCGGCGCCGATCGGGCCGTTGTCGCTGGTGAACAGGACGAGCGTGTTTTCCGAGAGCTTCAGCTCGTCGAGCAGATCGAGGATCCGGCCCACATCGCGATCGAGGCGCGTGATCATCGCGGCGCGCACGGCCCGGGGTTGGTCCTGCGGGCAGTAGGTCTTGCTGCCGGCAAACGCCTTCGGCTCCGGCCACTTCCCGCGGTACTCGGCCAGGGAGTCGTCGGGCACCGTGACCTCGGCGTGCGGGATCGTGAAGGCGCCGTAGAAGAAGAACGGGCGGTCGCGGTGGCGGCGGATGAAGTCGAGCGCCTCCTGCGCGAACAAGTCGTGCGAATACACCGTGCGGTTGCCCTGCTGGTTCCCGGGGATCTCGACGCGCCGGCCGTTGCGCCAGAGGTGGTCGGGGTAGTAAGTGTGCGCGTGGGTCTGGTCGAGGTAGCCGAAGAACTCGTCCATGCCCTTGCGTTCCGGCGCGCCGGTGCTGCCGGCGAGACCGAGCGCCCACTTGCCGATGCCGCCGGTGGCGTAGCCGGCGCGTTGCAGCATCTCGGAAACGGTGAAGTCCTGCGGCCGCAGCGGCACCTTGCTGTTGGCGCGGATATAGGCGTGGCCGCCGTGTTTCCCGGTGAAGAGCACGCAGCGCGAGGGGTGGCAGGAGGGGGCGCCGGCGTAGTGTTGGGTGAAGCGCATGCCTTCGCGCGCCATCCGGTCGAGGTTCGGGGTGCGGATCAGTTTCTGGCCGTAGGAGCCGAGGTCGCCGTAGCCGAGATCGTCCGCGAGGAGGTAAACGATGTTGGGTGGGCGCCCGGCGGCGTGCGACCCGAGGGCCAGGAGGGCGCAGGCCAGCCAGGCGGCGACGTGTGGCTGGCGGCGGCGTGCGGTGGTGGGCTTCATAGTGGGCGAAGCGTTCGCGGATGGAGGGGGGGGGAAGGTTTCGGTTCATCGGGCGCAGAGGAT
>CAZDGC010000104.1:0-25728 GCA_964504885.1 uncultured Opitutus sp.
ATTTTTTCGGGGTGGTGTGGACAACGCGGAACATGATATACTTCGCCCAGACATTATAGGTCAGCCACGACGGGAGCTGGCGCGCCGCGTGCAGCATGACGATTGCGATTCCAGGGTTTCATATCGAAGCGGATGAGGTAGCACGCGGCGTGACAGATCCCGGCTGTACCGGCTGGTTAGCCCATTTACAGCTCGTCAATCTCTATGAGCCGCAGCTCGCGGACTGCGTGATCCGCCCAAAAGCTGAAATGCCAGTCGCCGACCATGAGGTGCTGAATCTCACGTCCGTCGTCGTCGCGCGTGGAGTAATCCCCAAGCTGCGCCGGATGTTCCGCCAGCTGAAATAGCAATCGCAGCACCTGCTTCTGCTTTGGCTTCGACAATCCGACAAGAATTGACGACGCCTTGCCCGAGAGAACTGGCTCGTAGCCAGACGGACTAGGCATGGCCAAGCTGCTTAGCCAAGTCCTTCAATCTCATCTTCTTTCCCGCGTCCATTTCGCGCATCGTCCGCGTTGCTTCTCGACGACCCGCAGCCGACTCGTGCTTCAATCGCAGCAAATACCCTGACACCATGCGGCGATCCGCCTCCGAAAGCTTCGAGAGTCGCTGCTTGAGGTCGAGAATGGCAGTCGCTGTCATGAGCAAAGAGTAGCCTCGGCACTCGCGACGTCAAGAGGCGGGATTCCGGACAGACACTATAGGGCGACAAGCAAACTGATCACGCCGCCATGCCGCAGGAGCTTGAGCTTGTTCATGGTCTCTTGCCGACGTTATAGATGAGCCGCGGCGGGAGCGGGCGCGCCTCGTGCAGCATGACGATTTCTATTCTCGGGTTTCATTTCGAGGTGCCTTCGGAAGCACGCGGCGTGACAGATCCCGGCGTGGCTGTACCGACTTGTTGCCCCGCTCTTTCATCGCCCTTGTCCGGATCACTTGCCGGCACCTTCGAGAGGACGCGACGGAACTTGGACACGTTTGCCCGCGATGCACGAGCCGACAGATATCGATCCGTATCGATGGCGGACAGCTTCTCCGCTACGGCGAGACTGATCAAGTGATTCACAGAAATGCCCTCCTCTTCGGCAAGCCGCTTTGCATGGCGATGAACGGAGTTCGGAAGTCTCAGGCTGAGGGTGCTCATAATCTAATCTCCTTAATGAATTCTTGGGGGCTGAGGGTTCGGATTCCAAAGCTGTCAGTTCCTACAAAATCTCTCCGATTGTACGTCACGATTGCGTCTACCTGTCCCGCAACGGCCACTTCCAGTACGAGATCGTCATTCGGATCCGGGAGGAACGGGCGCCATAGGAAGTTGATTCTCGTAAACTCACTCGATGACGCCACGTAGTCCAGGAAGTCGTCGATATCGCGAACATTCAGGTGTGAAAACTGAAGTGGTCGTCGCAACACGTCCTCGTATTCGAGGAACAGGGGCGTGGAAACGATTGGCTGAAACCTCTTGGCTGGGAGTGAACTCAGGATGTGGAACGACGCCCCGGCAGAAGATCGGAGGGCCGAAAACAAGATGCAGGTGTCCAGAACGACGCGCACCGTGGTACCGTGGGCAATACCACTCCCATGTCAACTTTCCCCGTCGGACATCAGGCGTGGGCGCTACTCCTTCCTATCCCCACATCGCGAAGGCTCGCATTGGCTATATCAACGTCAAGATAAGAGCCACGGCGGGAGCTGGCGCGCCTCGTGCTGGGCTCGGAAATGTAGAACGAGTCTTCATTCGGAAATCACTACGGAAGCACGAGGCGTGACCGATCCCGACGTTGGCTCTAGCGACTGTTGGGCCGATCAGGAAATAGACACATGCCTGCTGATAATTCTGGCGCTCTGCCTTCCGAAGAGGAGATCGCAAAGCCGAAGAGAAGCGATCGCTTCCTCTCTCATGAGATTGGCGAACGCAGTAACTTCCGACTCCTCAAGTTCGGCAGATAGGGCGACGATGAAATCAAAGCGCTGGCCAAGACGAAGGATCCTTCCCGGAATGCGCTTCATGCCACCAAGAACAAATCCGTAACGAAGGTAGGGATAGACACGCCTGATTCGATCGGCCTTCTCGGAATACACCAATACATCGTGGGTGGTGACAGCTCCGAACTTAACTTCAGCCACGATGCGGGGGACAACAGACGTGTGGTGGCCAGAGACTTCATCGTAGACCAAAATATCCTGCTCGAAACCTCTACCCTTGCCTCGGATTGGCTCGCCGCTGTCAGGATCTACACCCATGGTAACCCGGCCTTCGTGGTCGAAGGATAGATCGTAAAGGAGCGATTTCTTGCGCCCGACCTGATGTGGCTTAAGGCAGGTTGTAAGCTTCGCAGCGAGTGAATCGGCGAACGAATCTTCTGTGGTGTGGATTGGCGATGCCATGCTTTGCCCAACGATGAAGCTCAGACACCTCGCCTCTGACGATCGGAAATTGAAACCTTCCCGAATCCTCTGCGCGTAACCGAGGTTGTCTGTAGCGCCTGTATCGGGCATTTCAGGCAAGCATGATACGCGGCACTGATACCCTGATTAGGGTCTTCGCATCGAAGTAAAACTCGTAAAAGTATAAGTGTCCCCGGTAGCCATACACTGTAATCTTGGCCAACTTCTTCTCTGTACCAGCGCCGCGATACTCAACCTCGGCGAAATGCTGAACGACGCCGAGCTCCTCGCTCCCGAAGAAAGGCTCCGTCGTGCCTTCCAGAAAGACGAAGAGTGCGATTCCATATCGCTTTAAATCCTCTTCCGACATCTTTGTCCGGTCGAGACCAGCCCGTATTGGCCATTCCCAGGCAAACGTTGCTAGCGACATCGACGATCGGGAGAGGCCAACGCGAATCCGCTCTTCACTTAGGTTCCGCGCCAGCAACTGGCTTATCTCGCGCTGAAAAAAATTGAGCGCATGCAAAACGAAACCAGCCGTCGTGGCGACAGCGACGCAAATTACGAAGAGGATAAGTGGCCGCTTCATAGCTTAGTAACGAACGACGGCGTTTTTTCTTAGCCCAACAGTGTTATTGGGACCAACTGAGTTTGTCTCCTGACGGTCGAAGTTGGCGGGGGCGCGGGGACATCGGAGGGGGCGGCGGGCGCGGGAAGAGTTTGAAACAGAGGGGAATGCCAGCCTCACCCCAAAATTGGGGCGTTCGCGGCCTTTCCGGCAGCGCCGCGCAAAGCCTGACTTCCACACATGCCGGCTCCCGACCGAAATCGGCGCTTTCCTGAGTCATCTCGCCGTGGCGCAGCGCGCCAGCCGGAGCTCGCAGAAACAAGCGCTCCGCGTAAATGGCTTCGCCAACGCGGTGGCATGAAACGGCCATACGGTCATGCACTACGTCTACGTGCTCTATTCTGAATCGGATCGCGGCCTCTATATCGGCTACTCGACGGACTTGCGACGGAGACTCAAGCAGCATGATGCCGGCTTGGCCCCGTCGACCTCGTTTCGCCGACCGTGGCGACTGGCCTACTACGAAGCTTACGTGGAAGCGGACGATGCGCTCGGTCGTGAGAAGTTTCTCAAGAGCGGTGCAGGGCGCCGCCATCTGCAGAAACAGTGCCGCGAGTTCTTCACGCGGAATCCCTCTCGTAGCACCGCGTGAGGCGGAGCCTCTTACGCGGTGGTTGCCGGAGGGACTGGCCCGGAAATACGCGAATGTCGGGGAGACCTTTGAGTGGCAGTGGCTGTTTCCCTACCGGGAAACGGCGTTGGACCCGGCCACGGGAACGCGTCGGCGTCACCACGTGTCGGACGGCGCCTTCCAGCACGCCGTGCGCACGGCCGCACAGGCCGCCGGGATCACCAAACGCGTCACGCCGCATACGCTGCGGCATTCGTTTGCCACCCACCTGCTGGAATCGGGCACGGACATCCGCACCGTGCAGGATCTGTTGGGGCACGAGAGCGTGGAGACCCGCCTTCGCCGGGCGGCTTCGGCGCGGCGAGCGACGCAGATCTACACGCATGTGATGGTGAAGCCCGGGCTCGGGGTGGTGTCGCCACTGGACCGGGCGTGAACGGGGAGGAGGGAACCACGGAGGAACCAAGGGGGGGAGCGGAGGAATTGCACCACGGAGCAACCAAGCAACCAAGGCGGGCCCCAGGCGGACGATCGGCCCCGGGGGGCCGATACGGCCGCGCGCTCTCGGGGCGGCTAGTCCACGTGCAGGGCGGTGTCGGTGAGCGTGAGGACGTCGGTGCGGCCGTCGGGGCGCGCGATGGTGAGGCGGCCGTCGTCGGCGAGCGCAACCCGGGGCGCGGCGGGGGTGGCGCCGCGCTCGGGCCAGAGGACGGCGTAGACGGTGAAGTTGGCGGCCGGGGCGGTGGACTCCGCGGTGAGGTGGGCGTGGTGGTGCCAGGTACCGGTGATGTAGGGCGAGCCGGTGACTTTCGTGTACTTCGGGTCGACCGGCACGGGGAATTCGTTCGTGACCGAGCCGCGCCACGCCACGCCCGGGGCGAGCAGTTGCGCGGTGAGCGACGCCTTCCCGGCGGCGCCGCGGATGGTGGCGGTGGCGCGGGCCTCGTCCCAGGCGAGGTGTTGCTCGGCGTGCAACAGCCATGAGAGCCGGCCAGGTGAGGCGAGCACCACGCGATCGCGCAGCACGAAGTAGCGCTGGTCGACGAACACGAGGTCGCGCGTTACGCGTTGCACACGTGCCCTGTCCTTCTGGGCGGCGCGGTAGGCGGCGGTGCCGTCGCCGGTGGTCCAGATGGTGCGCGGTGTGGTCTCGAAGCGGGTGATCTGGCCGGTGGCGAGTTTCGACTTGGCGAGCTGGCCGACGCCGTCGATCAACAGAACGTTCTTGGAGCGCGACTGGCGCGTCCACTGCTCGTGGTGCGGGGAATTGTGATACTCGCGGTAGGCGGAGTTGATGGCCAGGCCCTCGCCGTAGGCGTTGAGGATGAAGCCGAGCTGATCGGCGTGGCTGTGGCTGAACGAGCCGTAGGGCGAGGCGCGGAAGGTGAGGTGGACGTCGTCGTCGGGGCGGCCAAGGGCCGAGTGGAGGGAGACCCAGCCGACGTCGGCGAAATAGCGATACGGCGGCAGCTCGGAGAGCGGGCGCGGCGCGGGCGGCGGCCGGTCGGCGACGCCAAAGTTGCGCACCAGGAATTCGGCGGCGACCGGGTAACCGCGATCGAGGCCGGAGAGGCCCTTCTCGATCGGGCGGGGGCGGCTGTCGGCGCAGAGCGCGGCGTAGGTGCGGAAGTGGCCGTTCTGCTGCACGCGGGCGAGGTACTCGAAGTAGTCGGCGGTGGCGGGCTCGAGATTGAAGCGGCCGGCGTTGGAGGCGTCGCCGAAGATGGTGTGCAGGTAGGGCTGGACGTGATACAGGCAGAAGTACGGCGAGTTACGCCAGAACGGCGCGGCGTAGGCGAGCGGATCGCCGAGGGCGAGGAGGGCGTCCTGGAAAGTGGCGTGCTCGAAGGTGCCGCGCCAGTAGGCGCTGCCCTCGCCCCAGCCGCCGTCGTCGCCGCCCCACGGGCTGAACTGGTCGCGGTAGAACCGATACGCGAACTCCCACCATTCGCGCGCCTCCGGCAGGTCGTCCCAGAGGGCGAGGCCGGTGAGGCCGGTCATGGGCATGAAACGGATCGGGTGCGACGAGAGGTCGGCGCCGGCAATCGAGTTGCGGCGAATCTTTTCGATGTCGCCCTGTTTCTTGATCCAGGCGACGGAGCGGGTGCCGCGGGCGCGGAAGTGGGCGAGGATGGCGGCGCGGTCGGCGGTGGAGAGGCGGGCGCGGAGCTGGTCGTAGACGAGCGGCAGTTTGCGCCAGAGGCGGAAGTGGGCCTCGTCGTTGTAATGGATGTCGGCCGCGCCGGGCACGGGGCCGTGGCGCCACTCGACGGGTTTGCCTGCGGGGCCGAGGGTCCAGGTGGAGGTGGCGAGGAGGATTTCGCGGGCCTTCGCGAAGTATTTCTCCTCGCCGGTGACGATCCAGCAGAGCGTGGCGGCCTCGGCGACGCCGGTGATCCGCCCGCAGAGGTCCTGCTGGCCGCGCCAGAGATCGGCCTGGTCGGAGGTGCGCCGCGAAGGCGACGGGTCGCCGTAGGTCACGGGCTCGGGCGGGACGGTGAAGGAGGCGTAGTCGCGGTCGAAGTCGGCGCGGATCTTCGCGAAGGCCTTCGCGCCTTCGCCGGTGGTGCAGTAGACCCGGAAGGCCTCGGCGCGGCCGGCGAGGATGAGAGTGCGCGGGGCGGCGGCGGGCGGTTGGGCGGCGGCGGCCGGCGGGGAAACGGCGAGCGCGGCGGTCGCGGCGATGCAGGCGAGCGCAACGAGGAGGAAGGGGCGGGAGCGGGTGGGCATGAGGGGCGGCGGGCCTGGCTGATATGCTTATTGGTCATCCGGAGGGCGGCGCTCCGTCGCCGCTGCAGTGATACACGCGGCGCTGACGGAGCAGCGCCCGCCAGGACAGGGGGCGCATCTGCCGGTCGGCGGTGAATTGCAGTCGGACCGGTTTCGGCGGCGGCGAAGGGACTCGCCGCCCTACCCCTAACGAGGCTCGGTCAAGGTAGGGCGCGGACTCCGCTCCGCGCCGCGCACCCTTACCGCCCCCCGTCATTTGCGCCCCAGGACAGGTGCTCGAAGGCGGTATCATGTCCTTTCAGGTCGACTGCTCGTAGATGGCCGGCGTGACGACGGCCTCCAGTGGGCGGCCGGCGGCGAAGGCCTGCAGGTTGCGCAGGGCGAAGGCCCCGGCGTCGGGGTAGCGGTCCAGCGTGGGCCCGGCGGTGTGCGGTGTGAGGCTGACCGCGGGCAGGGCGCGAAAACCGTGGTCGGCCGGGAGCGGCTCGGTCGCATAGACATCGAGGCCGACGCGGAGGCGGCCCTCGCGGGCGACGCGCAAGAGGGCGGCCTCGTCGACGACCGCGCCGCGTCCCACGTTGACGAATACGCCCCCGGCGGGGATGAGGCGGAGGAGCGCCTCGTTCACGATTCCGGTGGTGGCGGGGATGAGGGGCGCGAGTTCGACCAGGATTTCGTTCTCCGCAAACAGCGCCTCGAGGGACGGCGCCGGCTGCACGCGATGGGCGGCGGCGAGTTCCGGGGTGACGTCGGGGGCGAAGACCGCGATCGGGCAGCTCCACGGTTCGAGCAGCCGGACGAGGGCGCGGGCGACGGGGCCGAAGCCGTGAAGGCCGACGCGCCGGCCGAAGAGGGAACGCGCGTCGTTGCGGCAGTTTTTCCAGGCGGCGACGCCGGGCTGGTGCATGGCGACGGCCCAGTGGGAGGAGTTGCGCAGGCAGGCGAGGATGTGAAACAGCGCCGCCTCCGCCACGGTGCGGCTGATGGAGTCGCCCCAGTTGGTGACGAGCAGGCCGCGCTCCAAATGTGCCGGTGTGACCAGGCGTTTCACCGATCCGGCGAGGTAACACACGTAGCGCAGTCGCGGCGGGAGGACGGCAGGCAGGGCGGGCGTCTTCCAGCCGGCGAGCAGCACCTCGGGATCGGCGGCGGCGAGTTCGCGCGCGAAGGCGACGGCGTCGAGCGCGGTAGGATCGAGGGGGCGGTGGCCGGGAAACAGGGCCTGCAGCTCGCGCTGCAACGGTTCCGGAAAGAATTCGTTCAGTTCGGCCGGGGCAACCGCGGCCAGCAGGGCGTCGGGACGGGTGTTCACGGGAGAGTGGTGGCGATTATTCGCCAGGGGCCGGATACCCCGAAGCTGGAGAGGACCACTCGCTCCCGCTCGTGGCTACGAAGACGAGGGACCACTCGCTTACGCTCGTGGCTACGAGAAGTGGACAACGTCGGGTCGACGTGCGGGGGGGTGCTCAAGCGGGGGGCAGGCATTCGAGGATCTCGGCCTCCGGCTCCGGGGTGAATTCGACCGCGCCGATGCCGGCGGGCAGGAAGACCTTGTCGTAGGTGCGCAACCGGTGACGGCGGCCGCCGACGGCGGCGGTGACGGCGCCGTGCGTGACGATCGCGATCACGGGGGCGGATTCGGTCTTGGTAATCGGCGCGCGGATATACGACTTCAGCACGCGGAAGCAGTCGGTCTGGTTCGGACCGATGAGTTCGTCCTGGTAGCAGTCGGGCCCGAGCGGTCGGAGCCGGCGCGGGCGGCAGCGGACGGACACGTCGAGCTCGGCGGCGGTGAGCGGCGCGAAGTTGAACAGCCGCAGGGCGAAATCGACGTCGCGACCCATGAAACGCGCAGCCTCCGGCAGGACGTAGCCGGCGCGTTCGAATTCGAAGCGGACGACGAGGTCGCTGGGTTCCTGGATCTCGACCATGAAGACGCCGGCGCCGAGGGCGTGCGGCGTGCCGCCGGGGATGATGAACGTATCCCCCGGGCGCACGGCGATCGGATCGAAACACGCCGCGAGGGCGGCGAGATCCTGGCGGACGATCAAGTCGCGCAGGCGCTCCGGGGACGGCGGACGCTGGAAGCCCACGTAGATGTGGCCGACCTCCTCGGCGGGCGAGGCGGCGGCGCCCGGCGGGCGCACGGCGAGAACGTGGTAGGCCTCGGTCTTGCCGCTCGGCGCGCCGAGCACGCGGCGGGCGAACTCGCGCGTGGGGTGCACCTGGAAGTGCAGGCGCGTGCCGCTGTCGAGGTACTTGACGAGGAGCTGCGGCTGCGCGCCGAACTTCGCGACGTGGGCGGCCCCGAGGAAATACTCGGGATCGCTCGCCAGGAGCGCGGCAAAGTCGCGCGGCTGCGGGTCGTCGCCCACGAGCACCGGTGACACGCCCTCGGCGACGTGCTCGCGTCCGGGGTTCACCGCGCGCGTCGTGGAAGCGATCCAGTCCTCGGCGAGGTGCGTGTCGGCGGGCGCGGGCGCGCCGGCGAGCTCGTCCAGCGTGCGGCCGCCGGGGTAGGTGCGCCAGACCCGGTTGGGCGGGAGGAGGACGAGCTGGCCGCGGTGCGTCATGGCGGGCGGCGCGTCAGAACGTGTAGGTGTACGTGCCGATCACGGTGAACGGATCGCCCTGGGCGGCGGAGCCCCAGGTGTATTGTTTATCGAAGACGTTTTTCACATTGATCTGGGCGCGGTGCTTGCGGGCGCCGCGTCCCCAGCGGTAGGTGGCGCCGGCCTCGTAGAGGTGGTAGGCCGCATTCTTGATCGCCTCGCGGCCGTCGCCGACGCGCACGGAGCCGGAGGTGACGACCGCGCCCTCGGCCAGGTGGGCGAAGGGCAGCAGCCCGTTGGGCATGCGGTTGTTGACGATCGGGTTGGTGGCGCTGGCGGTGAGAGTGCGGCCGGAGCCGGCGTTCACGACCGACTCGCTGTAATAGTTCATGCCGGCGGTGAAGGCGAGGCCCTTGAACGGGCCGGACTTGATCTCGTAGCGGGTGGCGAGGCCCACGGTGTGCTGGGGCACGCGGCGCGGGGTGGTGTTGACGAGAAAGCGGAACTCCTCGTTGGACGACGTGATGGCGTCGGCGTAGCCGTATCCGCCGAGGAATTGCAGGGACTCGGTGGCGAGCCAGTTGAAGTCGAACTCGAAGCCCTGCGACTCCTCCTTGCCGGAGAGGATGACGACGCGGCTGCCGGTGGTGGGGTCGCTGGTCTCGCGGGCGATGTTGGTGCGGGCGATGTCGTAGGCGGTGGCAGTGAGGCTGAAGCGGTTGCCCGGGGTGGCGAGCTTGACGCCCGCCTCGGAGCCGCGGCCGCCCTCGTTGGGCAGCGGGGTGCCGTCGATGTTGAAACGCGCCTGGGGCAGGAAGGTGGTGCTGGTGTTGGCGAACAGCACGATCGACCGGGTGAGGTGGAAGTTCACGCCGAGCTGGTAGGTGGTGTCGTCGAGGTCGTACTGGAGGGTGCGGCGGTTGAGGCGGTCGTTGACGTCGTTGGCGACGGTGTCGAAGCGGGCGCCGAGGAGGAAAATGAGGCGGCCGGCGGCGAGGGAGGCGCGTTCGCTGACGAAGAACCCCCAGTTGTCGACGGTGCTGCGCAGGTCCTCGCGCTGGTCGGTGTAGAGGCCGCGGTTGTCGATGAAGGAGACGAAATTGTAGTCGGGGTTGGCGATCGACAGGCGGGGCGAGATGCTGCCGGGCAGGTTGGCGACGGCGGCGGTCATGCGCGCCTCGTAGGCGTCCTCGGTGGTGCGGTTGTAATCGACGGTGAAGAGGAGGCGGTGGTCGATTTTGCCGGTGCGGAAGGCGCCGAGCAGGTCGGCCTGCACGCTGGAAGCGCCTTCGTCGATCGGCCGCCAGACGGGGATGCGCGGGCCGGGGTTGGCGGTGGAGCCGTTGGCGATGGCGTTGAACTCGGGGCGGTAGGCGTCGCCGGAGATGTTGATGCGGTCGAAGCCGCGGTCGAACCAGTTGGCGCCGACGCGCAGCGACCAGTGGGGGGTGAGGCGGCGCTCGAAGGTGCCGGTGAGGGTGAAGACCTCGCGGTTGTTGTATTCCTTCGGACCCTGGTGATTGAAGTGGAAGACCTCGGTGGCGAGGCGGGCCCAGCGGTTGTAGGTGCGGTTCTGGGACGCGACGCGGTAGGGGTCGGGGACGTTGAGCTGGATGTAGGGCGGCACCGAGTTGCCGCGGCGCTCGTGGCGGTAGAGGTACTCGATCTCGAAGCCGAGGCTGGTGTCGGCGTCGGGCTTCCAGAGGAGCTGGGTGGAGGTGGTCCACTGGTCGTTTTCCTTGAAGGGCTGGTCGTACTGGCGGCCGGTGGCGGCGAGGTCCTGGCGGTAGAAGAAGCCGCCGCGGCCGAGCGGGCCGGTGGAGGAGGCCTGGGCGCGCCAGAAGTCGTTGGTGCCGGCGGCGAGGCTGAGGGAGTGCTGCGGCTCGGTGCGGGGTTTCTTGGTGACGAGGTTGATCACGCCGCCGGGGAGGATCTTGCCGTAGATGGAGGCGGCGGGGCCCTTGATGACCTCGGCGCGGTCGACGTTGACCTTGTCGATCAGGCCGAGGCGGCGGAAGCCGTTGCGCAACTGGTTGCCGGCGGAGAAACCGCGGAGCTGGTAGTCGCCCTGGGTTTCATTGGGCGAGAACGAACTCACGTAGGCGAACTGGTCCTTCAGCTCGAAGGCGGCGAAGTCCTCGATGAACTCGCTGGTGACGACGTTCACGTTGAACGGCAGTTCGATGAGTTTGGAGGCGACGCGCGTGCCAGTGACCGACTCGGAGGCGACGTAGTCGTTGATCAGCGACGAGGCGGAGACGTTGAACTCGGACAGGGTGACGACCTCCTGGTCGCGGGGAGCGGGGGTCGCGGCGACGGCGGCGAGCGGCGCGGCGAGCAGGGCGGCGAGGGCGAGGCGGGGGACGGCGACGGACGCGAGGCGGCGGAGGCCGGGGCGGGGACGAGCAGGGTGGAGGTTCATGGTGAGGCGGGGGAGACAGGCGTTGGACGGGCGCGCGACTGGCGCACGAGGAGCCAGCCGACGGCGGTGACGAGGCTGCCGCAACCGACGAAGGCGAGGCGGCCCGCGGGGGGGTTGGGGATGGCGGTGAGGAGGAGGACGAACGCCCCATAGGCGAGGCACAGCCAGCCAATGGCGGCGGACTGGCGGTTGTCGTTGGCGGCGTGGGCGCCCTCCTCGCGGGCAAAGTCGACCGGCGTGGCGAGCCGGGAGAAGAACGTCTCGATGTCGGCCTGGTAGGCGGGCGCGGTGAAGCGCCAGCACAGCTTCGTGGATACAAACCAGGCGGAGCCGACGAGGACGTTGCCGAAGAACTGGATGCCCTGCGTCCAGTATTCGCGGGAAGCGGGGCTCAGGGGGACGGCGAGGCCGAAGGTGCGGGCGGCCCACTCGGGCGTGAGAACATCGCTGATGAAAAGCGAGCAGACGAAGCCGACCAGCACGGTGCTCCAGGCCGACCAGGGCGGGGTGCGGCGGACGATCAAGCCGAGCAGCAACGGCACGAGGATGGGGATGCCGACGAGGATGCTCACGCGCTGCATGAGCAGAAAGAGCCCGAGGCCCTTGAGCGTGCTCATCTTCAGCGCGACCAGGATGACGATGGCGCCGAGCACGACGGTGGCGAACTTGCCGACGCGGAGCAGGTGGCGGTCGGCGGCGTGGGGGCGGAAGTGCGGCTGGTAGAAGTTCTTGATGAAGATGCCGGCGTTCTTGTTCAGGCCGGAGTCCATCGACGACATGGTGGCGGCGAAGATGCCGCTGACGAGGAGGCCCATCATACCCATGGGCATCACTTCGCGGGAGATGGCGATGAAGGCAGCCTCCTCGGGATTGCGCAACTGCGGGAAAAGGACACCCAGGTCGGGGAAAAGCGCGCGGGCGGCCATCGGCGGGACGAACCAGATCGTGATCCCGACGAGGAAGAGGCCGGCGCCGAGATAGCCGGCCCAGCGGGCGTGCTGGCTGTCCTTCACGCAGAGGTAGCGGTTGGCATCGAGGAGGTTGTTGGTGGAGTTGATCTGCTTGAGCAGCATCGCGAGGCACCACAGTCCGAGAAACTCGGTGGAGAACACCTGGGCGGGATCGAGGTGCGTCGCGGGGAGCTTTTCCAGGAAGCCGCCGACGCCGCCGAGGCGGAGCACGGCGAGCACGGTGACGGCGAGGCACACCGGCATCAGGATCAGCACCTGGATGAAGTCGCTGGCCAGCACGGCCCAGGAGCCGCCGAGCAGGGCCATGACGAGGACGACGAGCCCGGTGGCGATGATGGTCGTGGTGAGATCGAGGCCGAAGACGGCGGCGAAGAAGACGCCGAGGGCGTTGAGCCAGATGCCGGCCTGGAGCGTGCCGAGCGGGATCTGCAGCCAGGTGAACACCTGTTCGCTGCCGCGCCCGAAGCGCTGGCGGATGGCCTCGATCGAGGTGACGACGCGGAGCTGGCGGAACTTGGGGGCGAAGTGGAGGGCGTTGATCAGGAAGCCGAGCGAGTTGCCGACGTAGATGATGGCGACGGGCCAGCCGTCGGTGTAGGCCTTGCCGGCGGCGCCGGTGAAGGTCCACGCGCTGAACGCCACCATGAAGGCGGAGCCGCCGACCATCCACCAGAGGGCCTTGCCGCCGCCGCGGAAGTAATCGCTGACGTTGGTCACGAACCGCCGGAAGATCCAACTGATCGCCAGCATGTACCCGAAGTAGAAGACGAGGACGGCGTAGTCGTAGGGGGTCATCGGGCGGGCGGGCGGGAGCGGACGGACAAATTGGGTTCATAATTATCAGGCCGCAAGGGCAAAGCGGGAGAGGGGGCGGTGGGACACTGCCGGGCAATGCACGGTTGCAGACCGATGTGCTGGCGGTCGAAAGGTAGCCGCGTTGGAGCGCAGCGACAACGTGGGCCGCGGGAAGCCACGCTTTCGCCTCTGGCTCAAGCGCGGCTACAGGGTCCCGGTCCCGGCTACCCTCCGCTCACTTCCGGGTCGGGCCGGTGGTCTCGCCGAGGAAGAGCTGCGCGGGCAGCATGAGGTCGGTCCAGCCGGCGTCGTGGTTGGGCGGATTGTCGAGGAGGAGGCGGGCGGCGGCCTCGCCGAGTTTGTCGGGGCTGGTGCCGGCGGCGGTGAGGCGCGGCGAGCTGGTGGTCGCGACCGGCGAGAGGTCGGCGCTGGCGACGCTCATCCCGGCCGGCACCGCCCAACCCTCGCGCTGCAGCTCGCGCACGGCGCCGGCGGTCATCAGGGTGTTGTAGGCGACGAGCGCGGTCGGAAAGTCCGCGCGGCGGGCGTGCGGCAGCAGGGCGCGCACGGCGTCGGCGCCGTCGATGCGATCCCCTTCCTTGAGTTTGATGGTGTACCGCGGCGCGAGGGCCAGATCCTTCCGGGCGAGGGCGGCCTCGAGCGCCTCCAGTCGCGCCTCGTGGCGGCCCAGGCCCACGTTGCCGCCGAGCCAGCCGAAGCGGCGGTGGCCGAGGGCGTGCAGGTGCTCCACCAGCGATTCCAGCGCCTGCGGTTCGTTGCCGAGCACGGAATGGCAGAGACCCGGGTAGCGGGCGGAAACCGCGACGATCGGGAGGCCGAAACGACGCAACTGATCGAGGAAGCCCCGCGCCACCTCGCCGACGAGCACGAGGCCGCGAAATCCGTGACCCGGCGCGAAGAGGCGCTGGAGTTTCTCCGGCTCGATCTGATCCTCGGCCCCGAGAAACACTGTCGTGTACTCGCGCGCCTCGATCCCCGTGTGCAGCCCGTGCTGCACGTGGCCGAAATACATTGTCGGCGTGTTCAGCCGGAGGGGGGCGCGCAGGATGATGCCGACCTGGCGGGCCTGGGCCGCGGGCGACGACTCCAACCGCATCCCCTTCGGGTGGTAGCCGCGTTTCACCGCGTGGGCCCAGATGCGATCGTAGGTGTCGGCACTGATGCCCTGGCGGCGGCCATTGAGGACCAGCGACACCAGCGCCTGGGAAATGCCCAGCTCGCGGGCGAGCTGCGTCTGGGAGACTTTTTTCGGACGGCGGGGCACGGCCGGGCAGACTGTGCGCCGGCCGGCCGTGGTCGCAACGCTTTCGTGCCCGAAAAAGGGCTTTCCCCGGGCGGTCCGGGCGGCGTACGGTCACCCGACCCTGCATGAAACTGTCCGTCGTCATTCCCTGCTACAACGAGGTGCGCACGATCCGAAACATCGTCGATCGCGTGCGCGCCGCGCCCGTGGCGGACAAGGAAATCATCATCGTCGACGACTGTTCGCGCGACGGCACCCGCGACCTGCTCCGCACCGAAATCGCCCCGCTGGTCGACCAGATTCTCTACCACGAAGTCAATCAGGGGAAGGGCGCCGCGCTCCGCACCGGCTTCCAGGCCGCCACCGGCGACGTCGTGATCGTGCAGGACGCCGACCTCGAGTACGATCCGCAGGAGTACCCCAACCTCCTGAAGCCGATCGTCGAGGGCAAGGCCGACGTCGTCTTCGGTTCGCGCTTCGCCGGCGGGCAGCCGCACCGCGTGGTCTATTTCTGGCACATGGTGGGCAACAAGTTCCTCACCCTGCTCTCCAACATGGCCACCAACCTCAACCTCACGGACATGGAGACCTGCTACAAGGTGTTCCGCCGCGAGGTCATCCGGCAGATCGCGATCGAGGAGCACCGCTTCGGCTTCGAACCCGAGATCACGGCCAAGGTGGCGAAGCTGGGCGTGCCGATCTACGAGGTCGGCATCAGCTACTACGGCCGTACGTATGCGGAGGGGAAGAAAATCGGCTGGCGCGACGGCTTCCGCGCGCTGTGGGCAATTTTCAAATACAACTTCCTGCGCTGAGCATGCCGCCATGGGGTCAGCCTGTTACAGGTCAGGGCAAGCATCGCCTCCAGCCCGCCGCCTTCCGCCGCCACCGCCAACATGCTGTCTCAAGGTTGTCGTTACGAACCACACGGGTGTAGGAGGGCGTCCCCCCGTCGTCGCGGCGTAAAGCCGCTCCTACAGGTCGCAAGTTCGCAAAGGAATGTCGGGGACGATGCACCAAACGGTAACCGGCAGACCCTGAAAAACAGCCCCGACGGAAACAGAGGAACGAGCCAGACCGGCCCATCGAACCTGTCGCTGACCTGCCCGGTTTGCCCACGATGCTCTTCTCCCTCGGACCCAGCCTGCTCCTGTGCGCGTTTCTCCTCACGGGGCTTGGCTGGCCGGTCGCCGCGCGCCTCGAGTTGGCGCCGGCCGAAAAGCTCGTCGCGGCGCTCGTCCTCTCGCTGCTCGGCGTCTTCCTCCTGGGCTGGGCGGCCTTCGTCGCGGGCGCCCCGGCCGGCCTGCACCTGCTGCTGCCGGCGCTCGCCGCCGGCGGCCTGATCTGGCGGCGGCGTGAATTCGCCGTACTCGCGCGCGATCCGGCGGTGCGCGAGCTCGCCGTGGCGCAAGGGCTCGTCACCGCCGGGTGCCTCGGCTGGCTCGCGACCGTGGTGTCGTACTCGGGCGGCGGCTGGGCCGGCGACTGGTTCGAACACTGGGAACGCGCGCGCCACTACCTGACCCGCGGCCCGGCCGACGCGCTGTTCATCGCCCACGCGGGTGTCACCGCGCGTCCGCCCCTCGCCAATGTCGTCACCGCCGTCCTGCTCTCGCTCACGCGCGCCGACTTCGCGCACTACCAGTTGCATTCGACGCTGCTCGCGAGCCTCGCCTTCGCACCGGCCGCGCTCTGGGCACAACGCTGGGGTGGCCCGACCGCGGTGCGCGTCGCCGCGGTGCTTTTTCTCCTCAACCCACTCTTCGTCCAGAACGCGACCTTCGCGTGGACCAAGCTGCCGGCCGCTTGCCTCGTCCTCGCCGCCGCCTGGTTTTTCGTTCGCGCGGCCGAATCCCACCGGCCGGCGCCCGCCGCGCTCCTCGGCACCGCCGCCCTCGCCGGCGCGCTGCTCACGCACTACTCGGCCGGACCCGTGGCGATCGTGCTCGCCGGCGCGTGGCTTGCCTGGAGCTACGCCCGCCGCGGGGAGGCCGCTTGGTGGCGCGCGACCGCCGGAGCCGCCGCGCTCGGAGTCGCGTTGCTCGCGACCTGGTTTGGTTGGGCGCTCGCCGTGTACGGTCCCGGTGGCACGCTGCTTGCCAACACCAGCGTGCAGGCCGCCGCGCCGTCGTTCGCCGACCAACTCGCCCGCATCGCCCTCAACCTCCGCGACACCCTCGTGCCGCACTTCCTCCGCGCTGTCGACCCGGCGCTGATCGCGCAGACGAGTCCGTGGGGCGCGGCGCGCGACTGGTGGTTTCAGCTCTATCAGGTGAACCTGCTCTTCGCCTTCGGCGCCACCGGCTGGCTGGTGCTGCTCTTGGCACTGACGCGCGCCGCCCGCCCCCTCCCGCCGGCGCGCCGCAACGGTTGGCTCGCCGCGGTGGCCGCCACCGTCGTGCTGGGCGTCGCCGTGCACGGCGCGCGCGACACCTGGGGCCTCACCCACATCTGCCTGCAGCCGCTTGTCCTGCTCGGTCTCGCCGTGCTGGCGGCCCACTGGCCGGACCTGCCCCGCGGGTGGCGCCTTGCGGCCATCGCGGGCGCCGCCGTCGACACCCTGCTCGGGCTGGCGCTGCACTTCGGCGTGCAGAGCCTCGCCCTCGACCACTGGCTCGCGCCCGGCCGCACCTTCGACGCGATCTTCGCCGGCTACAACGCGACCGCCTTCATGAACGTGGCCGCCAAGGTGCAGCACCAGCTCGCGTTCTTCGCCGACGCCGTGGCGCCGGTGCGCGCGCTGCTCCCGCTCTGGCTCGCCGCCGTCCTCACACTCGCCCTCTGGCGCGCCCGCCGCTCCGTCCATGAGCGTTGAGTCGACCTCCGCCTCCGCTCCGCTCGCGCCGGATCCCCGGCGCGTCCCCTGGCCGCGACTCCTGACCCTCGCGTGGCTCCTCGGCCTGGCCGGCACGATCGTCGTGGCGTGGGCGGCGTTCCGGCTCGTGCCGTTCTGGACCTGGAGCGCCGCCCGCCTCGCGGCTTCGGCGCGGGTGGCGTATGGCCTGCCCTTATACACCGAGCCCGGCGACGCCCTTGTGACCGGCTGGGTTTACGGGCCCGTCAGCGCGCTGGCGTACCTGCCGGCGATCGCCGCCGGCGAACCGCTCGCGGCGCTGCGCGTCGCAGCCTGGATCAACGCCGCCTGGTTCCTCGCGTCCCCGCTGCTCGTCGTCGCCGCGTGGCGCCGGTTGCTCCCGGGCCGCCGGGACGCGCGGCTGCTTGCCACCTTCGGCGTGGCTACCCTGCTGGTGCCGTTTGCGCCCTGGTACGGCGCCGCCGCCCTCGGGGCGGACACCGTCGCGATCGCGCTTGGCGTGGGTTCGTGCCTGGCGCTCGGCCGTGGCGGGCGGCTGCCCCTCGCCGCGCTCCTGTGCGCACTCGCCGCCTGGACGAAGCAGATCGCGGCCCCGCTGGCCCTGGCGCAGCTCGCGTATCTGGCGTGGACCTACGGTCCGCGCCCCGCCCTCCGGTACCTCGGCTGGCTCGCCGGCGCAGCCGCCGCCACGACGGTGGGGTTCGGGCTCTGGTGCGGCTGGGGCGCGCTCTGGCACAGCCTGGTCGTCATCCCCGGCCGGCACCCGATCGAAACGGCGCAACTGCCGTCACTCCTCCGGGCCTTTGCTGGTTCGACCTGGTGGGTCTGGACGCTGGCGGCGATCGCGATCTGGCGAGGCCGTCTGCGGTTCGAAGCCGAGGCGCCGGAGTCGCGGGGTGAACCCGCTCCTGCAGGCCGACCTGCGCCGACGGAAGCCGCCGTTCATCCCGTCAGGCTCGCGCGGCTTCTCCTGCTGGCGAGCCTCGTCCTGCTGCCGGGCGGGCTCGCGGCGGCCGCCAAGGCCGGGGGCGACCAGAATTCGCTGCACGCGATCACCTATGCGCTGCTCGGGGGAACGGCGCTGGGCGGCGTTGCGCTCGCCGCCTTCCCGGCGCCGCGCGCCGCCCTCGTTCGCATCGGGCTCGTCGCCGGGCTGCTCGCGGCGGTCGGCGCCGGCGCGCACCGCGTCTTGGCGCACGACCACCTCGCGATCCGCGAGCCCGGCAACCAGCACCGGGCGGCGTACGCTTTTGCCCGCGCCCGCCCCGGCCAGGTCGTGTTTCCCTGCAACCCGCTGGTGACGCTGATGGCGGAGCGGCGCGATCTGCCGTTCGACTACGGTCTCTACGACTGGCGCCTCGCCGGCGCCGCCCCGGACTCCGCCGCCCTGCGCCGCCGGCTGCCGCCCGACCTTGCCCTGGTGATCTACCACGAGAAGGACCCCTCGCGGGAGCTGTTGCGTTACCTGCCGGAGTTCCGGCACCGGCGCGAGTCGGGCCCGTGGGATTTGTACTTCCGCGAAGCCGCTCCGGCCCGCGACGACGCCGCGCCCGCGCCCTGACTGCGGTGGGAATCCGCGCAACCAACTCCGGCCAACGCCCCCACCACCCATCATGTTCGCCCGACAATCCCCCTTTCTCGTAGCCACGAGCGTGAGCGAGTGGGCGAAGCACGACTCGCTCCCGCTCGTCGCTACACCGATCGCGCGGCCACCGGCGGATGAAGCACGACTTGCTCCCGCTCGTCGCGACACCGATCGCGCGGCCACCGGCTGCGGGGGATCGGTCTGATCGCGCA
Organism: uncultured Opitutus sp.; assembly: GCA_964504885.1. Lineage (GTDB taxonomy): Bacteria > Verrucomicrobiota > Verrucomicrobiia > Opitutales > Opitutaceae > ER46. The sequence continues at coordinate 18,934 of CAZDGC010000104.1, forward strand.
TGAACCCGCTCGCCTCACCGCGTCTCTTTCCGCTCGGCGTGCTCGCCCTCGCCACCGTGCTGCGCGTGGCGCTGGCGTGGAGCGGCGGGCAGTACTTTCACTTCGACGAAGCCCGCCACGAACGCGGCGTGTGGATCTACATCGGACTGCTGCGCGGGGACGCCACGCCCGCGCGCACGGTGGCCGCGATGCCGGAGCACGCGCTCTTTCCGTGGGTCGGCGCGGTCGTCACCGCCGGGCAGCACCTGCTGGCGCAGGCGACGCCGCACGCCGACTGGAGCCGGCCGGAGAACGTGCACGCCACCGTCGGCCTCGGCGCCGCGCTGCTCGCGCTCTTTTCCGCCGCCAATCTTGCCCTCGCCCACCGGCTGGCGCGCGTCGCGGGTGCCCGGGTCGAGGAGGCCAACGCCGCCCTGCTCCTGCTGGCGGCGAGCAACGTCGCGTTCTATCACGCGCGCTTCCTCCTGCCGTACGACTGCTCGCTCACCGCCCTGCTCGCGTCGCTGCTGCTGGCCCTCCATCGCCCCACTGCCGGCCGTGCGTTCGCCGCCGGCCTGCTGCTCGGGGCGGCGTATCATCTTTACAACGGCAACTGGTACGCGGTCGCCGTCGCCTGGGGTGTATCTGTTTTATTCGGACACGGCGCACCGGATGCCCGGCGTCGGCTGGCGCTGCACACGGCGGGGGCGGCGGCCGGTCTCGCCGGACCGCTGGCCGCCGGCGCCCTGGCGGGCGGGCCGGCGTACTTCGCCGCGCTGGGCGAGTTCAGCCGCTCCGTCACGCAGGGGGAGTTTGCCGAGGGCGGGTCGCTGCCCTTCGCCTACGTCTGGCACGCGGAGGGCGTCCTTGGGCCGGCGCTCGCCGCCGGCGTGGCCTGGGCCGCGCTGCAAGCGTGGCGCACCCGCACCCGCCCGCCCGGCTGGGTGTTGGGCGCCGCGGCCGCCCTCGCCGCGAGTTACGCGCTGCTGGTGCTGCTGTCCGTCGGCCTGGAACGACTCGTGGTCTACGGCCGCACGCTCAAGCCCCTCGTCGTGCCGGGCGCCCTGCTCGGCGGCTGGGCGCTCGCGGCCGCGCTCGCCCGCGCCCCGCGCCTCGCGCTTCCCGCCATCGCGGCGCTGGCGGCGGCCGCCGGCCTGAACTTCGCCCCGCACTTCGCCCAGATCTTTCCGCGCGACGTCGAGGCCGCCGTGGCCCGCCACTACGGCGAGCCCGCCCGCGCCCTCAGCGTCGCCAACGCCCTTCCCTTCCCTTCGCGCCGTCCGGTCACCCGACCCGACCTCCTGCTCATCAACGCCCAGCCGCTCTACCCCGTCGGCGCCCCCGTGGCGCTCCCGCCCGGCGAGCTCCTGCTGCGCGTCACCCACCCGCTTTCGTACCTGCCGTTTCAATACGAAGGGCACCGCCCCGCGGAACGCGCCCGGCTGCGCGAAAGCGACATCTCCATCCGGCTGCTCAAACTCCAGACCCCGCCGCCCGGCAGCCCGCCGCAGTGAGCGCGACGGGCGGGAATCCCGCCCCGTCCTGGGATGCGACGATTTCATCGTTCTCGTTCCTCGGTCCCTTCGTCCCTCACCCCACCCGCCGGGTTGTCAACGACCTGTCAAAAACCGCCCGGCCGCGGATCGCGCTCGCCTCGCCGCCCCACGATCACGAAATCCGCCCCAGAAACCAACGCGACCATGACCTTCCTCCTCTGGACCACCCTGACCCTCGCCGCCGCCGCCGTGACCGTGACGCTCCATGCGCTGCGCAGTGCCCGGGAGGGCTTCGAGGACGAGACCGGCTTCCACTTTGTCGTCCGCGAGGGGCACGGCGCCGACGAGACTGCGACCCTGATCAGCACCCTCCGCCCGTCACACTCCTGACGCGCCCCCGGACCGCTTTTCCCCGCACCTTCCACTGCCCTTCCGCCGTCGCTTCGCCCGCTCCCCCTTTGATCAATTAGCTGCTGCGTTGGTTTGGAACGACTGCGTGGACCGTGCCCTTCCCGGCACGGTCCACTTGTTTGGCGGGAGAAGGGCCGGACTCTCCCCCGGGCGCATCGGCCGGTGGGCGATCCCGCCTCTCCCGCGGCGGGCCATCCAAGCTTTCCCGCCCGCCGGCAAGTGGGCCCGGTCTCCCCAACCGCGTCCCGGCCCGCGCTTGCGCCGCCGGCGCGGCGATGTCATCACCCAGCGACCCGCATGATTCCCCCGGCGTCACGTCCCTCCGTCGCCATCGTCACCCCGGTCTTCAACGAGGAGGCCGTGCTGCCGGAGCTCTTTGCACGGTTGGTGGTGGTGTTCGACGCGCATCCGGAGTGTGCCTGGCGGGCGATTTTGGTCGATGATGGCAGCCGCGACGGCAGCGCCGCGCGGGTGCGGGCGCAGGCGGCGCGCGATCCGCGGTTTCACCTGATCGAACTTTCGCGCAACTTCGGTTTCCAGAGCGCGCTGTCGGCGGGGCTGGCGGCGGCCGGGCCGGACGAGGCGGTGGTGACGATGGACGCGGATCTGCAGGATCCGCCGGAGGTGATTCCGGAGCTGGTGGCGGCGTGGCGGGGCGGGGCGGAGGTGGTGCGGGCGGCGCGCCGGACGCGCCGCGAACGGGGCCTGCGGCGGCTGGGTTTCGATCTGTTTCACGCGCTGTTCGGACGACTGTCGGATTATCCGGTGGAGCCGAACACGGGGACCTTCGGCCTGCTCGGGCCGGCGGCGGTGGCGGCGTTCAACGCGCTGCCGGAGCGGCACCGGTTCTTTCCGGGGCTGCGGGCGTGGCTGGGATTTCCGACGGCGGAGGTGCCCTACGACCGCCAGGAACGGGCGGCGGGGCAACCGCAGCAGACGCTGCGCCGGCTGGTGCGGTACGCCCTCGACGGGGTGTTCAGCTTCTCGCACCTGCCGCTGCGCCTGCTCACGTACACCGGCGTGTTCGTGGCGTGCCTGGGCTTCGCGGCCGGCCTGTTCTTCATCCTCTGGCGCCTGTTCGACTTCGAGCGCAGCCCGACCGGCTTCACCACGCTGGCGGCGCTGATCACCTTCCTGGGAGGCGTGCAACTCATCGGCATTGGGGTGCTCGGCGAATACCTCGGGCGGATCTACGACGAGGTGAAGCGGCGGCCCAACTACATCGTGAAATCCCCGGCGCGGCCCGCGGCCCGGCCGGCCTCCGCTTCCGCGCGTGACTGAGCCCCGCCCGACGCGCCGGCCGGCCTGGCCGGGGACCCTTGTTTTCGGCGCCGCGGCGGCGGTGCTCCTCGTCGCGGCCGCCCGCGTGATGTTCAGCGCGTTCATGTTCTACGACGACGAGGGCTACGTGCTGTATTCGCTGCGCAACTTCAGCGAGCACGGCGGGCTCTACCGCGAGGTCTATTCGCAGTACGGGCCATTCCCGTTCGTCCTCCACCACCTGGTGCAACTGGCGGGCGTTCCGCTGACGCACACGACGGGGCGGATCATCACGCTCGCGGCCTGGGGCGGCGCCGCGCTGCTCGGCGCGCTGCTCGCCGGCCGGATGGCGCGGAGCCTGGTCGCGCGGCTGGCCGTGCTCGCGGGCCTCTTCGCCTACCTTTGGGTGATGGCGAGCGAGCCCACCCATCCCGGCGGACTGATCGTGCTGCTCACCACGTTCGCCGCCGTCCTCGGCCATCACTGGCTCGAACGCGACCGCCGGCGCGACTGGGCCCTGCTGGCGGGCGCGGTGACCGCCGCGCTCCTGCTGACCAAGATCAACGTCGGCCTCTTTCTCGCCTTCGCCGCCGGCGCCTGGCTGCTGCTCCAGCACCGGCACGACCCCGTGCGGCGCGCGGCCCCGGCGATCGTCCTCCTCGCCTGCGCGGTGCTGCCGCTCGGTCTCATGCGGCCGCTGTTGGGCGCGGAGTGGGTGCGGAACTTTGCGCTGGTCTGGGCGGCGGGCGGGGCCGCGGTGGTTCTCGCCGCGGCGGCGTCGCGACAGGGCCGCGTCGGCTGGGGCACGTTCGCCTGGGGTGCGCTGGCGGCCGCGAGCGTCGGCGGCGCGGTGGCGGTGATCGCCCTCGCCCGCGGCAGCAGCGTGGCCGATCTCGTCGATGGCATCCTGCTTGCGCCGCTGCGGCAGCCCACGACCTTCAGCATCCGTTACCTCTGGGCGCCGGGCATCGGCGCGGTGGCGCTGCTCTCGCTGGGCCTGGCCGCCGTCGCCGCCGCGTGGCGCCGGCGCGGCCGCGCAGTGGACACCCCGATCGCGGTGGCACGGCTTGTCGCCGCGCTCGCGCTGGCCGCCAACCTGCTCCGCTTCCCGGCCACCAGCGCCGACTATCTCACCTTCGGCTGGCTGCTCCCCTGCCTGTGGGTGTTTGCCTGGCCGCTGTCCGGCGAGGCGGAACGCACCAGCCAGGCGCGCCTGTGGGTGATCCTCGTGCTGCTCGGCCAGTGCCTGCATGTGTTTCCTGTCGCGGGCAGCCAGATCGCCTGGGGTACGCTGCTCGCGCTGCCCATCGCGGCCGCGGGCGCCTGGGACGCCGCCGCCTGGCTCGCACGCCGCCACGGCAGCCCCGCGTCGGCCCGGCGCTGGCGGGTCTCCGGCCGGGTGGCGCTCCTCGGCGCGGCCCTGTTCGCAGTCACGGTCGGGTGGCGTTTCTTCGACGTGGGCCGCCGCTACGACGAGGGCGAATACCTCGGCCTGCCCGGTGCGGAGGCGCTGCGGTTGCCGGCGGGATCCTCCGCGGTGTTCCGCCTGCTCACGCTCAACGCGGTGGCCCACGCCGACGTGCTGTTCTCCGAACCGGGCATGTTCAGCTTCAATGTCTGGAGCGGCGTGCCGGCGCCGACCCGCGCCAACGTCACGCACTGGTTCTCACTGCTCGGCCCGGAGCGCCAGGCGGAGATCGCCGCGCGCCTGCGCGCCCACCCGCGCGCCGTCGTGATCCTGCACCGCGAACACGTCGACTTCCTCCGCCGGCGGGGATTGGCGCCCAAGGGACCGCTGCACGACCTGATTGCGGAGGAGTTCGAACCGGTTTTCTCGATCGACGATTTCGAATTTCGCGTGCACCGCGGGCGGCGGCTCACGCCGTTTCTTGTCGGAGAACTTCGTACCCGCGCGACGGAGGCCGGCCCGGCGGCGGACGGCGAGAACACGCTGCTGACGCTGCCGCTGCTCCTGCCGCCCGGGGCACCGGTGGCGCGGATCGAGGTGTCGACCCCGCCCGGCGGGCCCGGCGGCCCGTTGCGCCTCGACGCGGGCAATGCACGCGTCGAGCTCACCCGGCTGAGCCCGCGCGGCGAACCGCTCGGCCCACCCGCGTCCGCCGCGTGGCCGTTGCAGATCCCGGGCCCGACGGCCCTCGCCGTGTACTACCACCGCGACGGCCGGCCGCGCCCGGAGCCAAAGGCGACGATCACGCTGCGCGACGCCACCGGGGCGGAGATCGGGCTCGGGCGGCTGGGGCAGTGAGCGCGCGAAACCGAACTCGTTCCGATTCTTCGCGGCGTAAAGCCGCTCCTCCTACATTTCTGCGATCGGGTGTGAGCTATCGATCCACTTCGATCAATTTCGCGACGATTTCGAAGATCTTGAAATCGGTCATCGGGAATCGGTCATCTTGAAATTGGGACACTCGTTCCGGCCTTCCCAATGACAGATTGAAAATGACCGATGACCGATTTCACGATTTCTGGAATCCTTCGGTTGCGGTTGCCGCGTTGGGAAATTTTCGGGCCAAGGTCCGCGGCGATACCGGTCCCTCACCCGCGGCGCCGCGCCACCAGCACGAGGCTGACACCAAACGGAAACGGCACCCGCCACATCGCCATGCCGGTGAAAATCGCGCGCAGCAGCGTGTTCATCGCCCTCGGCGGCAGGCGATCCTCCGTCCGCACCGCCGGGCCGCGCCGGAACCAGGCCCGCCCGCGCCGCACCAGCCACACCGCCGGCCAGGCCAGGACGTTGGTGTAGTTCACGTGCACCACGTCCCACTCCCCCGGGGGAAACAAGGCCCGCAACTGCGACCGCCGGTAGCGGCGGAAATGATGCAGCGCGACGTCCCAGTCGCTCCACAACGCCATGCCCGCCGGCACGGTCACGACCGCGAGGCCGCCCGGCTTGAGCAGGCGCGCAAATCCGCGCACCACCGCGGCGTCGTCCGGCACGTGCTCGAGCACGTCGAGCGCGGTCACGTAGTCGAGCGAGGCGTCCGGCAGCGGCACGCGGTCGCCCGCGAGGCTCAAAATCTGCTCCGGCCGGAAGCGCTGCCGCAGCAGGCGGAGCGCCTCCTCGTGATCGTCGAGCACCAGCACGCGGCAGCGCGCCGCCATCTCCGCGGCAAACAGCCCCGTGCCCGCCCCGCAGTCGAGCAGCCGGTCCGTCGGTGCCGGCGGCCGCACGCGATCGATCCAGGCCCGCACGAACCGCCGCTTGCCCGAGTAGTACCAGTGCTCGCGTTCGATCGCGGCGAGGTTGGCGTATTCGGCGGCGTCCATGGGCGGTGCGGCCGCTGACGATGGGGCGCCCGGCCGCGGTGTCGAACCTCCGCTGCCGGCGGCGGCCGCAGGCTTGACCGCCCCGCCCGCCGTCCTGTCTCGTCGGACCGCCCGCACCAGCCCGGCGCCCCCGCCGCCCCGCCCCCGCCCCACCATGTTCTCCCAATTCGTCCGCCGGACCCACCTCTACCTCGCGCTCTTCCTCTCGCCCTGGGTGCTGATGTACGCGCTCAGCACGATCGCGATGAACCACCGGCATGCCTTCCAGGAGGCCTACGGCAAGGGGCCGCCGCCGTGGCGGCCGGAACGCACCCTCACGTATGAGGGCACCTTCGCGGCCGGCGCCGCGCCGCGGGAC
>CAZDGC010000105.1:0-1710 GCA_964504885.1 uncultured Opitutus sp.
CGTCACCATGGGGGCCGCCCCCCTCACGCTTCGCGTGCTGTGCTACAACATCCACCACGGCGAGGGCATCGACGGCCGGTTCGACCTCGAGCGGATCGCCCGGCTGATTACCGACCACCGGGCCGATCTGGTGGCCCTGCAGGAGGTGGAGCGTGGCACCGCACGCACCGGGCGGCGCGATCTCGCCACCGAGCTCGGGCGATTGACCGGGCTGACCCCGCACTTCGTGAAGAACATTCCGTACCAGGGAGGCGAATACGGAACGGCGGTGCTGACCCGCTTTCGCGTCAAGCAAACCGCGCACACCCTCCTGAGGAAGTTCGGGGAGGGCGAGCAGCGGGGCGTGCAACAGCTCCTCATCGAGGTGCACGGCCGGGAACTGCTCTTTCTCAACACCCACCTCGATCACCGGCGGGAGTCGGTGGAACGCGAGCACAGTGTGGAACAAATCCGCGGCCTGGTGGCGGCGACCGGGGGACGGCCGGTCATTCTTTGCGGAGACTTCAACGCCACCCCGGACAGCAACGTGATCCGGCGGATGGGGGAATTCATGACCGACGCGTGGGCGGTGGCCGGAAGTGGGCCGGGGCACACCGTTCCCGTGCGCGAGCCCCGGCGGCGCATCGACTACGTGTGGGTCACCGCTCCCGCCCTCACCCCCGTGAGGATGGAGGTGCTGCGTACGGAGGCCTCCGACCACCTGCCGATTCTGGCGGAATTGCACCTGCGGTAGTCAACCGGATCCCGGGCCCGTTCTCGGCACAACCGGGCCAAGGCCCGGAGGGGATCCTGTTTCCCCGGCCCCCTGCGGCGACCACCGACCGGGGCCAGCCGCCCGGGCAGCGCCGCGACCCGGGGACGGGCGCCCCCTGCGGCGTCCAGTCCGCGCCGCGTAGTTTTACGGGTTTTTAATTACGCAGGGGGCGTAGGTGTTTTCCCATGACGGCCGGGCTTGGCGTCGGGCGCGATCCGACCCTTGATTCCCCCAACCAACAGCGCCCTCCCGCCAACACCCGCCATGCGCCTCACCACCCACCTCGTCCTGCTCGGCCTGCCGCTCCTCGCGCTCGTCGTCGCCCCCGCGCGGGCCGCCACGCTCTCTCTGGACTTTTCGAGCCCGGCCTATCTCGGCTGGTCGGTCGAATCGATCGACTCCCCGGCAAGCGAGGCGCTCCTGATTTCCTTTCTGGGAACGCTGACTCCGGGCGCGAGCGCCCCGATCGCCGACCACCAGCAGACCGAGATGGCCTATCGCTCGACCAACCTCTTCGCTTCCCCCTTGCCGGCCCCGCTCTACCTGGATCGGGAGGAGGACGCCCACGAACTTTACGACACTTTTTCACTCTCGGGCGTGAGCTTCGTGGTGGCCAAGTTTGGAGCCGGTCTGCAGGACGACCGCACCATCACCGGCTACACGGGCGGTCGGAATCCACGTCCCAAGTATGCTCCGTCGACGCACGTCTGGTACCTCGAGGTGGCCGGAGCCGACTTTGTTCAGGCGGCCGTGCCGTCCAACCTGCAGGGTCTCTCGCATGTCACCACCTATGGCGGGGGGGGGGCGGGCTTCAGCGGCAGTGCCCACGCCTCGGTGCCGGACGGCGGCACGACTCTCCTGCTGGTGGCCGGCGCCCTCGGCGGCCTCGTATTCTTCGGCCGCCGTTTCATCTGACCAGACCTCCGGCAGGGGCGTTTGTCACGGCCCGCTCGGCA
>CAZDGC010000105.1:1720-25591 GCA_964504885.1 uncultured Opitutus sp.
CGGTCTCAGCCGGCCACGCGGGCCAGCAGCGCCTCGACACGGACCTTTGACGCTGTCACTTCTTCCGGACTCAGCCGCGGGCCGAACTCGAGCGTCAGGAGGTGTTCCGGTCTCCAAAATTCACTGACCATCCGGAAATCGATGTGACCGGCGCCGATTGGCTGGTGATCGTTGCCGTGGGCGTTCACGTCGTGCAGGTGAAAGCCGAGGGTCCAGGGCGCAAGGGCCGCAAGGTGCGCACGATGCTGCAGCAAACCCATGCCTTCCTTGATGTCGGCGTGGCCGGTGTCGTGCCAGTAACCGACTGGAGTGTCGGCTGGCACCCCCGCAAAATAGGCCGGGTAATCGGCATCGAGCGGCAACTCCTCGAACTTCTCGCGATTTTCGAAGCCGAGCTTCACGCCCTTCTGCCTGGCATGATCGACGACTTCCGCGATGCTGGCCTGCACCTGTTCCCAGTAGGGCGGCATCCGTTTCCGCAGCCGCGCGATACTCTTCTTCAACAACGCGGCATAGGCACGGTCGCCCCCCCCGCGACCGGCGTCGGGATGATCGCGCAGGTAATTGCGCACCGCCCGCGCCGGATTGAACCAGAAGAACTCCACGCTGCCGAGGTGGCAGACCACCACCGCGGCCTTAACCTGGGCGGCGAAATCGATGGTGCGGCGGGTGTGGCGCAACCACTGATCGTGTTCGCGGTGCTCGCGGGCGGACGGTTCGAACAGGTTGGGGGCCGCCTGCACCACTCCGGTCGGGAGTGGGCAGAAATTATGCGTCGAACTGATCCTGGCAACCCCCGCCTCCACCGCCTTGAGGATGCCGGGCACCAAGGTGATGCGGATGCCGTGGCTGAGTTCGACGTAGTCGAAGCCCAAGGCCGCCATTTCGGCCAGCATCGCATAACCGTCTTGGTGGCGGTGCGAACACCAACTGGTGGAGAGGGCGAGGATCGGTTTCACGCGAGTCGGTGGCAGAGACGAGCCCAGCCCCACCCGAGTTGCACCAGCCCCACCCGGCCGGCACAACAAAGCCGCGCCCCGCAGGCGCGGTGGCGCGGCCGGAAAGACATCGGGCGCAGTTGCCGGGTTACTCCGCGTAGCGGCGGCGCAGCATCTGGGTAAAGGCCTGCACCTTCTCCTTGCGCCGGCGCTTCTCGCAGGGCTTCTCGTAGTAGCGCTTGGCGCGGGTTCCTTTGATGATGTTCTCGCGCTCGAGCTTCTTCTTCATGCGGCGCAACGCACGGTCGATGGGCTCGTTCTTGCGAATCTTGATTTCGATGGGCATGATAACGTTCGTAAACGGACGGATGGTGAAGCGAAAAGCGGGTTAGTACGCCCGCCTCCACCACCGTCGTCAACGGCTTTTTTGGCCCTCCGATTCGCGCGCGGCTGCGGCGAGCAAGCTGGCGATGCGCTCGAAAAGCACCTGCTGCTGCGAGCTCTCTCGCCGCGGCACCTCGACCGCCTGCCCGGCGCGGTTGGATGAGTCCGCCTCAATCACCTCCGTAAGCCGAACCGTGACCGCGGTCCCTTGGCCATCAAGTGTCGGGCGCAACTCCGCCTGCAGCCGGAGTTGCCGTGCACTGCCGTGGGTTTCACCGGCGCGGACCGCGCTCACCGCTTCAAACCGGCCCTGCGCCGGCCCGCCGCGCAGAAACCGGTAGCCCATCTGCTCGGCCGCCCGGCGCAGGAGGTCGTAGATCTCGCGCGGCGGCGCGGCAAACTCCCGCACCTGGCCGGCATTCCGCGCCTCCCAGCGCTCGCGTACGGCCCGACCGGCGTCCGACATCGACTCGCATCCCGCGAGAGCCACCGCCGCGATCGGCACGGTCAGCCAGCGGAACGCCATGCGCCCGACCCGGGTCAAACGGTTGGTCACGGGACCGCCTCAGTCGAGAAACCGCCGCGTAATTTCACCGTAGGCGTCGATCCTCCGGTCGCGCAGAAACGGCCAGTGGGTGCGGGTCGCGTCCACCTGTCCCAGGTCCACCGGCGCCAACAGGATCTCCTCGCGGTCCGCGGTCGCCCGGGCGAGGATCTCGCCACTTGTCCCGGCCACAAAGCTCTGGCCCCAAAACTCGATACCGTCCCCCCCTTCCGGGGTCTCGCAGCCGATGCGGTTGACCGCCGCCACAAAACAGCCGTTGGCCACCGCATGGCTGCGCTGAATCAGCTCCCAGGCGCCATGCTGTTTCGCCCCGTGTTGTGCCTTTTCGGACGGATGCCAGCCGATCGCCGTGGGGTAGAGGAGAATCTCCGCTCCCTGCATCGCGGTGAGCCGGGCACCTTCCGGATACCACTGATCCCAACAGATCAGCACGCCGATTTTCCCAAACCGTGTCGGCCACGCGCGGAATCCCGTGTCGCCCGGGGTGAAGTAGAATTTCTCGTAGTAAAGCGGATCGTCCGGGATGTGCATCTTGCGGTAGACGCCCAGCAATCGGCCGTCGGCATCGATAATCGCCGCCGTGTTGTGATAGAGGCCCGACGCGCGCCGTTCAAACAGCGAGGCGACCACGACCACTCCGTGTTTCTTCGCCAAGGCCTGGAAAGCTCGCGTGCTCGGCCCGGGAATGGACTCGGCGAGCGCGAAATACTCATGCTTCTCCGCCTGGCAGAAATACTGCGAACGAAACAGCTCCTGAGTACAAATGACGTTCGCGCCCTGCCGGGCCGCCCGTTCCGCCAGGGCCAGGGTCTTCTTGAGGTTCGCCGCTGGGGAGGGACCGCAGCCGTGTTGGAGGAGGCCGAGGATGACCTGGGACATGACAGGAGGTGGGCGCAGGCGCGGTTCGCGGCCGGCTCAGTACACGACCTTGTTGAGTGGATACTCGACAATCCCCTCGGCGCCGAGCGCTTTGAGCTGGGGAATAATCTCCCGCACCACGCTCTCATCGATGATCGTCTCGAGGGCGATCCAGTCCGGCGAACTGAGCTGCGAAATGGTGGGGTTGCGCAGCGCCGGCAACTGAGCGGCCACGCGCTCCAGCGCCGCCTTCGGCAGGTTCATCTTCAGGCCCACCTTCGATTCAGCCTCCAGCGCACCCCGCAACAACAGCGCCAGGGTTTCAATCTTCCGCCTTTTCGCGTCGTCCGCCCAGCTCGCCCGGTTGGCGATCAACTTGGTGTTGGTCTCGAGCAGCGTGTCGACGATCCGGAGCTTGGCCGCGCGCAACGAGCTGCCGGTCTCGGTGATGTCGACGATGGCATCCACCAGATCCGGCACCTTCACCTCGGTGGCCCCCCACGAGAATTCGAGTTCCACCTTCACGCCCTTGCCCTCGAAATAACGCCGCGTGGTGTTGACCAGCTCCGTGGCCACGCGCTTGCCGGCGAGATCGGCCGCCGAAGTGACCGGCGAGGACTCCGGTACACATAACACCCAGCGGGACTTCAGCGTCGACGCCCGGCTATACACGAGATCACACACCTCCACGACGTCGGAGTCGTTTTCCTGGATCCAATCGAAACCCGTCAGCCCGCAATCAAAGAAGCCGTGCTCCACGTAGCGGCTCACTTCCTGCGCGCGCACGAAACGGCCGTCCAGTTCCGGGTCGTCGATCGACGGGCGGTAACTGCGCGAACTGGTCGTGATTTTCCATCCCGCCTTCGCGAACAGATTCTTGGTCGACTCTTCCAGGCTGCCCTTCGGCAAGCCCAGCATCAGCAACGGTGTTTTTTCGGCCACGGGCAGAAAGCACACCCCGACTCCAGCTCCTTCAAGCAAATTTCCGGCATCCGTGGACGGTATCCACGACGCGCCTCTTCGCAGCGCGCGGGCCGCGCCGGGTCTCCCCTTTCCGCCGCCCCGGAGGCACGACACCCGCCGTCCGGGCGATCTCCCCCATGGTTGACACCTCCCTCCCGGCTGGGGACACTTGCGTGAGCATTCACTCATGCCGAATCCGCCTCCGCCCCGCAGCCAGCCGAAACCACTCATCGTGATCGTCGAGGATCAACCCGAGTTGGCCAATCTGGTTGCGATGCAGCTCGAGCACGCCGGCATGAACACCCAGGTGTGCAACCGCGCCCAGCACGCCCTCAAGTTCCTCAAGCGCAACTTCGCCAACCTTGCGCTGCTCGATGTCAACCTTCCGGATCAGTCCGGGTTCGCCCTCGCGGAGGAGCTCAAGGCGGCCGACATCAACGTCCCCATCATTTTCCTCACCGGCAATGTCGAGGAGACCAGCAAGGTGCGCGGACTTGAGATTGGCGGCGACGACTACATCACCAAACCATTCAGCTACGTGGAGCTCGTCGCGCGGATTCGGGCCGTCCTCCGCCGCGCGGAGGGCAAGACTGATCTCAATCTCACCAAGAACGTCCGCGTCAGCGACGACCCCTTCGATTTCTGCGGCGCGAGGGTTGTGCCGCAGCGACTCGAGGTGACCTTCCCCAACGGGGCCACCGAAAAGATTGGCCGCAAGGAGCTAGGCATCCTCGCCCACCTCAACGCCCATGCCGGCGAGGTGATTCCCCGCAAGGCGCTCATCCACGCCGTCTGGGGCATCCACGCCGACGTCAGGAGCCGCTCGCTTGACCAGTACATCGTCAAGGTGCGCGAACTCTTCACCGGCCACGGACTGAGCCTGGATGCGTTCCGGACCGTGCACGGGATCGGCTACATCTTCGACCCCCAGGGGGTGTCGCCGGAGGGGCGCTGAACCGCCGCGGTCCCTCAGAATAATTCGCCCTGTCGCTCGCCCGGCGCCGACGAGGGGGCCGGCGCGACCGCGGGAACCGGCCCGGCGAACCCGTACCGCCGGCGCGCCTCCGCCGCGGTCGTGCGCATCTCGTAGCTTTCGAGCAGCCGCACCAGCCGTTCGGGCTGCGGCGTGCGCCACTCGGGCTCCACCGCAGGCAGCGCAAGATTCAGAGTGGTGAGTCTCAGGTTGATCCGCAGGCGCTCCGCCTCCGTCGCCACCGCGCTCCGGAAACGCTCCGGCTTCAAGTCGCTGGCGTGCGCGATCACTCCCTCCAGACTGCCCCACTCCGCCAGCCACCTCGCCGCCGTCTTCGGACCGACGCCGTCGACGCCTGGGATGTTGTCGGAGGTGTCCCCCACCAGCGCCAGGTAGTCGGCGATCTGCGCCGGCGGCACCCCAAACTTTTCCACCACTCCGGCGGCATCGAGCACCCGCCACCCCAGCTTCGGGTTGGCCGAGGGCGGTGGCAGCAGCACCCGGATGCGTTCGCCCACGATTTGCGCGAAGTCCTTGTCGCTGCTGACAATCACCGCCTCGTCGCCCGCCGCGGCGCGTCGCACCGCTTCCGCGGCGAGCAGGTCGTCGCTCTCCACTCCCTCCTGCTCGATGCCGGCCAGGCCCATCACCCGCGTGAGCTCCTTCAGCGGTTCGATCTGCCGCCGCAACGCCTCCGGCATCGGCGCCCGCTGCGCCTTGTACGCCGCGTGCAACGCCACGCGGTCAGCGGATTCGCCGAGATCAAAAAACACCAGCGCACCCGCCGGTTGCTCGAGATCGAGCATCTTCCAAAGCGACTTCACCCAACCGTGCAGCGCGCCGGTCGGAAAGCCGTCCGCCCGAGTCAGCTCGGGCATCGCATGGAAGCAGCGGTACGCGAGGTTGAAACCGTCCACCAGAAGCCATTTCGCCATGGCGCGAGGTGAGAGGGCCGCCCACTGGCGGTCAACTCGTCCGTCACCCGGCCCCTCAGGGCACCCCACGCCCCTCGGGCTGCGTTCCCTTGAAGTCGCGCGCCCCCGCCGCCGCGGGATCGAGTCGCACCGTCTGGCGATCGACGTGCCGGCGCAGCACAATTTCCACGTAGAGCGTGGTGTTCTCGTCCACCCAGGTGTCGATCTTCTCCGCATCGGACCTGAACTCCACCGGCCGGTAGTAGGCAAAGCCGGAGTCCGGCCGCGCGATCACCCGGAACCCGAACCGATCCTTGCGCACGGCCATCATCGCGTCGAAATCGAGATAGAAAGTGATCGTCTGCGGCGACCGCGGATTGCGCTGCTTGTCCACGAAAAAGCCCTTCGGCAACTTGTCGGGGTCGTATCCGTCGCCCGCGGTGAGGATGAAATCGAAATCAGTCACCGGGTCGCCCTGATCATCCCGCACCGTGACGACGAGCTGGAAGTACCGGCGCCCTCTCCCCGTTCCGTCCTGCACTTTCCGTGTCGCCGCCGCCCAACGCTCGAACACCGCCTCGTATTCCAGCCGGGTCCGCACCGCCAGGGCCTCGAGAATGCCGGCCACCACCGGCTTCTCAGCGGCGTTGGCCGCCGTCGGACTGCGCATGATCCCCAACTTGTCCCCCGAGTGCGAGGCGTCCGGCACCACCTTGAACGGGCACGGCTCCGACACCCGCAGATCCCCCACCCCCGCCAACAGCCACGCTTGCCGCGGCCGGCGCTCCCGATCCAATTCACCCGCCATCTCCACCACTTCGTCGGTCTCCCGCAGAGTCAGCCAACTGTAATCGAGATTGGCGGCGGCCAAGCGCACCACCCCATCGGAGCCGCGTTCGCCCGTGTACGGATTCACGTAGTCGTAGAGCTTCTTGTCGATCGTCTCGCCGGACAACACGAACGGCCGGAAGCGCGTGCCGCGCCGCCTGGGCGCGTAATCCAGCCAGGCCCGGTTCAGCCCCCGCCCCTCCTCGCTGCCCAGTTCGAGCCAGCCGAGCACCCCCGTGCCCGGCTCCACGCCATCGAACCACGCCTTCAGCCGCCCGACCCGCGAGCTGCCGAGCGCGGCCAGCGCGGAACCGTGGTTCGCGGGCGCCAGCATCACGAGATGTTCGAGCGGACAGCGGTTGAGCCGGCGCACACCGTAGTACCTTTCCACCCAAGACCGCACCACCGGACCGCCGGTGGAGTGAGTGATGCACGAGAAGTGCGCGACCCCGCCCCTACCGTCGGGCAGCGCGTCGCGCAGCGCGCGATCGAACGCGCGCACGAGGTCGCCCATCCGGATCGGGTTATGGAAGCTCAGATATCGCCCGAGAAACAGATCCACCGTCTCGAGCTTCAGCCCCCGCGCGGCCCCCCGCTCCTGCAGAATCCGGGGCAATTCGCCGTACGTATCCGTGTGGGTGACACTCCAGCCGTGGACAAAGATGAGTTTCATGGGGTTGCGGCCGAACCGAACCCCGGAACGCCGTCGACGCAACTCACCGCATGATTTCATTCCGGCTTCGGATGCCGCGAGCGGTGGTAAGAATTCTTATTGGCGGCCAGACTCATGCCTTCTACTCGCGGCGGCGCTGCATAATGCCGGGACACCTGCTCTTCGGGGAGCCAGGATCATCGTTGAAAAAACCCGCGCGGAGCAAATCGCGCAGTCTTTTGCTCATGACGAAATCGATCTACGACTCCGATGTCGCCGGAAGCGGTTCGGCGGGGCTCAAGAGCTTCGACGCCTCCTCGTACCTGCAAACAGACCTGACCGCGGGCCGGTCGTACAGTGTCTTCGCGCTGAGCGGCTCCCGGGACACGTACGGAGCGATCAGCACCGCAGAGACCGGAAGTGGTCCCTACCTGGTGGTGTCGGCGATTCCGGAGCCGTCCACTTACGCGGCGATCACGGCGTTGCTGGCGCTGAGCTGGAGCGCGAGCTGGCCGGGCAGATGTGCATCGCCCACCACAGTGCGGTCGGTCTCGTCGATCGCATGGAGGATCTGCGGCTGGTCCGTCGCGTGCGCGCTACCGAGGATCGCCGGCGCGTCCATGCGCGCCTGACACCCGCGGCGCTCCGCCTCCTGGAAAAACTTTACAGCGTGCAACGGGAAGAACTCGGCACCTGCGGTCTCCGCCTCGCCGCGCTCGTGCAGCGGGCCGCCACCCGCTTGCCCGCACGCATTCCGCTCGCCAGCTCCGCCTGCGCCCTGCCTGAGATTGAAGACTGAACGCATTATCCCGGCTTGCCGGATCCCCCGCAGGCCGGGCTGGCCCGCCGGCAGCTGCGGCACGGCGGCGGGATCATCGGCCGGGAAAGACGCCTCTCCGCACGTGCCCGACTGCGTTTGCCTTGAGTTTTGACGGCGGCACCCGACACTCAGGTGCTTCCCCGCCGCGTGGCGGGCGAGGCGATACGTCCATGCTCAACCTCGCCCTGTTTGGTCCCCCCGGAGCCGGCAAAGGAACGCAGTCGGAATTCCTGATCAAAAAGTACAACCTGTTCTACATCTCGACCGGTGATCTGCTCCGCAAGGAGATGGCCGGACGGACGAAGCTCGGCCTCGAAGCCCAGAGCATCATCGCCGCCGGCGGCCTGGTCTCCGACGAGATCATCGTCCAGATCATCGAGAAGACCATCACCGAGAACGAGGGCTGTAACGGCTTCCTCTTCGACGGCTTCCCCCGCACTTACATCCAAGCCTACATTCTCGAGGGCCTGATGTTGAAGCTGCACACGCAGCTTAACTGCCTCATCAGCCTCGCCGTGCCCGAAGAGGAGTCGGTGCGCAGCCTCCTCGAACGCGGGCGCACTTCCGGCCGCAGCGACGACAACGAGACCGTCATCCGCAACCGCCTGCGCGAATACAACGAAAAGACCCGCCCGGTGCTCAACTTCTACCGCGACCGCGGCATCTACGTGGAGATCGACGGCACCGCCAGCATCGACGCCGTGCATGATCAGGTCACCGAGATTATCCGACGCGAGCTGCGCAAGCGGCTCTTTAACGTCGTGATCTTCGGCTACCCCGGCTCGGGACGCGGATCCCAAGGGCGTGCCCTCGCCAAGAAGTTCGACCTCGAATACGTCGCCACCGGCCCGATGCTCGACGCGGAAATCAAACAGGACACCGAAACCGGCCGCCGGATCCGCGAACTCTACGAAAGTGGCCAGCTCGTACCCGACGAAATCGTGGTCCAGTTGATCGAGAAGAAACTCGCCGAAGCGAAGGGCGTTAAGGGCTACATCTTCAAGGGATTTCCCCGCACCCTCGTGCAGTCGTACATCCTCGATGGCCTGCTGAAGAAACACGGCTCCTCCATCACCCAGGTCCTCGAGCTGGAAGTGCCAATGCTCGAGCTGATCCGGCGCCTCGACGAACGCAGCAAGACCGACCGCTGCATGCCCTACGACAACAGCACCTCGAAGATCGTGAAGCGTCTCCACGAACACGAGGCCAAGACCGTGCCCGTGATTGCGAAATACAACCAGCAGCACGGAGTCACCAAGGTCGACGGCATGGGCACCTTCGACGAGGTCTTCGCCCGCGTCTCCGCCGTGCTCGAGTCCTCGGTCCGCAATATGCGCTGAGCCGATTTCATGCCCGCTCCACTGTCCGGTCTCTCCCTGCTGATCGTCGAAGACGAAACCCTGCTGCGCCGGCGCTACGCCGGCCACCTCGAGACCGAAGGCGCCGAGGTCACCGCCGTCGGCACGCTACGCGAGGCCACCGAGGCGCTTGCCCATCTGGACTTCGATGTCGTCGTGCTCGACGTCAATCTGCCCGACGGCAAAGGCACCGATCTCCTCCGCCAGGGCAAGGTCGGGGCTACCACCAGCGTGCTGGTGATGACGGCCCAGGGCGGGGTGTCCGGAGCGGTGGAGGCGATGCGCCTCGGAGCCGCCGACTACCTCACGAAGCCCTTCGACCTGCCCGACCTCACGGTTCGCGTCCTCGGTGCCCGTCGGGTCCGCCAGGCCCGACGGGCCGAGGAGTTTCGCCGCGAAGGCGCGGGCGCCGACGCCACCCCGGCGACCGCGGGTCGGGGCGACGGCTTCCTCTTCAGCCCCAGTCTCGCCACGGTCGAAACCCAGCTCCGGAAGATTCTTGCCGCCGACCAGCGGTTGCAGACCGGCCTGCCGCCGGTCCTGATCGAAGGTGAAACCGGCACCGGCAAGACCACCCTCGCGCGCTGGCTGCACGTGCACGGCCCCCGGGCCAACGGGCCGTTGATCGAGGTCAACTGTTCCGCCCTCCCCGAAGCCCTCGCCGAATCCGAACTCTTCGGCCACGAACGCGGCGCGTTCACGGATGCCCGCTCCGCCCGCCTCGGCCTGATCGAGGCCGCCGATGGCGGCACGCTTTTTCTCGACGAACTCCCGAGCCTCCCCCTTCCACTGCAGGCGAAGCTGCTCACCGCCATCGAGGACCGCGCGGTACGCCGCGTCGGCGCCAACAAGGTCAAACCCGTCGACACACGGATCATCGCCGCCACCAACGCCGATCTCCGCCAGCTCGTCGCCGCGGGCCGTTTTCGCGAAGACCTCCTCCACCGCCTCGATCTCTTTCGCGTTCGCATCCCGCCCTTGCGCGAACGCGGCGACGACATTCTCCCCCTCGCCAACGTCCTGCTCGCCCGCATCGCCCGCCGATACGGCCTAAAACCGTCCGGATTCCCGCCCTCCGGCCGTCAACACCTGCGCAGCCACCCCTGGCCCGGCAATGTCCGCCAGCTCGCCCACGAAATCGAGCGCGCCCTGGTCTTCGAGGGAGAAGCTGGACTCGTGTTTGCCCACCTCGCCACCACTGGCACGACTTCCCCCGGCGCCGGCGGCGGGGTCTTGCGCGACGATTTTGTGTTTCCCCCGGCAGGCTTCTCGCTCGAAGCCACGATGCAGGAGCTGATCCAACGCGCGCTGGCGCAGACGGCGGGGAACATCACCGCCGCCGCCCGCCTGCTCGGCGTGACCCGGGATTACGTCCGGTATCACCTCAAGGCCGCGCCGGGTGAAAGCGCAGGCCCGCCGCCGGACAACGGGTGATTTCACCCGCCCGCGCCGAAGGTGAGCGAAAACCGGCATTCACAAGTCGTTCCTCACCATTGCTCAAGCGTGACGTGCGCCCGCTGGCACAGGGTGTGCAAAGGGAAGGAGAACACTACGTCTTCCCATGCACCTGAATCCACTGATTGCCGCTACCCGCCGGACCCAGTCCCGGCGCCTCCTCCCCTCGCTCGTCCTGGTGCTCGCCGGCACCGTGCTCGCCGGCGCCCATTCACGCGCCCAGCCCGCCGTCCCGTCCGAGGATGCCCCCGGTGGCAACGGCGGAGGTCGGCCCGATCTGCGGGCCGAAACGGCCCTTTTCCTCGCCCTCGGCAACCGCGGCACGGCAGCGCCCGAGTCGTTTGTCGTGCCCGTCAGCGGCGCCGCCCGCATCGCCGAAGTCCGCCAGTACCTCGCCGACCGCACCGAGGGCCGCGAGACGCGTCCGCTCATTCCCACCGTTGTGCTCCGGCTAGGCAGCGATGGCGTGAATCGCAATCACTCCGCGGCCGGCGCCCCGGTCTGGCCCTGGCACGTCGCCGAGGTCCGCGAATTCACCCGTTACACCTGGCCGGAAATCGAACCCGCCGTGTTCCTCTACTCCCGCGACAGCGCCCCATCCGGCCTCGCCGGGCTGCTCCGCGGCAACCCCCACACGCTGCCGGGCAACGTCTTCGCCCTCCGCGGCTATCCGATCGTGATGGAGTTGCGCTCCGACTTCCCCGCCGCCCGCGCCGGCACCCTCGCCAACATTTCCGACCGCGGCTACGTCGGGCTCGGCGGCGACGTGAAGATCACTGGCTTCGTGATTGAGGGCGAAACACCGCGCAACGTCGTCATCCGGGTCCTCGGTCCGTCGCTCGCCCGGTTCGGAGTCGGCAATGCGCTGCCGGATCCGCGCATCGAGGTCTATCGGGGCACCGAAAAAATCGCCGAAAACGACGACTGGGCCAGCGGCAACCTCAACCGCACCCACCTCGCCGTCGTGCCGCCACCCGCACCGTTCCACCTGATTCCGCCTGACCCACGCGAACCGGCCCTCGAACTCACCCTCCCACCGGGTGCCTACACCGTGGTGGTCTCCGGCATCCGCGGTGCCACCGGGGTGGTCCTCACCGAAGTCCACATCCAGTAACCCCCACTCTCGCCCGGCGATCCCGAACCCAACCTCCGGCGTTTGCCCCTCGCGGCGCCGGAGTTTACCTTCCCTGCCACTGCGCAACCCCGACCAACGCCCCCCCTCCGCCCACCCCGAGGTTGCCCCCTTCCGCCCACCCGCAACACTTGCCTGCTGCTTTGCGCCATGAAATCGCTCCCCACCCTCCTCTCTTTCGTGGCCGCCGTTTTCTTCGCCCTCCCGGCACGCGCGGCCGAGTCCGTCCCCGCCAGCCCCCCCGAAAAGACCGCCCCCAACCCGAAGTCCGCTCCCGCCGCCAATCCGGGCGCCCCGGCCTCCGGCGCACAGAAGATGGCCGCCGACTTCGGCAAACAGCGCGACGATCGCCTCGACCAGCGCAAGGCGCTGCTCGAACGCCTCCGGACCGCCAAGACCGAGGAGGAAAAGCAGCGCATCCTCTCCGAGCTCCGCCAGCAGCAGCAACAGCGCATCGATCAGCAGCGCGAACTCGCCCGTCAGATCCGCGAACAACTCCAGAATCGCCGCCACGAAACGCGCCCCGCCGCGGCGCCCGGCCCCTGACCCGACTCCGCTCCCGCGCCGCGCTCCGTCCTCCTCACTCCCCACTCCCGCCTCCCCGGCTCTGCGCTCTCCACCTCCGATGAAACCGATTCTCCTCCGCCTTTTCGCCCTCTTCATCCTCGGCGGTCTCACCGCCCGGCCCGCCGCCCAACCTGCGTCCAGCCCACCCGGACCGGCCGGCCCACACCCTCCCACCGCTGCTGATTCCCCCCGCTTCGCCGACCTCGATCAGGCGTCGCCCGCCGTACGCGACGCGGTCCGCCAGGCGCAGCAAGCCGCCGCCAGCGCCCGCACCGTCATCGGCCCCGCCACCACCTCGGGCGAGGCCGGAGTCGCCCGCGCCGTTGCCCAAGCCAGCGCCGCCATCGTGCAGGAAAGCCGGATTGCCCGCACGGATCTCCTCGCCGAGCGGCAGGCCGCCCTCGTCCGCCTCCGCCTCGCCCAGAGCGCCTCCGAACGCGCCCGCCTCGTCACGGAACTGCGCACCCGCACCGGCCAGCGCCTCGAGGAGCAGCGCGAAACCGCCCGGCTCGTCCGCGACCGTCTCCGGGAACTCCGCGACACCACCGCCCTCACCCCCAAGCCCGGAGGCGGCTGACCGCGTGTCCGCCTTTCCTGTCATTCCCCTCCTCACTCTCGCCGCCCTCCTCTGGGGCGGCGTCTCCGTCTCGCGCGGCGAGCCCACCGCGGAAGCCGCCGAGGTGGACGCCGCCCTGGCCGCACCTCTGCCGACCTGGGAATTCACCGGCAACCTGCGTCTTTCCGGCGGCCACAAGGACAACCTCCTGCTCAGCGCCGTCCGCGCAGAGGCGAGCCCGTTCTCCCGGGCCGAACTCGAAGTGTTTGGCTGGCGCCCGCCGACCCAACGTCTCGAAGTGCTGGCGTTCGCCAACACCGCCTTCACCCGCTTCGTCGAGTCCGCGGATAATCCAAACGAGTGGCAGTCCTTCGCTCATGCCGAGGCCCGGGCTTTTCTCGCCCCGGCGCTGACCGTCACCGGCATGATCGAAGGCTACCACCTCGATCAGGTGTTCGATCTTTCCGCCACCCAGGTCGAACGACTCATCGCCCGGCTCGCCGTCACCGGAGCACTCGTCTCGACCACCTGGCGGTGGCAACTGCGTCCCGCGCTCTGGCTGGAAATCAAGCCCGGCCTGCAACGCGACCGCTACCGCGACGGCAGTGACGACCATACCCAGCGCCTCGGCCGTGCCGCGCTTGGCCGCACCTGGCGCGACGGCCGGGTCGAACTTTCCCTCGCCGCGCAGGAGCTCCGTCGCAACTATGACCGCCGCCCACGCTACACGGTCGGCGGCCGCCCGCTTGCCGGCACCGATCTCGACTTCGTGCAGCGCGACGCCGAGCTGACCGCCGTGGTGGCGTGGGATGCCGCGCGCCGCTGGACCACGACCACCACCCTCACAAGCGGAACCAATACCGACAACGGCTCGGGCTACTTCAACTACCGCCGCCGCGCCCTGCGCCACGAAATCGCCTGGACCATCGCCCCCTGGCGCGCGCAGCTCAACGCGCGCGCCCTGCGTTACGATTACGAGATTCAGACCCAGGGCATCGGCCTGAATCCCCCCCGCCGACTCAAGGAGGAGTTTCTCGGCCAGCTTCGGGTGGAGCGCGCCTGGGGAGCACGCGCCACCCTGTTCGTCGACACCCTCTGGGAGCGCAGCCGTTCCAACGATCCGCTCGCCAGCTACGTCGTACGCACTGTGACCGCCGGTGTCGACTGGGCCTTCTGACCATGCCGCGCGCCTCCCCTGCCACCCGTCCCTGGTTCACCACGCCGTTGGTCGTCGGCGCGGCCACCGTCGCCGGATTCGTCCTCGTCGCCGTGCTGCTCGCCCTGCGGTTGCGGGAGGATTTGCGCGGACAAATCCTGCGCCGCGAAGCCGAGTCGGTCGCCGCGATGGTCGCGCTGCAGCAGTCCCGTGCGGGGGATGAATTCGCCCGCTTCGGACTGGGCGCGGAGCCGGCGGACTGGTTTCCGCTGCTGTTGGAAACCTCGCGCCTGCGCGGCGTGGTGGCACTGCGGCTCTTCGATGCCGGCGGTGCGCTGCAGGATGCCGAACCTTATCCGCTCGTCGCGACCCTGCCGGCCGCCGACCTCGCCCGGGTGCGCACCGGAGGACACGCGGTGCGGCTGCACCCCGGGGTGCTCGTCGAGTCCCTGCGGTTGGGCGAGGCTGAATTCCAGGCGGACGGCGGCGAGCCGTTGCTTGAAATCGTCGTCCCGCTGGTCCATCCGGGCGGCGCCGGTTTCGCCGGCGCCGCGCAGTACTGGATCGACGGCGCCCCGATGCGGGCGGAATTCACGCAACTCGACCACCACCTGCTCCAGCGCGCCGGAGGCACGGCGGCCCTCGGTGCCGCCCTCGTGCTCGCCATCCTCGCCTGGGCCTTCCGCCGGCTGCGCGCCGCCCACCGAGAACTGCAGGCGCGCAGCGACGATCTCGCCCGCGCCAACCAGGAATTCAGCCTCGCCGCCAAGACCTCCGCCGTCGGGGCCATCACCGCGCACCTGTTGCACGGGCTGAAGAACCCTCTCGACGGCCTCGAGGGATACGTCTCGAGCCAGCCGGCCGATGATCCGGACGGCGCCGGCGAGGAGTGGCGCGCCGCCCTGGAAACCACTCAACGCATCCGCACCCTGGTCAACGAGGTGCTCGCGATTCTGCGCGAAGAACAGGCGGGCGGCGCTCGTTACCGCCTCACCGCCGCCGAGGTGCTCGCCGCCGCGGAGGAAAAGATTCGTCCGCTCGCCGCCGCTCGCGGCGTGGTGTTCACCGCCCGACGCGAGGATGACGCCGCGCTGCCGGGGCGTCGCGCCCATCTGGTCCTGCTGGTCCTCGACAACCTGCTGCGCAACGCCTGCGAGGCTGCGCCGCCCGGGGGCCGCGTCGCACTCACCTTCACCCGCCAGGGCGCCGACGCCCTCTTCCTGGTCGAAGACGACGGGCCCGGGCTGCCGCCGGCGGTCCGCGACCGCATCTTCGAACCGGTCCCGAGCACGAAACCGGGCGGCGGGGGCATCGGGCTCGTGCTCAGCCGCCAGCTCGCCCAACACGCGGGCGGTTTTCTCACCCTCGACAAGAGCGACTCCCGCGGCTGCCGCTTCCGGCTCGCGGTGCCGGTCGACTCCGCCGCCCCCGTCCCCGCCGCCCGATGAGCCCCCCGCTCCCCGCCCTTCGGACGCCGCGGACCCGCGGCTGCCGCGACCTCGCGGAGCTCGATCGCCTGCCGGGCGCACGGACCCTCCTGGCCGCCCTCACGCTGCTCCTGGCGTCCGGACCGGCGCCCGCTGCCCGGGCCCAGGCCGACGGCACGCCGAAGTGGCCGTCGCCGTTCGTAACCGGCGGCTACCTCGTCTCCTCACCGGCCGTCGCACCCGACGGTACCGTGTATATCGGCTCCCAGGACAAACATCTTTACGCCATCGCCCCGAACGGAGCCCTGAAATGGCGCTTCCAGGCCGGTGACTGGATCGACGCCACGCCCGCCATTGGCGCGGACGGCACGGTGTACGTCGGTTCGTGGGACGGCTTCCTCTACGCCCTGGCTCCTGATCACGGCACGGTGAGGTGGCGCTACTCCACCGGCGCGGGCAACTACATCTATTCCTCACCGGCGATCGGTGCTGACGGCACGATCTATTTCGGCGCCGGCGACGGCAACCTGCACGCCCTGCGACCCGACGGCGGCCTGAAGTGGACCTACCCGGCGGGCGACTGGATCGACTCCTCCCCCGCGATCGGCGCCGACGGACTCGTGTATTACGGTTCCTGGGACGGCTTCGTCCAGGCTCTGCGCGACGAGGGCGACCGCGCGCTCGAGGTGTGGCGGTATGCCACCAACGGCCCGGTGTTATCCTCGCCCGCGCTGGGCCGCGGCGGCACCGTGCTGATCGGCAGCAACGACGGCCGCCTGCACGCCCTCGACGCGGCCACCGGACACGAACGGTGGACGTTCCGACTGGAGGGCGACGTGGAGGCTTCGCCCGCGGTTGGCCCGGACGGCACCATCTACGTGGGCGGGGCCACCGGCTACCTCCACGCCCTGACCCCCGGGGGAGCGCTGCGTTGGCGCTTCCCGACCGGCGATCCGATCCTGTCGACGCCAACGGTGCGCGCCGATGGCACGATCCTGGTCGGAAGCGGGGCCGCCGCGCTGTTCGCGATCACCCCGGAAGGCACGCTGAAATGGAAGGCCACGGCCGGCGACTGGGTCGATTCCTCCCCGGCGGTGGCGCCCGACGGCACGATCTATGTCGGGTCGTATGACCGGCGCTTGTACGCGTTTCACGGCAGCGGCGCGCCCGCCTCATCGTATGCCTCGTGGCCGATGTTCCGCCGGGATCCGCTCCGTCGCGGCCGGGTTTCCGTTCCCGCGCCGGGCGGCCGGCTGGTGAACCTTTCGACCCGCGCGGAAGCGGGCGCCCGGGGCCGCCTGATTGCCGGCTTCGTCGTGGAGGGTGCGGCGGGTTCGGCCAAGTCGCTCCTGGTGCGGGGTATCGGTCCGGCCCTGGCCCGGTTCGGCGTGGCCGGCTTTCTGGCGGATCCCCTGCTCGAGTTGATTGTACCCGGGGACGACCAGCCTCTGGCCAGCAACGATCACTGGTCCGCCGCTCCCAATCGGGACGCGATCGCCGCCGCCGCCACGCGCACCGGAGCCTTTCCCCTGCCGGAATCCAGCCTGGATGCCGCCCTGCTCACCACCGTGGCGCCTCGGCCCCACACCGCGCTCGTGACGGGGGTGGACCAGACGCGCGGACTGGCGCTGGTGGAGGTTTATGACGCGGATCTGCCCGGGACCGGCAGCCGCCTGATCAATCTTTCGGCGCGGGCGTTCGCCGGTGAAGGCGACGCCGCGCTCACGCCGGGGCTGGTCATCGGCGGCTCCGAACCACTGCGGGTGCTGGTGCGTGGAGTCGGCCCCGCACTCACCCGCCTCGGCGTAGAAGGGGCGTTGGCACGGCCGACCCTCACCCTGTTTTCCGGCCCCGCGATTCTGGCGACGAACAGCGGGTGGACCGCCGGCGGGGCGGCCGCGGACCTGAGAGCCGCGGCGGCGGCCGTCGGGGCGTTCCCCTTCGATGAGGCGAGCTCCGACGCCGCCCTGCTCGCGACCCTCGCCCCCGGGGCCTATACAGTGCGGCTCGCCGGCGCCGGTGGCACCACCGGCGAGGCTCTGGTGGAAATTTATGTTGTGCCGTAGCACCTGACCTCAACTGGGGGCGCCACCCTACGCGCCGCCTCAAGAACGGGCTCGTTGTGCCGATGAAGGGGGCGTCATGGTTTCATTCCAGTTGCCCGACCTCTGCCCGGCCGGGCCGATAGCGCCCGCCACCCTCGCGCCTCTGTCCGCCGGACAGAGGCACCACGCAGGCTGATCCTCCCGCGGCCACCCCATGTACGTCCACTGGTTTACCTTCCAGTTGTTGTTGTCCGCCGGCGGCATCGCGTTGCTCGCCTGGCGAGGCCTGCGCCTCGGTCCCCGCGCGGGCAACGCCCGCGGCTGGCTGATCCCGGCCGTGTTGCTCGCCCTTCCCGTCGCCAGCTGGCTGGCTGCCGATCAACACCGGCGCAGCACCGACGGCGAACTGCGCCGCGAGGTACTTCATCAGGCTCTTGCCGTGGCGCACGCCCTGGACCCCGCACTGGTGCAGCGCCTCGATTTTACCCTGGAGGACCGCTCGCGCCCCGGTTTCGCCGTCCTGCGCGGACAGCTCGCCGCCTACGCCCGCGCCGCGGGCCACCGCAGCCTCTACACCATGGCCCTGCGCAGCGAGGGGATCGTCTTCGGACCCGAAAGCCTGGCGGACTCGGACCCCATGGCATCTCCGCCGGGGACCGCTTACGAGCAGCCACGGCCGGAGGACTGGGAATGCCTGCGCGCGGGCGTCGCAGCGGTTTTCGGACCTTTCTCCGACGAGTACGGGACCTTCGTCAGCGGTCTTGCCCCGGTAATCGAGGCACGCACCGGCCGGGTTTTGGCCGCGGTCGGTCTCGACGTACCAGCGCAGGACTGGGAGAAAATCGTCGCCCGGGCGCGCGCCGAACCGGTCCGGTTCACCGTGGCCCTGACGTTTCTCGTCCTCCTGGGTGCGGCGCTGCTCGATTGGCGCGACCGGGAATCGTCGCGTCGTCGCGGCCTGCTGCGCCACGCCGAGGCGGGGCTGACCGCTCTCTGCGGTCTGGTCGCCTTTGGTGTGCTCGCGGTCTGGATGCATGACTCCGAGTCGCTCGCCCATCGCCAGGCTCTTCGCCAGCTCGCCGAGGCCCGGAGCGAAATTGTCCGGCAACGCCTCGAGGCATTGGGAACGGACGCTCCCCGGCGGCCGGAGCGAATCCTCTCGTCGGCGCTGGTGCGCAGCGGAGTGGGTCGCTCTCTGGTCGAATCCGACCTGTTCGAACTCGACCCGGCCGCAACTCCGCGCTGGCTTACCTCGCACCCGGCGACGCATCCGCCCGCCGCTGCCTCACCCCCGGCCTGGTCCTTGACCCAGACGTTAACCTCGGCAGATCTTCTCCAGCCCGTGTTCGCATTTGGGCGAGCTTACGCGCTCGTCTTGCGCCCGGGCGAAGCGTTCCTCGCTGCCTATCCCAAACGGGCTGGCAAACTCGTGATCGCAAGCGGATGCCTCCTCAGCATCGCGGCCGCCCTGGTGGTTGGATTCATGCACCGACGGGAGGAAAAACTCGATCAGCTTCTGGCTGATCGCGCCCGGCAGTTGGAGGCCCAGTCAGCGGACCTCAAGCGCCATGCGGCGGAGGCCGAGGCCAGCCGCAACGCCGCGCTCGCCCATCTTGCGGAGGCCGAACGGGCCCGCCAGGTCGCCGACGAAGCCCAGCGCAATGCCGAGGAGACCAACGACGCACTCGAGTCAGCCATCGCCCGGGCCAACTCCATGGCCCTCGAAGCGGAGCTCGCGAACGTGGCCAAGAGCCAGTTCCTCGCCAACATGAGCCACGAGATTCGCACGCCGATGAACGGCATCATTGGCATGACCGGCCTCCTGCTCGACACCCCGCTCAACGCGGAACAACGCCGCTACACCGACATCGTCCGCTCCAGCGCCGAAAGCCTGCTTTCCCTGATCAACGACATCCTCGACTTCTCCAAGATCGAAGCGCGCAAGGTCGAACTGGAGGAATCCGACTTCGACCTGATCGCCACCGTGGAGGAGGCGGTCGAGCTGCTGGCGGTGAAGGCGCAGGAGAAGGATCTCGAGCTGACCTACCTGATCGAACCCGGCTTGCCCGAACACCTGCGCGGGGATTCGGGGCGACTCCGCCAGATTCTGCTCAACCTGGCGGGCAACGCGATCAAGTTCACCCCGCGTGGTGAGGTCAGTATCCGCCTTTCCGTCGCCAGCCGCACGGGCGACCGCACCACGTTGCGCTTCGAAGTCCGCGATACCGGCATCGGCATCGCCCCGGAGCACCTTGACCGCCTGTTCCGGGCTTTCACCCAGGTCGACAGCTCCACCACGCGCCAGTACGGCGGCACCGGGCTCGGCCTGGCCATCTCCAAACAGCTCGTCGAGTTGATGGGCGGCCAAATCGGCGTGACGAGCGATCCCGGTCGCGGCTCCACCTTCTGGTTCACGGCGGTTCTGGCGCCCGCCCATGCTTCGCCCGCTCCCGCAACTCCGGCCGACACCAACGCCGACCTCACGGGCCTCCATGCCCTGGTCGTGGACGACCACGAAAACAACCGTCTGCTCGTCACTTCCCTCTTGCGCCGTTGGGGCTGCCGCTTCGCCGAAGCGGCCGATGGCCGGATTGCCCTCATCCACCTCGAATCCGCCCGTTTGCGCGACCCCTTCCACGTCGTCCTGATGGACCGGCAGATGCCCGGCATGGACGGCGACGAACTCGCACGGCGGATCAAGGCCGACCCCAACCTCCGCGACCTGCCGCTCGTCCTCCTCAGTTCCCTCGTGCTCCCGGGCGACACCACCCGCCTCCAGCAGGCTGGTTTCACCGCCTGCCTGCCCAAACCGATTCGGCGCGGCCAGCTCCGCCAGTGCCTCGAACGCCTGGCCCGTCCGCCCCATTCCACCCCCGCCGCCGGAGCCGGCCCCGCACCCTCCGCCGTCACCCGACGTCCCGTCCTGACCCGACCCGAGCGCCACCTCCTTCTGGCCGAGGACAACCCCACCAACCAGGCCGTGGGCCTTGCCATCCTCAAACGCCTCGGCTACCGCGCCGACGTCGCCGCCGACGGTCGCGAAGTCCTTCATCTGATGGGCCAGATCCCCTACGATCTCGTCCTCATGGATTGTCAGATGCCGGGCATGGATGGCTTCGAGGCCACCCGGCGGATCCGCGCCGGCAGCGACGGCGTCCTCAACCCCCGGGTCGCCATCATCGCCATGACCGCCAATGCCATGCAGGGCGATCGCGAGCGATGCCTTGAGGCAGGCATGGACGACTACGTCCCCAAACCGATCCGACGCGATGAACTCGCGGAGACCCTGGAACGCTGGCTCTCGCGACCGACCCTCACCGCGCCGGCGGAAGCGGACCCAATCGGCGCGGAGTCCACCTCCCCGCCTCCTTCGCTCATCGATACCGACGTATTCGAGGAGTCCGAATTTCTCGCCCGCACCATGGATGATCGCGAACTCGCGCGCGACATCATGCGCCAGTTCGTGGATGACATTCCACTCCAGCTCCAGCGGCTGGAAGCCGCGCTCAATGCCGGTGACATCCCTGCCGCCCGCCGGCACGCCCATTCCCTGAAGGGCGCGGCCGGCACGGTGGGCGCCCGCGCCCTCAGCGCCGCCGCCTTCGACGTCGAAGGTGCCATCGCCGCGGGCCGTACCGCCCAGGCGCTCCGTGAACTCCCGCGGCTCGAAGAGGAAACCGAGCGCTTCCTCGGTCTGTTGGAGGAACACAACTGGATCGCCGAGCGACCCGCCGCCACTCTCGCCCCCGCCTGAAGAGGAAAATCCGATGAAGATTCTGGTGGCGGAAGACGATCTCACCACGCGACTCACCCTCCGCGCCGTTGTCCGCAAGTGGGGCTTCGAGGTCTGCGAGGTCGCCGATGGGACCGAGGCCTGGCAGGAGCTCTCCGGCCCCGACGCCCCCCCGCTCGCGCTGCTTGACTGGATGATGCCCGGGATCAGCGGGCCCGAGTTGTGCCGCCGTCTGCGCGCCTCCGGCCGCGAGGGACTGCCCTACCTTATCCTGCTGACCTCGCGCACCGACCGGCGCGATCTTGTCGCCGGCCTCGATGCGGGCGCCGATGACTTCATTGCGAAGCCCTTCGATCCGGAGGTGCTGCGCGCCCGCATCAGCGCCGCCCGTCGCCTCGTCACCCTGCAGACCCAGCTCAACGAGGCAAACCACTGCCTCGACCAGCGCGTGCAGGAACGCACCGCCCAGGTCGAACGCCTGCTCCGGCACCAGCGCGAATTGCTCCTGCGGCTCGGCCACGATCTCAAGACACCGCTCACACCGCTCCTTTCGCTCCTGCCGCTGCTCCAGAGCGTGGCCGGGGAAGCCGAGCGCCGCGAGATGGTGCAGCTCGCCCTGGCCGGAGCGCGCAGCATCGAAGCCACGGTCAGCCGGGTGCTGGAACTCTGCCGCGTCGATGAGCCCGGCCAGGAACTGACGCTGGGCGAAACCAGCCTGCGCAACCTGGTCGACGACACGCTCGCCGCCGGACTCTGCGCCGTCCGCCGAGAACGCCGCACCATTGCCAACGAGATTCCCGCCAACTTGCGCGTGAAGGCGGACTTGATCGGGCTCCGGCAGGTGCTGGCGCACCTTCTGGACAACGCGGTCCGGTTCACCACCCCGGACGGCAGGATCAGCATCCACGCGGCCCCCCACGAGGGCGCGTTGCTGCTGTCCGTGACCGACGACGGAGCCGGCCTCACCCCTACGCAACTCGAACAAGTCTTCGAATCCTTCTACAAGGCCGACAGTTCCCGCCACGATCACGGTGCGCCCGGGCTCGGGCTCACCATTTCCCGCGCCATCGTCGAGCGCCACGGCGGGCGCATTTGGGCCGAAAGCCCGGGACCCGGCCGCGGCACCTCGCTCCACTTCACCCTGCCCGCCTCCAACTGATGGACTCCTGCCCTGCCATGAACCAATCCGTAATGATCGTGGATGACGACCCGGGTGTCTCCAAATCGGCCGCCCTCGTCCTCGCCTCCCGCGGCTACCGCGTCGTCAGGGCCGCCAGCGGAGAGGAGTGCCTCGCCACCGTGCGCGGCGGTTTCCAGGGCGTGATCCTGATGGACATCATGATGCCTGGACTCTCCGGCTGGGACACGATCCGCGCGCTGCTGGCCGAATGCCTCCTCGGGGAAAGGCAACTGATCTGCATGCTCACCGCCCGGCCCGGTCCCGGGCGCGAGAGCGAAGGCCTGCAGGAATGGGTCTTCGACTACCTTTCCAAGCCCTTCGACAACGAGCAGCTCCTGTCGATGGTCGGCAACGCCAGCGAACTGCTCGGCCCATGATCGGTCCCGCCCCCAGTTCTCCGGCCGTCTGGCCCGTCGTACTGATCGGCGCCTCCACCGGCGGCACCCGCATTCTGCCCGAACTGATCGCTCCCCTGTCGCGCCACCCGGCCTCAATCGTGATTGTCCAGCACATGCCGCGCTACATCAACGCGTCGGTCGCACGGACGCTGGCCCGCCACGCCGCCTGTCCGGTGTCGCTCGTCCAGGACGGCGAACGCCTTGAACCCGGGCACATCTACCTCGCGCCGAGCGAGGTCCATTGCACGCTGATCAACAACCGGACCTTCCACCTCGCGCCTGGGGCGCCGGTGAACTACGTGTGCCCCGCGATCGACGTCACCATGCAATCAATACGTCCCCCGGAGGCCGGGCGGTCTTTGTTCGGCATCCTGCTCACGGGCATGGGGCGTGATGGCGCCGCGGGCCTGGCGCACCTCAAGCGGCTCGGCGGCCTCACCGTCGCCCAGAACCAGGCGAGTTGCGCCGTGTACGGCATGCCCGCCGAGGCCGTAAAGCTCGGGTGTGTCGATCATGTGCTCCCGCCCTCCGAGATCGCCCGCCTGGTCGACCGGAAGCTGGCCGCCTGCGCCCCACCGACCCACCCGCCGCCGTCGCCGGGCCGCACTTGCATCCCGGCCCTGACCGCGGGCTGAGGCGGCGTTGCACCCCACGTGGCGAAAGGAAAGGACTGTACGGTGCGGGCGGTCCCGGCCCGCGCCGCGGCATTGCCCCGGTCGGCACGCCAGTCGATTCGCCGTGCGCCAATGGTGTCGGTCTCGATCTCAAGGCAGGACTGCCACCCTGCACGCCAACGTCAGCCAACGATTGCCTGCGTGAAAGGTCCGGACGTACGCCGGCCTAAGAGCGCGTCGCAAAAGTCGGATTTCTGGAGGGCGCCGCTCCGTCGCAGCCGCAGTCCGGCGAGCGGCGCTGACGGAGCAGCGCCCTCCAACGAAAGCGGTGAAGGAACTTTTTCGACACCCTCTA
>CAZDGC010000106.1:0-25158 GCA_964504885.1 uncultured Opitutus sp.
GCTGCGTTTCCAGATGATCCGCTGACCGGCAGGGAGTTGCTCGACTATCTCCGGGCCGGCGGCAGCGGGGTCAGTGAACGGTACCTTTCGGCAATTGAGGAGGTGGCGAGCAAGGTCCCGGTGCCGGATAACCCGTGGGCCTGATACTCGATCACTGACCCACGGCCACGGGGTGGTGACTTCGAACGTGGCGGAGTTTGGCCGGGTGCCCGGACTGCGGGTGGAGACGTTTTGAGCGTCGGCGACGAAACGGGTCACGTCGCCGGTGAATCTGTGGCCCCCTTGTCGCAAGAAGCACTCAGGATCCGGTCCCGGGCGCGCCGGTCCCAGGCTGAATTGCCGACAGCCGCCGAGCGATGTCGCGATGCAGCCCGCGGTGGAAGAGGAGGAGGGTGTGAAACAGCGCCGGCACCGTGACAGCTTCGGCACCCGGTAACGCGAACGCCGAGCGCGGCCGGGTGGTAAGGTCGAAGGGGCTCGCGTAGCACACGGTGGGAAGGTGACGAATGAGATGATGGCTCTCGCGCAGCCGGGCGAGAAAGGCACTGCCGGCTCTCATCTCCCGTGCACCCTGGCTGGGATACAGCCATGCCGTCTGGGCGCCCGCGTGCGGACCCGCGATCGAAAAGAGCGCGGCGACGCGCTCAACACCCCGAAGTTCCTGCATGTAGTGGCGCGCGAGAATCGCGCCCATGCTGAAGCCGACGAGAGCGAACTTCTCACCCGCGGGGACTTCTTTCGCGATGAACTCTCCGAGCTGCGCAGACAAGGCGGCCAGTCCACACCTCGCATCCGCGGGATGCAGGCCCGGCACATAACACGAATTCCCAAGCGCCGTCAGATGTGACGCGAGCGGCGTCATTACCGATCGGGGGTTCAGGAAACCATGCACCAGGACGACGTTCATTTGAGTTGGGTCCGATACCGCGAAGCCTGCTTCGGCTTGGTTGGTGTAGTCACGAGCGTGAGCGAGTGGACGACAAACCACTCGCTCACGCTCGTGGCTACCAGAATCGGCACAAACATCGGGCAGACATTCTGGGCGGCTTGGTCAAATGCCCCGGGGCTTGCTCCAGGGATATTCACCAGCCGGGCGATTTTTCGAGGCAGCATTTCCGCTGGACTCACTTCCGTACACTGAGGGGCCTGCCGGCACTGCCAGGGCCGGCGCCCGGAAGCGCCCCCTCAAAAATATCCGCCCTTTTCGGTGATCTGCCGGACGCTTTGCCCCTCGGCGACCCAGCCGAAGATCTTCTTTTCGTTGGCGCGGATCTCTTCGGCGCGGACGAGCACGTCGTAGGCGAGGTCGCGTGGGATGCAGAGCACGCCGTCGATGTCCGCGAGGATCACGTCGCCGGGCTTGATCACCACGTCGCCGATCTTGATCGGGATCTGGTAGTGCGTGATCAGGCAGCGGCCGAGACTGCCGTTGGGGAGGCGGTACTTGTAGTAGACGGGAAAGTCCTTCTCCTTGATCTGGCGGGTGTCGCGGATGCCGCCGTCGATGCAGGCGGCCTTGACGCCCTTGCCCACGGCGGTGGCGGTCATGACGCCGCCCCAGAGCGTGGCCTTCTCGTCGTGGCTGGTGTCCCACATCACGAACGTGTCTGGGCCCATCGCCTCGAGCATCTCGGTGCGGAAGGTCATCTCGCCGGTAATCTTCACATGGGGGGCGCTTTTCACCGTAAACGCGATCCCGGCGACGGTGTGATCGTCGTTGAGCGGGCGCAGGTAGCCGGGGAGCGCTTGATCTAGCAGGCAGAACTCGCGCAGCACGTCGCACACCGCGCCGGTGTAGAGCTGCTCGAAGCGGGCGAGAAGCTCCTTCACCGGGACCGGGAACTCGACCGTCGAGACGCTTTCGCGCTGGGCGATGAGTCGTTCGAGTTTCATCATCTTGGCCTCCCGCTGGAGGAGGCCGTCGGACTTGGTGGCGGGAGTCATGGAACGTTAGGGGGAGTCTGCAAGTCGCGGAACGGAGGTTAGCAGCGGGACGGCATCTGCCCACGGAACACACGGAACACGCGGAAGGGTGCTTTCCGTGTATTCCGTGTGTTCCGTGGGCGCCATCTGGGGCAGTAGAGGGGCATGGGAGATCAGGAGTAGGGGATGCCGGCGGCGTCGAGGAGTCCCTTCACGTAACCGAGGGCGAAGAGGCGGCCGAGGTAGGCGTAGCCGTGGGGCAGATCCTCCTCGCCGGCGAGGGAGGGCACGTGGTCGATGCGGATCGGCCCGCGGAATCCGAGTTCGTGATACAGGCGCAGCATCGCGGCCATGTCGGTGGGGCCGGCGTCGTGGAAGGTCTCGGTGAAATCCTCCGCCGTTCCGGCCACATCGCGGAAGTGGACGAAGGCGATGCGGGACGCGAGACGGCGGGCCGACGCCGCCAAGTCGCCGCCCATGAGGCGAAAGTTGGCCTGGCAGAAGGTGACGCGGTGCGAGGGCGAGGTGCTCAACGCCATCGCGCGGTCGAACGCCGCCGGCGAGGTGAAGATGCGTCCGACGCCGCGCAGCGGCGAGAGCGGCGGGTCGTCGGGGTGCAGGGCGAGCGCGACGCCTGCGCGCTCCGCGGCCGGCAGCACGGCGCGCAGGAAGTATTCGTAGTTCTGCCAGAGCTGCTCCTCCGCCACGCGGTCTTCGGGCGGTACCGGCGAGGGTTCCAGCGCGGCGAGCTGGAATCGGTTCGTGATCGCGCCGCCGCGTGCCGGCACGTGCGTGTCGGTGCGGCACCAGCCGATCGTGGCCATGAAATTGTAGCAGAGCAGCCCGATGCCGAGCTCGCCCAGGTTGGCCAGCATGCGGCAGTACAACTCCAGATCCTCGTCGCGGCCCGGCAGGCCGAGCTTGATCCGGCGCAGGTCGAACTCGTCGCCTTCGAGGCCGGTGAGAGTCAGGCCGGCGGCGGCGAAGTTTCGCTGCACGGTGGCGAGCGCGTCGCGGTCCCACGGTGGGTTGAGGCCGGTGTCGCGCGGGTGGCAGCGCGCGATGGCATGGGTGACGCCGGCCTGGAGCGCGTAGTCCCAGGAGCGGTCGCGCCGTGGCGGAAGAAAGTCGGCGAGGATCACTCAGCTCCCTCCTGTCCCTTGATGAGCTGCAGGCAACCGCCCGCCGTGTACTTGAGCTGGCGCGTGAGGGCGGCGCGGGCCGGGCCGGCGAAGTCCTGCGGAAAGCCGAGGAGTGTGATCGCCGCCACGATGCCGCGGTCCGCGACGACGAGCGGGGCCGACAGCGTGTGAATGTGCGGTTGGAAGGAACCGTGGTCGAAACAGCACCCTTCTTTGCGCGCCTCGCGGAGGCGGCGCTGCACGTCGGCGCGGTCCTGGAGCTGCCAGACCTCGCGCGGCGCCCGGTCGAGGAGGGCGGCGATCTCGGAGTCGGGCAGGGCGCTGAGCAGGGCGGCGCCGCTGGAGCCGACGGCGAGTGAGACGACGGAGCCGATGCGAGAGGTGATTGCGGTGCTTTTGGGAGAAGGGGCGCTGAAGAGCGTGACGGCGTCGTCGCCCTGCCGCACGGTGATCTTCGCGGTGAGCCCGGTGGCGACGGCGAGCTGGCGCAGGGGTTCCGCCACCGTTTCGATCAACACCTCGTGGTGCAGCAGCGGGCGGAGGAGCGGCACCAGCGTCAGGGAAAGTTCGAACGTGCCGTCGCGCCGGGCGCTCAGCCAGCCCTCGGCGACGAACGATTTCAGGATGCGGTAGCAGGTGGTGGGCGAGATGCCGAGGGAGACGGCCAGTTCCTTGGTGGTGACCCCGCCGCGGCTGCGTGCCACCTCGGCGAAGACCCGGAGCGCCTTGCAGAGCACCGGCACCGTGTGGGGTCCGGTTTTGGGGACATTGGATTTCGCAGCCATTTCTCTAATGAAATATGAGGATTGAAAGAGGAAGCGGGCCGCAAGACTTTTATCATCTTGTAACCTGGTCAAGCGACATGTCGCCAACTTCCAATAGAGAAAAATAACAGTTCGCTCACATCTTGACCGGCCGCGGAGAATGCGTGCACGTTCGGACAGCGCGACGCGCCGCCCGATGCCTGACGCGGTGGGGCGCGTCGTTCCGATCGAACTGTCGCACCGGCCCTTCAACCCCCGCCATGAAGTCACCCCCGTCACTCAACCCGACCAACGACATGAAGCCCAGCCATCCGTCTCTCACCTCACCGTGCCGCCTTGGTCTGGCCTGCCTTGCCCTGGTCGTGACGGCGGTCGCGCAGCAATCCCCGGCCCCGGCGGCGTTGGAGGTGAGCGGAGAAACCATCATGCTGGATCCGTTCGTCACCCGGACGGACAGCGATGTGGGCTACCTCGCCACCGCCACGCTGGCGGGCAGCCGGTTCAGCACGAAGCTCGATGAGACTCCCAGTACGATTTCCGTGCTCACCGGGGATTTTCTCCGCGACATCGGCGCGTTCGACCTCTCCTCCGCGCTGCGGTACGCGAGCAATGTGGAGATGAACTTCGACGACGACCGGGCGGCGGTGAACGGCCAGCAGAGCGTCCGCACCTACCAGAGCTACCGGGTACGCGGCCTGGCCTCGACCGTCGCGCGGAACTACTTTGCGTGGAACCTGCCGGCGGACACCTACAACGTCGACCGGGTGGAGGACTCGCGCGGGCCGAACTCCGTGCTCTTCGGCATCGCCAGCCCCGGCGGCCTGATCAACGTGATGACGAAGCGGGCACAGCCCCAGCGTTCGTTCCGCGAGGTCTCGCTGGGCTATGGCAGCCGCGATTCACATCGCGCGACGCTCGACTTCAACCAGGTGCTGACGCCCGACAGGCTGGCCCTCCGGGTCAACGCGGTGCACAACCGCAGCAACAGCTTCCGGAACTGGGCGTTCACCGAAAGCCGGATCGCCGACCTGACCGCGACGTTTCAGGCCACGCCGCGCCTCCGCTTCACCGCGGAGGTCGAATTCGGCAAACTCGAAAGCAACTCTCCCCGCACCTACACCTCCTACGATTCCTTCCTGCTGTGGCGCCGCAGCGGACGGCCGACTTTTGCCACCCAGGCGGCGAATGCCGCCGTCGGCGTCGGCCGCAATTCGACCGCGGCCGCCTCTCCCCGGGTCACGATCATCGGCAACGACGGCACGGTGTTGGGCATGCGCGGGACCATGACGACCACGGGCAACGACGAAACAATGATCACCGACCGCAGCATTGCGGACGATTCCATCAACGGCCATGGGCCGGGCGCGAACCGGTTTTCGAGCTTCCGCAACTTCACGGGTTACCTCGATTTCAAGCTCGCGAGCGACACTTTCCTGCAGTTCGCCTACAATCACCAGGAGCACCTCTTCGATCGCTATGATCCGGGGCAGAATGCCAGTGCAATCAAGGGCGACCCCAACCGGGCCCTGGCCACGGGAGCGGCCAATCCCTATGCCGGCCAGCTCATGTTCGAGACCGGCCCCTACAACCGTTCGACCGACGACAGCCGCTACGATAATTTCCGCGCGACGCTGTCGACTCAGTTCGATGCGAAGCGATGGGGGCGGTATCAGGTCGGAGCGTACTTCGAGTATTCGCGCACGTCCATCCTGCGCGACACTTCGGACGAGATCTGGCTGGACGCGACCACCGGGCGCCCCGCCTTC
Source organism: uncultured Opitutus sp. (assembly GCA_964504885.1). Lineage (GTDB taxonomy): Bacteria > Verrucomicrobiota > Verrucomicrobiia > Opitutales > Opitutaceae > ER46. The sequence goes on from CAZDGC010000106.1 coordinate 5,596, forward strand.
AACACCGCCACCCCCGAGAGTGGGAACAACGCCGTCTATCGCCGCCGGTACGTGACGGAGGGCGACTGGGGATCCTATTACATCGACGGCCCCAACCGGGTCGGGCTGCTCCGGAATGTGACGGATCCGCTCACCGGCCGCACCCTGTCGTCAGCTTTTGTTGGCCGGAGCGCGGCTGGCATCAACGACCTCAGTGACCGCACGCTGACGGGGATGGCGGTGGCGCAGGCGCGCTATTTCGGCGATCGGCTGATCCTCTCCGGCGGCCTGCGCCGCGACGAAGCCAGGCAGACGCAGATCGGCTCGAAGCGGGATCCGGTTAACAACATCCTCATCCACGCCGACGGCGCCGCCGATTCCCTCGCGGGCACCGCCTATACCCGGGACACCAACGTGGACACGAAGTCCGGCGGCCTCGTGTTCAAGGTGACGCCCTGGCTGTCGTTGATCGGCAACTACGCCGACAACATCCAGCCCGTCAGTGGGGCGCGCGGCTTTGTCATGCCTCCCTCCGGCGAACCGGGCGCCCTCGCCACGGCGGTGGCGCCGGAGGGGGTGGGCAAGGACGCCGGGCTGGGGCTGCGCCTGTTCGACGGCCGGCTCGTGGCGCGGGCTGTCTATTTCGAGACCCAAAGCCGGTACAATTCCAGCACGTTCAGCACCGCGACCGTCGATGGCAACAGGCGCATCCTTGATGCGCTGCGAACCGCGGGACGAATTACCCAGGCGGATTACGACAAGCGCACCACCATCGCCGGCATCGGGCTCTTTGACTACGACGCGACCGGGTTCGAATTCGAGGTCACAGTCAATCCCGCCAAGTATCTCCGGATCCGGGCCAACTACTCGATCACCGATCCGATCCAGAGCAACATCTACCCGGAGTGGCTGGCCTGGGACGCGCAAAACGTGGCGTGGCTGGCGACGGTCAACACGGCGGGCGTCATTACCAGCCAGAGCAGCCGTACCATCGCCCAGGAAGTGGCCGCCTACCAGGCGGAGATCGCCGAGGCCACGGCCTCGGATGGTCTCGGCACCCTGGGCAACCGGCGCCACAAGGTGAGCCTGTTCGCCCGGTACGACCTCGGCTGGATGGGGTGGCAGGGTGCCTTCGTGGGCGCGGGCTACCGCCACCAGAGCAAGATGTTCACGGGCGTAAACTCGACCGGCGATTTTCGCTATGGCAATTCGTTCGGGCGCGCCGACGCCATGGCAGGCTACACCTTCAATCTTAAGAAGAAACACCTGCGGAACCTCACCCTGCAGCTCGACGTGCAAAATGTCCTCAACCAGCACGCTCCGCTCGTGACGCGCTATCGCGACGACGCCGGGCTGATCGTCAAACGGCTGGTGGTGCAGTCGCCCATCACCTGGCAGCTCTCCACCAAGCTGCAATTCTGACGCACTCGGTCCCGCCCGCCGTCGCAGAATGAAAACTCCCGCGCCTCGGTTCCTCTGGCTCCTGCTGGTGCTGGTTGGCTGGCGGGATGGGAACGCAGAGGCCGGCGCGGGGGGCGCGGCAGCCGACACCGGCCGCGTGGCCCCGCCGGGGAAATTGTATGTTTACAAGACTTCCCACGGTGAACCGCAAAGGCTGGAGGTCTATTTCCCTCCGGACCACCAGCCGGCGACGGCCCGCGCACCCGCTCTGCTGTTGTTTCATGGCGGCGGCTGGAGCCGCGGGAGTCGCGACCAGTTCCGGCTGGCGTGCGCCTACTTCGCGAGCCGCGGACTGGTGGCGGCCACGGCGGATTACCGGATGCACACGCCGGAGGAGCGGAAGCGCCTGACCGACGGCCAGTCGTACAAGCGCATCTGCGTCACCGACGCCAAGAGCGCCATTCGCTGGATGAAGCAGCAGGCGGTGGAGCTGGGACTCGATCCGCGCCGGCTGATCGTCGGAGGCGGTTCCGCCGGAGGGCATATCGCGGTGCTGGCGACGATCAACCCGGGGCTCGACGATCCTTCGGATCCCAAGGGATTCGACACTTCGGTCGCGGCGTATGTGCTGTTCAATCCGGCGTTCGCGCCGAAAGACCCTGATGCGCAGATCAACGTGATGTCGCATCTCCGGGCCGGCTTCCCGCCCGCCATCGCGTTTTTCGGTTCGGAGGATCGCTGGAAGCCCGGCTGGGAGGCCGCGCACGACAAACTCAAGGCGCTGGGGAACGCGACGGCGGAGTTGTGGATCGCGCGCGGACACACCCATGGTTTCTATCTCGAACCACCCTGGCGTGAGGTCACGCTCGCGGCCGCGGATCAGTTCCTCGTGCGACAGGGCCTGCTCAAGGGCAAACCGACGGTCGCACTTCCCCCCCCTGGCGAACGGCTCGAACTCCTTCCGTAGTGTGAAAATGAACCCATCGACCCTACTCCATGCCTGCCTCTGCCTGTGTCTGCTCGCCCCGGCGTTCGGCGCCGAGCCGGACGAGGGCATCCCGTTTCCCGTCACCGGCAAAATCCAGCCCCGCCACGCGCGCGACATCGCCGGGTCCAACTGGTCGGTCGGCGCCGAGACCATTGATCGCGACTACACGATCTATGCGAACTGGAAGTCGTACCTCGGTCCGCTGGGCGTGAAGAAGGCGCGCATCCAGGGCGGCTGGGCCAAGACGGAGAAGCAGCAGGGCGTCTATGACTTCGCGTGGCTCGACGCAGTGATCTTCGACATGGCAAAGCAGGGGGTCGAACCATGGCTCAGCCTGTCGTACGGCAATCCGATTTACGAGGGCGGCGGCGACCCGCAAATCAAGGGACGCGTGCCCACTTCCGAGATTGGGCTGCGCGCCTGGGCAAACTGGGTCAAGGCGACCGTGGCCCGCTACCAGCACGTGATCGACGAGTGGGAGGTGTGGAACGAGCCCAATTACTCGATCGCGCCCGCCGACTACGCACGGCTGTTGGTCGTCACCGCGGACGCGGTGCGCGCCGTGCAGTCAAAGGCGATTCTCGTGGGGTTCGCCCTCGGTAGCAGAGTCGATCACGTCTACGCGGCCAAGGTGCTCGAACTGCTCAAGCAGCAGGGTAGGCTGGATGCCCTCGACCAGATCTCGCATCACCGGCACCAGGCGAACCCGGATGAGCGGGGCAACGAGCTCGAACTGGAGAAGCTCGTCTCCTCGTACGGCAACCGCTACGCGATCCGGCAGGGGGAGGCGGGATGCCCTTCGGAATTCGGCGACCAATTCGCGATGAAGAACTACCCCTGGACCGAGACCATGCAGGCGAAACATGTCCTGCGCCGGCTGCTGGGCGACCTGGGCCGCGACAAGGAGTCCTCGGTCTTCGCCATCGTGGACATGAACTATGCGCACTTGGGGACGATGAACCGGAAGGGGCTGCTGCGGGCGCGGGAGGATCGCACCGTCGAGCGTCCGAAGCCGGCCTACTTCGCGGTGCAGCACCTCACGGCGGTATTTGATGATCGATTGCAGCGGTTGAAGGAGCTTCGGCATGAAAGCAGTCCCGCATTGCCGCTTTCGGCCTACGGCTACCGGCACACGGCCGGCGGCGGGACGATCATCACAATCTGGCTGCACGACCGGATCCCGGCCGATGAACACCGCAAGACCGCCGTCAACCTGAAGTTCCCCGGCGTCAACTTCATCGAACCGGTCTACGTCGATCTCCGCACGGGCCGCGTGTACGAACTCCCGCGCGAGCGATGGTCCCAGCAGGGTGGTGGCGCGAATTTTCAGCAGATTCTGGTGTACGATTCGCCCGTCCTGATCGCGGATCGCGCGACCCTGCCGCTGCAGCCCTGAGGCATGAGAGATTCCAATCACGCTCCGCCGCCTGGCCTGGCTGAGACGCGGGTCGCCCGCCCGATGATGTGCCGCCAGCACGTGCGCCAGCGGGAATTGCATTCTGAAACTCCGGGCTCCCCTTGCGACCGGACCCTGGGCAGGCTGGTGCACCGGCGATCGCAAAACCAACGGGCCGCGTGCGCTGGGGCTGCCGGCGGGCCCAGAGACCTCTTCATCATGAAATCGAACCCCTCGACCCTCCGTCCATCCTGTGGGCGCGACGCCCACGTGGCCCGTAGCCGCTTGGGAGCGCCGCGACCACGTGGCGTCACGTCCCGCCACGCTTTCGCTGCGCTCCAACGCAGCTACGACGGTGCTTGCGGCCTCTGGCTTTCGGCCTTGCTCGCAACTGGCCTCCTCGCCGTTCCGGCTACGGCTCAGGAAATTCTACCCACCGCCGGGATCGATCTTCCGGTCCTCGGCCAGATTGCGCCGCGCCACGCCAAGGACATCCCCGCCTCGCCCTGGTGGTCGATCGGCGGCGAGACCACCGACCGCGACTTCACCGTCTTCCGGCACTACCAGAAATATCTTGGACCCCTGGGGGCGAAGTCGATCCGCGTGCAGGCCGGTTGGGCCAAGTGCGAAAAGGTGAAGGGCGTCTATGACTGGGCGTGGCTCGACGAGATCATCGACGGCTCCCTCGCGCAGGGCGTGCGGCCGTGGTTGGAGTTCAACTACGGCAACACGATCTACCCCGGTGGCGGCGACACCGGCCTCGGCGGCGGCTTCCCGTCTTCGCCCGAGGCGCTGGCCGCGTGGGACCGCTGGTGTCGGGCGCTGGTGGGACGTTACAAGAATCGTGTCCACGAGTGGGAGATCTGGAACGAGCCGGACATCAACCGGCGCGGGACGGCCACCGTGGAGGCCTACATCGATCTCTACGTTCGGACCGCAGTCATGGTCCGCGAACTGCAGCCGCGGAGCCGGATCTGGGCGATGGGCTTGGCGGGCCGGGTCGAGTACGCCGATGAGTTCCTTGCGGGGCTGAAGGCCCGGGGAAAACTCGATCTGGTCGACGCCATCACCTACCACGGCTATCCAAAGAATCCGGATGACACCACGCTGGCCGACAAACTGCAGGCCGTGGTGAAGAAGCACGGCAAGGCGATCAAGCTCCGGCAGGGCGAGACCGGGGCGCCGTCGAAGTTCCAGGAGAACTTCGCCCTCGCGCGCATCTCCTGGACGGAGACGTTGCAGGCGAAATGGAACCTGCGTCGCCTGCTGGCCCACCGCGCCAGGGACATCCCGATGAACATGTTCACGATTTCGGACATGCACTATACGCAGGCGAGCAGCCAGCAGGCCGCGGACGGCTTGCTCCGCATGAATTACAAGGGCCTGCTCGCGACCAACCCCGACCAGACCATCGCGCACGCGAAGCCGGCTTACTATGCGGCGCAGGCGGTTTTCGCGATCTTCGATGAAACCCTCGTGCGGGTGCCGAAGTACTCGTTCACCACCACCGCGCTGCGAGCCCTGGCGCTGACCGGCTACCAGCACAAGGGAGGCACCGGCCAGGTGGTCGCGTACTGGTTTACGGATGCCCCGCCGGATGCGTCCACGGGGGTGACCCTCGCCGATGTCACCCTGGTGGCGGCGAAGTTCAACGAACCGGTCGTGGTCGACCTGCGCACCGGCGTCGTTTACGCGGTGCCGCGGGATCGCTGGGAGTCGGCCGGAGCCGGGGTGAAATTCAAGGCGTTGCCGATCTACGACTCGCCCCTGCTGATCGCGGAAAAGTCAGTGGTGACCTTCGCCCCGATGCGGCGCTGACGCCGGCCCGGAACGCTGCCTGGTTGCACCCTCCGCGCCAAGTCCCCGGGTGATTCCCCACCTCCAGCCCCTCGACTACGGCCTGCTCGCCGCCTACCTGCTCCTCACCGCGGCGGTGGGGAGTTTCTTCGGTTGGTTCATCAAGGATGCCGCGGCCTATCTTAAGGGCGGCAACACCATCCCGTGGGTGATCGCGGGCGTGAGCAACTTCATGTCGATGTTCAGCGTGTTCGTCTTCGTGGCCTACGCGGGCATCGCCTACGAGCATGGCCTCGTCGCGCTGGTGGTGTTCTGGTCGACGATTCCACCGTGCCTGTTTGCCGCGCGGTTCGTGGCGGCGCGCTGGCGGCGGGCCAACCTCACCACGCCGGTCGAGTATCTCGAGCGCCGCTTCAACCTCGGCGTGCGCCAGGTTTATTCCTGGATGGGACTCCTGATGCGTTTCCTCGACAACGCGGTGCGGCTGTATGCCTCGGGCGTGTTTCTCTCCAGCGTGACGCCCCTAAGCCTCCCGGAAGCGATCGTCGCCTCGGGCGTGTTCATCACGCTGTTCACGATGATCGGCGGCGTCTGGGCGGTGACGGTCTTGGATACGATTCAGTTCATCGTGCTGACGCTCGCCACCGGCATAATCGGCGGGTTGAGCTTGCTGGGGGGGGGGGTTTTTTCGGGCGGGGGGGGGGCGGCACCGGTGATGCTCACTTGGTACCACGGCCCTCCGGGCGCGCCGCTGTGGCTGGGGGCGTACTACCTGCTCGTCGTGCTCAAATACAACAGCAACTGGGCGTTCATCCAGCGACTCTACGTGGTCAGGGACGAGGCGTCGGCGCGCAAAGTCGGCTACCTGAGCGTGGCGCTGTTCCTGGTCCTCCCGGCGATCTACCTCCTGCCGCCTATCGCGGCCCGGGCGATTCTTCCGCCGCTGGAGAATCCGGAGCAGGCTTATGTCGCGGTGTGCGTGCATCTGCTTCCCGCCGGCATGATGGGGCTGATGATCGCGAGCATGTTCTCCGCCACCATGTCGTCGCTGAATTCCGAATTCAACGTGATGGCGGCGGTGCTGACGAAGGACTTCTACCAACGATTCCTTCGGCCGGCCGCTGGGGATCGGCATCTCGTCTGGATGGCCCGCGCGACCACGCTGGGCGTCGGCGGTGCCGTCACGGCGGGTGCGCTCGCGGTCGGCAACTTTGGCGGCGCCTTCGAAGCGAACAAACTCTTTGCGAGTGTCTTCGCCGTGCCGCTGGCCATCCCGCTGATTTTCGGGCTGCTCTGGCGCCGGCCCTCCAGCCTCGGGGCGGTGCTCTGCGCGGTGCTCGGGGCCGCGGTCGCAGCCGGGCTGCATTTCACCGACGTGCTGGCCTGGGAGATTGCGACTCCGGTGGTCGTGGTCGTCTGCCTCGCCCTGTTTGTGCTGCCGGCGCGGCGTCGCGGCGTGAATGCGCAGAAGGACGCGCAGATCGACGGATTTTTCGCCCAGATTGAGCGTCCGCTTACCCCGGCGGAGATTCCGCAGCTCGACCGCCGATTCGGCGTGGCGCTGGGTCGGCTCTTCGGTCTTTCGTTTGGCGTGGCCGGGGTCTTTTTCGTCCTCGTCAGCGTGTTTTCGCTGGAAACCGTCAGCGGCCGGCTCGCGCTGGCGTGCGGCGCCGTGTGCCTGCTCGCGGCGGCGTTCTTCCTGCGTCGCCGCCCTCCCGTTGCCGCAGTTCCCAGCACACCCTGAGTTCGTCATGTCCGCACTGCTCTCCGCTGATTTGCTGCTCGGTTCGCCGCTCGCGCGGCGGCTTTACCACGAACACGCCGCCGACCTGCCAATCGTCGACTACCATTGCCACCTCGACCCGGCCGATTTGGCCGCGGACCGTCGCTTCGCCAACCTTGCGGCACTTTGGGTCACCGCCGATCCCTACAAGCATCGCGCGATGCGTCTCGCCGGGGTGCCGGAGCGGCTCATCACGGGCGACGCCTCCGACCGGGAGAAGTTCGAGGCGTGGGCGGCGACGGTGCCGCGGACGTTGGGCAATCCGCTGCACCTCTGGACGGCGCTGGAACTGCAGCGGTATTTCGGGATCGACGAACCGCTGGGGCCTGGCTCGGCGGAACGAATCTGGCGGGCGGCGCAGGCGCGGCTGGCGGAGCCCGGGTTCACGGCCCGCGGGCTCCTGCGCCAGCGACGGGTGGCGGCCGTCTGCACCTCGGATCGGCTGCTGGATGATCTGTCGGCGCACCTCGCTGCGGCACGTGTAGCTGCGCTTGAGCGGAGCGAAAGCGTGGCCGGATGCGAGACCACGTTGTCGCTGAGCTCCAACGCGGCTACGGAAAACGAATCCTCGTCGCGAAACCGCGGGCGGGGGATCGATCCCGGCGCCCTCGCCGGGCCCGACGTTCCACGCGTGCTCCCGTCGCTGCGGGCGGATGACGTGGTGGCGGTGGAGTCGCCGGAGTACGGCGCCTGGCTGGCGAGGCTGGGGGAGGGTGTGGGTGGCGCGGTGCGCGACTACGACGCGTTTCGGGCCGCGGTGTCCGCACGGCTGGATGCGTTTGCCGTGGCCGGGTGCCGGTTGAGTGACCACGGGCTGGATGAGTTGGCGTACGTCGCCACGTCCGAAGTCGAGACCGCCGCGCTCTTCGGGCGGCGCGCAGCCAGCGCGGATCTTGGTCCGGCCGAGATTGTGCGGCTTCGTTCGGGCCTGTTGTGCTGGCTCGGGGGCGAGTATGCGCGTCGCGGGTGGATCCTGCAATTGCACCTCGGCGCGCAGCGGTGCACGAGCTCGCGGCTGCGGCGGCTCGCCGGAGCGGCCGGCGGGTATGCGGCGGTGGGCCGTGTGGTCGACGTGCCCTCGCTTTGCGCCTGGTTCGACGACCTCGAGCGGGCCGGCGGCCTGCCGCGGGTGATCCTCTATCCGCTGAATCCGGCGGACTTCGCGCCGCTCGCCGTGCTTACCGGATCGTTCGCCGAGGATGGCGTGGCGGGCAAACTCCAGCTCGGGCCGGCGTGGTGGTACAACGACCACGCCGCCGGCATGCGGGCGCACCTCGATGCCGTCGCGAGCCACAGCCTGCTGTCGGGCTTCATCGGCATGACGACGGATTCGCGCAGCCTGCTGTCGATGGTGCGGCACGAGTATTTCCGCCGCGTCTTCTGCGACTGGCTGGCCGGGCAGGTGCGGTCCGGGCTGATGCCGGACGACGAGGAGCAGCTCGGCGCGCTGGTCCGCACTGTGGGTTTCGGCAACGCGCGCCGGGCGCTGGCGCTCTGATTCCATGAATACGGAATTCTGTTCGAACAAGACCGCGGTCGTCACCGGCGCCGGCGGCACGCTGTGCTCGGTTATCGCCGCGGAACTCGCCCGGCGCGGCGCTCGCGTGGCGCTGCTCGGGCGCACGCCGGTCACGCTCGAGGCGGTGGCCGCGGGCATCCGCGCGGCCGGCGGCACGGCGCTGCCGGTGACGTGCGACGTCACCGACGCGGCCGCGGTCGAACGGGCGCGCGAGACCGTCACACGCGAACTCGGTCCCTGCCACTTCCTCATCAACGGCGCCGGCGGCAACCAGCCGGACGCCGTGACGACGCGGACCGAGTTCTCCCCGGACGAACTCGCGGCCGATCGCCCGGCCGGCCAGCGCGGCTTCTTCGACCTGAGTCTCGCGAAGTTCGATGACGTCGTGCGCACCAACACGCTCGGCACCGTAATCCCGTGCCAGATCTTCGGACGGGAGATGGCGGCGCTGGGGCGGGGGGCGATCCTGAACTTCGCGTCGATGAACAGCGCGCGACCGCTCACCCGCGTGCCGGCGTACGCGCTGGCGAAGGCTGGCATCGTCAACTTCACGCAGTGGCTGGCTGTTTACCTGGCCCCCGCAGGCATCCGCGTGAACGCGGTGGCGCCCGGGTTTTTTGTCAACGAGCGCAGCCGGAAGATCCTGCTGACGCCCGACGGCGGACTGAGCGCGCGCGGCGAGAAGGTGATGGCGCACACGCCGCTGCGCCGATTCGGCGAGCCAGCGGACCTGCTCGGCGCCGTGCTTTGGCTCCTCGACGACGAGCGCGCGGCGTTCGTCACGGGCCAGACGGTGGCGGTTGACGGCGGCTTTCTCGCCTCGGCAGGGGTGTAGGCCGGCCCCGGCTCCCTTCCTGCTCCTGGAGTCCTCCACGTCACCCCAACCCCAACAGGCCATGGACACATCCCTCGCACGCCTTCTTTCGGTCGGCGCCGTCACCCCGGTGTGCGCCCGCGTTTCCAACCACCAGGACCTCGGCTCGCAGATCTCGGTGGGCCTGAAAGGCGAATGGTGAACGCACTCCTGTTGTTCCTCCTTGCCGGAGCCGCGGTGATGGCGGCGCCCAACGGCGCGTGGGATCCCCGCGAGCACGGCGCGCGGGGTGACGGACGGACGATCGACACGGCCGCCATCCAGGCCGCGATTGACGCCGCCCACGCTGCCGGAGGCGGACGCGTGCGGCTGCAGGGCGGCCGCTTCGTCTCCGGCACGCTGCAATTCAAGGACCACGTCATCCTGCACGTCGAGGCGGGCGCCACGCTCGCGGCGAGCCCGGACCTCGCGCATTTCCCCACCCGGCCCTCGCGCCACCCGGGCTACGACGGCGAGTTCGTCACCGGCAAGATGTTCCTCCATGCCGAGGACGCGCGCGGGATCGGCATCGAGGGCCGCGGCACGATCGACGGCGGCGGCGAGAGCTGGGCCGGGGGCCCATACGGATCGCCGTCGTTTCACTTCCGGCCGCGTCTGCTGCACTTCGTCGCCTGCGAAAACGTGCAGATCCGGGGAGTCACGTTCCGCAACTCCGCTTCCTGGACGCTCTCCTTTCTCGAGTGCCGCGATCTGGTGCTGGACGGCTTGCGGATTGAGAGCCGGGAGAATCCCGACATCGAACAGCCGCGCTACCACCGGGTGCGCGGCCGCAACAACGACGGCATCGACTTGACCGACTGCAAGGTCGTGCGGGTCGCCAACTGCTTCATCAACTCGGGCGACGACGCGATCGTGTTGAAGAGCTTTTCCCCGACTGGCGTGTGCCGCGACATCACCATCGCGAACTGCGTGGTCAGCTCCAACGCCAGCGGCATCAAGATCGGCACCGAGTCGGCGGGCGCGTTCGAGGACATCGTGGTGCAGAACTGCACGATCTACGACACGCGCAACGCCGGTCTCGCCGTGCTATCGGTCGACGGCGCCCGCATCGAACGGGTGAGCTTCTCGAACATCTCACTGCGCAACCTCAAGGGTGACGCGCTGATGGTGCGGCTCGGCGCCCGCAACCGCACCTACCGGAGAGACGTGACGCCGAACCGCGGCAGCATTCGCGACGTGATGTTCTCCCAAATCCAGGGCGCCCGGATCTCGGCACTTGGCAGCGCGATTTCCGGCGTGCCCGGTATGACCATTGAGAATGTGACCCTGCGCGATGTCTCCCTTGAGTGCGTGGGCGGCGGAACCGTGGCGCAGGCGAAGCGGGCGGTGCCGGAAAACGTGAAGGGTTACCCTGGCTCGAGCCTGTTTGGCCCGGCGCTGCCGGCCTACGGCTTCTTTGTGCGGCATGCGAGGAACGTGCACTTCGACAACGTACATCTGCGGTTTGTGCGCGACGATCACCGCCCCGCCATCGTATGTGACGACGTCGACAGCGTGACCTTCCACCACCTGCGGGCGCAGACCATGCCCGGCGTGGAGTCCACCCAGCTCATGAATACCCGCCATGTCACGCGCTGACTCGCATTCCCGGCGGCGTTTCCTGCGCGGAGCCGGCGGCCTCTGGGCGCTCGCCGCGCTCCCGGGTGGGCGCGCGGGTGAGCGCCGGGCGGTGCCGGCTCCCCGGGAGGTTGCCCTTGCGGCGTTCGCGCGGCACCAGGCGGCGCATCCGCTTACGCACTACACCGGAATCCTCTCCCTGCAGGGACTGGCACGGCTGGCCGTGGCGGAGGGAGATGTGGGACTGATCGCGCGGGTCCGGGCGGAACTGCTGCCGTTCGTGCAGGGCGAGCGGTCGTTCAAGTGCAACTTCCCCAACTATCTCGTCGGCGGCAATGGCACCGCGTACCTCTTCGCGCAGGGGCACCTGCCCGAGGCGGCCGGGGCGGTGCGGCGTCACGCCCGGACGATGCGGGAGGAGTCGCCGCGTTCGAGCGACGGCATCCTCACGCGACCGGACAAACGCGGCACCGACGCCGTCTTTATCGACGCGGCGTTTGCGGTGTGTCCCTTCCTCGCCTGGGCGGGGCGCGCACTGCATGAACCCGCGTGGTTGGAGGAGTCGTACCAGCAGGCGAGCGGGCTCTTCGGCTTGTTGCGCAATCCGGCCAACGGTCTGTTGCACCAGGCGCGGGGATTTTCCCAGCCCGGTAAGGTCACTGAGGATCACTGGAGCCGGGGCAATGGCTGGGGGTTGCTGGCCGTCACCGAATTGGTTGAGGCGCTGCCGGCCGATCATCCCCGCCGTCCGGAGGCGATCCGGCTGGCGGCTGGCCTGCTGGAAGCGTGCTTGCGTGTGCAGGACGGAGCGGGGCTCTGGCACCAGGAGATGACACTGGAGTCGTCGTATGTGGAGACCTCCGGCAGCGGACTGATCCTGCATGCCCTGGGCCAGGCCATCCTCGGCGGATGGATGCCGGCGCGCCACCGCGCGGCGTTTGAGCGCGGGCTCGCGGCGTATCGCGGTTGCATCGAGGCCGACGGATCGGTGCGGAACACCTGCATCGGGTGCCTCAGCCCGGGCGCCGGCGGCATGGCAGATTACGTGGCGCGCCCGCACGCGCGCAACGATCCGCACGCATTCGGCCCGGTGGTGCTGGCCTTTGGCACCGCGGCCCGGCTGGCGCGGTCTGAGGTCGCATGTTTCCCAGCGCGGATTGAGTCCGCAATCGAAGACGGTGTTCGGAGGGCTGCGGAGGGGCGGGAGAGGAAGGGGCGGTGAATGGGAACAGGCGCTGGTGCAGAATCAACTGCAGCGTCCGAAGCGTTATTCCAACAACTTGGATCCTAGTCGCCGCGGGATCCTTCTCCCACCGTGTTCTGGCTCCTCGACGACGGGCGGGCGGCCTTCGTCACGGGCCAGACGGTGGCGGTCGACGGCGGCGCAGGCGAAGCGCGTGATGCCGGAGACCGTGAAGAATTATCCGGGATCCTCCCTGTCTGGCCCGGCGCTGCCAGCGTCCGGGTTTTGCTGTCGCCGCGGGGCACAGCAGCCCAGTCAAGGTCTGGCTACTTGGTTTCCGGTTTGGGGGGCGCCGGAGCGGCCGCCGCGGGATCTTTCTCCAATTGGGCGAGTTGCTCGCGCGCCTTGGAACGATCGGGAGAATCCTGCGGGGAGTCGGCCGCCACGCGCAAAGCCTGGAGGGCGGCGGGTTTGTCGCCCTGGGCGAGCAGGGCCATGCCGAGGTGGTAACGGACCTCGGGGTGGTTCGGAAGTTTGTCGGCGGCCTCCTGGAGGAGGGGAACAGCGGCGGCGTAGTCCTTCCGGCGGTAGTGAATCCAGCCGAGGGTGTCGGCAAACGCCGGGATGTCCGGGGCGAGCGTGCGCGCGCGGCTGGCGAGTTCGAGCGCGCGGTCGAGCTCGTGGAGGTGTTCACCCAGGAGGTAGGCAAGGTTGTTCAGTACCGGCGGCGAATCGGGTTGGAGGGCGAGGGCCTTTTCGTAGGTTTCGCGCGCCTTGCCGTAGTCCTTCATGCGGGTGTAGATCAAGGCAGCCAGGTTGAGGGCGCGCTCATTCTTCGGATTCTGCGCAATCGTGCCCTCGAGTTGGCGGATGGCGCGGGGGAGTTGATTGCTGGTCACATACACCTGCAGGAGCAGGTCGTACGCGGGACCGAAGGCCGCATCGACCTCGAGCGCCTTCTGCAGGTTGGTTTCCGCCTCCTTCCAGTGGGCTTGGGCGGCCTGGACCCGGCCGGCGAAATAATGGCCGGCGGGCGAGGCCGGGAGCCGGGCTTTCCATTCCTCGGCGCGGCGGAGGGCGGCGTCGAACTGGCGTTCCGCCAGCTCGAGTTCGATCAGTTCGCTGATCGCGGGCATGAAGTCCGCGCGCACGGCGAGGGCGCTTTCAAAACTGACCTTCGCCTCCGCTGGCTTCTTCTGCTGCCGCTGGATGCTGCCGAGCAGGACGTGCAACTGGGGGTTCTTGGGCGCCTGCTTGATCTGTTCGCCCACGAGTTTCGCCGCGTCGTCGAACCGCCCCATGGCGCGGAGGGCGGTGATGAACATGCCCTGCGCCTGAGGCAGGGTGGGGTAGAGCTGCAGCACGCCCGAAAGCAATTGGGCCGCGGCTTCCGACTTGCCGCGGCGGATCAGCAGTTCCGCGAGCGCGAGGGCCGACTCAAAATGCTCGGGATCGGCGGGCACACCCTTTTCCAGCACGGCGAAAGCCTGATCGGGGTTGCGCTCCGCCAGATGGGCCCGCGCCAGTTGCAGGCTGATGACACCGAAGTTCGGGAACTGCTTGTGCAGGGCTTCGAGCTCCGCCACGGCCTTCTTGCCTTCGCCCTTGGCGAGGAGGATTTGCGCGTGCACCAGATGGGCTTCGACGTTGGCGCGGTCGCGGGCGAGCATCTCCTTCACCTGGCTCTCCGCCACGTCCAGCTTCTTTTCGGTCAACGCGATGTTGGCGAGGAGCCGACGGAGCGGGAGATAGTCAGGCGCCTGGCGCAGGAGCCCGTCGAGGTAGTCCTGTGCCTCCTTGGCGCCCTTGGTGCGGAACAGGAATTCGGCGTAGCGGCCGGTGGCGGGGGAGCGGGGACCGGCGTGCTCCGCCGCGGCCTTCAGGGCTTCGCCAGCCTTGACGGCGTCACCCTCCCGCAGGTGCAGCTTCGCAAGGGTGGCGTGCACGTCGCTCGACTTTGGGTCGGTGATCACCGCCCGCTGGAGTCCGCGGCGCGCGGCGTCGAGTTCGCCGCGGAGCAGTTGAATCACCGCCGAGGCTGCGAGGTAGCGCGCGTTCGCCTTTTCGGGAAACGTCGTCAGGGCGCGGGAGGCGGCCTCGATCTCCGCGAGGTTGCGGCAGGAATCCGCGAGGAGAAACAGGGCGTCGGCGGCGTCCTTCCATCGCTCGAGCACGGCGGTGGCTTCGGCGCGCGCCTCGCTGATCCGGCCGATGGCCAGCAACGACGCAGCCAGCTTGAACCGGGTGCCGCGGTTGTCCGGAGAGACCGTCTTCAGCCGGAGCAGGTAGGGCAGCGCGCGCACCGGCACGCCTTGATCGATCCACATCGTGGCGAGGCGCTCCATCGCGATGGAGTTCTTGTCGTCGGCCTTGAGGACGTTGAGGTACTCGAGGCGGGCTTTCTCGAATTCGCCGGCGCGGAAAAAGCCCTCCGCCTTTTCGAGTTGGCGGGCCTTGCGGGCTTCGGCCGTGCAACCCGACAGGAGGACGGCGAGGATCGCAGCGGCGACGGCCACCGCGGAGGGGAAGGGGAGGAAGCGCATGGGAGTGCCACGGTTATCCACGGCCAAAGCAAAAAGGGCAACTCCACGAGTGAGTTGCCCCGAGTGAGTGATCTCGACCGGAAGTCGAGTCGTTCCCGTTCAGCGCCGGCGCAGCCGAAGCGCCATCCCAGCCAGCGCCAAGGAGAGGAGCACGAGGGTGCGGCCACCGTCGGAGATTGGCGGCGGGGCCGGCTCGTCGATGTAGAACATGTCCATGCCGAAGCAATCGACCGGGTTGGTCACAGAGAACCTGACCAGATCCACGGAGTCGAATGCCGCACCGAGGAAGATTTGGGTGGCGGGGAAACCCCAGTTCTCCGGTGGCAGCAGCTTCGGGGCGCCGGTGGAGACGTTGTTCAAGAAGCCCTCCACCCAGGCCTGCTCGTTGCCACTCGCGGCGCCACCCCCGAAGTCGGTGTTGGAGGTGAGAATGAAGTAATTCAGGTCGAAGGTGCCACCGCCGATCTTGGTAATCTCGATCGCGGTGATACTGCCGTAGGCTCCGGTCGCCCAATGCGCGTGGATGATGTCGTTGCCGGCGCTGTAATAGTCACCGACGATCGTTCCGAACGTCTGTGCGCCAGGTACGGTGTTCGGCAGGAAATCGAGCCGGAAACCTCCCTCGTCGTAATAATCAACGTCGTAATGGGTCACGGAGTTGTTCGTGACGGCGGCGCCACCACCGAGAAACGTCACGGTCCCTCCGGTAAAATCCACCACGACGGCGGAAGCCGGACCCGGCAGCAGTGCGCCTGCAAGTCCAGCGAGGAAACCCAAGCCAGCTAGCTTTTTCATGATTGTTGGGAGGAGATGGGGACCAGTCCCCGTGTCCCCGGTGGCCGCCAAGTCTGCATTGGCCGGCAGTCGTCGGAGATCGCCCCGTGCGCCCTCGATGCACGGTATCGGTGTATCAGCTTGCGCCGTACCAACCCCGGGCCCGCGGTTCGCGTGTCCGGCCAAGACCGCCGTGGTCAGGCGGTAACGATCCCAAGTTATTAGTTGGATTTGAAGCTGTGGATTTCGCGTCCTAATTTTCCCAAGACCGAACGTCAGTTTTCCCGACACCGCCGGCGGCTGTTCACTCGCACGGCGTGACACCAGGACTCCTAAGTCGCCTCATAGCAGTTGCCTGCCCGAGTCTTGGTCGTGTCGGAATCCCGCGCGCTGGAGTGGCGACAGTCGAGCCTTTCGGGGGATTCCATTCCGGTGCCGCGACTTGCACGCCCGCTGCCGGCACGCATCGTCGTTCAGATGACGCGGCGCGGCTTTATTTCGGGAATAGCGGGACTGGGAGTGGTGCCATGGTCTGCGCAATCGACTCCGGAGGGTCGCGGTGAAGTCATGACGGTCCGGGGGCCACGCCCGGTGGAAACACTCGGCGTGGTGCTGCCGCACGAGCATGTGCTGGTCGACTTCATCGGCGCAGACCAGGTGTCGCCTACGCGGTACGACGCCGGCATGGCATTCGCGAAGATCATGCCCTATCTCGACGAGGCGAAGGCGCTCGGTTGCCGGACGCTGTTCGAGGCGACCCCGGCGTATCTGGGCCGCGATCCGCGGCTGCTGGTCCGATTGAGTGAGGCGACCGGCCTCCACCTCGTGACCAACACCGGCTATTACGCGGCGCGGCAAAACAAATTCCTGCCGGCGCATGCCCTGCGCGAGGACGCGGATGCGCTGGCGGCGCGATGGATCCGCGAGTGGGAGCAGGGCATCGACGGCACCGGGGTGCGTCCCGGCTTCATCAAGATCGGCATGGATGCCGGTCCGTTGAGTCCGGCGGCGCGCAAACTCGTGCAGGCGGCGGCCCGCACGCACCGCGTGACGGGACTGACCATCGCGGCACATTCCGGCAACCAAGTCGCGGCGCGCGAAGAGATGGATATCTTGCGCGCGGAAGGCGTGGCGTTTGCGGCCTGGATCTGGGTGCACGCCCAAAATTCGACCGACGAAGACGTGTTGGTGGCCGCAGCGCGCGCCGGCGCGTGGTTGTCGTTCGACGGGGTTTCGCCCCGCTCGCTCATCCGCCATGTGGCGCTGGTGCTGGCGATGCGGCGCGCGGGGGTGCTCGGTCAGGTGCTGATTTCGCACGATGCCGGCTGGTATCGCCCCGGCGAGCCGAACGGCGGGCAGTACCGGGGCTACGATGTGCTCTTCCGCGGGCTGCTGCCGGCGCTGCGAAGAGAGGGTTTTTCCGACGCGGAGATTGCGTTGCTCACGGTGACCAACCCGGCGCGGGCGTTCGCGATCGAGCGGCGGGTGGTCAGGTAGCGAAGCGAATCCCGCCTATCACCAGCCTGTCGGACTTTGAACACAGCATTCTTTGGTACTCGCTGGCTGCGCCGGCAGGCGCGCGGGCCAACTCGACAGGCTGATACGCGCATGTCAGCGACAACCCGTTACGACCATGCTTTCGCCCGTGTTTCCGGGGAATAATTCAGTAATCGACGGAAGATCCGTCGGATGCGCGCGCCGGTCGGCGGCGAAAGCAACCTGCACCGACGCTCCGTCACAGCGCCGCGAACGCGGCGGCGAAGGCGGGTTTGTCGGCGGCGCGAAAGAAGGAGGTGCCGGCGACGAACGTGTCGGCGCCCGCGGCGCGGCAGTCGCGGCCGGTGGCCAGATCCACACCGCCGTCGACCTCCAGCCGGAAGTGCAATCCGCGCGCGCTCCGCCAGGCGTCGATCTGCTGAAGCTTGGCCAGCACGTCGCGGCGAAAGGCCTGGCCGCCGAAGCCGGGCTGGACTGTCATCACCAGGACCAGATCGACCGCGGCGAGCAAAGGTTCGATGGCGGATGCCGGCGTGTCGGGGTTCAGCACGATGCCATTCTGGCAGCCCAACTCGCGGATGCGGGCGAGGGTGGCGGCGTGATCGTATGATGGCTCGATGTGAATGCTGATCAGGTTCGCCCCGGCGCGGGCAAAGGCCTCGATGTAGCGGTGCGGCTCCGCGAGCATCAGATGCGTGTCGAAGAACAGCGGGCAGCCGGCGCGGCGCAGGGCGGCCAGGGTCTCGGGACCGAAGGTAAGGTTGGGGACGAAATGTCCGTCCATCAGGTCGAGGTGGAGCCAGGAGAGCCCGGTGTCGGCAACGATCCGGGCGCTGGCCGCCAGGCTGGCATGATCTCCCGCCAGGAGCGAGGGCGCGAGGACGGTGGCGTGCATGGGCACGTCAAGGGAGCAGGCGCTGGGACTCATCGGCAAGGCTGAATCAGTGGCAACGACAGCGCGGCTCGAAAAACAATTTGCGGCGGCCGCGGACGGGTCTCAAGTTGACCGCTTCGCCCGGTCGACGGTCGTCCGGAAACCACCAACCTCCCTATCCTCCCTCATTCCCATGCCACTCGCAGTCGGTTCCAAAGCCCCGGATTTCACCCTCAAGAGCAAGACCGCCGACGGTCTCAAGGACGTCACGCTGAGCGCCAATTTCGGGCAGAAGCAGACCGTGCTCCTTTTCTTCCCGCTCGCCTTCACCGGCGTGTGCACCCAGGAGATGTGCGACCAGACGGCGGGGCTGAGCCAGTATGCCAGCCTCGGCGCGGACGTGATCGGCATCAGCGTGGACAGCCCCTTCGCCCAGGAGGCGTGGGCCAAGGCCCACCAGATCGGCATCACCCTGGTGAGCGATCTGAACAAGGAGACCACCAAGGCCTACGACGTGCTTTTCCCGATGCTGGCGGGCGTGGGTGATACCGCGGCGCGCGCGGCGTTTGTCGTCGGCACGGATGGCGTCGTGAAATACGCCGAGCAGACCCCCACGCCGAAGGACCTGCCGAACTTCGAGGCCGTCAAGGCCGCGCTGGCGAAGTAGTCGGGCGCGGACGTCGCAGGAGCGGGTTTGTCCCGCGACCGCCCCCGGCAGGAGATCCGAGGCGATGCGCACGTGATTTCGATGCCAGGGGAGTCGCGGCGTGAAGCCGCTCCTGCAGGGACGAGAGAGGGGGCGAGGACGCCCCGTCCACGATTTTTCCAACCAACCATGAGTCTTCCGAATCCCTTCCACACGCTGCAGACGTTTTCGGCCAACGGAGCGTCGCACTCGTTTTATTCGCTGCCCGCGCTGGAGGCGGCGGGGTACCAGGTTTCGCGCCTGCCTGTGTCGATCCGGCTTGTGCTGGAGTCGCTGCTGCGCAACTGCGACGGCAAGCGCGTCGGGGAGGGGGCGATTCGCGACCTCGCGGGCTGGGGGGCAAAGGCGCCGCGCACGGAGGAGATCCCCTTCGTGGTCGCGCGCATCGTGCTGCAGGACTTCACCGGCGTGCCGCTTCTCGTCGACCTCGCGGCGATGCGCTCGGCGGTGGCGCGGATGGGCAGGAACCCGAAGATCATCGAGCCGCTTGTGCCGGTGGACCTCGTGGTCGACCACTCCGTGCAGGTCGACTTCGCGGGCTCGCCCGACGCGATGCAGAAGAACCTCGCGCTGGAGTTCTCCCGCAACCGGGAGCGGTACCAGTTCCTCAAGTGGGGCATGCAGGCGTTTGACACCTTCAAGGTCGTGCCGCCCGGCATCGGCATCGTGCACCAGGTGAACCTCGAGTACCT
>CAZDGC010000107.1:0-24949 GCA_964504885.1 uncultured Opitutus sp.
CCTCCCCAAGACGGCTTACGCCCGGCGAACTGCTCCAACTCAAACGTTGGAACACTCCCACCATCTACAACGGCTGGGAGCAAATCACCCGGCACGACCCGGCAAAGGATGCCTTCAACTTGGAAGAGACCCGCGACTACATGCCGCAGATGGGCGTGATGGTTGGCTATGCCGTGACGGTGGTCTGCGAACCGAGCAATCGGCGGCACAAGGAGAACCAGACCGCTTTTCTGGATTACTACCGTTACGTGGCGGCACAGCCCGGTCCCAAGATCGTGGTCGTCCAGGATTTGGACCGACCCCACTCGGTCGGGGCCTTCTGGGGCGAGGTGAACGCCAACATGCACAAGGCCCTGGGCTGCGTGGGCACCATCGTCGACGGCGCGATTCGCGATGTGGATGAAATGACCAACGCCGGGTTCAAGGCTCTGGCGCGGCGGCTTTGCGTGGGCCACGCGCACTCCTGGCCCGTGCGGTGGAATTGCGAGGTCGAGGTTTTCGGCCGCGCCGTGCAGCCCGGGCAACTGATTCATGCGGACAAGCACGGCTTCCTCGCCGTGCCGGACGAGGATCTGCCGCGTGTCCTGGAGGCGGCCCGGTTCATGGATGCCAACGAGTGCAATACCCTGATCGCCACCGCGCGGTCTGCCAGCGGCAAGACCACGGAGCAGTTTCTGGCTGAAGTCCAACAGGCGATGGCCGACTTCGGCCGCGCCGCGTCCGCGGAATTTCGGCGGCAGGGGGAGTTCTGATCATGTCCTGGTTTGCCGGGAGTGCGACCGTTGCGCGTTACCGCGCTGCAAACTGGGTGCCTCTCCCGGTAGGCGGTCCCGCCACTTCCGAGGCGGGCCACACCATCCAACTCGCACCGCCTGGGGCCCGCTTCGGGAGAAGCGGGACGCATGGGGAGTTGCCTCCAACTGGAGGATGCACCGTTGCAAACTTCTTGGTCGCGGCGCGCGTGAACGGCGGGTTGCTGCGATGGCCGATGGAAGATGAGGCACGATGGCGCAAGCCCTGCCGGCGGGAGCCGGCCCCGATCGGTCATCGCAGACCACACGGGGCTGACACCCTCCCTCCGCACGTGGCAGGAAGTTTGTCCGGATGCCGGGCGCGACGCCTTTCCAACCTTCCATGATCCGCCTCCTCCCCTGCCTCCTGCTGACGGCTTTGGTCGTGACGATTGCGTCTTCAGCCGGCGTCCACGCACAGAAGACGAATGCCTCGCAACCCGCCGTGGCTGCGCCCGCCAGTGACCGGGGCGCCACGCCGATCGCCGTGCCATCAGCATCGGGCGCCCTGATTCCGCCGTATCCTCCCAGTGAATTCATCGCGAGCCTCACGGTGGACCCGCACCGCATTTCGATCGGAGATGGGGACAACTGGGCCAACACCTGGGGAGAGGATGACCACCTGTATTCCTTCGCCATTGACGGCAGGGGATTCGAGCGGACGAGCCGGGTCAGTAGCGGTCCCGTGATCATCGAAGGTCATCCGCCGCAAATCACTGGCCGCGACCTGGACTCGCCCACGGGCACCATCCCCGATCCTTCGGGGAGGAACACGCGCAAAGTGTCGGGTTTATTGATGGCGGAGGGAGTCCTCTATGCCTGGGTCAGGAACCTGAACCTGCCCGGCGCCCCCAAGGGGACGGGCGCAGGGATGAAGGTCTCCGCGGATCGGGGCCGAACCTGGGAATGGTTGGAGTGGAACTGGCCGGAACTCGGATATCCGGTCTGGATGAATGCAGGCCGCAACTATCAGGCCGCGCCGGACGGTTACGCGTATTACCTTTCCCCCGACGGACCCAGTGCCTATGCGGACTATCCCCATTTGGTAATGGCGCGGGTGCCGGTGGCTTCGATTCGCGACCGCGCGAAGCACGAGTTCTACTCCGGACTTTCAAGTGCGGGCGTGCCGCGCTGGGGCCGCTTCGAATCACGGCAACCGGTGTTCACCGATCCCGCCGGGTGTTTCCGGCCCAACCTCGTCTATAATCCCGGGTTGAAGCGGTACTTGCTGGTGATGAGCAGTCCCTACGGGAAATGGAAGTGGTGGGCCACGGACAACCCGAACCGCCGGGCACACTTGGGCATCTTTGACGCGCCCACGCCATGGGGGCCCTGGACGGTGGTGGATTACATCGCGGACTGGGGCGCGCCCGAGAACCGGTTCGCACCCAACATTCCCTCCAAGTGGATCAGCGACGACGGAAAGACTTTCTACCTCCTCTATTCCTGCATCCCCAACGGCCCTTATCAATTCAACGTCCAGCGCTGCACGATTGGGCTGAAGGGGCCTTGAAGGAATCCGGGCGTGCCCTCGCACGCCGGCGAGCCGCGGTGGCACGGGGACGCCAACGGGGTGAGGTCCGGAGTCTGGCCACCGCCCCGCCGGTTCAACAATAGAACCGCCCGATTCGCGTTCCGGCAATTCCAGCCGGGCGTATTTTGCGGGGGTGCTTCGGTGGCACCCTCAAACCTGCCTGGCTGCCGATTTCCGCCGCCGCCCCGTTCCGCCATGGTTTTCTCTTCCTCGCCTGGTTTCCGTCGCCTCCTCCTGTTCGCCGCTGCCTGCGCCAGCGGGGCGCTGTCCCGCGCCGCGGCAGCCCCGTTGCCCGAACGTGTGGACCTCTTCGCCGAGGGCCAGGCCGGCTTCGTCTCCTACCGCATCCCCGGGATCGTGGTGACGGCCCAGGGCACCGTGCTCGCGTACTGCGAGGCGCGGAAGTTCACGCCCGCCGACCGCGGCGAGATCGAGATTCACCTGCGCCGCAGCACCGACGGCGGCCGCACCTGGAGTCCCCAACAGCAGATCGCCCACCTCGGGCCGCGCCTGCCGCGGAATCCGCACATGCCGGACGACAAGAAGAAGAAGGACATGGGCGGGCCCGAGCAGCAGACGGTGAACAACCCGATGCTCATCGCCACGCGCGAGGGCCCGGTGCACTTCGTCTACTGCGTCGAGTACATGCGGGTCTTCCACTCCCGCAGTGACGACGACGGTGTCACCTGGTCGCCGCCAGTGGAAATCACCGCCACCCTGGATCGCTTCCGTCCGGAGATCCCCTGGCAGGCCGTCGCCACCGGCCCGGGCCATGGCATGCAACTGCGCAGCGGCCGCCTAATCGTGCCGGTGTGGCTGGCGAACTACGACCAGGACCCCGCGCCGCCCCAGCGCAAGGGGTGCTCTGTGATCTTCAGCGACGACCAGGGCGCCACCTGGCAGCGCGGCGATCTCGCGATGACCATCGGGGGCGAGACGAGCGTCGCGCAGCTTTCCGACGGCCGCGTTGTGCTCAGCTCGCGCAATACCGACAAGCGCAACCGCCGCGCCGTCGTGTTCAGCCGCGATGGCGCCACGGGTTGGACCAAGCCTGAGTTTCTCGAGGAAGTGCTCGAGCCCGGCTGCATGGCCGGCCTGGTGAGCCATCCGGGCCTGCCTGGCTCCAACCGCCCGCTGCTCCTGCACTCCAGCCCGCACACCACGAAACGCGAACACCGCGAGCGGAAGAACGTCTCGATCCACGTGAGCCGCGACGACGGCCGCACCTGGCCGGTGCGGAAACTTCTGCAGCCCGGGCCGAGCGCCTACAGCGATCTCGCGGTGCTGCCCGACGGCACGATCCTCTGCTTCTACGAAAACGGAAAACCCGGTGAGACGCGCCGCAACGGCGACTGGGCCTACGCGCGCCTGACGCTCGCCCGTTTTAACCTCGACTGGCTGCTGGACGGTCGTCCGTAAGACCCGCACGTGCCCCTTCTCCTGCCACCCCGCTCCCCGTGAAAACCCTCGCCCGTGTCCTCCGCCTGCCGCTTGCGGCAGGTTTTGCCTGGCTGCTCCCTGCGCTCTCCGCCCAGCCGGGGCCCACCGGCGCGATCGCGGGCCATGTTTACAATGCCACCGGCGGCGTCGCCCTGCGCAACGCCGTGGTTTCCGCCGAGGGCACCGGGGTGCAGGCGGTGACCGACGACGACGGCGCCTACCGGCTCGCCGGTCTCCCTGCCGGGACCGTGCGGGTGAACGTGAACTACCTCGGCTTCACCTCGCAGTCCGCCACGCTCACCGTACCGCCCGGCGGCACGGTGGGGCGCGATTTCGAGCTCTCCCTGCGCGCGGCCGACGAACCCGTCCGCCTGAGCGAATTCACCGTGGTGGCCGATCGCGAGATGAGCGCGCAGGCGATCTCGCTCAACGAACGCCGCCTGGCGCCGAATCTCATCAACGTCGTCGCCTACGACGAATACGGCGACCGCAGCGCCGAGAACATCGGCGACTTCCTGCGTTTCCTGCCGGGCGTGAGCATCGACGAGGGCGGTGGCCAGCTCGCGCAGAACGTCATCATCCGCGGGCTGCCGGCCGCGCAGACGGGGATCGAGCTCGACGGCGCCCAGGTGGCCACGGCCCGCGGCGCCGGCCGCGCCAACAGCCTGTTCGACGTGCCGACCGCCAACATCTCCCGCGTCGAAATCTCCAAGGTGCCGACGCCCGACAAGCCGGCCAACAGCCTCGGCGGTTCGATGAACATCATTCGCAAGAACGGCTTCGAGTCGCGCCGCCGCGCCTTCTCCTACCAGATTTACCATGTAATCGACGACCGCGACGGCCTCACGATCGCCGGCGGACCGCGCGGGCCCTCGCGCGACCTTGCGCCAAAGACCCAGCCGGCGTCGATCGAGCTCAGCGGACTCGTGCCCGTGAACCGCAACTTTGCCTTCAACGTCGCCGCCTCCCAGACCTGGCGGCGCAACCCCATGGAGCGCGATCGTTACCTCGACACCCTTGCCGAGTGGAACTTCGTCAACGGCTTCCAGCGCTCCGTCACCTGGCAGAGCCTCGACCAGATCTTTCGCACCTGGAGCTTCCAGCTCGGGGCGGACTGGCGCCTGTCGCCCCGCGATACACTGAACGCCACGGTCCAGCATCGCGGTATCCGCAACAACATCATGCGGGTCGACTTCGCGGTGAACTACGGCGCCGGCGCCACCGGCGACCGCACCTTCACGCAGGGCGCGGCCACCGGCGTCGGCACCGTCACGCAGGCGGCGGGCGACAATGGTGACTCCGGCGCCGACACCACCCATGCCACCGTGAAGTATCTGCGCCGCGGCCAGACGTGGCGCGTCGATGCGCTCGGAGCCTACTCGTATTCGCGGTCCTTCACCGCCGACATCGACAACGGCCACTTCAACAACATGCCCGCGACCATCACCGGACTGGTGATTCGCGGCCAGGGCGTGGGGGAGGGTGGGGGCCTCATCCCGGCCCGCTACACGGCTACGCGGGGCGGCGTGCCCGTGGACCTGCTCGACGGAGGCAACTACGTCCTCGGCAACCCGAACTCCTCCCAGCAGAAGACCCACACGCACCAGGTCACGGGGCGCTTGGACTTCACGCGCGATTTCGGCGGCAACGTGCCCTGGTCCTTCAAGACCGGCGTCTACGGGTTGCGCATGGAGCGCGAGCGCCGCGCGCGCAACCGCACCTGGGCCTTCCGCCCCAACGGGCAGACCTCCGCCGCCGCCCGCACGGCCGCGAATTTCGACGTCTTCGACGGCGAGTTCCTGGCCACCGCGCCTTCGCTCTTCGGCCAGCCCATGGGCTGGCTCAGCAGCGTGAAATTCTTCGATCTCTTCCGGCAGCGGCCGGATTGGTTTGTGCTCGACGAGCCCGGCTACCACCAGGCGCTGGCCAACACCTCGACGGAGCTGACCGAGACCATTTCCGCCACCTACCTGCGCGGCGACGTGCGGCTCCTGAACCGCCGGCTGCTCCTGGTGGGCGGCGTGCGTTATGAGCACACGCAGGACGACGGTCGCGGTGTGCTCAACGACCCGACGGCGCAGTACGTCAAGGACGCCCGCGGCAACCTCGTGCTGACCAACGGCCGGCCGACGCCCGTCAGCGCCGATCCGCTCGTCCTCCGCAAGCTGCGCTTCGTCGAGCGCGGCGCCCGGGCCTCGCGCAATTACGACGGCTGGTACCCGAGCCTCAACGCGACCTACACGCTGACGGAAAACCTGCTGCTCCGCGCGGCCTACGCCCGCACCATCGGCCGCCCCGACCTCGGTTTCATCATCCCCGGCGTCTCCGTCAGCGAGCCCACCGCGGCGCAACCGACCATCACCGTCAACAACACCGGGCTGAAGCCGTGGACTGGCGACAACTACGATCTGTCGCTGGAGACCTACCAGATCAAGGGCGGCTCCGGCTCGATCGGGATCTTCCGCAAGGACATCAGGGATTTCTTTGGCAACCTGCTCTCGGACGCGACGCCCGAGTTGCTCGCCCGCTACAGCCTGCCCGAGGATCCGGTCTACCTGGGGTACGACGTATCCACGCGCACCAACGTCGGCAACGTGAGGATCATCGGCTACGAGTTTGGGTACGCGCAGTCGTTGTTCTTCCTGCCCCGCTGGGCCAGCGGGCTGCAGGTGTTCTTCAACGCCACGCGCCTCGAGCTCTCCGGCTCGAACACGGCCGACTTCGAGGGCTACGCGCCGCGCGACTACGCCGGCGGCCTCAACCTCGTTCGCCCGCGCTACTCGGTAAAACTCAGCTTCACCTACCAGGGCGAGACGCAGCAGAACGCCGTCGCCGCCAACGCGGCCAACGGGATCCCCGCCGACACGTTCCAGTTCAAGGCCCGCGTGCTGCGGGTCGGGCTGAACGCGCAGTACAGTTTCTCCCCGCGCTTCGTGCTCTTCGGCTCGATCAACAACCTCAACGGCCGCGGCTTCACCATCGGCAACCGCCGCTACGCGCCGGGCACGCCCGAGTACATGCGGCCGCGCCGCCAGCAGGAGCTCGGCGCCACCGTGATTTTCGGAATCAAAGGACAGTTGTGAAGGCGTTGACCGCGGCCGTGGCCCGCCTCCGGAGAAGCGGAACCCTCACCGCGGCGCCTCCGGATCGAAGATTCGCCCCGATGAAACCCACCCTTCACCTCGTCCTCGCCGCCCTGCTGGGCGGTCCGTTGCTCTCCCTCGCGGCCACGCCCTCCGCGCCGCCGGCGGAGAAGCCCGTGGTCCGGTGGACCGCGAACCAGGCGCCCGATTTTCGCTATCAGTTCATCGAAAACCTGCGCGTCACCCCGTTGCTGCAAGCGACGCCGGAAACCGGAACCTTCAACCTCCACGGTTACCTGAAGTACTTTCAGGGCGTGCTCTTTGCCTGCTGGGACAGTCAGGCGCGGGATGAAAACACCGCGGGGCAGCATGGCGTGTTTCGGTTCTCCGCCGATGGCGGGGAAACCTGGTCCGACCTGCGGCCGTTGTTTCCGCCGCTGGCCGACAACCTTCCCGCGGCGCAGACCAAACGGCCCGGCCCGTTCCAGACCTCGCAGGGCTTCGCGGAAGTCGGCGGCCGGCTCTACGCCGTCACCTGCGTCGATCGGGAGCTGAAGGAAAAGGTGCTTCGGTTCAACGAGGTGTCGCGGACCCGGATCGGTTTTCTCGCCCGCGAGGTGCGGAAGGACGGCACGCTCGGCGACGGGGTGTGGGGGGGGCGCCCGCCCAACGGGCCCGGGGGCCGGGGTTGCCCCCCCCCCCCCCCCGGCCCGCGCGGCGACGTCTTCGGGGGGGCCAGCCAGAAGACGTCGCCGGAGCCCGGTTATCCCGCCCACCCCGCCGGCCCGCCGGAGTTGGTGGCCGCGATCCGGCACTTTTTCCAACAGCCGGCCCATCTGCCCCAACTCCTCTTCGGCCCGACCGAGCATC
The DNA here is from genome assembly GCA_964504885.1 of uncultured Opitutus sp. GTDB lineage: Bacteria > Verrucomicrobiota > Verrucomicrobiia > Opitutales > Opitutaceae > ER46. The sequence goes on from CAZDGC010000107.1 coordinate 7,719, forward strand.
CCGATTCCGATGACGAACACCGCATGACCGAGCCGACTCCGCCCTGGCGGCTCGACCACGGCACCTGGGTGCGCCTCTACCGCGACCAGGGCAGCATTCATGGCCAGACCCGGGCCGAGGTGGAGGCGAGCAAGAGCCGGCGCAATTACGCGGCCTTTTCCTTCGACGACGGCCGCACGTGGACGAAGCCGACGCGGACGAGTTTTCCCGATTCGACCGCGCGCTCCAACGCCGGTCGGCTGCCCGACGGGCAGTACTTCGTGATCAACAATCCCCTCGCGATGCCACCGGGCAGGGGAGGGCGGACGATGCTGGCCATCTCGCTCTCGCGCGACGGACTCCTCTTCGATCGGTTCATGATTCTGCGGTTTGTCCCGCCGCCCCAACGCTATCCGGGCAAGGCAAAGACCGGCACCGGCTTCCAGTACCCGCATTCCGTCGTCGTCGGCGAGCACCTCTGGGTGATCTACTCCGTGAACAAGGAGGACATGGAGGTGGCCCGCATTCCGCTGACGGAGTTGGCCCGACTCGAGGGCTCTCCGCCCCGCGCCCGCGGCAAGCGCCCGCGCTGAAGCGCAAGCTGGCGCCGAGCTGCTCCTCGCTTTTGCACCCATGAAAACCAACACCCTCCCACTGCCCGCCCTCGCCTTCGTCCTCACTATCACCGCCTCCCTCCGCGCCGCCCCGGCGCCAGCTCCGGTCCCGGCGCACCGCGGCGACGTCACCGCCGTGCGGGTGATCCGCCACAGGGATCAGCACCCCGGCGCCTCGCTGCTCTGGCAGCCGTACCTCGTCCAATGGCAGGGCAAACATCTCGTGGCCGCGTTTGGGGCGGGCATCCCCGGCAAGACCGACATGGGCGACATCTACGCCAGCGTCTCCACCAACGACGGCGACACGTGGGGCGAGGCCGTGCCGATTTTCGACCACCGTCTCCGGCAGGGGGCGATCCAGTTTGCCTACGCCAACGCGATTCTCTTCCGGCCACCCGGTCAGGACGTGATCTGGGCGTTCGCGATGCGCTGCCCGATGAACTACCGCCACAGCGAGGACTCGCAGCTCGTGGGCGCGTACAGTGCCGACGGCGGCCGCTCCTGGATCCCGGTCGAACTCGCCATGGGCTACACGGGTCCGCTCATCGTGGTGGCGGGCCCGCACACCGTGGTGGAGAACGGCCAGCCGCGCTACCTGTTTCCCGCCCACCGCAACACGCTGCGCAGCGACCCCCGCGGGAGCCGCGACCATTTTGTCCTGAGCAGCACCAGCCTGCTGGAGTGGAACCTCGCCGGCTACGTGCCGCAGCCCACCTCGGGCCCGAAGGTGTTTCTCCACGAGGGCAATATCGCGCCCGGCGATCGCCCGGGGGAGTTGATCATGATGATGCGCACGGCCGACTACGAAGTCGAACGCCAGACCACCAACCCGCCGCGCGCCTTCTCCACCGTGAGCACCGACGGCGGCCGCACCTGGAGCCCGGCCCGCCAGGAGCCGGACCTCTGGAACGCCAAGTCCAAGGCCTTCTTCGGGCGCACCGCCCACGGCGTGCAGATCTACGTGTACAACGACGGCCCCGCCTCGCCCGCCCCGGGCGGGCGCATGGCGCTCCGCTACAAAACCAAGCCCCCCGGCGGCGCCTGGAGCGCGGAACAGACTTTCTACGACGCCGGCATCAAGAATTCCTACCCGACCCTCGTCGAGGTGGCGCCGGGTGAATTCCGCGCCGTGTGGGACAGCGGCACCCCCGACCGCGCCCGCACACACATCCAGTTCGGCAAGTTCCGCGTGCCGACGCCGTGAGGCAGTTCGTTCGCGCTCCGTCGTGGTTGAGCTGCATCGAGGTGGCTCAGCCTTCCGTCGCGGCGGCGCTGGCGGCGGGCAACTCATAGCAAACGGCCTCGCGATCGTTGCGCACCAGGAGGAAGCGGCCAGCCAGCGTGGGGTGGTTCCAGGTCTTGCTGCTCAGGGCGGCGAGCCGGCCCAGCTCGCGAAATGCCACCGGGCTGGCCTCGACGAGCGCCACGTGGCCGCGCTCGGACTGCACGAGCATCAGGTCGTCCACCAGCAAAGTCTGTCCCGAGCCGTAGCGGCCTTCCTTCCAGCGACGCTCGCCCGTGGCCACGTCGACGCACGCGAGGAACCCATCGTCCAGGCCAAAAAAGAACCCGTCGCGGATGGCCACGCTGTTGAACTGGGCCTTGAGGCGAATGTTCTTCCAAAGCGACTCGACGGCCAGCCGTCCGTCCGCCTGGGTGATCACGCGCAGCAACTCGCAGCCCATGCCGTAACCGGCCGTCACGAAGATGCGCTCGCCGTCGACCACGACCGGCTGCGCCGCCTTGGGCGCGCGTTCGTTGCCCCAGCGGTGGCTGAACTGCACCTCGCCGGTCGCCGGATCGTGCGCGGTCAGCGTGGCGGCATTGAAAGACAGGATGAGCGGCCGGCCGGCGAGGTTTCCCAGAATGGGCGACGAATAACTCGCGCGGTCGGTGCCGCCCCGCCAGCGCGGCTCGCCGGTCGCGCGGGCGTACGCCAGCACGGTGGGGCCGGCGCTGTTGCCTCCCGTCACGACCACGAGATCGCCGACAAGCAACGGGGAGGCGCTCACACCCCATTCGAGGTTGTCGAGGTTGTTTTCCGCCAGCACGGCGCGCGACCAGACGAGGGCGCCCGTAGCCGCGTCGAGGCAGTCCAGGATGCCCGTCGCTCCGTAGGCGAACACCTGGCCGCGATCGACGGTCGGGGTGGAGTGCGGCCCCTCGCCGGCCTGCCACTGGAAGAAGCGGGCGGGGCGCCGGTGCGCCCAGAGGAGCCGGCCGGTGAGGGCCTCGTAGCAGGTTACCCACTCCTCCTGACCACGCTGCTCCTGGGTGTACGCCCGGCCGCCGACCACGGCAAACGCCGACCACCCGGTGCCAATGGGCTGCCGCCAGACCTCCCGCGGCGGGGTGGCCGCCCAATCGCGCGCCAGACCGGCGCCGAGGATTCGTCCGTCCCTCTGTGGTCCGAAAAACTGCGGCACATCCGCGAGAGGCGCGGCGACCGGTGCGGGCAGGGGCGGGGCCATCAGTTGGGTCGAAGGCGCCGGGGGCGCGACCGGGACCGGAGCCCACTTCCACACCAGCCGGGGCAGCCCCCGTCCGTCGAAAGTGCCGTCCACGCGCAGCGCAAGCCACAGGCCCAGACCAGCGATGAGCAGCGCGGTGAAAGTCGCCAGGCGCACGCGCCCGGGAAAGCGGCTGAGCAACAGAAACCACGCCAGTATCAGCATGGCCGCGAGGAGCCCGAGGGCGCTCTGGGCCCAGAGCTGGAAGTTACGGTCCAGGTCAGGCCGCCACTCCAGGGCGACCAGGCCCGCCGCCGCCAGCAGCGCGATGCCGGCGGGGATCCAGAGCCGGTGCCCCGTGCGGCGCGGTTTCCCGGAAGAAAGGGGCAGGTGGTTCATGGCGCCGGAGTGTGGCGGAGCGCGCCGGGAGAGTTCGAGAGCCGAATTCCGCCGCGCGCGCGACCTCCCGCCTCGGTAGACCAGAACCTCCGACCGCATTCTTCGCCTGAGCGTGACACCACCGTGCCTCGCGCCCCTGGGGTCGCCCTTGAATCGCAGCCGGGTCCATTCCCCGAAGCTTGCTTCGTACTTTGCTGCGATTCCACGAGCCCGGTCCGCGAAGCGGTCGCTTGGCCTTGATGCCCCGGAGCTTGCTCCGGGGTGGCCAAGCGAGGGGCGAGTGTTCACATCCAACGGCCGGTTCGAAAACCCTGGCTCCGGCGCTTGCCTCCGGCGGGCCAAAGCGGAGCATGGTCGTGGCCACCCCGCTGACGCATGCGTCTTCCACGTATCCTTCTCCTTCTTACCTGGTCGTGCGGAGCCCTCGCGCTCGCGACCGCGGCGCAGCCGGCGGCCTCCCCGGGCGACGGCCCGCCGCGCGTGCCCCGGCTGGCCGGCCCCTGGGTGCCACTCACGGAGCGGCCGCCGCTCGAGCGTTGGGGCACACCCAAGGCGGAGCCCGTGGACTTCACGATCTTCCAGGCCACGGACGGCCGCTGGCAGTTGATCGCCTGCGTGCGCCACACCTCCCATCCCGGCAAGGGGCGCTTGCTCTACCGCTGGTCGAGCGATCAACTCACCGCCCCGGGCTGGCGGGCCGACGGTATCTTTCTCGAGTCAAGCCCTGAGCGCGGCAACAGCGAGGGTCTGATGCAGGCCCCCCACGCGGTGTGGGACCGCGGGCACTGCCATCTCTTTTACAACAGCGCGGGCGCCCAACTCCTCACCAGCGCCGACGGTCGGGCGTTCGAATCGTACCGCACTCCGGCCGGAGGCCACACGCTCTTCGCGATGGGGCGCGACGTGATGATCTTCGACGACCGCCCCCGCAGCGGACGCTGGATCGCGTATTACACGGCCTCGTCCCCCGGGTTGAATCCCCGCACCCGCGACCACACGGTCGCCGCGCGCACCGCCCTGGACCTCCTGGGCCCCTGGAGCGCGCAGGAGATCGACCTCGGCACGCTGAGCGAGCCGCCGCCCGGCTACCTGTTTGTCTACGCCGAGAGCCCCTTCGTGCTGTATCGGGACGGCTGGTACTACCGCTGGGAGCAGATGTATGTCTATGCGTCGCGCGATCCCCTGCGGTGGGCGGGCCCGCCCGTGACCTGCCTGTTGCCGAAGGATCCGATGCGTTACCTGGCGCCGGAGATCGTGACCGCCGACGGGCGCGACTACGTCGCGGCCTACGGCTGGCGTGGCCACAACCCCCGCGGCATCTTCCTCGCCCCGCTCGAATGGGTGGCGCGGTAGGGCGGCGAAGATGGAAAAGGCGGATCCTGCCTTATGACCTCCCGCGAACGCGTCACCGCCGCCCTCAACTTCGAGCCGCCGGATCGCCTGCCCGTCAACGATTCGCTCTGGGACGGACTGCAGGCCGACTGGATCGCGGAAGGCCTGCCCGCCGGCGTCAGCCCCGCCGACCATTTCGGCTGGGACCTCGAGAGCCTGAGCCTCGACGCCTCGGCGCGCTTCGAGATGAAGGTGCTGGCGCGCGGTGACGGCCGCCTTACGTTCGAGGATCGCGCCGGCTACACGGTGGAAAAGGCCGACGGCCGGAGCGGCACGCTGCACTTTCTCGCCCACCGGACGCAAACCCGCGACGACTGGGAAAACCGAACCAAGCCGCGGATGGTCCTGGATGATCCCAGCGGCACGGCGCGGATCGACACCGCCAGCTACTTCTGCCACTTCGACCCATACCCCACCTGGGCGGAGGCGAAGCGGAAGTACGACACGGTGTACGCGCGTGGCCGGTTCGTGAACTTTGTCGCCTACGGTCCGTGGGAGGCGACCTGGCGGCACCGCGCGCTCGACCAGTTGCTGGTCGACGTGCTCGACGATCCGGAGTGGTGCGCGGACATGTTCTCGACCTACACGCGGCTGCTGGTGGCCACGCTGGAGCGCTGCCTCGAGCACGGCCTGAAGCCGGACGGTCTTTTCCTGGTGGAAGACATGGCCTTCAAGACCTCGCTGCTGGTCAGCCCCCGCACCTGGGATGCGCTGCTGAGGCCCTGTTATGAGCAGCTAGGCACCCTGCTGCGCCGGCACGCTATCCGTTTTCTCATGCACACCGACGGTCGGATGTGGGACCTGCTCCCGCGCCTCCTGGCGGTGGGCGTGGAGGCGTTGAATCCGATGGAGTGTGCCGCCGGGATGGACCTCGCCGAACTGCGACGCCGGTATCCGCGCCAGATGGCCTGCTACGGCAATCTCAGCGTTTCCGGCCTGCTCGGCGACCGCGCCACGCTCGAGGCGGAACTGCAGCGGAAGGTCCCGCTTGGGGTCGGCGGCGGGCTCATCCTGCACTCCGACCACTCGATCCCGTTTGGGGTGCGCTACGAGCACTACCGTTGGGCCTGCCAGCGCGCCCAAGAGATCTTCGCCCAGGCCCAAGCTATGGGGTCGGCCTCTGTGGTATGTGGATGAACGGTGGATCAAGGTTTTGGCTGGCTCCGCTGCCATCCGCAGAGCTTTCGGCACACCTCGTCGCGGGCGCCCAAATGAAGGTGGTCTCCGAGCCAGCGGTTGGTGACCGTCGTGCCGGCCTTCAGCTCCGTTGCCAGCCGCAGTTTCCACTCCGCCGACTTCGACGTGGAATGGAGTTCCGCGTACTGGCGTCCGAGGCGACGCAACCCTCTTTCCGGGGCCTCCATCCCTACCGCCTCCCGGGCTGACTGCAGCTCGCTGGCCAATTGCGGCCTTCGCCCCGCGAGCTCGCGATGCGCTTCGAACATCTCCCTGGCGAATGAATCCGAGCCGATGATCCACCCTCGAGACATGGTCTCAAACCGCTGGCGTTTGCGGGCCGGCTCGTCCTCCACCAGCCATGCCAGGTATTGCAGGTAGCGCTCGGCGTCGGCGGCAGTCCGTTGAAGTCCCCCGGCGTGTTCCAGCGCGGGGGTCGGATCGTACCAGGAAACCGGTGCCGCGCGGCCGAGCAACCAGTGCAGGCTGGTCCAGCGGTAGTGCCTCAAATCCGGGACGTCACAAAGATGTGCCCGGACCGGGTTCAGGTGAACATAGTGGCAAAGTGGGCCGAGCCCTTCAGCCGGATCTACGAGCAGGCTTTTGTACCGGCCTTGGAACAGGTGCCCTTGTTCCTGCCGGAATCGATTGAAGCGGACCGCGAAAGTCCCCTGGAGCCAGCGCATGCCCTCGACCAGGTTCGCTCGCGGCGTCGAGATCGCCAGGTGATAGTGATTCGACATGATGCACCAGGCATGGACCAGCCAGCCGGTCCGTTCACATGCCTCCCAGAGACATTTGAGGAACGCGGTCTTGGCCTGCTCCGAGCGGAAGAGGGCGTGCCGGTAATTGCCCCGGTTCAACACGTGGTACACGCCCGACTCCGATTCCATGCGCAAGCGCCGCGCCATGTCCGACAGCCTCGCCACTGGGTGACTCCATGGCAGATTGGCGGCATAATTTTTCCGTAAGCAGCCAGCCGATCACATACCACAGAGGCCGACCCCGTCGGATTATCCCGGCGGTGGCAGTTGGAGTCCTGCCCCGCGGGTCCTGGGACGACGGACGAGGAGGGGGGATGTCCGGGCCGGGCCTCACGGCGTCAGGACGTCGGCCTCGCGGATCTTCATCCGCAGGCTTCCCTGGCCGGTGGTCACCCAAATCTCGCCCGGCTGATGCTCGTAGGCGTAGGGGTAGGACAGGCGGTGCTCGGGACCTTTGTCGCCCGGCAGGGTGGGATCCTTGGCGACGATGATGGGCGGGTTCCAGGTGCGGCCGTCGTCCTCGGAAAAGGCCAGCGACAACTGCTCCCTCCGTCCGATCTGGCGGCGGGCGTCGATCCAGCGGTTCCAGAACAACGCCACGCGCCCGCTGTGCAGACGAAGGAGCAGGCCAGGAGCGGGGCTGGCTTCGATGGCGGAAGGTTGCACATTCTCCCAGGTCAAGCCGCCGTCCGACGAGAAGGCCTCGGTGAAGACCCCCCGTAGGGTGCGGAGCAGCAGCCAGAGTTGGCCGTCCTTTCTTTCCAGCAGGGAACCCTCGATGCCGCCGGCATGATCGCCGTACCGGCCGTATTCTCCCAGATCGATGAGGTTGCTCTGGCGCCAGGTCTGCCCCTCGTCATCGGATATCCAAGTAAGGGATACGTGGCGGCCGGGGTTGGCGACCGCTTTCTGGGAGGCGAGGACGAGCCGGCCGGTGCGGAGGCGGATCATCTGGCGCAGGGCACCGCACCACCCGTCCTGCAGCAGCCGGGGTTGGTCCCAGGTGCGACCGTCATCGCGGCTGCGCACGATGTATACGGGCTTGCGGGTGTCAGGAAGCGGTCCGCCGGCCTTTTGGTTCCACTTGAAGACGGTCTCCCGGGCGTTGGTGAAAGCGATCACCACCACGCCACCCGGCGTGCGAACTACCGCTCGTTCGAAGTTGGCGGCGAACTTGCCGGGATCCCGAAAGAGAGCCTGCGAGCGCCAGGTGCGGCCGTCATCGCGGCTGACGTAAACCTGCGTCGCATCCACGGCCAGCACGCTGCCATCGCCAAGTCGCACGAACGGCCCGAGCAGATCGCTGGGAAGCCTTTCCGCCCTGGGGTGGAGCACGATTTCCCGGGGCGGGTTGGGCGCAGGGGCGGCGAAGCCCAGCGGCAGGGCCAGCGCCATCAACAGCCAGACGGACGGAAGGCGATGGGGGCGGGCAGGGTGGGCGGGGATTGGTTTCATTGCTTTCGGTCGGGGGTGGCGGTGCGAAGCCGGGGGGCTGGCGGCGAGGGCAGGGAAGTGTACCAGGCGGTCAGGCTGGATCGGAGTCTTTCGATCACCTCCGGGTGGGAGGCTGTCAGTTCGGTGCGCTCGGCGGGGTCCCGTTCCAAATCGTAGAGCTCGGTCCGCGAGCCATCGGGGTTCATCAGTAGTTTCCAGCGCCCATCGCGCACGGCGAGCTTCTGATTGCGGCTCCCCGGGTGGAACCACCTCAGGGGCGGGCGTTCGTCCTGGGGCCGGCCGAGCAGGACTCCGGCTTGGTCCGTGCCGTCGAGCAGAAATGCGTCGGGTGGGCGTATGCCCGCAAGCTTCAGAAAGGCGGCGGGCAGGTCGCAGACGCTGAGGACCGAGCGGTGGTCCACGCGGCCGGCCGGGATCCCTCCGGGGCGGGGCCAGCGGGCGATCAGCGGCACCCGGATCCCGCCTTCGTACAGATACCATTTCCAGCCGCGCAACGGGCCGTTGCTGCCGCCGCGACCCTCTGCCGCACCATTGTCGCTGGCAAAGACCACGATCGTATCCTGCCGGAAGCCCAACGTGTCGAGGGAACCGAGCACGCGTCCGATTTGTTCATCCATGAAACTCACCATCGCATAATGGGTTTGGGCGGGTTCGGGCACGTCGCGATAGGGGAACCGCATCGCCTCCGTCGGCCGCAGCGGTGTGTGTGGGTCGCTCAACCAGACGTGCAGGAGGAAGGGGCGGCCGGAACCGTGGCGGGCGTGGTCCTGGAGGAATCCGATCGCCGCGTCGCAGATCGCGCGGCTCGACCAAGTTTGCCACTCGGGCTCATCGTAGGCGTAGCGGTCGTGCGGGCGATCGACGGGCTGCGCTTCGCGCCAGGTGGGACCGTTGCCGGACATGGCGCGGACGACCTCAAAACCATAGGACGCCACGGGTGGGGCGGAAGGGTGGTTGATCACGATGGCACCGTTTTGCGAACGGCCCAGAGCGGATCGCGAACCGCTGCCGCCGCCGAGGTGCCATTTCCCAAAGTGGGCGGTGCGATAGCCGGCCTGCTGCAGGGTGCGGGGCATCGTCGGGGCGGTGACATCGAGCCAATGCGGCATCCCGGCGGCTGTGTTGTTGGCGAGGAAGCCGATTGGCCCGTGAATCCGCCAGCGGGCGGGGTACTGGCCGGTGATGGCGGAGGTGCGGGTCGGCGAGCACGTGCTGGCGCTCGCGTAGAACTGGGTGAAGCGGGTTCCCTCCGCGGCGAGTTGATCCAGATGCGGGGTCCGGATTCGCGGATGTCCGGAGCAACCGAGGTCGCCGTAGCCCAGGTCGTCGGCGAGGAAGAACACAAAGTTGGGTCTCGGCGCCGGCGCGCCCCCCTCTGCGGCGGGAGCCGCGAGGCCGGGGCAGGCTGGAATGAGGGCCGTGTAACCGATGATGCATGACAGAAGACCGCCGGCCGTCCACCGGGTAGGACCGGCCGTCCGAAGCTGCCTTCCCGCCGTACTCATCCTCAGAACTCTCCTTTCACGCCCACGACATATTCGATGCCGTTGTCACGGAAGTTGGTCGGCTGAACGTACGCCGGCGCCCCGGGCGCAAACGTCAGGTTGCGATAGAGTGCATTCGAAAGATTCTGGCCGGAAAAGTGCAGGGTCAGGTTCCGGTGGAAGCGGTACTCGAACGAGCCGCCGACCTGGGTGCGCGGGGCCAGGCCGGAATAGGTGCCGGCCGGCGTGGTCGCGCTGCCGGCTACCGAGGCGTTGCGCGGGCCATTGGACCGGGTGACGTTGATTTTTGCGCTGAAGCGGGCCCGCGCATAGGTCGCGCCGGCGTTGAGGATCCGGGTGGAATAGCCCGAGAAGTTGTCTCCTCCCGGACCGCCGACCCGCAGGTGGGTCCCGTTGACGAAGAAGCCGAAGGATCGCATCCAATTGGGCAACGCACTCCACGGCCGGAGCGTCTGCCGCCAGCTCCATTCGAGGCCGGACAGCGTCGCCGCTTGCGGCGAGTTTTCGCGCGTCACGAGATCGTAGTCTGCGTTCAAGAGGTCGGCGGGCAGGCCGTACGCTTCGAGCAGCTCCGGTGTGAGCGGGATCCGCACGGTGGTGAAGAAGTCGCTGATCTCCTTCCGGAACCCACTCAGCGTCAGGGTGGCCCCTTTCCGTTCATAGGCCTCGGCGGTGAGGTCGTAGTTGGTCGAGGTCCAGGGCTTGAGCCCGGTATTGACGACGGTGATGGTGGGGGCTGCGGCCGAGGGGTCGGAGATGGTCGTGCCGGGAATGATGAAGCTCACGTTGGGGCGGCCAATCGTGTTTGCCACGGCGGCGCGCAGCACGAGGCTGTCGGTCACGTTGTAGCTGGCATTGAGACTCGGGTAAAAGTCCTGATAGTGTTTCCGGCTGAACATCGCGCGCTCCTTGATTTGGAGCCGCGCGAGTGTGAGGGCATCGGTGCTGACCTGCATGGGACGCCCGTTGGTGCCGAGCAGGATGTTGCCGTCCCGATCCCGCGCGTACGTCGCGCGGATGTCGTTGAGCGGTCCCCACCCCTCATCGTCGGTTCGTTCGAAGCGGCCGCCGGCCACGAGCCAGAGACGGTTGTCGGCCAACTTGGCGTCGGCGCGCAGGTAGGCGGCGGAAATCGTTTCCTGCAGCCGGCGCGAACTGTTGGCCCGGTTGGTATAGGCGCTGACCTCGTTGAGGATGAAGTACTCGGGGTGTTCCCGGAAGAGTTGGTAGGCCTTCGCCACACTGAACCAGTGGATGTTGACTCCGCCGTTGAAGATGCGCCGAGCGGAATATTCCTCGGCCACCAGGTCGTGGTTCCCGACGAGCTGCCCGCCGGCTGCCGGGGGCGGGCGGAAGCTCCAGGTCATCGACTCGGTCCAGGTGTCGCGCTGAGTCCGCTCGATCGAGCCTCCCGCTTTCACGGAAACGGGGAAACGGCCGCTGAACTGACGCTGGGCGCTCCCGGATACGGTGGCGATGTGGTTCTGGAAGTACATGCGGCTGCTCGAGGTGGTGTTGAGGGTGTAGCGTCGCACGTCGTAGGGTTCGATTGGCTCGCCGGTGCGGGATCTGACGGTGAACCGTGGCAGCGTCATGGAGTAGATTCCGTCAAGGTTGGTCGCGGACACGACGACGGATGGCAGCGTCAGGGAGGCGTTGCCAAAGAGTCCCTCATCGATGTCGCTGAAGACCCGCCGGGCCTCGGAGAAGGAGGCGCCGCCATCGAAGCGCCAGCGATCGCCGGTGTAGGTGTAGTTGATCCGGCCGTTGAGGAGCCGGCGGTATTGGTTGATGCTCAGACCGAGGGTCTGGCCCAGGCTGCCGGTGCCGGTGTTCGCTCCCTGGGTGAAGGCGGCGCCGCCGGTGGCCCCGCCGCCGAAGCTGTAGTTGAAGATGTTCTGTCGCGTGTAGGCATCCTGGCGGGTGTAGTCGATGCGGGCCTTCAGGGCGCTGCGGCCGCGCCTCCAGTCGGCGCCGAGCGCCACGAGATCCTTGGTGAAGATGTTCAGTACCGAGTTGAGCAGTCCGGACGTCTGGATCAAGGTGACGCGATTCCAGGTGGGAGACATGTATTCGCGGTCCTGGTACCGTGCATTGTGGCCGGCGTTGAAGGTGAGGGCCAGCGACGGGTTGACCGGCCGGGTGTAGCTCAGGTCGAAGCCGGGGCGGATCGGCCAGGTCGTGGTTTTTTCGTCGGGGCCCGCGCGGCGCGAAAAAGGCGGTGCGATGTTGCCGTGCGACCCCTTGGCCTGGGCGGTGAGGAACACGTTGTACCGGAGGAGCGGGGTCCGGCGGCTGAATCCGCTTTTCGTCACCAGATTGATCGATCCGCCCACGGCGTTGGCCGGCAGATCAGGGGTTGGCACCTTCGTGACCTCGATGCGTTCGATGTTGGCCGTCCCCGTGCCGCTGAAGTCGTAAGCCCGCGAGTTGGGATCGTTGGTCGCGCCGGTGGCGCCGTCGAATGTAACCAGGGTGCCGCTGGAGTCCATGCCGCGGAGCCCGATGCCCGCCACCTCGCCGGTGGTGTTGTAGACATTGGTGACCCCCGGCACGTAGGTGAGGAAGTGCCCGGGATTCGTGATGCCCAGGTCGCCGAATTCCTCGATCGCGACGACGTTCCGGATGTTGGCGGCGCTGCGCTGCTCGTGCAGGGCCACGCCCTGGGCGGTGAGTTCGCGCTCCTCCACGGTGAAGGCTTCCATCTGCACGACACCCGGCCGCGCATCGCCTTCGCCGGCCAGGGTCAGATCAAAATCAACGCGGACGGTCCGTCCCGGGAGAACTTCGATGGTCCTGGCTAGTGGCGAGAGCCCGGTGTAGGCGGCTCCGAGTTGGATGAGCCCCGCCGGGATGCCGACGATACGGTATTCCCCCTCCTGGTTGGTGACCGCCTCGAGGCGGGTACCCTGCACGACCACGCGCGCCTGGTTGAGATAGGTGCCACTGGTGGCGTTGAGCACGCGGCCTTCCACCGTGCCGGTCGCAGCGGGCTGCCCGGTGAGCACGACAGCCGAACAGGCAATGAGCGCGCCGAGCAGGGGCACGCCGGCCCAACCGGGAGCGGTCCGGCGGGGCACGGGTGCCAGGGGCATCCAGGGCGAAGTCTTCATGGTTGGTCAGGCGGAGGTTTCGCGGGGATCGGGGCGAATCGCGCGGCAGATTCTGACCGGAAGGGTTGGAGGCGAAAGCCCTTCGCGCTGGACTCATGATGTGCCCAGCCGGCCCCCCCCTCCCCACGGCTGGACAGGGGTACGAATCTCGATTCGGGGCGTGACGCCGCACCCGGCGGCGGCAGGCTGGGCGGCAGTGTTTTCGAGTTCACCGCGGTACCTGACGCTTGCGCAGCAGGTGGCGAATCGTCTTGAAGACGAGATTCGGCACGGCGTGCTGCAGGCGATTCTGCCGAGCGAGCGGCAGTTGGTGGACCGGCTGCAGGTCAGCCGGCGGACGATTCGTGCCGCCACGGCCATTCTGGCGGAGAGAAGGCTCATTTGCACAGCCCCGCGGTGCGAAACCCGAATCCTGGCGTTGCCACAGCGCGGTTCGGCTCGGATCCCGCGGCGCACCATCGGGCTGATCCTGCCCGGTCCCCTGGATGAGCGTCGTCCATTTGGCAACCTGGTCGATGAACTGCGGGTGCTGCTGGATGGAAACGGCTTTCGATTGGAAACCTTCTTCGAGCGAAGTTTCCTCGCTCGTCGGCCTGTCGCGGCCTTGGAGCGGCTCGTGACCCGTTTCCCCTGCGATGGCTGGATCCTCGCTTCGGCGACCCGGGCCTGCCAGGCATGGTTTCTGGGCCAGAGCCTTCCCACCGTGCTCAATGGTACCGCATACGAGGGGATCGACCTGCCGCAGGTCGACATCGACATGCGAGCCACTGCCCGCCATGCGGCCCACCGTTTGCGGCGCAAAGGCCATCAACGGATGGCCCTGATCATCGAGGACACCGGCTGGGCGGGCTACCGCAAGACGGAGCAAGGTTTTCTCGAGGCAATCGAGGAGTGTGAGGGGGAGGCTGTCGGGGTGCTGGCTAGGCACCGCGGCGATATCAAGAGCCTGCGGCCAACCGTGGCACGGCTGATGGAGCTGCGCGAGCCGCCGACCGCGCTGTTCATCGTGAATCCGTACCACTACCTGGCGGTCGCTGCGATTTTGTCCGACCTGGGAGTGAAGGTGCCGGACGAGGTGTCCCTTCTCTGTCGCGACGACGATCCCTGCCTGCATTTTCTTCCGGTGGAGCCCAGCCGGTACCGCTGCGACCCGCGCGCCATGGCCCGCGAGATCTTTGCCCTCCTGATGCACGCGGTGATCAGCGGGGCGCCACGGCGGCTGGCCCGGTCGGTGCTGATGCTGCCGGAGTACATCGAAGGGGCGTCGGTGGCCCTGCGGCGGATGAAGGTGCAGGGCGCGTTGAAAGCCAACGGGGTCACTTCCGGAATCCGGAAACAGACAGTCGGTGCCTTCCGGCCCGACGGGGCTGGCGCGCGCTGATTCGATCAGACGCCCGATCTGGTCCGGATTCCGGACGGGTCCGGGTTGGGGTCGGGTGATCGTGATCGTTGCGGCCGCTCCCCAATGGTTTCCGCCACCAGTCTCCGCGCCCCTTCATGCTCACCGCGATGTTCGAGCTTTGGAGTGTGTCGAAAAAGTCCACCATGCCCGGTCGAGGGACGGTGCCGGTCCCGCGGCGCCGCAGGTATGTTTGCGGCGGCGAACGAGCGCCGCCCTTCACTGATTGGACACTTTCTTAGTCCGCCCATTGGCAGCACCGGCGGCCGGCGGCGCTCAATGGTTCTGGTTCACGATTCGGGCGTTGCGCGGCAGTTGGAGCGAGGGAGGCGCAGCAACCTCCGGCGGCAGGATCTGCAGTTCGATGTCCCTGAACTGCACCTCCATCGGGGGCCCACGGTGCAGTTGCAGGGCAATCAATCCGGTCGCGGCGCCGGCGGAAGGATCGTAATCGGTGCACTCCACCGTGGGCGCGCCGTTCACATAGTGCCGGAGTTTGTTCCCCTGCGCCACGATGCGATAGTCGGTCCATGACGCGTCGCTGGCGACGACCGGAGGGAATTCCTCCAGCAGCCAGGTAATCCCGCCCGGCACCGCCATCACGCGCTGCCCGTTCCGGGCCAGCACGGCGCGGCCGTCCTGATCGTAAAGCATGCCGTTGTTCGCCTGGGCGGGATGGATGTCGCACTGATACCCGCCGACGGCCCATTCCCCTTTCCCGGGCAGCTCGCGGCTCCGGTATTGGATGCCGGAATTGTTGCCCGTCTGACGAGCCTTGAGGGTCAGGATGAAGTCCCGCACCGGTCCCCCCTCCCAGATGAGAAACTGGTTTTCGTTCAGCAGGATTTCGGGCGTCGTGCGCCCGGTGAGGGCACCGTTCTCCACACGCCACAGTTTCGGATTGCCGCGCCAGCCGGTCAGATCCCGGCCGTTGAACAGGGCCACCGGAGCCGGCAGGTCGGTCATCTCGAAGACGAGATCCCCGCCCGAGGCGAGCTGCTGGTGCGTGATTTGCAGCGAGTCCAGGGCCCGGCCGTTGAACGTCACCCGCCGCACGTAGGGCTTGGCGGGATCAAAGGGCGTGGCCCGCACGATCAACGTCCGCCCGGAGTCGCCGAGCCGCACACGCGCCTGCTCGTGCCGCGGCACCCCGAGATCGTAGATCCCGGACGCCGGATGCACCGGATAAAAACCCAGGGCGCTCAGGATGTACCAGCCGCTCATCTGGCCGAAGTCGTCGTTGCCGCTCAGGCCGTCGGGGCGCGGTTGATACATCGTCGCCATCACCTGGCGCACCAGTTCCTGGGTGCGATGCGGCCGCCCGGCGTAATTGTAGAGGTAGATCACGTGATGACTCGGTTCGTTGCCGTGGACATACTGGCCGATCAGCCCGGAAACATCATTGGAAAAGCCCTTCCCATAGATGACCTCGGGCAACGCGAAGAGCTCGTCGAGCCGTCGGCCAAACGCGAAGGGCCCGCCAAGCAGCGCGACGAGATCCGGCACATCCTGTTGCACGCTCCAGAGGTAGTGCCACGCGTTCGCCTCGGTGTAGTCGCCGGAGGAGCTGCCGCTGTGAAAAACCTCCATCGGGTCGAAGGGCTCGTGCCAGGAGCCGTCGGCGCGCCGGCCTTGGAAGAAGCCGGTCTGCGGATTGAAGAGATTGCGGTAGAAACGGGAGCGATGACGAAAGTAATTCACCTCCTCAGTGCGGCCCAGTCGTTCGGCCATCTGGGCGGCGCACCAATCGTTGAGGGAGGTTTCCAAGGTGCGGGAGACCGATTCCTTGTGCCCCACGTCGGACGGGAAATAGCCGTGGGGATCGTAGTTGGCCCAGTCCGACTTGCGGCCATGTTGCCGGGTCAGCGAGTCCTTCATCGCCCGGAAGGCCTTCTCCTCGTCAAGGCCCGGAACGCCCTTGTTGATCGCATCCCATAGCACCGTGACGGCGTGATTGCCGATCATGGTCTGGCTTGATTTGCCCCAGATTCCCCAGACCGGCAGGAAGCCCACCTGATCGTAGTGATCGAGTGAAGCGCGCAGGAAGTGGGCATGCAGCGCGGGATCGAGCAGGGTGTTCAACGGCCAGGCCGCGCGGTAGACGTCCCAAAACGCCAGCATCGTGTATTGGCGCCCGGATTGCGTCCGGTAGATCTTTTCGTCGGCGCCGCGGTAGTAGCCGTCCACATCGGCGATGTTGTTCGGCTGGATGTGCAGGTGATACATGGCCGTGTAGAACTGGGTCATCTGCGCCGGCTCGGCGCGGACCTCGATCTTGCCCAGGCAGCGGTTCCACGCCACCCGCGCCTCGTCCCGGATGGTTTCGAAGGATTTGCCCCGGCTCTCGACCTCGAGGTTGCGGCGCGCACTCTGCGGGCTGACGGTGGAAATTCCAGTCCTGACGACCAGCGCCGGCGCCCCGCCGGTCGTGTCCCCGAAATCGAGCACCAGTTTCCGGTTGTGCGGCGCGTCGGCGAAGCGATGCCCGACAAATGGCCGGCTGAATTCGATCGCGAAATAGACTTCGCGGCGTGCCTTGGCGTTGGAATGGTATCCGCCGCTCACGCCGCTGCTCCCGTCGAGCTCGAACACCGCATCGAAGGTACGGCCCCGCTCGGCCTTCCCGAAACTCCACAATACCCGGTCGATCGAAATTAGAAGCTGCTGCCGGCCGCCGTTGAGGAAGGTGTAACGATGGATCCCGGTGCGTTCCGTGGCGGAGAGTTCGACCTTGATGCGGTCGTCGGAAAGCAGCGTGGAGTAGTAGCCCGGGCTGGCGGTTTCGTCCGCCTTGGAATGGGAGGCCTTTTCCGCCGCGAGCACCGCTGGATCGCTGAACGGCAGGATGAGCACGTCGCCAAAGTCGCCGGTCCCTCCGCCGCTGGCATGGGTGTGGGAAAAGCCCTGCACCGTGGTGTCGCCGTACTGGTAGCCGGCGCAATAGTCCCAGGTGCCGATGCCGGTGTCGGGACTGAGTTGCACCAG
>CAZDGC010000108.1:0-22318 GCA_964504885.1 uncultured Opitutus sp.
CAGCGCCGCGCCGGTCCCGGCGAGAAACGTGCGACGACCGACTCCGGGGTGAGGCGGGCGGGGCAGGTCCATGGCGTTCAGAACGATCCCTTCACGCCAAGGAGCACCTGCGGGCCGTATTCGACCCAGTTGGACAGGCGGGCGTACTCCGGCGTATCCGGGCTGTAGATGCCGCTGCGCCACGCGATGTCGAGCGCGTTGCGGACGTTGGCGAAGAACGTCACCCGGGGTGTGAGCCGCACCTCGAGGTTCACCTCGGTCGAAAAGCGGGGCAGGTTGAACTGGTAGGTGCCGGCGGGGACGTTCGTGCCGGTGACGGCGCCCTGCCGCTGGCGGCCGCGGTAGTTCCAGTTCACCCGCGCCGTGTAGCGCGGGCGGCTCAGGGAGACGCCCCAGTTGGCGGTGCGATTGATGAAACCGGAGAAGTCGGCGCGCGCCGCGCCTTCGACCCGCAGGGAGGTGGCGTTGGCGAAAACGGCGAGCCCGCGGGCCCAGCCGGGCAGGCCGGCCAGGGTCTGGCGGTATTCGAACTCGAGGCCGCTCACCCGCGCGCGGCCCACGTTCTCGCGGGTGGCGATGTCGTAGCCGAGGTAGGAATCATCAAAGCCGTACTCCGCGAGCAGGGCGGAGGTGGCCGGGACGCGGACGGAGCCGAAGAAGTTGCGGATCTCCTTGCGAAAGGCGCCCACCGATAGGAGGCCGGGCTGCTCGAAGTAATACTCGAGCGCGATATCGTAGTTGTCGGACGTCCACGGCTTGAGGCCGGGGTTGTTCACGGTGATGGTGGGGAACGCGGTGCTCGCGGGGTCGGTCACGGTGGTGGAGGGCACGACCGAGGTAATCTGCGGGCGCGTCATGGTCTGCGCATAGGAGGCGCGCAGGAGCAGCCGTTCGCGGATCTGGTGGCTGGCGTTCAGGCTGGGGAAAAGGTTGCCGTAGTCGCGTTCGCCGCGGGTGCCGCGTTCGACGTACTGGAGTCTGGCGAGGTCGAGGGCGCTGCCGGGGCGGCGGACCGGCCGGCCGGTGGCGTCGAGGACGATGCGGCCGGCGGCGTCGCGCTGGTAGGTCGCGCCGGGATCGTTCAGGAGCCCGCGACCGGTGTCGAAGGTGTGCTCGTAACGCGCGCCGCCGGCAAACTTGAGCCGGCCCTGCAGCAGCGCGAGGTCCATGCGCAGATAGCCGGCGGCGACCGTCTCGGTGAACTCGCGCGAGGTGGTGGCCAGGGAGCGATGGGTGGCCGCGTCGTCCGTGGTGAAGTACCGCGGCTGCGCCTGCCGCAGCTCGAACACCCGGCGGGCGCTCGGGCGCTCGATGACGCCGAGTCCGTACGGCATCGGATAACGCGAGTAGCCGCGGGCCACGAGGTCATAGCGGGCCGCGAGGTCGTCCGCCGTATTCGGCAGGCCATCCGGCCCGACGAACGTGGAAGTAACCGTCGGATTGGTGGTCTCGCGCTCCTCGCGGCGGAGATCGAGGCCGGTCTTGACCTTCAATGGCACGCGAAGCCGGAGCCAGCGGGTGGCATTGGCGAAGGCGCTCACGGTGGTGGCATCGTAGTGCTGGGGCGTGCCCTCGGTGATGTTCTGCAGCGTGTAACCGCCGAGGTTCTCGAACGCAAAGGGGGCGCCGGCGGCCGTGACGGTGCTGACCTGCGCCGGCAGCGAATCCCGGATGCCCGCGTAACGCACGGAGAGCAGCGGCGAGCGCAGGCTGACGGTCTTGATGACGCCGTCCTCGGCGCTGTCGACGTAAGTGCGCGAATGCGACCAGGACGTGCCGGCGGCGAGCGCCCACACCGGGCCGGCGTGGCGGTAGGAGAGCTTCACGTTCTGGCCGTGCATGAATTTATGATACGTCGTGATCGCCCGCGTGACCCGCCCGGCATCGGGCGCGCCGATGGTGGAGGTGGCATCCCAGGAGAGGGGGCGCACCGCGGAGGCGATGGCGTTGAACTGGAGATCGGAGAAATCGAGGACGGTCTCGAAGCGGTTCCACTGCCCGCCGAGGCTGAGGGTGTCGCGCGGCGAGAGTTTCCAGTCGAGCGTGAGCCCGGCCGACCAGCGGTAGCCTTCGCGCGGGCGGTCGCTGACGAGCAGGCCGCCGAGAAACGGCTGATCGGCCGGCGCAAGCGAGGTGCCGGAGGATACCGGCCGCCAGGCGGGCGTATAGACGGCTGCAGGCGAGTACTGGTTGGAGTTGAGCAGGCTGACGGTGAACCCGAACTCCCGGCTCACGGGGTGAATGTAGGTCAGCTCGCCGCCCGGCATCGTGGGCGAAACCCCGCCGCGGTCGGTGGCGCGCTCCCGCAGCGTGACGAGGCTGTCGCCCTGCGCCCGGGAGAGGTTGGTGTTGAGGTTGAGCCGGTAGTTGAAGACCGGGCGCGAGCGATCGAAGGCCCCCTTGAGCACCATGTTGATGGCCCCGCCGATGGTGTCGGCCGGCGTATCCGGCAGCGGCGACTTCGCCACCTCGATGTAGGCCATGTTGTTCAGGGAAACCTGATTGAATTCGGTGCCGCGGGAAAAGTTGTCGGCGGCGCTGGCGAGGCGATTGCCGTCGATGGTCACCGCGGTGCCGAAGGCGGGCAGCCCGCGGACGGAGACGTAGCGCGCATCGGCGTTGTTGTAGTCAATGGAGAGGCCGGGGAGGTGTTTGACGAACTCGGCGACGTTGCCCTCGGCGGAGTCGCCGAACTCGTCGGCGGCGACGACGTTCTTCAGGTTCATCGCGGTGCGGCGTTCGTTGACCGCGACGGAGCTGCCGCTCATGAGGCGCTGCGACTCGACGACGAAGGCCTGCAACACCACCGCCCGATCGGCGCCCACGGGCGCGGGCAGATTCGGGACCAGCGCGAAGTTCACCGCGATCGGTTCCGCGGCGACCGACACGCTCGACCGCTGGGGTGCGTAGCCGGCGATGGTGGCCTGAACCACCCGCGGACCGGGCGGCACCCGATCCAGGCGGTAGCCGCCGGTGGCATCGGTGAGCGTTTCCAGCGTCGTCCCTTCCACTGTGACGCGCACGTTGGCGAGGTAGTCGCCGCTGGAGACGTTTTCGATGCGTCCTTGAATGACGCCGGTGTTCTGCGCGTCGGCGGCTTGGGCGAGATCGGCCGGGCCGACGAGCAGGGCGACCCAGGCGGCCAGGACGGCGAAGGGGCCCTTGGGCTTCATCGCGTTCCCGGCGGGCGGGAGGACGCCGCTCGCTGGTTCTGCACTGGAGTCAGGGGTCCTTGGGGTCTGGTTTGCGGATCGGAGGGAGCCGGATGAACCGCCCGCTTTTCCGGAGCGGGCTTTCGCGGGAGCGACGGGCCGGCGTTGCACGACGATGTCGCCGGTGGCCCGGTCGACCGTCGCCACCAGTTCCGTCCCGGCGAGCAGGAGGTCCAGCGCCTGGGTCGGCGAAAACTCCCCGGCCACCGCGTTGGTCCGGACGCCGCGCACCTTATCCATCGCGAAGAGGATCGGCCGGCCGCTTTGTTCGGCGAAGCGGGCCAGCATCGTCGCGGCGTCACCCCGCGGCAGGTCGTAGCCCCGTTTCTGTTCCGCGGCTGCGCCTGGGGCCGCCAGCGCCGACAGGAGGCCGCACAGGGCGGGCGTGGAAAGTTGCCGGGCGGTGAGGAGAGGATGCGACATGGGGAGGAGGAGCTTCATCCCCAATACGCACCCGGCTCCCAAACGGGGGAGCCACGGCCACAGAAATTTTCCCGCGACCGCCACGCTGGGATCTCCGGCTAAGGCGCCCGGCGCAGGATAATCTCGCTCTCACCGCGCCGTTCGAAGGCGATGCCACCTTCCCGGGTGAGCAGGCGCAGCAGGGCGTCGACCTGGTCCAACGCCAGGGCGCCGCCGAAACGCCGCCCGGCGAGGTCCGCATCCGCCAGCGAAATTTGCACCACATTGCGGCGGTTGAATTGCGCGATGACCTCGTGCAGGGGCGTGTCGTTGAACAGGGCCACGCGGCGGTGCCAGTGCAGCGCTGCGCCCATCGCCGGCGGATCCATTCTGGCGATCCGGGGTGCCAGCGCGGGCTCGGCACGCGACAGCAGGGCGTGCTCGCCGGCCTGCACCAGCGGGGCCGGCGGGGCGGGCGTGGCCGCGGCGCCGGGCTCCGGTGGTGGCTGGGCGGGCGCCACCGCCACCCGGCCCTCCTCCACCAGTACTTCCACCGCTTCGTGGCCGAGGCGCACGGCAAACATCGTGCCTACGGCCCGCACCGCCACGCCACCCGCCTCCACCACAAACGGCCGCGCGGGATCCGCCTTCACCTCAAAATGCGCTTCGCCCTCCGCGAGGGTGACGCGGCGCTCGTGGGCGCTGATCCGCACCTCCACCCGGCTGCCGGTGTTCAAGTTGACGACCGAGCCGTCGCCGAGCATCGCCCGCTGGGGCGAGGTGGAAGTGGCCGCGAGCAGTTGTGCCTCCGGCTTCCGGGCGGCCGGGAGCCACCAGAGAGCGAGGCCGATCAGAATCGCCGCCGCCGCGCCGACCGGCCACGCCCACGTGGCGAAGCTCCCGCGCCGAACGGCGCCCGCCGGCGCCTCGTGCCGGGGTGCGAGGCGGGCCGCGATCGCCCGGCGGGCGGCGGGCAACTCGTGCAGGAGCGCAAGTCCCCGTTCCACCTTGGCCACGGCGGCGCGATGCCGCGGATCCGCGGCACACCAGGCGGCGAAGGCCGCCGCGCGCTCCGGCGCGAGGCCCTCCTCCCGTTCACACAGCCAGGCCACTGCCGCCGCCTCGATCGCGGCGGAATCATCGGCCGGGTGACGCTCGCGATGCCGGGCCCTCATGACGCCCTCCGGCGTTCGGTGACCTCATCCCCCAGCAGTCCCTGCCGCTGGAAGAAACCGATGCAATCGCCCACGCCCTTGGTCAGGTGGGATTTCACCGTCTCGGTGGAGACGCCGAGCCGCCGGGCGATTTCCTTGCAGGGCAGGCCGTCGCGGTAGCGCAGCAGCATCACTTCGCGGCAACGCGGCGGCAGCGCCGTCACGGCTTCGGCCAGAAGTTCATGGCGCTGCCGCTGCTCGAGCAGTTCGGCGGCATGGGGAATCGCCCCGCCCTCCGGCGCGCCGGCCAGCGTGTCGAGCGGCACCTGTTGGGCGACGCGCCGCCGGCGAAAACGATCAATCGCGAGATGGCTGGCGGTGGCGAAAAGAAAGGCGCGCGCCGTGGCGAGGCGCACGCGCCACCGGGCGCGCAACATCCGCAGATAGGTTTCCTGCACGAGATCGTCGTGATCCGGCAGGGTGGAAAACCGGCTGAGCAAGTAGGCGCGCAACGCCGGCTCGTGCGGCTGCACGTGTTCGGCGAACCAGCGGGCATCTTTGGAGGGAGGCAAGGAGGGGGGGAAGTTGGCGTCGCGCGGGGGAGCGGGACCGGGGCGATGGCGGTCGCAGTCCCAGTGCGCATTGTCCGTGGCGGCGGGCGGACTTCAAGTGCCGCCACGCCCTGCGTAAATTTCGCCAGAAGGCACTCCCCCAAAATGCCGGTTGGCACGTAGCGGCCAACCGCGGGGCCGTTCCGCGGTGTCAGGCCTTGAGCTTTGGAGTGGGCAGTGGGTCCGGCGCAGCCTCGCTCGTGGGGCGCCGTTAACCCGTTCGGCTGGAGATCCCGGGCAGTTGCGAATCCTGTTTCTTCCCTCGGCGGCATCTGCTTGGATCGCGTTTGCTGCTTCGCCGCTTGCCACCTCATGAACCCGCTCCGCCTGCCTCGGTCGGTCCTCGCGCCACTGCTGGTCCTTGGCCTGGCCGTCCCTGTCCACGCCCAGACCTTCTACGGGATCATCAAGTCACAGCATTACGTGCAGTCCTCCGCCGCGGCGCCGCGGCTCGCGCCGAGCGAAGCCGCGCGTTTCGCGGCCCTCCTGCCCGCCGGGACCACGGGCACGCTGCGCGATACAACGGGGGCGGTGACGCCCCTCGCTGCCAGCCCCGCGTTTCAGCGGCGTTATGCCACGCTGGCGGAATTGGACGCCGCCTTCCCTGCCGGCAACTACGCGATGACCGTCGGGGGTTCGAGCGAAGTGCCCCTGGCGATGCCCTCCAACCCGTTTCCTTCCGTCGTTCCGCAGGTGACGGCTGGCACGTGGAATGTCGCTGGCGAACTCGAGGTGGATCCGTCGCGCGACTACGCGCTTACCTTTAACCTCTTCACGGATTACGGCTCGGTCGGAGCCCTGAGCAGCATTCGTGTTTCGGTCTATTCCCCCACGGGCGCGTTGGTGCTCGAGCGGCAGGAGTTCAACAACCAAACCCCCGCGCCGATTTCCTCGCTGCTGATCCCGGCGGGCACGTTGGCGGCGAACCGCCGTTACTCGGTGGAGATCCAGTTTCTGACCGTGGATGCGCTCAACCCCTTCGCGGTGCCTCCGTCGTACGGCGTGGTCGGAGGGATGAGGGAAACGCAGTTCCACGTCCAGGCGGCGGTGCCGGAGCCGCCCGCGGCGCCGACCCTTTCCGCTCCGCCCGTGGCGCAGACGATCGGCGCGGGAAGCACGGTGGTGTTTGCGGTGGGGGCGCGCGGCGTTCCGGCGCCGGTGTATCAATGGCGCCGGGGCGGCACGCCTTTGCCTGGCGAGACACGATCCACGCTGGTGCTGCGCGGCAGCGCCGCGCTTGCCGGTGGGTACTCCTGTGTGGTGACGAACGACAGCGGCACCGTCACCTCCGGCGAGGCGATGCTGACGGTGAACCCCGTGGCGGCGACGGCGCTGGGGCGTCTCGCCAATCTCTCGGTTCTTGCGCCGACCGGGCCGGGCACGCGGCTGCTCACGATGGGTGCGACCGTGGGCGGACAGGATACGAGTGGCACGCTCCCGCTCGTGGTGCGCGGCATTGGGCCGGCGCTCAGCGCTTTCAATGTGACCGGCGTGCTCGCGGATCCGGTGCTCTCAATCTTCCCCGCCGGCAGCACCACCGCCTCCGGCACCAACGACAACTGGGGCGGTGCTCCGGCGTTGATCACCGCCTTCGAGCAGGTTGCGGCCTTCGCCCTCCCCGGGACGAGCCTCGACAGCGCCGCGCTGCAGAATCAGGCCGCCGGCGGATTCACGGTGCAGGTGGCCGGCAAAGGCAACGCCGCCGGCACAATTCTCGCCGAAGTGTACGATGCCGCCGGCGGTGCGCGTTCCGCCACGACGCCGCGCCTGACCAATCTGTCGACCCTCACGGCAATCGCCCGCGGCGGCACACTCTCCGTCGGTTTTGTCATCGGCGGCAGCACGGCCCGCACCGTCCTGGTGCGTGCGGTTGGCCCCACGCTCGGCACGGCCTTCGGCCTGACCGGCATCATGGCCGATCCCACCCTGGCGCTTTTCAGCAACGATCGCGGGGTGCAGATCGCGGAGAACGACAACTGGAACGGCGCTCCCTGGCTGGTCGATCTGGGCGCGGCTGTGGGTGCGTTCCCACTGGGCGGCCCCGGCACGCGTGACGCCGCCTTGTTGATCACCCTTGCGCCGGGCGCCTACAGTGCCCGCGTCTCCGGCGCCGGCACCTCCAGCGGCACCGCGATCGTCGAAGTCTACGAGGTACCCTGAGACTGCCCGTTATGCGGCGTGCCCGAGATGATGATACCGGGTCGGACCTTGCCCATTTCGGGCGGCTGGGTGTCGCTCAGGTCGACCCACACGACCGTGCCGCGCTTCCTGGCTGGCGGCCTTCGATGTCGTCCACCCACCTCGGCTTCCGTGGGCGGCCAGGCGCGGGCGCCTCTCATTTGGTTGCCCCCGGGAGCGCAGCCTCATCTGCCGCCGACGGACGATCGCCGGCGGCGATACGTCCGCGCTCCGTGGCCCCGCAGGCCTGCAAGAGGGTCGGATGCGCCGGCGAAGCGCCCGGAGGAGGCGAGTTATCCTTTCCACCCCAGCCGGGGTGATCCGCACGGCGTGGGCGAACCCTGCCTGCCGCTACCGCCGGGGTCGCTCGACCGCCCACGCGCGCATCAGGGCGACGTTGCGTTCGACGCTTTCGCGTTCGGCGCCGGCGCGGGTCTTGCTGATCTGGTAGGCCATCTCCTGCTCGTAAACCTCAGGGGATTCCGGCCCCGGGTCGCGGGTCTCGCGCTGCCAGCGCGCGAGCCGGGCGCGCAGGGCCAGCAGGGTCGCCTGGTGCGACGGGTCGGCCGCCAGATTGCGGGTTTCGAAGGGATCGGCCTGCACGTCGTAGAGCTCCTCCGGGGCGCGTTGCGGCGCGAAGAGGATCGTTTCCTGGAGTGGATTGAGGCTCCCGGCGGCGTGCAACGCGCGCAGGCGTTGGATGATTTCCTTGCCGTCCTTGTAATTGCTGGGCTGGAGCAGCGGGCGATCGGGGAAGAAGTTGCGGAGGTATTTGTACCGCTCCGTGCGCACGCTGCGGATCTGGTCCACCGTTTCCCCGCAGCGGTCCCGCGCGCCAAACACGGCGTCACGCGGCTGGTACGCGCGGGCAAACACATCGCGACCCTGCATCCACGCGGGCACGTCCAGGCCGGCGAAGGCGAGCGAGGTGGCGGCGAGGTCGATGTGCTCGATCAGGTCGGCCCGCACCGCCCCGCGCGGCACGCCGGGCCCGCGCACGAGGAATGGCGTGCGGATGCCTTCGTCGTAGAGGAACTGTTTGCCGCGGGCGTGGCTGATGCCGTTGTCGCCCAGCAGCACGACAAGCGTCTGGTCGAGGATGCCCTCGCGCTCGAGCCGCTGGAGGATCTGGCCGACGAGCTGGTCGCAGTAGCGCAGGCAGTCGAGGTACTCGGCCCAGTCCTGGAGGATCAGCGGGTCGCGCGGGTAATAAGGCGGCAGTTGCACCGACTCGGGTGGCGTGAGGGCGCCCAGTTCGCGCGGCGCCTGCTCCCGGTGCCAGGTGCCGTCGTCGTTGCGGTTCTTGCCGCCCCAGAGCTGCAGTTGGGCGAAGAACGGCTGGCCGGGGCGGCGACCGGACCAGTCGCTCCCGTCGTAGATCGTCGTGTCCCAGGTGAAATTGTAGTCGGTCTTGCCGGGGCTGCGACCCTTGGCGGGATACGGGCCGTTGGAGGTGTAGTAGCCGGCGCGCCGGAGTATGGCCGGCACCGGCTCCACGCCGGGCGGCAGCGCGATTTTGTGTTGGCCGCGCCCGCTCTGGTGGTGATGGGCGCCGATCGTCGTCTGGTACATGCCGGTGATCAACGCGGAGCGGGCCGTCGAGCAGACCGGCGCGGTGAGAAAGGCGCGGTCGAATTTCGTGCCCTCGCGGACCAGGCGATCGAGGTGGGGCGTCTGGATGGCCCGCTCGCCGTAACAGGGAAGTTCGATGCCGACGTCGTCCATGACGATCCAGAGAATATTGGGCCGGGCGTCGGCCGCGGCCACCGGGCACAGGATCGCCACGAGGAAGCCCGCCCACAGGAAGGCGAGCGGTCGCCGCCGGTGGTGCGATGCGGGTGGCGCAACCTCTCGGTCGCGGCAGGAGGGGAGAAGCACGGACATGTGAAGAGAGGAAGGAACAAGCGCGCCACCGGCTAGCCTGCTTTTTCAGTGCGCGGCTCGAAGCCGCAGCCAAAGGTACCGAAAGCCCCGAGTCGTTCTTCGTTCTCGTAATCGTTCCTCATTCTCGATCCGAGAAAGAGAAAGAGAACGATAACGAGGAATGAGAACGATGAAATCGTCGCGAAGAAACACGATCCGGAGGAGTACGTCCGCGCCCCGCGGCCCCGCAGGCCGGCAAGAAACGGAGATGCACCCACCGTTGGGGCCGCGTGCGGTGCGCGATTGCCCTGCCCGCCTGCCCGGTGATGATGGGACGCCGCCTCGAACCCCTTCGCTCCATGATCTCACTCCGCTTTCCCACCTGCTGCTGGCTGCTCCTGGTCTCTTACTTCCTGTCCACCGGGCTGGAAGCCGCGCAAACCCCGGCGGCGCGGATCGAGTGGGAGCGCGGCGCGCTCCGCGGCTCCGGGGTGACATTGGACGCGGGGGCCACCGCCGCGGCGACGCGCGCGGTGCCGGGACCGCGGCCCGGGACCGAAGGGTTCGCCGCGCCGGCGGCAGGCGACGGGCCGGTCGCGGTGTCCGCCACGCTGGCGGCGCCGGTGCGCGAGCGGGGCTCGCTGCAATTCTGGCTGCGCACGGACCGCGCGTATCGCAGCGGCGCGGGGGGGGAGAAATTCACCGAGAAGATCATCGAGGTGGTGGGTACGGTGACGGTGTCGTTCGCCGCCGATCGCAACGCGCTCACGCTGCTGGCGCAGTGGCAGGGCCGGCGGGAGGACGTGTTTGAGCGGCACCTCCGCGTCATTTTGCCCGAGTTTCCCGGGCCGGCCTGGCACCATGTGGCGGTGAGCTGGGACGGCCCGGCGGGGCGGCTGAACATCTTCCTCGACGGCACGCCTTACAACCTGCCCGACGGTCCGCGGGAGCCGCCGCTGGCGGTGGGGGCCGCGACCGGGCTCACGCTGCATCTCGGGCGGTTCGCGCTGGCCGGCGTGCGGCTGGCGGCGGCACCCGTATCCGAAAACTCCTTGCGCGCGACCGTCGGCCCGGAGGCCTGGGGCGCGCTCGACACGCTGCTGGGCGTGAAGGACTACGGCCCGGCGCCGGCGGACAGTGGCCGCGGCCGCCTGCTCTACGCGGCCGCGTTGGGTACCGCGGCGGACACCCGCGGGTGGCGGCTGGAGGGGCCGGGAATCGTGGAGTACCGCGACGGCTGGATGCGGATGCAGTCGGAGCGGCCCGATGGTCCCGACGGGCATATCGTGCACTGGTGTCCGGAGGAGTTTCCAGCGCGGTTTTGGGCGGAGTGGGAGTTTGAGCTGCTGGGCGAGCAGGGGCTGTGCATTGTATTCTTCGCGGCCCGCGGGCATGGCGGGCGCGATGTCTTCGACCCGTCGCTGGCGCCGCGCAACGGCATCTTCAAGCAGTACCACAGTGGCGACATCGACTGTTACCACATCTCGTACTTCGCGAACACGCCGGGCTCGGCGCGGCGGGTGGCCAACCTGCGCAAGAACGCCGGCTTCTACCTTGTGGCCAACGGGCCGGTGGGCGTGGCGGCGGCGAAGCCGGGCGAGGTGCACCGTGCGGTGCTGGTGAAGGACGGTGCGCGCATCCGGATGGCGGTCGACGGCCGCACGATCATCGACCACACCGACGACGGGCAGCGCGCCGGTCCGGTGTGGGCAGGTGGCAAGATCGGTCTGCGGCAGATGCAGTGGACGATCGGTCGCTACCGGAATTTCCGGGTGTACGCGCTGCCGTGATCGAGAGAGGGCGCCGAAGAAAGGGATCAGCCGGAGGTGCCCACGGAATACACGGAACACACGGAAATACCGGGTCGCCGCCGGTCCGTGTGTTCCGTGGGCAGAGCTGGCTCCTCGATCGGCCACGCTTTCGGGGTCGCCATGGTTGCGGCGGAGGGATCGAAAGCGCTTCCTCCGTCACTCCAGGGAGCGGAGGAGTTCGTGGACCTGGCCGACGAGGCGGTCCTCGGCCTCGGGCCGCCACGGGGCGGGATGCCGGCCGAGGTTGGCGGAATGACCTTCGTAGCCTCCCTCCTCGATTACGCGGCGGCTGCCGACATAGCCGATTGATTCGTTGGCATAGCCGGCGACCCAGACGGCGCGGCGGGCGGAGGCGAGTTCGCGCTTGAGGCGGAGGGAGTACTCGACCGTGGGCTCGCCGGCGATGGCGATGAGCGTCAAGCCCGGCCCGAACGACACGACTTGGAGCGGGCACGGATAGCCGGCGGGCAGGGCGCCGCCGGCGTCGAGCGTGCGGAGCAGTTCCGCGGCGCGGAGCTTCTCGACGCCGCGCTTGCCCTGGACCCGCTGTTCCAACTCGGCGCGGGTTACGGGGGCGAAGGGCAGTTCCACGACTCCGTAGGCGCTGCGCAGCGGTCCGGCCAGCGTCCGTTGGGCGGTGACGCCGAGCGCGGCCTCGACGGCGTAGGCAAGCGTGCGGCCGTGCTGGATCGACTGTTCGAGGGAGGCGTGGCGCGGGTAGGGATTCTGATCGCCGGCGGCGCCCGCGACGAAGAGGGCCACGGTGCCGGGATATTTCTCCTCGAGGAACGCCTGGGCATAGCCGGCGTAGTCGCCGTTGATGGCGTAGAAGCCGGTGACGGTGTTGTGGCAGGCGTATCCAAAAACCAATGCCCGCGGCCGGCCGTGGGCGTCGACGACGCGCAAAACAGGCACGTCGTGGTCGACCGGGCCGTCGGGATTCGGGCTGTTGCGGATCTGGTCGCCGGCGGGCAGCCGCCGGTTCATGGCGAAGCCGGCCCGGGCGTGGCTGAACATCAGGCGGGCGGGTTCGCGTCGGGCGAGGGCGGCGGCGATCGCCTCCAGGATCCGGTCCTGCAGCATCCGGCCGTATTCCTCGCCCTTCCGGGCGTATTCCGGATCCGGCACGCCGTAGGCGTAGGGGGCCGGGGCGGAATGGGTGTGCGATGCGCTCAAGAGGATCGACGCCGGGGCGAGGCCGTGGCGCGACCGGGCGGCCTGCTCGACGCCGTCGCGGACGGCGCGGGGGATGCCGATGATGTCGGCCGTGACGAGGATGAAGGTCGCGCCGCCGGCGTCCTCCAGGGCCAGCGCCTTGGCGAAGATCCGTTGGGCCACGCCCTCGCTCGGGCGGTTGCGGGCGCCGTAGCCAGCGAGCCAGACGGGGCCGGCGGGCGTGATGTCGACGGCGGCGGCGCCGGCCCTCCAGGTCAGTTTTGCCGCGGCGGGCGCGGCTCCGGCGGCGGCGGAGCCGACGACGAGGGTGAACCACGCGGCCAGCAGCGTGCGCAGTGCAGCGGGCCGGGAAGGTGTCCAATCAGTGGAGGGCGGCGCTCGGTCGCCGCCGCGAACGTACCTGCGGCGCCGAGGGACCGGCGCCCTCCAACGACCGGGCCTCGTGGACTCTTTCGACACGCTCTGAGAGGTGGGGGCGGAGCGGCTGGTCATGGCGATGAGCGGCGCAGGATCTTGGGCTCAACCAGCGGGACCAGCCGGTTGCCCATGAGCTCGTTGCCCTCGTCGTTGGGATGGAGCGGATCCTTGAACAGCGCCTGATCGGGGGCGCCGAAGAGCTCAAGGCCTTCGAGCACGTGGACATTCCGGTCGCCGGCCTGGCGCCTCGCCAGAGCGGCGTCGCGCATCAGCGTGCGGAGGTTCTCGGATTTTTCGCGATACCCCTTTTCCGTGGCCTCCTTGGTCGAATAAATCGGCGTGACGACGAAGATCGGTGTGGTCGGATGCTGCGTGCGGATGTCGGCCAGCATCCGGGCGTAGGGTTCCTGGGTCTGGCTGCCGTAGGACTTGCCGAGGTCGAAGAGGAAACCGCAGGCCTCGGGCCGGTTCACCAGGGCGACCACCGCAGGCTCGGCCTTGCCGGAGCCGCCGAAGCCCAGGTTGATGAAGTCGAGATTGAGCCGGCGGGCGAGGACAGCCGGGTAGGTCTTCGACGGATGATCGGAGCCGGTCCCCTGAAGCACCGACGAGCCGTAGCAGATGAACGGTTCCGGCCGGGCGAAAGGCGGGGGCGGGCCGAGGGCGGCCCCGGGATCGACTCCGACGGCCAGGACGCGGACTTCGCTGGTGTTCGGGAGGTAGATCGTGAGGTTCTTGGGGCGCGGGTTGCGGCCGGCGAAGAGGACGAGCTCGGCGGTCTTCGGGCCGGCGGAGCCGGCCGAGCCGGCGAATTCGGCGTCGATGTAGGCGTCGAAATAGGCCAGTTTCTTTTGCGCGTTTACGACCTCGACGCGGAGGGCGAGCCGCGTCGTCGGGCAGGAGAAGCGGATCCGGCCGCCGTCGGGTGCGACGCCCCGGGTCCAGACGCCCTTGGGGACGCGGTCGCGGGCGGATTGGGGGAGCCGCCACAGCTCGGGCGAATTTTCCGCGAACCACGGCAAGCCGCGCAGCTCGAGTCGTGGATCGGGAAACGCGATCCAGTGCAGGCCGGCGGTGTTCGCCCCGCCCGGGGTGGAGCCGCCGGGTGGTGGAGCCGCGCGCCTTTCGGCCGCCGAGGCGGCACCGACGAAGGCGCAGAGGAGCAGGAGGGAGGAGGGGGGCTTCATCATGAGGTGGAGGAGAGTAGAGAGGGGCCGGCGCCCTCCATCGACCGGACGTCGTGGACTCTTTCGACCCGCTTTCAGAATGCCCCCTTGAGGCCAAAGGTCCAGAGGGCGCCGTATTCGACATGCTGATCGAGGTAGGCATGCGCTGGGGTGCTGGGACCTGCGATCTGGCGCTCGAGTGGGGCGTCATTGACATTGCGCAGCGTGGCGAACGCGGTGAGCCGGCGGTTGAGGTTGTATTCGCCCAGGATGTCGTACGAGTAGCGGCGGCCGGTCCAGTTGTAGGTGCCGGGTCCGATGCTCACGCTCTCCGCGACGAGCCCTTCGCGCTGTCGGCCGCGGTAATTCCAGTTTATCCGGACGTTGAACTTCGGCCGGGTGAGACTGAGGCCCCAGCTTCCGGTGCGGGGGATGATCTGGGCGGCGGTGAACCGGGTGATGTTCGGCCCGGTGACGTGCAGCGAGGCGCCATTGGCGAACACCTGCAGCCCGCGTGCCCAGTTCGGGAGGAAGGTGAGGGCCTGCTTGTAGCTGAAGTCGATCCCGTCGATGCGCACGTTCCCGGCGATGTTCTCCTGCGTCGAGGCGTCGTACCGGCCGTAGGTCGAGGGATCGAGACCGTATTGTTCCAGGAAGTCGTTGGTGGGCTTGAAGACGGTCCCGCCGAAGAGATCCTTGAATTCCCGGCGGTAGGCGCCGACCGAAACCTGTCCGACGCCCTGGAAGTAGTATTCGAAGCGGATCTTGGTCGTGTGCGCAGTCCAGGCCTTGATCCCGACATTGTTCACGGTGATTCGGTTGCTCGAACTCGGCGGGCTTTCGAGGTCCGGCAGGGTAAGCCCGCCGGCGTACTGGTTGAAGTTGGGCCGCCCGACCGAGGTGTACCACGCGGCGCGCGCGATGAAGCTGTCGGTGACGTTGAAGCTGGCGTTGATGCTGGGGAACCAGCGCAGGTATTCCTTTTCCGCGCGGGTGCCCCGGGCGACGTAGGTCAGCTTGCGCGCCGCCAGCGTGTCGTTCGTGATCGGAAGCGGCCGGCCGTTCGCGCCGAGGATGAACTCGCCGCGGGCGTCGCGCTGGAAGTTCAGGGTCGGGTCGGTGAGGGGCCCGTAGGCCGTGATGTTGGTCTGTTCGGCGCGCAGGCCGCCGACCAGCTTGAGCCGGCGCTGGAGGAACTGGGTGTCGCCGCGAAGGAAAAGGGCGGAAACGATCTCCTCCGCGCGTTTGGAGTTGGTCACGCCGCCGTTGTAAGTTGTCAGCTCGTTGAGCACGAAGTGACCTGGGTTGGCCACATAGCCTTCCCAGAGGGCCTCGGGGCTCAGCCACTGCACCTTCGGATGGCCGTAGGGGGGCGTGCGCCGGGAGTAGCTTTCGTCGAGGAACGGGGCGGCGCTGTCGTCGCTGCCGATGGGCGTGGTCGAGCCGCGGCCGTCGGCACCGACGTAGCTGAAGTTCCAGGGCTGGTTGGTGATGTCGCGGATCGACTGCCGGACATCCAGCCCGCCCTTGAGCGTGAAGGGCAGACGGCCGCCGAAATCGCGCCGGGTGTTGGCATAGGCGGTGATTTGTTCGTCGTACGGATTCTGTCTCCGATCGGTCGTCGACACGAGGGAGTAGCTGGTCAGTTGATACGGATCGACGGGCGCCCCGGCCGCGTTGGTGACGGTGATGGCGCCGGGCCGAAGGTAGGAGATGTCGTCAAAGGACACGGTTACGCCGGATCGCTGTGCGACGGCGGCGATGAAGAAGCCCTTGTCGCCGCCGCGGTTCCGATTGGTGGCGAAGGAGTAGCCCAAGCCGGCCTCGGTCCGCCAGACCGGACCGTCGTGATACCACGTCAGCGTGGGCATGTGGGTGCGGTTGATGCGATCGATGCCGGAGTCGTTGGCGATCTGCAGTGAGCCGGCACCGGCCGAGCCGTGGGTAGAGCGGGTGGTGAAGCTGCCGGGGGCGACCCGGCCGACGTTGAACGTCATCATCCGGTTCATCTGGTTGGAGGTGAACTGCGACCACTGGTAGGAGA
This sequence comes from uncultured Opitutus sp., assembly GCA_964504885.1. Taxonomy (GTDB): domain Bacteria; phylum Verrucomicrobiota; class Verrucomicrobiia; order Opitutales; family Opitutaceae; genus ER46. The sequence goes on from CAZDGC010000108.1 coordinate 16,035, forward strand.
AGGACAGCCGGTCGCGGCGGGTGAGCCGGTAGTCCAGGGTCACGCCGAAGGCGTCACGGGTGATGTCCTTGGATCCGTCCTGGAAGATGTACGTGCTGAGGTAGGGTTGGTCGGGGGTGGTGTGGGGAAAGGCGTTGCCGTTGGTGGCGGCGCTGGCGCCGCGCCAGACCATTTCGGTGCCGTACTGGGCGCTGTAGTTGCTCGAGCTGCCGCCGGTGATCGTGAAGCCGAACCGTTCGTTGACCGGCCGGACGTAGGAGAAGTCGGCGCCGGGGTGGATCTTGCGGGTTGGACTCTTGCGCGGCCCCGGGCTCGGGTGGAAATCCTTCGCGTTGTCGCGCATCGACACGTAGGTGCTGAAGTTGAAGACCGGCCGGGAGCGGTTGAACGAGCTGCGCGGCACGACGTTGACCGAGCCGGCGAGCGCGGCGCCCTGGGATTCCGGGGTGGGGGAGTAGGAGACCTCGATGCGGGAAGCGTTGTTGATCGAGATGAAGTCGAGCGAAGGGGCGCGGGCCGTGCCCACGCCGGTGCTGGCGAGGTTGAAGCCGCCCACCGTGACCGGCACGTTGCCGGTGGGGACGCCGTTGATCGACACCTCGCGGGCGTTGCCGGCGTTGTAGTCGACCATCAGCCCCGGCATGTATTTGAGAAATTCGCCGATGTTGGACTCGGCGACGCTGCCGAGGTCGTCGGTCGAGACGACCGTCTTGATGTTGGGTGCGAAGCGCTGTTCGTTGATCGCGATGGCGGCGGCGCTCATCTCGCGCGAGGCATCGACGATGACGGGGTCGAGTTCCACGATCTCCTGGTCCCGCATGGATCCCGCCGCGAGACCCAGGGCGGCCAACTTCACGTCGTGCCGGACGACCTGCCCGGCGCTCACGGTCACGCGCTCGGTTTCCGACTGCAGACCGGTGTAGAAGACCTTCACCCGAACGGCGCCCGGCGGAACCCTGCTCAGCCGGTAGCTTCCATCCGAGTCGCTGAAGGTTTCCAGCGCGGTGTCTTCGATGGTGATGCGGGCGCCCTCGACATAATCACCGCGGGCGGCGTCGAGGATCCGGCCCTCGATGGTACCGGTGGCGGGTGGAATTTGGGCGAGTGTGGGGGAGGCGAAAAGCAGCGCGAAGGCGCCGGCGAAGATGCCAATCGGGTTTCTTCGTTTCATCCTTGGGTGGGGTTGGAGGTTGTGGGGAGCCCGTGGCGGTAACGCGGGCGACGGGATACGTTTCACCTGTCTGGTGTTCCTTGGGTCCGGGGGGCGGGCGGGCGGTGGGAAGGAACGGCAAAGCCTGCGCCGAGGCCGGCTTGCAGCCGGTTGACTCGCAGGAGGGTTTTTTGGGGGGGGACGAGGGAACCGGGATCGAGGGACCGGGCGCCCGGAAGGCTACGCGGCCCGGATTTCCCCGGCGTATTTCTGGATGCGGCGGATGGATTCGGCGATCAGCTCCATGTCGGACTTCGGTCCGAGGAGCATGGGCTGGCTGAAGCGGACGTTTTCCGTGCAGAGCAGGTCGTTCTGCGGGCACCGGCGGTGCTCCTCCCATCGTGCGAGATCCTGTTTCGAGTACAGCCGCTGGTAGTGGCGGTCTGCTGCCAGCGAGCTGACGTGCCGCTCCTTGTTCCAGGGCGTGTAGCCAGTGCCGGCCTCGGACAGGCCGTCGCGCTTGAGCGCCTGGATGAAGGCTTCGCGGCTCAACCCGGCGAAGTGTTCCTTTTGGTAGCGGAAGGCATACACGTGCCAGGCGTTGCGGGTGGTGCCCGGGTACTGCTTCTGCGGGATGATGCCTGGAATCTGGCGCAACAGACTGGTGAGATGCGCGGCGTTCTCCTCGCGCCGCTTCGCCTGCTCCTCGAGCCGGGTCATCTGGGCGTTGAGGATGGCGCCCTGGAATTCGGACATCCGCAGGTTGCCGCCGCGGCAGCCGGCGGTGAGGTTGCCGGGGCCCTTTTGCCGGCTCTGGTCGTGGTAGCTCTCGCACTTGAAGCCGAAAGCGGGGTCGTTGGTGACGATCGCACCGCCGTCGCCGCAGTTGAGGTTCTTGCTCGCCTGGAAACTGAAGCACCCCGCGAGGCCCCAGCCGCCGACCATCCGGTTCCGCCACTCGGCGAGGTGCGACTGGCAGGCATCCTCGATGATCGGGAGGTTGTGCTTCCGGCCGAGGGCGCAAATCCGGTCGAGATCGGCGACATTGCCGCCGATGTGGACCGGGATGATGGCCCGGGTGTTTGGCGTGAGGGCGGCCTCGATCTTGCCGGCGTCGATTTGCGAAGTCTCCACGTCGACATCGACGTAGATGGGCAGCGCGTAGTTCATCGTGATGACGTTGAACGTGGCGATGAACGTGAAGGGCGGCAGGATGACCTCGTCACCCGGGCCGATGCCGAGCGCCCCGAGGCAGCTCAGCAGCGCACTGGTGCCGCTGTTGGTGGCGATGCACTGTTTGGTGCCCGCCCGGGCGGCGAAGGCCTTTTCGAAGGTCCGCACCTGCTTGCCGCCGTAGCGGTTCCACTTGCCGCTGCGCACGGCCTCGAGCAGCAGCTTGTCCTCGACCTCCCCGAACACGGGCCATTCGGTCCATGGGCCGCGGTGGACGGGGGAGCCGCCGAGGACGGCTGGTTTGCCGGCGTTGGCGCCGAGAACCTGGGGAAGGGTCGCGCCGACTCCGGCGGCGGTGGCGGTCGTCTTCAGAAAGTGCCGCCGGTGGATGGTCGATGGGCTCATGGGGATTCTCCGGTTAACGGGGTGGCTGGAGGGGCGGAATGCGCATCAGGTCGCTGCGGGTGCCGGCCGGATCGGGGCGGGCCACGGCGTAGAGTGCGCCATCCCGGCCCACGGCGAGGGTGTTGACGTAGGTGGGAATGTTGCCGTTTTCGAATTGGACGGCTCCATGATCGGTGTACCGGCCGTTGCGCAGATCATAAGTGATCACGTGGAGGTTCTCCAGCCCACGGGCCTCACCCTTGGCCGTGGTGGCCTTGGCCTGAACCCGCTTGCCGTCGATGTACACGGGCCCGCCCGTGAGATAGTACAGCGTGTGGCCGTCGGGCCCGAGGGTGAAGCCGAGGTAGCCGAAACTGAAAAGATCGTACATCCCGCTCCGTTGCGACGGCAGCGAGGTGATTCGATCCAGGACTTCGACCCGGGGAATTCGCGGGTCGAAGCGGAAGAGGTAGCCCGAGTTTCCGTGCACGCCGTAGATCGCCTGCTCCGGCTCGTACCAGATCGTCTGCCGCCAGTTGTAGCCCATGTGGCCGGGCTTCTCGGGATCGTAGAGTCCAAAGTAATCCTTCACCATGTTGTCGCCTTCGACGACCTCGAGGGCGTCCTTTTCGAAGACGTAGCGGACGAACCGGCCGTAGACAGTCGTGAAGTAGACCGAGCCGTCGCGCGGATCGACGATGGGCGCCCGACACAGCACGCGGAAGATCGACGGATCCGACGGATAGTCGGGAATCAGCCCGATGTCGCGCAGCTCCCGTTTCTTGAGATCATAACGCAGGAAGTGGTTGCTCGGCCAGGCGAGGCCGTAGAGCCGGCCGCGCTTGGGATCCATCGTCATCGAGATGATCCCACCGCCGTTCGGATCGACGCCGAGGTCCTCGAATTTGCCGGTGCGCAGGTCGTACGAGAGGAAGTGTCCGCCTGGGTACTGTTTCATGCCCGGGGGCGGCGGGCCGAAACCCTCGCGGCCGGCGATGTTGGAATAGTAGCCGAGGTGGGTGGCGAAATAGAGCTTCCCGTCGGCCTCGATGAAGTTCACGTGCGACTTGCCCTGCACGACGGTGCCCTTGCCCTTTTCGCCGCAGGCCTCGGTGACGTCGCCGAGGTGCGTGATCCTGTCCTTCGCCGGGTCGTACACATACATCTGGGCGCCGACGTCCGGGACGCTGGTGCAGAGGACGTAGTAGATGCGGCCGTCGCTGGCGCACGAGACCCCGTTGTAGCTGTCGTGCGCGAGCGGAAAGCCGGAGTTGAACGAACGGGCGATCGGGCCGCGCGCGGGGCCGCTGCCGGGAGCGGCGCCGGCTGTGCCCGGCAGCAGGAGTAGGAGGGCGGCCAAGCGAGCGGCAAGTCGGCGCAGGGCGGGATCGGCGCGGGGCTGATTCGGGGTGTTCATGAGCATCAAGGGAGCAAGCTGGCCTCGGGGCCGCTGCGACCGCCCGGTCGGCGACCGCCGTGACACCCTGGCGCCACTGCGGTCAAGTGTCGGCCCCGGCTGGTTCCGGAGTCGCGGTTCAATCCGTCACGCCGATCGCGTGAGAACGGCGCGGCGACGGGCCGTGGGGACGGGCTCACGGCCGTCATTCAATCCCTGCGGGCCAGCCAAGGCAAGGCGGTTGCGCGTCCCTACACCCCGGCCCGGCGCGGGGGGAACATTATCCCGGAGGCTTTGCTTTTTGCGCCTTGGAGTTGGCCGGCGCCACGATCGGAGCCAGCGAGATCTTCGTCGCGAGGCCGCGCAGGTGGAGATCGAAGAATTGCCGTGCCCGGCGGTTGGCCTCCGGATTTTGAAAACCATGGCCGAAGCCCTCCATGACGAGGAGTTGGTGGGGAACTCCGGCGCGTTTCAGGCCCGCGTCGATCTCCGTCGCCTGCGCGAATGGCACCGTGGGGTCGCGGGTGCCGTGGATCGTGAAAACCGGCGGATCGTCCGCCGTGAGGTAATTGACCGGCGAGGCCGCGCGCGCCAGCGCCTCCCGCTCTTCCAGCGGGCCGCCGAACAGGAGCGCGAGGCGGCCGGCGAGGGCCTTCGCCTGAGCCGGAGCCGCGCGCGCCGACTCCGGCTCGGCCAGGAAATTCATCCGGCCAAACAGGTTCACCACGCAACTCACGCGGCTGCTCCTGTCGCCGTGCGGCCCGACCTCGCCCTCCAGTTCCGGCACGCCACCACTGACCCCGAGCATCGTGGCGAGCGTTCCCCCCGCCGACGCGCCCGCCACTCCGATCCGCTCGGGCTCCAGGCCGTAGCGGGCGGCGTGCGCCCGAATCCAGCGGATCGCCGCCTTGCAGTCGTGGATCTGGGCCGGCCAGGGCGCCTCCCCCGCCAGCCGGTAATTGACCGCCACCCCCGCATAGGCCCCGCTCTCCACCAGTGGCCGCAACCAGGTATGACCGGCGTCCTTGCTGCCCCGATACCACCCGCCGCCGTGAAGGTAGACCACGACCGGCAGACGGACCCCGGGCGCACGCTTTTGGGGCAGGAGCAGGTCGAGCATCTGCCGGGGATTCCGGTTTCCGGCGTAGGAAATTTCAGGATACACGGCCATCGCCTCCGGAAGCGGCGGCGGTGGCGCTCCCCACAGCCGCGGAGCGATCAGCAGAAGCCCCAGCGCCCCCGCCCGGCGAAACCCTGCCATGCGCCCCCGCGGCTCGGTTGGTCGATCGGTGTTCATTAAGTTCGTCAGACGGTGCAGCCAGGGGTCGGGCGGCGGTTTGAAGTGCGTCACAGCGAGAGTTCAGACCGGATCGAGTTCGACCAGGTAAACGAAGGCTGGGCGTGGGTGCAAACCTCAAGGACGGTGTCCGGCGGGTGGTGAATGATCATCGCGATTTCTCCGGATCGCGGCTGCGTATCAATGGTGGGGCTGGCGAAGAGGTTGGCTCCCGCGAAGACGCGGGAGGTCTGGCTGACGAGGAGGGGGTTCCCGCGAAGACGCGGAGGCGCGAAGGCAATGCATGGCCTGTCCATAGCGCGGGGGCGATGGTCGGCTGGAGTGGTGGGCAAGGGCAGTTAAGCGCAGGTTCTCTCTTCGCGCCCTCGCGCCTTCGCGGGAGGTCTGCGTTACCCCTGAAATCGGGGTGAAGGGCTGGTTGATCCCCGGAAGTCTGCCGCCAATCAGTCAGGCATGACCGAACTTTCGAAGATCTCCGCCGGCAGGGGATTGGGCGTGGAACAGATTTCCGCCATCGTGGTGGAGGTGGCCTTCCAGCTTCACCGGGAGATAGGACCTGGCCTTTTGGAGTCGGTTTACGAAGCCGTGCTCGCGAAGCGACTACGGGATCGCGGACTCAAGGTGTCGCGCCAGGTGCCAGTCCCGATCCAGATCGACGGCCTCGAGTTGGATGAGGGGTTCCGGGCGGACCTTTTAATCGAGGGTTCATTCGTGGTGGAACTGAAGTCAGTCGAGGCTCTCGCTCCCGTTCATCCCAAGCAGGTGCGAACCTACCTGCGCCTGTTGGGACTGCCGGTGGGACTCGTGATCAACTTTGGCGGCGCGTTGTTCAAGGACGGTGTCCGGCGGGTGGTGAATGATCATCGCGATTTCTCCGGATCGCG